>NZ_JAPNLK010000056.1 GCF_026627505.1 Streptomyces sp. H27-H5 | reverse complement strand
CACCGTGTGCCGGACCGAAGCCGGGTCGTCCGAGGACCGCTTCCCGCAGGATGCCTGCGCGCTCACACAGCGTCACCAATCCAGCCACGCCCAACCGGCAAAGGACCTGCGACGCGCTGCACTAGTCGGAATCCGGGTGACCGGCGCCGGTCGCACAGGACGGCGCGAGGTCACGGCAGGGCCATCGGGGGGGGCGGTACGCCTACTCCCCGGTGGCCCCGCTCCGTTTCGGGCCGCGCGAGCGCAGCACGCAGTCCCCGCAGAGGCCGCCGCCCGGCACCTTGTAGTAGAGGCAGCAACTGCGGCGCAGGAAGGCCGTCCCGAGCCCTTCCTCGTACACGAAGGTGCCCGTCCCGCCGAGCGCCCCGTCCTCGGACAGCAGCGCGTCGACCAGGGCCACGGCCGGGCCGCCGGGCACCCGGTCGAGCAGCACCCGCAGCGCCCCGACCAGACCGGAGGCGGTGTTGCCGCGCAACACCCTGGCGGACACCCCGAACCGGGCGCGCAGCGGCGCGTCCAGTGCCGCCAGGTTCCCGAGCACGGTGTCGCCGAGCGCCTCGGCGGGCAGGGCGCCCTCCCCGGGTCCGGGCAGCCACAGTTCCAGCGAGCCGGCCCCGGGCAGCCGCCACCAGACCCGGTCGGGCGCCAGGTCCGGCACCCGCCCGGCCAGAGCGGCGCAGCCGAGCCCGAGCGACCAGAGTCGGGAGGCGATCCCGAACTGCGCGGTGGAGGCCGCCACCCGGCCGGGCCCGCTGCGGATGCGTCGCCCCACCTCGTTCACGTACGGGTCGAGGTGCTCCGTGTACAACGCGTCGAGCGGGCGGAAACCGGGGCCGGGCGGCTCCTTCCCGTACGGCACGGTGAAGAAGGGCCCGACGGAGGCCAGCCGCCGCAGTACGTCGTCCATGCCCCGATGATCTCAGGCGGGCTCCGAACCCTCCGTGATCTCCACGTAGTGCGGGTTGTACATGACGCCGAGCACATTGCCGAAGGGATCGGTCACCGAGGCGGTCGCGAAGCCGGCGTCGCCCCACTCCGTGATCGGTTGGTACTCCTTGGCCCCCAGCTCCAGGAGCCTGCGGCGGGCCGCCGGCAGATCGTCCACGTGCCAGTACGCGACGACCCCGGAGGGGGTCCCGATGACGGCGCCGGGCGGGGCGTACCGGGCATCGATGATCCCCAGTTCGTCCTGCCGGTCGCCGATCCGGAACTCCACGTATCCGGGGCGCTCGAAGTACGGCTCGATCCCCAGCAGCTCGGTGTACCAGCGCTTCGCGGCGTCCAGGTCGTGCGCCCAGAAACTGAGCGTGGCGAGACCTCGCAGCATGGGATCCTCCCGATCTCCGACAGCGGTTCCCCTTGACGTTACGACGGCCCGCGCGGGCCCGCTCCCCTGCGACCGGAGGCGCGCGCCCGGTCGACCACTCACCGCGCCGAGGGGCGCGCCGGACCGGGGCGCGGGGGCGTCCCCGGGGGCTCGTCGGGACGTGATCGGGCCCGCGTGCGACCCGGGTGGAGCAACGGGGCGCCCTCGCGATCCGCCCGCCCGCGCACACTCCGCCGGCGACCGCCTGTTCGATGCCCTGAGGTGTCGGGGCGCGCGGCGTGATCGTCCGCGGAGCGGGCCTTCGCAGCCGCCGCCGCAGGCACGTGGCTCCCCCGGTGTCTTCGCAGGTCAGGGGCCATGCCACGGCCTCGGGTCGGGGCCGGTTCGGCCGGCCGGGCGGTCCGTGTCGAGCGGTGGAACGGTTGTCCGTGGATCAGGGTTGCGGGCTCCGCGCCCGGGGGACGGAACTGATCGAAAAACGTGGCCGCGACGTTGCCATTCAGGGGGTTCATGAGAGGACTTCGAGGGGCTACATTGAGCCACTCGCGTTCACCTGACAGCCCGTTGCCTTTCACTCGCGTTTTGCGCGGGGGGTGACGTCAGGAGCGCAGACTGTGCAACCACCCCACCGCCCAGAAGGACCGAAGGCTCCGTGCCCGTACCCGTACTCCTCGCCGGCCGCAGCCTGCGGCTTGAGCCCCTCGCCCCCCACCACACCGAGGCCTTGGCCATGGCCGGGGCCGAGGATCGTACGACTTACGCCTTCACTCCCGTACCGCACGGGTTGCAGGCGTCCCACGAGTACATCGACCGTGCCCTCGCCGATCAGGCGGCGGGTCGATCGCTCCCGTTCGCCGTGGTCAGGGCCACGGACGGGCGGGTCGTCGGTTCGACCCGGTTCCTGGAACTCGACTACTGGCAGGGGCCGCTCGTGTGGCCCGCGGTGCCCGGGGTCCCGTTCGGCGACCCGGCGACCGCGATCCCCGATGCCGCCGAGATCGGCAACACCTGGCTGTCGCCGGGCGCCCAGGGCACCGGCATCAACACCGAGGCGAAGCTGCTCATGCTCCGCCACGCCTTCGAGACCTGGGGCGTGCGCCGCGTCTCCCTGCGCGCGGACGCCCGCAACGGCCGCTCGCGGGCCGCGATGGAGCGCCTCGGATTCACCTCGGAGGGGGTCCGACGGGCCCACTCACGGGGGCTGGACGGCGCGGTGCGCAGTACGGCCTTCTACTCGATCCTCGACGAGGAGTGGCCCACCGTGCGGTCGATCATCGAGCTCAGGGTCTCGGGCGCGGCGCCCCGCAAACGGCGCCGCAAGACGCTGATCCCGGCGTAGCGCTCCCGGGGTCGGCGCACCGGCCCCGTGCCACCGCCACCGCCACCGCCACCGGCCGCTCGTTCCCGGGCCCTCGTTCCGTTCCCCTCGGCCGTCAGCCGAGGAAGGCCGGGGCGAGGGCCGAGGCCATGAGACGGGCCGGGGCCCCGGTGCCGTCGGCCGGCACGGTGTACAGGTCGGCTCCGAAGTCCCCGGGCAGGGAGTAGACGACGGTCCGGCCGTCGCGCCACACCACCTGGTCGTCCACGCTGCGGTCTTCGGCGAGCGGGGTCTCCCGCATGGACGCGAGATCCAGGGCGTACAACCTCCAGGGCGCGTCGGCCGACAGGCCGGGCACCCGCTTCTTGAACACGAGCCGGGTCCCGTCGGGCGACAGGGACGGACACTCCACGTTCTCCCGGAGCGTGGTCACGGTCCGCTCGACCACGTCCCCGCGGACCAGGTGGGTCCGTCCGCCCGTCGCGAGCGTCGCGTAGAAGGTCCGCTCGTCGGCGGCGAAGGTGACGCCCCAGAAATTGACGTCGGCGTCCCGGTAGGCCTTCCCGTCCTTGCGGATGGCGAAGTCCTCCAACGAGGCGTCGAACCGGCCGGTGCGCAGGTCGAGGAGCGAGGTCCGGGTGGAGAAGTTCGTACCGGCGTACGAGTCACCGCCGACGAAGACCGTCCAGGCGGCGAGCCGGCCGCCGGGCGAGACCCGGGCCCGGGTGGGGATGCCCGCCAGCGGGCGGGCGGACACCTCGTGGAGACGGGCGTCGAGCACGACGGCCCGGTAGGTGTCCTGGACCCCGCCCTTGACGGCCTGGAGGCAGATTCCGGTGCCCGCGGCGGAGTGGAAGCGCAGGCACCTCACGCCGGACGCGATGCGGGGGCCGTCGGGTGCGGTGGCCGCGGCGGTGGCCAGCTCGTCGCGGTGCGGACCCCAGGCCATGTTCCGGAAGACGATCCGCGCCCCGGCGTCGCCCCGGTCGAGCGAGACCTCGCCTCGGCTGACCGGGGGCCCGCCCGCCCGGGTCCGGTTCTTCTCCTCGGCGCGCGTGGAGGCCCGTACGACGGCGAGCGCCCCCACGGCGGCGAGGAGCACGACGGCGGAGACGAGGATCAGGATCCTGCGCTGGAGGGTCATGGGGACCTTTCGGGGTGGGGGATCAGTTGTGCGAGGGCCGCAGTCGGACGCACCCGGCGACGACCGCGGCCAGCAGGGCGGCCGCGACGAGGAGCGCCGGGCGGGCGCCCCAGGCGGTCCAGGCCGCGCCGAAGCCGAGCGAGGCGGCGAACCGGGCGAGGGCCTGTCCGGTCTGGACGAGGGCGAGCCCGCCGCCGCGGTGTTCCTCGGGGACCGCGTCGGCGGCGGCCGCCATCAGCACCCCGTCGGTCGCGGCGTAGAAACCGCCGTGCAGCAGGAGCACCGCGTAGGGCAGGGCGGGGTGTCCGCCGCCGGTCAACAGGAGCCCGTACACGGCGAGGAGCGCGAGGTGCCCGCCGAGGAAGACGCGCCCGCGGCCGATGCGGTCGGCGAGTCGGCCGAGCGGCAGCGCCAGCAGGAAGAAGGCGGCCGCGGTGCCGAGCGGCAGCAGCGCGAACCAGCGGTCCGCGAGTCCGGTGGCCCGCTGGAGCAGCAGGAACACGAAGGCGTCGCTGACCGTGCACAGTCCCAGGAGCAGGGCGCAGAGGCCGATGCGGCGCAGGTCGCGGCGGCGCAGCAGTCCGAGGGCGGCGCGCAGCGAGACGGGTTCGGCGGCCGGGGCGGGGGTGGTGCGCCGGCCGGGTACGAAGAGCACCAGGACCAGGACGCCGAGCGCGGCCACGCAGGCGCTGACGGTGAACACGGCGTCGTAGCCCTCGGCGGCGCCGCGCAGGATGAGGAAGGCGAGGATCGGCCCGATCAACGCGCCGGCGGTGTCCATGGCCCGGTGGACGCCGAAGGCCCGGCCGCGTTCCCCGGGCGTCGCGGAGAGGGAGATCAACGCGTCGCGCGGGGCGGTGCGCAGGCCCTTGCCGGTGCGGTCGAGCGCGAGCACGATCCCGATGGCGGGCAGGGTGTGCGCGAGCAGCAGCAGCGGTTTGCAGAGGGCCGAGAGTCCGTAGCCGAGCCCGGCGAGGAGCTTGTGGCGGCCGAAGCGGTCTCCGAGGTGGCCCCCGGTGAGCCGGACCAGGGCGCTGACGCCGTTGTAGAGGCCGTCGAGCAGTCCGAAGCCGAGCGGGGAGAGGCCGAGTCCGGCGACGAGGTAGAGCGGCAGCACGGCCGTGACCATCTCGGAGGAGACGTCGGTGATCAGGCTGACCGTGCCGAGGGCGAGGACCGTGGGGGCGAGCGCGGCGCGCCGCCCCGGGCGGGTGCCCGGGGCGACGGCCGGCGACTCGGGGGGCACGGCGGGCGCGGGGGTTCCGCGACTGTCCGCGACGTACATGGTCAGGAGGCCCAGATCCCGGTGATGTCCTGGGCGCCGGCGGCGTTGCCGGCGTGGGTGGTCAGCCCGGCCAGGCCCTCCAGGGTGCGCAGCACGTCGTAGTGGTTGTAGGTGGTGGCGGAGGTGCTGCCCGGGGTGACGGGTTGGCCGTAGAGCACGGTCGGGATCTTGTTCCCGGCCAGCCTGTTGTCCTCGTCGAAGGTGACGACGAGGAGGCTGTTGTGGGTCTTGGCCCAGTCCGCGTAGGGCTTGAGGTTGTTCTTGAGCCAGGTGTCGCCGGTGCCGACGGAGCAGTCGTGCATGTCGTTGCAGAGGTTCGGGACGACGAAGGACACCTTGGGCAGGGTGGTGAAGTTCGTCGGGAACTGGGTCATGGTCTTGGCGGTGGAGGTCGGCACGTTGGAGAACGCGAACCAGGGGTTGTGCTTGCGGGCGTAGTTGCCGCTGCTGCACGTGGTGGAGCCCTGGGCGGGGAGGGTCTCGTTGTAGCTGGCCCAGCTCTTGCCGGCGGCGATCAGTTCGGAGGCGAGGTTGGGTGCGGAGCTGAAGCCGGGGGTGTAGCAACTGTCGCCGGTGACCCCCTGGTTCGAGCCCGAGAAGAGCTGGAGGTAGTTCGGCTGACTGGGGTGGGTGATGCCGTAGGACTGGGTGAGGTTGGCTCCGCCGGTCTTCAGCGAGTTGATGTAGGGCGCGCTGGAGCTGCCGATGACCTGGTTGTAGGCGTGGTTCTCGAAGACCACGACGACGACGTGGTCGGGGGCGGGAAGGGCGGCCGCGTGGGCGGGCTGGGCGGCTGCGATGCCCGCCCATGCGGCGACGCCCGCGACGGTCACGCCGAAGGCGGAGGCCAGGGCGGTCGAGCGGCGGGGACGTGAAAGGGACATGCCAAACACGGGACATACCTCCGGGCGTGCGGGGGGGTGGCGGCGGCGCGGACGCACCATACCCAGCGGCATGTGCATGGGCCAGGGATGGCCGGCGAACAGAACGGGAACTCCCCACACCTTCCTGGGGGCGGGCAATGGCCGTCCCCGCGGAATGTCAAGAGAAGTTAAAATGCGGAACCTCGGAGCACTTTCGTTCATCATTCGAACGGAAGCAGTCAAACCTCGCCCCGACGGGGCAGCAGCAGCCGGAGAGCCACCGCACATGTCGTACGCACCCGACGGGCCGCAGTACCAGCCGCCGTATCGGCCTGAAGGGCAGCCGCCGCAGCAGCCCCGGCCGCCCCACGGCCAGCAGCAGGGCGGCGGTCCCGGCCGGCAGCCGCAGTACGGGCAGCCGTACGGGCAGCCGCAGTACGACGCCCAGGGCCGGCCCCAGGGCGGGCAGGGCGGCGACCCGTACGGCCGGCAGGGCGGTCCGTACGGCGACGGGGGCGGCGCCCCGTACAACGGTCAGTACGGCGCCCAACAGCCTCCCTACGGCGGGCCCGACGCGCAGTACGGACAGCAGTCGTACGACGAGCCCCCGTACGACGAGCCGCCCCGGCGCAAGTCCAAGGTCAAGCGCTGGCTGATCGCGGGGACCACCGTCCTCGCGCTCGGTGGCGTCGCGGCACTCGTGATGAGCCACTTCGAGATACCGCCCTTCAGCGACAAGGGCAAGGACGTCTCCTTCGGCGGCGCTCCCGACGGCAAGAACGAGGAAGCCGCCAAGCCGCCGGCGACCTCGAAGATGTCGATGCCCACGGGCCCGAAGGCGCAGTTCAAGAACTCCATGACGCTGGCCGACGGCACGCACGTGGCCGTCACCACGCTGGACGGCAAGAAGTCCGGCTTCAAGGGCAAGGTGTGGGTCTGGGCTCCGAAGGAGTACAACGACCCCAAGTTCGCCAAGAGCGGCTTCCCCGTCATGATCGCCCTGCCCGGTGGCGCCGGCTACCCGACCAACTACTGGATGGGCACCGACCTCGGCCTCCAGAACAGCATCAGCAAGTGGTACAGCGAGGGGAAGAGCAAGCCGTTCATCCTCGCCATGCCCGTGCTGAACCCGGGTCCCGACGACAAGGGCATCTACTGGGACGGCTCGGACATCCCCGCCCAGCCCAAGATGGGCACCTGGCTCACCGATGACGTCCCGGACCTGATGCGGCAGAACTTCCGCACCGTCAAGTCGAGGGACGGCTGGGCCTACATGGGCTCCTCCACCGGCGGCTTCGCCAGCCTCAAGGCCGTGCTGAAGTACCCGGAGAAGTTCAAGGCCGCGATCTGCTCCGGCCCGGACATCCTGCCCGACTCCTCGCTGTGGAGGGGCCACGAGAAGGAGAAGGCCGAGAACAACCCGGAGCTGCTCGCCAAGCAGCTCATCGAGAAGAAGGGCCCGGACGTCTACCTCGCGTTCCAGGTCGGCGACAACGAGAACAACAAGAAGACCCTGCCGGACGTGAAGAAGTTCATCGCCACCTACGGCAAGGGGCCCGTCCACACCAGCCTGAGGGTCATCCCCAACGGTCAGCACAACGCCAAGACGTACGTCCCGAACATGGGCGAGGGACCGATCCAGTTCATCAGCAAGGTGATGGAGGGACCGGTCGAGTAACCCGACCGTCCTACGGAGCGACGCCCACGGCCCGCTCCGACGCCCGCTCCTCGCGCTCCGGCCCGCCGAACACCTTCGGCGGGCCGTCGCCGTCCCACGGCGCCCAGCCCGGGTCGCCCGTGACGGCGAAGCGGACCCAGGCCGCGTGCATCTCGTCCGCGAGGGCCTGGGGCGCGTCGGGCCCGACCAGCCAGGAGGATTCCGGCTTGTGGAGGGTGTCGAACACGAAGCCCAGCTCCAGGGCGTGGCAGGCGCCGAGCCCGGGGATCCCGCTGGGCCACCGGAACTCGTAGAGGTGGCTCGGGGCCTCCCGGCGGGATCCGGCGAGGCGCCGCAGCGGATCCCGCAGGAGCCGGTCCGTGAGCAGGTGCCCGGCGAGGTCGGCGGGGCCGGCGGCGGGGCGTTCCGCGCGCAGGGCCCGTACCGCGTCCCGGCCCTTGCCGGCGCGGACGCGTGCCAGTTCCACGGCGAGCGGGCCCATCCGCTCCAGGACCCGCATCGCCCCGGTGGGCGCCAGCCAGAGCCGGTGCTCCTCGGCGGTCCAGCCCAACAGCAGCGGCACGTCCGGGGCGACGGCGGCGAGGGGGTCCTCGGGGAGCGTGTCCGGGTCGGCGACCAGCCCGAAGGCGGGGCCGCCGGTGACCGGGCTCGACCGGCGCGACACCGCCTCCTGCGCGGCGAGCAGGTCGGGCAGGGCGACATCGGCGAAGGCCCGCGCGGTGGCCGGCACCTTGAGCAGCGAGGCCATCCTGCGGACCATCGGGCGGACCCGGTCCCGGGGCATCACCTCGGGTGCGCCGCTCTGCAGGACGGCCCGGGCGAACAGCCCCGCCGCCCGGGGCGCGGCGAGCAGGGCTCCGATGCTGATCGCCCCGGCGGACTCGCCGAACACCGTGACCTGCTCGGGGTCCCCGCCGAAGGCCGCGATGTTGTCCCGGACCCAGGTGAGGGCAGCGATCTGGTCGAGCAGGCCGCGATTGGCGGGGGCGTCGGGGAAGAGCCCGTACCCGAGGACACCGAGCCGGTAGTTGACCGAGACGAGCACGACGCCGTCCCGGGCGAAGGCCGCGCCGTCGTAGACGGGTACCGCGGCGGATCCCCGGGTGAGGGCGCCGCCGTGGATCCACACCATGACCGGCAGTCGGGCCCCGGCCGTCGGCTCGGGGGTCCACACGTTGAGGTTCAGGCAGTCGTCGCCGGGGACGTCCGGGTCGGGGAGCAGGGCGGCGAACCGATCCGGGTAGGCGACCTTCGGCGCGGTGGGTCCGAACGCGCCCGCGTCGCGGACCCCGTCCCAGCGGGCCGGGGGCGCGGGCGCCGCGAAGCGCAGGGCTCCGACCGGCGGCGCAGCGTACGGGATGCCGCGGAAGACGGCGCTCCCGTCGCTCTCCACGCGGCCTTCGAGCACACCGCTCCCGATCGCGACCCGGGGTCGGGCGCCGCCCGCTGAGCTCATCGTGTCCTCCTGAGGTGACGTGCGCCCGCCGCCGGAATCCGTCCTTCGGGGCACGGTCGCACAGCCTCGCGACGGGTGACAAGGCGTGACCCGGCCGGCGCGGGCCCGGCTCCACCGGCCGGCCGAACCGGTGCGCGCGCGGGGAGTGCGCGGGCGGCCGCGCGGGCGTGCGGGGCGGGTCGCGGCGGCCGGGATCGACCCGTACGGGTGCGTCCGTGCGATGTTCCGCCACCGGGTGGGTGTCGCGCCCGTGACCCCGCCGCCCTCTCCGCGTTGTATGCCATGTCAAAGGCCACGGATTCCGTGGCGCCCCCTATTTCCCACGAGGAGATCTTGATGTCGCGTATCGCGAAGGCATTCGCCATCACCGCTGTCGCCGGTAGCAGCATCGCTGCCGGTGCGGGTCTGGCAGTCGCCGATGCCGGAGCGCACGGTGCGGCTGTCGGCTCCCCCGGTGTCCTGTCGGGCAACCTGGTCCAGGTCCCGGTGCACGTCCCCGTCAACGTCTGCGGCAACACGATCAACGTGATCGGTCTGCTGAACCCGGCGTTCGGCAACACCTGCATCAACCAGTCGGGTGGCGGCGCCCAGCACCACACCGCGGGCTACGGCGGCTGATCGCCTGCCCTGAAGGCCGTGTGACGAAGGGCCCCCGCCGCGCGGCGGGGGCCCTTCCGCGTGGGGCCGGGCGGGTCATTCGTAGCGGTACAGGCCCTGGTGGCCGAGCATCTCGCGCGGGGTGACGTCCCACGGGGGCATCGGCTCGTCCAGGGAGATGACCCGGCC
This sequence comes from Streptomyces sp. H27-H5, assembly GCF_026627505.1. Classification (GTDB taxonomy): domain Bacteria; phylum Actinomycetota; class Actinomycetes; order Streptomycetales; family Streptomycetaceae; genus Streptomyces. The sequence continues at coordinate 50,828 of NZ_JAPNLK010000056.1, read as the reverse complement.
GCGCTGGAGGTCGCCCAGGGCGAGCGGGGCGGCGGGCAGGTAACCGGAGTTCGGGTGCCGCTGCTGCCAGCGGTCCCAGATGAGGTCCACGAAGGCGTGGTGGAGCCAGAACGCGGGGTCGTTGGGGGCCGTGCCACCGGTCATGTGGCCGCCGATCCACTGGTGCACCTTGTTGTGGTTGCGCCACCGTTCGCTCTTCGGGGCGGCCCAGCCCTCCAGCTTGTTGCGGAAGCCGCCCGCGCTCGCCGTGGAGTCCCAGGGCGAGGTGTCGTAGGTGGGGTCGTCGATCGCCCAGCGGAGTTCGGCGGGGGTGGGCAGGGCGATCGGGTTCTGCGGGCGACCGAGGTTGCGGGTGAGGTAGGCGGCCTCGGTGATGCCGACGGTGACCGTCCAGTTCCCCTTGGCGTGGGCGAAGGGGCCGGTCATCACCTGCCGGTCGCCCTCGCGTCCGGTACCGCCGAGGAAGTCGTCGGCCCAGAGGGAGGACACGGGGCTGGTGTCGGTGGTCCAGTCCCAGTACGGGACGGACACGCCCGGGTCGACCGCCCTCAACTGCCGCTCGAATGCGAGGAGGTAGCGGCGGTGCCAGGGGAAGAACGACGGGGACATGTGGCCGACGCGGAGCTTTCGATCCCGGTCGGGCACGAAGTACTTCTCGTGGGTGCGCACGAACTGGTCGTAGGTGCCATTGCGCTTGAGCTCCAGCACGGCCGCCGTGAACCGCTTCTTCTGGGCGCTGGTCAGGTTCTTCTGGTTCTGCCGGGTGTACAACGCGGGGCTCCTGCCGTCAGCCGTGGTGGGGGGCGGCCATCGCCAGCTGGTTGGTGCCCAGTTCGTCGACGGCCGCGCGGGCCAGTTCCATGGGGGTCCCGTACGACTCGAAGTGGTTGACACCGCTGAGGTAGCTGCCGTCCGCACGGCGCATGACGTGCAGCGGGCGCCCGTCGATGCGGACGCCGGCGAGGTCCACGGCGATGTGCCGGCCCCGGTAGGTCTCCTCGGCGAGCGGGGCCGGGGTCACCGTCTGACGCGGCCGCCGGGCGCGCAGTACGGGTGCCAGGGCCGCGGCGGTGCCGGCGAGCACGGCCGCGGTGAAGGCCGAGCGCAGGAGCGCGCGCCGGGTGAGTGGTGCGGGCGGTGCGGCGTACATACGGTCTCCCTCGCTCGGTGGTCCCGCGACTACGGGGACTAACGCGGCGCGAGGGGCGAGGTCACCCCTGCGGGTGCTTGTAGAAGAGGGTGGTGGGGCGGAGCCGGCCGTGCGGGTCGGTGGCGTAGTCGGGGATCGTGCCGACCTCGGTCCATCCGGCGGAGCGGTAGACGTGCTCGGCCCCGCTGCCGGTCTCGGTGTCCAGGAACAGCAGGACCACGCCGGCCCGCGCCGCGGCCCGTTCCGCCTCGGCGAGCAACGCGCGGCCGGTGCCCCGGCCGCGGGCGGCGGGGTGGACCATGAGCTTGCGGACCTCGGCGCGGTGGCGGCCGTTGGGCTTCGCCTCCCGGTACCAGCCCACCGTGCCGTCGACGGGGCCGTCGGCGCCGTCGCGGGAGACCCACAGTGCGAGGGAGCCGTCCTCGACGGCGGGCAGCAGCCCGTCCCACCAGGCGGCGGCCCCGGCGCGGTCGAGTCCGGTCAGGAAGCCGAGGGAGGATCCCCCGGCGACGACCGCGACGAGCAGATCGGCGAGCTCGTCGCGGTACGCGGCCAGGTCGGCGGGGGTGAGCGGGGTGATGGCGGCGGTCATGCCACGAGGATAGGGATCACCTCACGGGGTCGGGCCGGCGGCCGGCGTCCTCGGGTGGGGGCCGGGGGCGGGGAGTTCCGCGAACTCCGCGACCAGGCCGCGGTGGTGGCCCGCCGTGCCGAGGGCCAGGGAGTCCGCCTTGGCGCGCTTGAGGTAGAGGTGCGCGGGGTGCTCCCAGGTCATGCCGATGCCGCCGTGCAGTTGCACGCACTCCTCGGCCGCCCGGACGGCGACGCCCGAGCAGTACGCCTGGGCGACGGCCACGGTGAGCGGCGCGTCCGGGGAGCCCGTGGCGAGGGCGTCGGCGGCGGCGCGGGCCGCCGCTCGGGCGGAGGCCACGTCGAGCCAGAGACGGGCGAGGCGGTGTTTGAGGGCCTGGAAGGACCCGATGGGACGGTTGAACTGGTGCCGGCCGCGTACGTGCGCGACGGTCTCGGTCAGGCACCACTGCGCGAGGCCGAGTTGCTCGGAGGCCAGCAGTCCGGCGCCGCTGAGCAGGGCGCCCGCGACGGCGGCCCGCGCGGTGGCGGCATCGGCCAGGTGGGTGCCCGCGGCCCCGTCGAGGGTGACGCCGGCGAGCGGGCGGGTCAGGTCGAGCGGGACCAGCGGGGTCAGGGTGACCTCGGAGGCGGGGACGGCGTACAGCCCGGTGTCGGCGAGGACGAGCAGCACGTCGGCGGCGGCCGCGTCGGCGACGGAGGTGACGGAGCCGGTCAGGGTGCCCGCCCCGGTGGCACGCACGCCGGTGGGCAGGGGCGCCCCGGGCGCCAGGGTCAGCGGCACGGCGGGCACGCAGAGCCGCTCGCCGGAGGCCACCTGGCGCAGCAGGGCGGACACCGCGTCCGAGGAGGGGTCGCAGCCGAGCAGGATCTCCGCGGCGAGGACCCCGGCGGTCAGGTAGGGGACGGGGGCGACGGCCCGGCCGAGTTCCTCCAGGACCACGGCCGCCTCGCGGTGGCTCGCGCCCTGGCCGCCGAGCTTCTCCGGCACCAGCAGTCCGGCCGCGCCGATCCCGGCGGCGAGGGTCTGCCAGGTCCGCGGGTCGTGGGGGTGGTCCGTCTCGACGCGCGCGAGGATGCTCGCGGGGGCGCAGCGGTCGGCGAGCAGGGAGCGTACGGCGGACCTCAGCTCCTCCTCGGTCTCGGAGTAGAGCAGGTCGAAGGGGGCGCGCGGGCTGGTCATCGGGCCAGGTCCTTCCAGGCGAGGTCCTTGTCGTCGCGCGGTTCGGCGGGCAGGCCGAGGACGCGTTCGGCGACGATGTTGAGGAGGATTTCGCTGGTGCCGCCCTCGATGCTGTTGCCCTTGGCGCGCAGGTAGCGGTATCCGGCGTCGCGGCCGGTGAAGTCGACGATCTCGGGCCGGCGCATGGTCCAGTCCTCGTACAACAGGCCTTCCTCGCCGAGGAGTTCCACTTCCAGGGCGCTGATCTCCTGGTTGAGGCGGGCGAAGGTGAGTTTTATGCCGCTGCCCTCGGGGCCGGGTTGGCCGGCGACGAGTTGTTGGCGCAACCGCTCGCCGGTGAGGCGGGCCACCTCGGCCTCGACCCACAACTCCAGGAGCCGCTGGTGGAGGTCGTGGGTGCGCAGGTCGGGGCGTTCGCGCCAGGTGGCGGCGACCGGGGCGATCATGCCGCCCTCGCGCGGGATCCGCATGCCACCGATGGAGACGCGTTCGTTCATGAGGGTGGTGCGGGCGACGGCCCACCCCTGGCCGACGGCTCCGAGGCGGTGGCCGTCGGGGATGCGGACGCCGGTCAGGAACACCTCGTTGAACTCGGCCTCGCCGGTGATCTGGCGCAGGGGCCGGACCTCGACGCCGGCGGCGTGCATGTCGCAGAGGAAGTAGGTGATGCCCTGGTGCTTGGGCAGGTCGGGGTCGGTGCGGGCGATCAGGATGGCCCAACGGGCGGTGTGGGCGCTGGAGGTCCACACCTTCTGGCCGTCGATCACCCATTCGCCGGCGGCCTCGTCGAGGACCGCCCGGGTGCCGAGCGCGGCGAGGTCGGAGCCGGCGCCGGGTTCGCTGAAGAGCTGGCACCAGACCTCCTCGCCCACCCACAGGGGGCGCAGGAAGCGGCGCTTCTGCTCCTCGGTGCCGTACGCGAGGATCGTGGGCGCGGCCATGCCGAGGCCGATGCCGATGCGGCGCGGGTCGTTGTCGGGGGCTCCGGCGGCTTCGAGTGCGCTGTCGACGAGGGCCTGGAGCGAACGGGGCACACCGAGGCCGCCGAGGCCTTCGGGGTAGTGGACCCAGGCCAGTCCGGCGTCGAAGCGGGCGCGCAGGAAGTCGTCCCGGGGGGTGTCGGCGGGCGGGTGCGCGGCGAGCAACTCGGCCACCTGAACGCGCAGTTCGTCGGCGGTGGTCATCGGGAGGTGGCTCCGTCCAGGGCGGGCAGCACGACGATGCGGCCGGTGGTGGCGCCGTCGGCGAGGCGTTGCACGGCGTCGGCGGCCGCGGCGAGGGGGACGCGTTCGCTGACCAGCGGCGCGATGGCACCCTCGGCGGCCAGTCGGGTGAGTTCGGTGTGGCAGGCGAGGATGGAGGCGGGTTCCTTGATGGCGTAGAGCCCCCAGTGCAGGCCGAGGACCGCGTAGTTCTTCACCAGGGCGTGGTTCAGGGCCGGGGTGGGAATCGTGCCGCTCGCGAAGCCGACGACGACGATCCGTCCCTCGAAGGCCACGCACTTGGTGGAGGCGGTGTAGGCGGCGCCGCCGACCGGGTCGTAGACGACGTCGGCGCCTCGTCCGCCGGTGAACTCCTTGACGCGGGAGACGAGGTCCTCGGCCGTGCGGTCGATCACGAGGTCGCAGCCCAGTTCCTCGGCGGTGCGGACCTTCGCCTTGCCGCCGACCACGCCGATGACGGTGGCCCCGGCGGCCTTGCCGAGCTGCACGGCGGCGCTGCCGACGCCACCTGCGGCGGCGTGGACGAGCAGGGTCTCCCCCGCCTGGAGGCGGGCCCGGCGGTGCAGGCCGAACCAGCCGGTCTGGTAGCCGATGTGCAGGGCGGCGGCCTCGGCGTCGTCGAGGGTGTCCGGGGCGGGCAGCAGGGCGCGGGCGGGCGCGGTGACGTACTCGGCGAAGCCGCCGTGGGGCAGGCTCGGGTTGGCGATGACGCGGCGCCCGTCCTCGGTCTCGCCGCAGATCTCCACGCCCGGGGTGAAGGGCAGCGGCGGTGTGATCTGGTACTGCCCGCGGACGAGCAGGGCGTCGGGGAAGTTGACGTTGGCGGCGAGCACCCTGAGGCGCACCTCGCCCTCGCCGGGAATCGGTTCGGGAACCTCTTCGAGGCGCATGGCCTCGCGGGGCTCACCGGGGGTATGTACTCGCCATGCCTGCATCCGGGGCCTCCAGCCGCCGTCGAGGAACCACGCTCCGCGGGCATACTAAGCGGTCGCTTGTCGATCTGTGAACCACTTCCGCCGGTCTCTCCCCGGGGACCCGGTTCCCGCACGGTCCGCGCCCGGAGATCCGCACCCGCGAGGACAGCCGGCGGACCGGCCCTCGGAGATGGCATCAACAAGCAGGTGTCACAGGGGACATGACACCTGTCGCCGCCGTGTGCGCGGCGGCGCCACACCGTCATCACCAGGGGGATTTCACCGATGAACAACGTGCGCATCAGACGGGGCACGGCGGCAGCGGCGGCGGCCGTGGTCGTGGCCGGCCTCGTGACGGCCGCCGGACCGGCCGCCGCGGCCGCCCCGTGCACGCCGAAGATCCAGGTCCTGGGCGCGCTGACGCCCGACACCTACTACCCGGACTCCGTTCAGACACAGGGGGTGCTGGACTTCGGCGCGGGGAACCTCAGCGTCGGCGTGTCCGGCGGCAAGCCCCGGGTACATCGTCTCGCGGGGCACGCCGGGCGGCGCCGTGTGGAAGGACGGCGTGAAGGTGCGGGACCTTCCGGTGCCGGAGGACGCGGGCCCGGGCACGCGCATCGAGATGGTCACCGGCATCAACGGCCGCGGGGACGTGCTGGCCGAGCAGGACTACGAGGTACCCGAGACCGAACAGCACCTCCAGGGCAGCTACCCCGTGCTGTGGCCGGGGGACGAGAGCCCGGCGCGCACCCTGGCGCCCAGCGGCAGCGGCACGTTGGAGCCGAGCCACGTCCAGGACATCGACGAGAGCGGTCGGATCGTCGGCTACGACTGGCGGGGGCCCTGGCACGAGTACAGGCCGTTCGTCCGGACGCCCCCGCACACCGGCCCCGGCTCCTCCCCCGGCGTCCGAGCACGCACCCGTACGGCACCCTCGAGGCGATCAGCCCGACGACGAACGTGAGCGTCGGCACGGCCAAGTTCCACCCGGAGTCGATGACCCTCCAGGACCAGGCGCAGTGGTGGCCCGGCTCCGGCCCGGCCCTCGCGCTGCCCCGGCTCGCCAAGGACGCGCCGAGCACGGCCGACGCGGTCACCGACGACGACCGGCTCGGCGGGGCGGCCGTGAACGCGAAGGGCAAGCTCAAGCCGGTCATCTGGACCTGCGCGAGCAAGCAGGCGTACGCGCCCGGCCGGTAGGCCTGCCCCGGGCATGGTGATCTGGGCGTCCACACGCTATCGATGGGCGCATGGAGAACCCTCTGCGCGGTCTGCCCGCGCCGCCGCCGCTCGGCGCCGCCGCCCTGCCCCCCGGGACCTACACGGGGCAGGTGGTCCTGGTGACCGGCGGCGGCACCGGGCTGGGCAAGGCCATCGCCGCCGAGTTCGCCCGGCTCGGCGCCGACGTGGTGATCGCCGGCCGACGTGCCGCGCAACTCGACTCGGCGTGCAGTGAGTTGGCGTCCGTCCCGGGCGCGGGCCGGGTGGCGGCCGCCGTCTGTGACATCCGGGACCCGGAGCGGGTCTCGGATGTCTTCGACGCCGCCGAGGCCGCGTTCGGCCCGCCGGACGTCCTGGTCAACAACGCCGCCGCCAACTTCCCCTGCCCGGCGGAGGACCTGTCGCCGAACGCATGGCGGGCGGTGGTCGACATCACCCTGACGGGCACCTGGTTCATGACCCGCGAGTTCGGGCGCCGCCATCTGGCGGCGGGAACCCCCGGCTCGATCGTGAACATCGGCGCCTCGTACGCGTGGACCGGCGGCCCCGGCTTCGCCCACAGCGCCGCCGCCAAGGCCGGCGTGAAGAACCTCGTGGAGACGCTGGCCGTCGAGTGGGGCCCGTACGGCATCCAGATCAACGGGCTGGTCCCCGGGCTGGTCCCGCACGCGGACATGACCGAGGACATCCGGGGCGGCCTGGACGGCGCCGCTCCGGACGGCAAGGACGGCCGGCAGCCCGCGCTGCGGGTCGGCGCGCCGCGCGAGCTCGGCTGGGCGGCCACCTTCCTGGCCTCGCCCTACGCCCGCTTCGTCACCGGGCACACCCTGGTGGTCGACGGCGCGAACTGGCAGCGGCGCTCGCTGGTGAACCCCGAAGTGGTGCCGGTCCGGACCCAGTTGGGGCGGGGACCGTTCAGGCCGTGATCCGATCGGCACCCGACGGTCCCGACCCCTCGGGGCGCCGGCGCCCGCGGCATCCGCCGGTCGTGTGCGGCCCCGTCATCCTCCCGTGAAGTGCGGCGGGCGTCGGGAGGCCTTGGCGGCGTACCCTTCCCGGGCGTCCTCCGAGGTGAGGGTGAGTGCGGCCGTCATCGCGACACCGTCGAGGGCGGCCGCGAGGGCGGCGTCCGCGTAGGCGTCGATCCCGCGCTTGATGCCCTGGACGGCGAGCGGCGCGTTGGCGGCGATCTCGGCCGCCAGCGCGCGGGCGGCCGCGTCCAACGCGACCGCGGGGAGGACTTCCTGGACCAGGTTGAGGCGTTCCGCCGTACGGGCGTCGATGCGCCGCCCGGTCAGGGCCAGGAACTTCGCCCAGCCGGCGCCGGCCTCGCGGGCGACGCGCAGGTCCCCGCCGGCGTCCACCGCCACGCCCAGCCGGGCCTCCGGCAGGGCGAAGACGGCGTCCTCGGCCGCCAATCGCACGTCCGCCATCAACGCGAGCTCGAAGCCGAAGCCGAGGCAGTAGCCCTGGACGGCGGCCACGACGGGTTGCGGAAGCCGGGCGAGGACCGCGAAGCGCTCGTGCACCCAACGGATGCCCTCGTGGCAGTTCCGGGTCCGCTCGGCGGGAGTGCGTCCGGTGATCGCGCCGCCGGGGGCCGTGACGTCGATCCCGGCACAGAAGGCGCGCCCGTCGGCCCTCAGCAGGACCACCCGGACCGTCGGGTCGAACCGGATCCGGTCGGCCAGCAGGCCCAGTTGACGGGTGGACTCCCAACTCCAGCCGTTGAGCTTGTCCGGACGACAGAGGGTGAGGAACGCGATCCCGTCCTCGACTTCGAGGCGGACGCGCTCATCCCCCTCCGCGATCTCCGTGGTGATGGTGTCGATCACCCGAGGCCCCCTCGTTATTGACGGATCGTCAGCTTAGGGGGGTCCGATCAGCGCGGGAAGAGCTCGAACGGAACCGCCGGCCGGCCCCCGAAGCGGGCCGAGGCCTGCTGGACGTTGCCGGTGAGGAAGGTCCGCACGTACTCCTCGGGGTCCTGGTCGGTGAGCACCTCGATGTAGGCCTTGTGCTCCAGCAGGGACGCGATGGACCGCTCCAGACCGGCGGTCGCGTCCACGGCGTGCGTCGGTGTGGCGGAACCGGCCACCGCGACCCAGCGCACCCCGTCCCAGGGCTCCAGGCCCTGCACGGAGATCAACTCGGGGAAGATCCAACGGTTGCCCGCGTCGCCGGCGGCGTCCAGTACGGCGCGTCCGACGGCCTTGTGGTCGGGGGTGTTCCAGAAGCCGCCCCCGTCCGCGCCGCCCCAGGTGTCGCGGTGGTTGAGGGTGACGATCAGCTCGGGGCGGTGCCGGCGGATGGCCGCGGCGATGTCCCGGCGCAGGTCGAGGCCGTACTCGACGACCCCGTCGCGGTGGTCGAGGAACTCCACCGTCGACACCCCGACCACGGCCGCGCTCGCGCGCTGCTCCGCCTCGCGCAGCGGCGCGCACTCGGCGGGCGCGAGGGTGTCGATGCCCGCCTCGCCGCGGGTGGCCAGCACGTAGACGACCTCCCGGCCGCCGTCGGTCCATTCCGCGATCGCGGCGGCGCAGCCGTACTCCAGGTCGTCGGGGTGGGCGACCACCGCGAGGGCGCGCCGCCAATCGGTGGGCATCGGCTGCAACGGGGCGGGCTGGGGCTGTTGTTCGGTCATGTCCCGCACCCTAGGCCCTGTCATCGACGTCTCGCCCGGCCGCCGCGCCCTGCCCGGGCGGGTGCTCAGAGCTCGTCGCGGACCAGGGCCAGCAGCCGGTCCAGGACCCGGGGCCCGCCGGCGCGGAGGCCGTCGTGCTCGAACTCGTCCGTCACCCAGGTCCGCAGGCCCCGGACCGCCCGCGCGGTGCGCAGTGAGTGCGCGGTGTCGACGTACATGTCGTCGTGGTAGACGAGGGCGGCGACCGGCACCTCGTTGGCGGCGAGCCGCACCGGGTCGTACAGGGGCTCCCAGCCGGTCCGGGCCGCCAGCAGTTCGGCGGTCTCGCGCAGCGGGGCGAGGGCCGGGTCGACAGTGAAGTGCCAGGGGTGGATGGTCTCGCCGGAGAACAGGAGGGGCTCGTCGCCCGCGAGGGTCCTGGCGGCGTCGAAGAGCGGGTGCGCCGCACGCACCCGCTCGGCGGCCCAGCCGGTCGGCGCCGCCGGGTCCTGCGCGTAGATCGCCTCGTGGATCAGCGCGTAGAGGGGGTGCCCGGCGAAGGACAGGTGGCCGTGGACGGCTTCCAGGAAGGCGTCGGAGAGGGCCGGCCCGTCGAGGGTGGGGACGAAGGCGTCCTCCAGCAGGTGGTGCAGTTGGTGGCTGCCGTCGCCGGTGCCGAGGAGCAGGCCCAGGGACTGGAACGCCTCGGGGGTGAGCCGGTATCCGCCGGGGAGTTCGACCGGTCGCTCGACGAGCGCGGCGACGATGCGCCGGGCCCGCTCGACGTCCATCGGGTAGCGCGCGTAGTGGGCGCGGTTCTTGCGTTCGATGCGGGCGTACGCGGCCTCGTACACCTCGTCGGCGGTGGCGTCGAGGGACGGCAGCCCGCCGGTGATCAGGGCGGCGGCCAGGCCCTCCGGGGCGGTGGAGAGGTAGCGGGTGACGCAGAACCCGCCGAAGCTCTGCCCGAGGACGGTCCAGGGCGCGCCCGCGGTCAGGCCGGGGCGGATGGCCTCGCAGTCGCGCACGATGGAGTCGGCGCGGAAGTGCGCCAGGTGGGCGGCCTGTTCGGCCGGGGTGCCGCGCAGCGGCAGGGTCTGGCGGTTGAGCGGGCCGGAGCGGCCGGTCCCGCGCTGGTCGAGGAGCAGCACCCGGTACTCGGTGAGGGCCCGCTCCAGCCAGGCCTGGCGCCCGATGAACCGGCGGGCGCCGAAGCCGGGGCCGCCTTCCAGGTACAGCAGCCAGGGCAGGGTCTCGGGGTCCTTGCCGGTGGCCACGACCTCGCGCGCGTACAGCTCCACCTGTTCGCCGTCCGGGCGCGCGTGGTCGAGCGGCACGGTGAAGTGGTGGTCGGTGAGGACGACACCGGGCTGACGGCAGATGCGGTCGTGGGTCACGAGCGGTCCCTGGGGTGTGCGGTCGCCCTGGCCGGGTCGCGGCCGGGGACGGGAGGATCGGTTCCGCGAGTCTACGCAGCGCCCACCGGGCCCCGTCCCGGACCTGCCGCCGCCCCTCACCCGCCGCGGACCCGCGCCCCGATCACCGGGTGTGGCCGGAGGGATCGGGGCGCGGGAGGCGGAGCGGGATCAGAACTCGACCACCGACCGCAGCACCTCGCCGCGCTCCATGCGACCGAAGGCCTCCTCGACCCCGTCGAGCGCGATGGTCTCCGAGACGAAGGCGTCCAGGTCCAACCGGCCCTGGAGGTAGAGGTCGACGAGCAGCGGGAAGTCGCGTTCGGGCAGACAGTCCCCGTACCAGGAGGACTTGAGGGCGCCGCCGCGTCCGAACACGTCGATGAGCGGGAGTTCCAGCTTCATGTCCGGGGTCGGCACGCCGACCAGGACGACCGTCCCGGCCAGGTCGCGGGCGTAGAAGGCCTGCCGGTACGTCTCGGGCCGGCCGACGGCCTCGATGACCACGTCCGCGCCGTTGCCGTCGGTCAGCGACCGGATGGCCTCGACCACGTCGTCCTTGCGCCCGTTGACGGTGTGGGTGGCGCCCAGGCCCCGCGCCCACTCCAGCTTCCGGTCGTCCAGGTCCACGGCGATGATCTTCGAGGCGCCGGCCAACCGGGCGCCCGCGACGGCCGCGTTGCCCACTCCCCCGCAGCCGATGACCGCGACGGAGTCCCCCCGTCCGACGTTGCCCGTGTTCAGGGCCGCGCCGAGGCCGGCCATCACGCCGCAGCCCAGCAGGCCGGCGGCGGCGGGCGAGGCGGCCGGGTCCACCTTCGTGCACTGGCCCGCGGCGACCAGCGTCTTCTCGGCGAACGCGCCGATGCCCAGCGCCGGGGAGAGCGGCGTGCCGTCCTCCAGGGTCATGGGCTGGGTGGCGTTGTGCGTGGCGAAGCAGTACCAGGGGCGGCCGCGCTTGCAGGCCCGACAGGTCCCGCACACCGCGCGCCAGTTGAGGACGACGAAGTCACCGGGCGCGACGGACGTCACGTCCGGTCCGACCGATTCCACGACGCCCGCCGCCTCGTGGCCGAGGAGGAAGGGGAACTCGTCGTTGATGCCGCCCTCGCGGTAGTGCAGGTCGGTGTGGCAGACCCCGCAGGCCTGGACCTTGACCAGGGCCTCGCCGGGCCCCGGGTCGGGCACGAGGATCGTCGTCGTCTCCACCGGTGCGCCCTTGCTCCGGGCGATGACCCCTCGTACGCGATGTGTCACGTCGTACCCCGCTCTGATCGGATCCGTCTGGATCATCGAACGTACACGGGCGGCACGCGGTGCGGGAGCCGTGTCACCCTTCGGTGCGCGGACTGGCCAGTTCCGGTGGACCGGCCAGTTCCGGTGGCACGGCGGCCCGCAGCGCCGCGCCGAACGCGGCCACCGCGGGGTGCCCGGCCGCACCGTCGCGGAAGGCGATCAGGGTCCGGCGCTGCATGAGGAGCCGGGTGAGGGAGACCCCAGGTTCGGTGCCGCGGATCCCGAGCTGGGGCACGACGGCCACCCCCTGGCCCGCCGCGACCAGGGCGAGGACGGTGGCGAACTCGTCCACCTGGTGCCGCACCCGGGGGGTGAACCCGGCCGCCTGGCAGGCCCGCACCGTCATGGCGTGGCAGAGGGTGCCCGGCGTGGCGGTGATCCAGGGCGCGTCGGCCCTCGTCCGCAGCACCGCGCCCTGGTCGGGTCCGGCGTCCGCCCGGGTGCCCTCGGGGACGGCCAGGTACATCGCCTCTCCGTACAGGGGCTCGGTGGTGAGTCCGGGCTCCTCGGGCGTGGGGACGAAGTCGTACGCGTGGACCAGCGCCACGTCCAGGTCGCCGGCGCGCAGCGCGTGCGCGACCGCCGCCGGGTCGGTCTCGGAGACCATCGGCTCCAGGCGCGGGTGGAGGCGGGCGAGGGCGACCAGGGCGGCCGGGACGATGGCGCGGGTCGCGGTGGGGAAGGACCCGACGCGCAGGACGCCGGCGAGGCCGCCGCGCGCCTCGGCGAGGTCGGCCTCGGCCCGCTCCAGCCGTTCCAGGACGGCCTCGGCGTGGCGGACGAGATCCTCGCCGGCGGGGGTGAGGCGGACCCGGCGGCCGGTGCGTTCCAGCAGGGGCAGGCCGGCCTCGCGTTCCAGGACGCCGAGCTGCTGGGAGACCGCCGAAGGGCTGAAGGCGAGGGCTTCGGCCACGGCGGCGATGGTGCCGCGGCGGGCCAGTTCGCGCAGCAGGCGCAGGCGTCGTACATCGAGCATCGGCTCAGCTTACGCTTCGAGTAAGAAATGCGAACTGGATTCGATGAGTCGTGCGGGGCAGGCTGGTCGGCATGACACAGGACGCCCCGCAGGACACGGCGACGCCGATGCACGCGACTCTGGACCCGGACCGCGACGCGCGTCCCTTCCCGGGCGGGATCCACGTCCCGCTCGTCACCCCCTTCAACGCCGCCGGGCAGGTCGCCGTCGACGCTCTGGAGGCCCTCGCCCACGAGGTGCTCGACGCGGGCGCCCGAGGGATCGTCGCCCTCGGCACCACCGGCGAGAGCGCCGGCCTCGACGCGGCGGAGCGGGACCTGGTCACCGACGTCTGCGCCCGCGTCTGTCGGGAGCGGGGGGCGCCGCTCACCGTCGGCGCGGGCACGAGCGGGACCCGGGCGAGCGAGGCCGCGCTGGCCCGGCTCGCGCGCCGGCAGCCGGTACGGGCGGCCCTGGTGACGGTCCCGTCGTTCGTGAGGCCCTCGGCGGCGGGGGTGCTGGCGCACTTCGAGCGCCTGGCCGGGGTGAGCCCCGTACCGCTGATCGTCTATCACGTTCCCTACCGGACCGGGCAGCCGCTGGACGCCGCCGCGCTCCGCGCGCTCGGGGAGCTGCCCGGGGTGGTCGGGGTGAAGTACGCGACCGGCGGCATCGACCAGGACGTCGTGGCGCTGCTCGGTGACCGGCCGGACGGTTTCGCGGTGCTGGCGGGCGACGACGCCTGCGCGTCACCCCTGTTGGCGATCGGCGCGGAGGGCGCGATCCTCGCCTCGGCCCACCTGGTGACGGAGCGCTTCGTGGAGCTCGCCGCGGCCTGGGAGGCGGGCGAGGGGTCGCGCGCGCGGGCGCTGGGCCACGCACTGGCCCGGCTGTCGGCGGCGCTCTTCGCGGAGCCGAACCCGGCGGTGGTCAAGGGGGTGCTGCACGCCCTCGGTCGGATCCCGACCCCCGACGTACGGCTCCCCCTGCTGCCCGCGTCCGAGGAGTCGGTGACCGCCGCCCTGAAGGCACTGGCGGAACTCACCACCGACCCGGCGGGAGACGTCGGGGCGTGAGCGCGGGCACGCGCACCGGAGACGGCCGGACGCGCCCCCGGAAGACGGACGGGACGCGAACCGGGACGTCGGCGCCGGGACGCGGCGCCGGTCGGGCGGAATTCACGCCGGAAAGAGACCGTCATGGGCGATTCGCCACCAACGGGCGGGTCGCCCGAATCCGGTAGACAGGGGGGCGACTTGCCCTGTTTTCCGCACGAGGCCGTCCACCCGTGATGTGGGTCACGCGGGGCCCTTCAACATCAATTCCTCGAAACAGCCGGATTCCCTTTCCCTGGAAAGGGAATCGACATTCCCCGCCACCCATTCCCAAGGTCATTAACCGGGCCGAATGCGGGATGTCGATCACCCGACGAAATTCCAGGCTTGTTCGGTCGCCACACGCTGTCTTACGGTCACCTCGTTCCCGGTGGGCCGGCGTTCATTCCCCTCACCGCCAGGGACGCTCCCCGCACCCCCACGTGAGGAATTCCGCCATGCCCGCAAAGGGAAAGCACCGTCGACCGAAGCAGCACTCGATCGTCCGCAAGCTGGCCATCGTCGGTACGGGCGGCGCCGCCCTGGCCCTCCCGCTGATCGGCGCGGGCACCGCCGGCGCGGCCGAGAGCATCGCCCCCACCACGTACTCCGTGGTCGCGGGCGACACGCTGTCCACGATCGCGGCCAAGCACGCGCTGAGCGGCGGCTGGGCACAGCTCTACGAGGCGAACCGCGGGGTCGTCGGCGCCAACCCGGCGGTCATCCGGCCCGGGCTCAAGCTGTCCCTCGGCGCGGCGGCGAAGACCGCGGCGGCGGCGAGACCGGCGACCGCGTACACGAACAACCTGGACGGCTGGATACGCGAGTCGCTGGACGTGATGGCCCAGCACGGAATTCCCGGAACCTACGAGGGAATTCACCGCAACGTGATGCGGGAGTCCTCGGGCAATCCACTGGCGATCAACAACTGGGACTCCAACGCCGCCGCCGGCATTCCCTCCAAGGGCCTACTCCAGGTCATCGACCCGACCTTCCGCGCGTACCACGTGCCGGGCACGTCCGAGGACTCCTACGACCCGGTCGCGAACATCACCGCCGCCTGCAACTACGCGGCCGCCCGCTACGGTTCGATCGACAACGTCAACGGGGCGTACTGAGCACGTCTCCGCGGGTCCGGCCCGCCGGACCGCGGCCGCGCCCCTCGCGGGCTCCACGCGAGCGCGGCCGGCGGGGCGTCAGCCGCCGACCACCTTCTTGATCGTGCCGTCGACGCCCGCCAGGACGTAACCGCCTTGGCCGTAGGGGTCGCTGATGTAGGGGCGGACGGCCGGGGTGCCGTCCGACCACACGTCGAGGATGAGGTAGCGCTGGCTGGGCACGGCGACGGCCAGGCGCTCCTTGGACTCGTGCAGGAGGGTCGGCAGGACGTCCCACTTGACCGTGGACATGTCCATCAGCCGGCCGCCGGCGGGAATCGTCCCGCCCGGGGCGAGG
The DNA here is from genome assembly GCF_026627505.1 of Streptomyces sp. H27-H5. Classification (GTDB taxonomy): domain Bacteria; phylum Actinomycetota; class Actinomycetes; order Streptomycetales; family Streptomycetaceae; genus Streptomyces. Next base: position 35,702 of record NZ_JAPNLK010000056.1, on the reverse strand, counting down.
CGCCGGGCGGCGCCGTCGCGGTACTGCCAGTTGTCGTACGTCTTCGCCCCGGGCGCGGTGGGGACGCCGGCCAGCATGTACTCCGGGTAGATCACCAGCCGCACGAACGTGGTGGTGCCGGTGCCCTGCTTGAGGGCCGCCAGGCCGGCGCGGGCGCCGTCGGGGGTGAGCAGGTCGACCCGGGAGGCGGCGGGCGGGCGGGAGTCGGTCCGTCCGACGGGGGTGGAGGCGGACGGTGTGCCGGTGGCGGGCTTCGCTCCGGCCGGGCTCGCGCCGGTCGAGGGGTCGGCGGAACGGGAGGCCGTCGGGCCTCCCTTCGCGTCGTCGCGGGTCCCGTCGTCGCCGTCGCCCAGCAGGTTCACGGCCAGGGTCGCGCCACCCGCGAGGAGCAGGGCGACCAGAGCGGCGAGCAGTGCGGGGCGGCGGCGCGGGGTCCGGGCGGCGGGCACGGGGGTGGTCACGGCGTACGGGTTGCCGCCCAGTGGGCCGAAAGGCGCGCCGGGTGCGTTCACGGCCGTCGGGGGCGGCCCGTACGGCCCGAATCCGGGCGACGGCAGCGGTGTGGGGGCCGGTGGGGGCGGCGCGCCCTGGAGAGCGCTGCTCGCGTCGCGGAGCAGTTGTCCCAACTGCTCGGCGTCGGGCCGCGTGGCAGGGTCCCGCACCAACAGCCGTTCCAGTACGGGCCCCAGCGGTCCGGACCGCGTCGGCGCCGGAATGGGGTCCTCCAGCGTGGCGACCATGGTGGCCATGGTGGTGGCGCGGCGCAGCGGGTGGACCCCCTCGGCGGCGACGTACAGCATCATGCCGAGCGACCACAGGTCGGAGGCGGCCAGTCCCTCGGCGCCGCGCACCCGCTCGGGCGCGATGTACTCGGGCGAGCCGATCAGCGCGCCCGTCGAGGTGAGCGCGGTCGAGCCGTGCAACGCGGCGATGCCGAAGTCGGTGAGCACGGCCGAGCCCTCCGGCCGCAGCAGGACGTTGGCCGGTTTCACGTCGCGGTGGAGCACCCCTTCGGCGTGCGCGGCCCGCAGCGCCGACAACACGTCGAGCCCGATCCGCAGGACGTCCGCGACGGGCATCGGCCCGGACTCCAGCCGGTCGTGCAGCGAGCCGCCCTTGACCAGCTCCATCACGATCCACGGATGTCCCTCGCCGCCCGGCGCGGGCTCCACGATGTGGTGGATCGTCACCACGTTCGGGTGGGTGAGCCGGGCGAGTGCCCGGGCTTCGCGCACGGCCCGTTCGCGCAGTTGGACGACGAATCCGGGCTGCGCGGCCGCGGTCGCCGGGTCCGGCGGGCGCACCTCTTTCAGGGCGACGTCGCGGTGCAACGCGATGTCGCGGGCGCGCCACACCGTGCCCATGCCTCCGGCGCCCAGGGGGCCGATCAGTTCGAAGCGGCCGTCGACCAGCTGTCTGCCGGCCTCACTCGTGTCCATGGGCGGTCATCGTAGGCGGCGCGGGCGTCAGCAGCTCCGCCGGTCCACCGTCAGCATGCCCTGCACCGTCGTGAGCGTGCGGTCGTAACAGCCCCCGGGTATCTGCGATCCGTACAGCCGGTACCGCGCCGTGGTGGTGGCCACCGCGTGGCGCTCCTCGCGCGGGACGTTCGCGGTGTAGCTCGCGTCGCCCGTGTACCGGTCGTCGAGCCGTGAACGGTCGATCTCGCGGCCGCCGCGCAGGACGACGGTGTCGGCGCGGTCGCCGAGGGACAGGACGGTGCGCAGCCGGTCCCCGGCGCCCAGGGTGGTCTCGCCGTCCATCGTGTACGTGCGCGCCGTGCGGGTGGTCGTCGGGCCGCGGGTCACGCTCTCTCGGTCGGTCCACTCGGCGGTGAGGGCGTCACGGCTCTCCCCCTCGGTCCAGCGGTGCGTGGAGGTGTGCCGGACGGTGCGGGTGACGGTGGTGGCGACCCTGCCGTGGGAGGTGTCGAGGTGCCCCGCGACGGTCAGCTCGTGGCCGCCGGTGGTGTCCAGTCGGTGTTCGGCGCCGGGGGCCCAGCGGGAGGAGCCCGTGGGTGCGACCTCTTCGTGCCGGGTGAGGGCGCCGGTGACGACGGCCCGGCCGGCGTCCTGCCAGATCAGCAGGTTGGTGGGGGTGCTCCAGCCGGCCTGCCCGGCCGGGACGCCGGCCACGGACACCTCGATCCGGTGCGGGCGGCCGTCGTTGAGGAGCGCCGCGTAGGGCGTGAGGTCGTAGCGGATCGGCTGCACGTCGAAGGCGCGGGGGCCCGGGGTCACGTACCAGAGGAAGGGGTTGGACCAGCCGCCGGTCCAGACGGTCGGGAAGGGGGCGGCGAGGCCGGCGAGCTGTCCGTCGACGAGGACGCGGACCTCGCGGTGGGGCCCGTCGCTCGCCTTGCAGGAGTAGGGGGCGGCGTCCGGGACGGTCAGGTACCAGTACTCCTCGCAGCCGCCGCCCGAGCCGGTCGCGTACACCTCCGCCAGCAGGCGTTCGGTGTTGCGCGGGGTGGTGACCGCGGGGGTGGTGAGCGGGAGGACGCGGTCCGGGGTGTCCGCGGCGGGTCGGGTGCGGCCGTCGGAGGCGTGGAAGGTGAGGGTGACCTCGACGTCGATGACGCCGGTGTAGGTGTCGTTGACGACGTTGCCTATCAGCATCTCGACGGGCTGGGGACGGCTGAGGGTGTCCCGGTAGGGGGTGACGTCCTTCTCCACGGACCAGGTGATGCCGTCGGGCGAGGGCTCGGGGGTGGAGGTGCGCAGGATCTCCACCCCGCCGAGGGTGAGGTTGCCCAGGCGGTCGTACTGGCGGCCCTTGACCTTGCCGTCGAGGCGGAGCACCACCTTGGCCCAGTCGCCGCGGCCACAGCCGCTCGGGGGCGCGTACTCGCCCCGGTAGGGGGTGAAGTCGACGAACCGGGCCTGTGCCAGGGTCACCCGGCAAGACCGGGTCGGGGGCCGGGTCACGGGCGGGCCGGGTGTGAGCGGGTCGTGCCAGTCGCTCCCGAACTCGGCGGGAGGCTCGGCGCCGGCGGCCACGGGCGTGGAAGCGGGCGCGGCGGGAGGTGCGGGCGCGGCGGGAGGCGCGGGTGCGGGCCGGGAAACGGGTGCGGCGGGGGAAGCGGGTGCGGCGGGCGGGGCCGCGGCCGCCGGTGTCCCGGCGCCGGCCAGGGTGGCCGCGGCGAGCGCGAACGCGCCGAGCAGGCCCGTGATCCTGTGTCGTCTCATGGGCCCGAAGTGAAGCCCGGCCCGACCGGGCGCCGCCAGGGCGGCCGGCCCGACGGTGGCCGGTTCTCGCCCGTGCCCCGCACGGCGCGCCGCGCCGGGTGCGGTCAGGCCTCGTGCGGGCCGGCGGGCAGCAGGACCACGCCGTCGTCGTCGGCGTGGACGAGGTCGCCGGGGCGGAAGGTGACACCGCCGATGGTGACCGGTTCGTCGACGGCGCCCGCGCCCGTCTTGCCGCTCTTGCGCGGGACCGTGCCGAGCGCGAGGATCCCGAGGTCCAGCCCGCCGAGTGCGACGCTGTCGCGCACGGCGCCGTTGACGATCATCCCGGCCCAGCCGTTGGCGGGTGCCGCCCCGGCGATGAGGTCCCCGGTGAGGGCGGTCCGCAGCGAGCCGCCGCCGTCCACGACGAGGACCGCGCCGTCGCCGGGCGTGTTGACCAGTTCGCGCACGAGGGCGTTGTCCTCGTGGCAGGTGACCGTGCGCACCGGGCCGGCGAAGAGCCCACGGCCGCCGAACCGGCGGAACCGCGTGGCGCAGACGGCGAGGAACTCGCCGTGCTCGTCGTACAGGTCGGAGGTGGGTACGGGGGTGACGCTCATGTCGCTCTGGACTCCTCGCGGTCGTACGTCGCGCCGTGCGGGGCCCAGCGTAGGTGGCGGCCGGGCGGGCGTCAGCGGCGGGAGTGGCCGAAGAGGATCCGGTAGGCGACGAGGAGCACGAACGAGCCGGCGATCGCGGAGCCCCAGGTGGCCGCGTCGAAGAACTCGGTCTGGATCGGCCGGTCCAGGAACTTCGCGGAGAGCCAGCCGCCGGTGAAGGCGCCCGCGATGCCGATGAGGGTGGTGATGATCAGGCCGCCGGGGTCGCGTCCGGGCAGCAGCAGCTTCGCCATGCCTCCTGCGAGCAGCCCCAGGATGATCCAGCCGACGATGCCCATGGTCGTTCACTCCGCTCAGGTCGCGCCGTGACGCGTGCGTACGCGTTCTCACGAGGGAGGACGCGTCGCCGGCCGAAACGGTTCTCCGCGGGTCAGCCGCGCCGCACCCGGGCCGCGTACCCGACGGTGACGACGGCGGCCGCGGCGGCGCCCAGCGTCAGGAGGCCGCCGCGGGAGCGGTAGGAGAGCACGGAGAAGGTCGAGCACGCGGAGAGCGCGGAGCCGACGCTGAGCCAGGATCCCGACGAACCCAGTGACAGGGCCGAGCCGATCGACGCGGCCGAGAGCGCCGAGCCGATCGAGGCGACCGACAGCACGCTGCCGACGGAGCCGATGGAGAGCACCGAGTCCACCGAACCGATGGACAGCACCGAGTTCTTGGACCACAGGGAGAGGGACGACCGCTCGATCATGCCGGTCATGCTGCCACATGGTGGGTCGGCAGGGAGGTGGGCACGGAAGCCTGTTCACCCGGCGTCGTCCTGGTGAGCAGGAGCACCCCCCGGCCGGCCGCGAAGGCACCGGCCACGGCGAGGACGATGCCCGTGGCCCCGCCCTGGAGGCGCTCGCCGAGCAGGACCATGCCGATCGCGGCGGCGGCGAGCGGGTTGGCGAGGTTGACCACGGCCAGGGGCGCCCCGAGTCCGCCCCGGTAGGCGCGTTGTGACAGGAGCATCCCGCCGACCGCGAACACCACGACGAGCAGGGCGACCGCGATCACCCGGACGCTGAGCAGGGCTCCCCCGCGGCCTCCCGCGACGGTGACGGTCTGGGTCAGGGCCGAGGCGGCGGCGGAGGCGAGTCCGGACGCCGTGGCGTGCCGCAGTCCCGAGCGCACGTCGCCGCGGACCGTCAGCAGCATGATCACGGCGGCGGTGGCGCCCGAGACGGCGAGCGCCTCGGTCAGGGTGAGGGTGTCGTCGGGGGCCGGGCCGGAGGCCGGGAGGAGGAGCAGGCCGAGGCCCGCGACGGTGGCGAGGGTGCCCCTCCATTCGGTGGCCGCCACCCGCCGGCCGGCGCCGCGCGCCCCGAGCGGTACGGCGGCGACGAGGGTGAGGGCGCCGAGCGGCTGGACGAGGGTCAGGGGCCCGTACCGCAGTGCGGCGGCGTGCAGCAGCGCCGCGGCGGCGTTGAGTCCGGCCGACCACCACCAGGCGCCGTTGCCGAGGAGCGCGCCGGCGCTGCGGGCGACGGCGGCGCGGGCGAGGCGTTCCTGGGCGACCGCGGCGGCCGCGTAGGTCACGGCGGAGGCCAGGCAGAGGACGACGGCGAGGGCGGTGGCGTTCATCGTCCGGCTCCCGCGGTCGCGGGGACAGGCACGGCCGGGTCCCCGGCCACGTTCCCGCCCGCGCGGGCGGGAAGGTCCGGGCCGAAGGCGACCCGGGCCGCCTCGGCGGGACGCCGGGCGGGTGACGGGACCGACCGGCCCGCCGGCGCCGGCCGCGACACCGGCTCCCGGGCCGGTTCGGCTGCCGGTCGCGGGACGACCAGCAGCGCGGCCCCCAGCAGCACGGTGGCGACGATCGCGTCGAGCCAGTAGTGGTTGGCGGTCCCGACGACCACGAGCAGGGTCACCAGGGGGTGCAGCAGCCACAGGACCCGCCATCGCGAGCGGGTGGCGGCGATCATCCCGAGGGCCAGCATCAGCGCCCAGCCGAAGTGCAGCGACGGCATGGCCGCGAACTGGTTGGCCATGGTGTCGGCGGCGGGTGCGGCCCGGTAGACGGTGGGCCCGTACACCTGCCCGGTGTCCACGAGGTGCGCGGCGTCGAGCATCCGCGGCGGCGCCAACGGGAAGCTCAGGTGGATCGCGAGGGCGGCCGCGGTGAGGACGGCGAGCACCCGTCGGGTCCACAGGTAGTGGCCGGGGCGGCGGAGGTAGAGCCAGACGAGGAAGAGCACGGTCGCCGGGAAGTGCACGGCGGCGTAGTAGGTGTTCGCGACGTGTATCAGGGCGTCGCCGTGCAGGAGCAGCCGCTGTATCGCGCCCTCGCCGGGCAGGTGCAGGGCGCGTTCGACGTCCCAGATCCGCGTGGCGTTGCGGAAGGCCTCGTCGGTGCGGCCCGTCGCGAGCGTCCGGCCCGCCTTGTAGACGGCGAAGAGGCCCGCGACGAGCAGCAGCTCGCGGACGAGTCTGCGTCGTGCCGCTCTCGAACCTGCCGGTGGTGGGTCCGCGGGTGTGGTGTGGGAGGTCATCCCCCGGTCTCGCTTCCTGTCCTCGGCGCACGGCTGGTTCGGGGCTCGTCCGGTCAGGGCCTCGCCGTACATCGACACGCCAGTGTATCGATACATTGGCGTATCGATACGCAGGTGTACCGATACGCTGGCGTAGCCGTACACTCGAACCACGCCGGACGGCAGAGCGAGCCGCCCGGGCCCGCACCACGCCGCCGAGGAGGGCCGCATCCCATGACGTCGACCCCGTCGACCAGCGCGCGTCGTTCCAAGATCAGCCCGGAGCGGGTGCAGGAGTTCTACGACGCCGTGCTGGAGCAGCTGCGCGAGCACGGGTACGAGGCCCTCACCATGGAGGGTGTCGCCGCGCGCGCCTGCTGCGGCAAGTCCACGCTCTACCGGCAGTGGAAGACCAAGCCGCGGCTCGTCGCCGCCGCCCTGCGCGCGAACCGGCAGGGCACCCTGGCGGCCGTGGACACCGGGACCCTCGCGGGCGACCTGCGCGAGGCGGCCCGCATCGCGGCCGGCACCTCCGGCCGGGACACCCGGCTCTCCCAGGCGCTCGGCCACGCCGTGCTCGGCGACGAGGAACTCCAGGCCGCCCTGCGCGAGGCGCTGGTGGAACCCGAACTCGCGGCGTTCGACGCAATGGTGGCGCGGGCGGTGGCGCGGGGCGAGGTCGCCGCGAACCATCCGGCCGTGGAGTTCCTGCCGGCGCAGCTGATGGGCGTCCTGCGGATCCGGCCGGTGCTGGAGGGGCGGTACGCCGACGCGGACTATCTGGTGCGGTTCGTCGACGCGGCCCTGCTGCCCGCGCTCGGCATCACCCCCGCCGACGCGGCGACCGCACCCGGCACCACCCCCTGAGACAGGCGGGCCGCCGTCCCCGATGACCGGGCGGCGACCCGCCCGCGCTGCCACGTGGGGACGGCGGCAGCGCGCCGGCCGGACCGGGCGGCGGGCACTCGCACGACGAGTGACCGCCGCCCGATCTGATCGGCCGCATCAGGTCAGGACCGGGCGGCCCCCATGATGCGGGTGAACTCCTCCGGCTCGGTGTCGAACCCGCGCTCGCTCGCATCCAGTGACCAGCCGCCCGAAGCGTCCCGGGCGAACTCCGCGACCGTGGCCGCGGTGGATCCCGCGACGCCCTCGAAGTCGGACGCGGCGAGTTCGGTGTAGCCCTCGCGGATCCGCAGTCCGGTACCGGCCACGGAGGCGAAGGTCTTCGTGCGGGCGCCCTGCGGGCCGGGGTCCTGGATCACCACCCCCACCACCACCCGGACCAACTCGGTCGACATGCGGTTCAGTTCGACGGTCATCACCTCGTCGAAGCCGAAGCCCTGACCGGTGTCGCTGTCCCGGTCGAGGGTGATGGTGCCGTCGGGTGCGCGGCTGCCGAAGTGGACGAGGTAGACGGGGTCGCCGTACGGATCCGCCGCCCCGTAGACCGCGGCCAGTATGTCGAGGTCGTGCGCGGGCGCACCGGTCGGGCTGGGGTCCCACCGCAACGCGATCTCCACCTTGGCCAGGCTCTTGCGTATTCCGCTCATCGAACTCCCCCTCCGCACACCGGGCATTGCCCGGCCATGCTGTCACGCGCCCGCGATCACCGCGTCGACAACCGCACGTTCCCAGCCAGTCGGGCTCCGCCGCCGACGGGCGGCCGGGGGTGGCCGGTCGGCCCCCGCCGCCCGCGCCGACCCGCTACCAGTCGCCGTCCTGGACGGGCTTGCCCGGGCGGGGGGCGTTGCCCAGCGGATGGGTCTGGGACGCGGTCGGGGCGACCCACGGGGTGTGGTCGTCGCCGATCCAGTCGCCGACCGGCTTGACCGCACTGAGGGTGTCGGTGGCGGGCAGGTCGGTGCCGCTCTCGTCGTAGTAGTCGAACCACGGCAGCCCGGCCCGGGTGTAGGCGGCCCGGTCGACCGGCGAGGGCGGGGCGGGCTCGCCGGTGATGCGCCGCCACTCGGGCGGGGTCACCAGGTGGACGAAGACGCGCGCGGCCGGTTCCTCGGACCAGTCCGACGGGGGCCGCGTGTCCTCGTACACCTCCTGGCGCATGGAACCGCCCACCCCCAGGCCCATCGCGGGAGCCGATCGCGCGGGGGCCGCGGCCCGAGGGGCCATGGGCGCGCTCCCCGGCGCCGCCGGCGCCGGCGCGCCGCCGTACCCTGCGAACGCGGCCGGCATCGGCGGCGGGGTCAGCCGGGCCCGCTCCTGCTCGCGCCAGCGCCGCAACGGCTCGGGGCCGAGCGGGAACGCCTGGAGCTGCACGCCGCCCGTGGTCTCCTCGCCGGTGACCTGTCCCTCGACCGTGGCGCCGAGGCCGAGCGGCACGGCGACGAACTGACGCACCGTCCCCTTGCCCGAGTTGATGCCGTCCAGCCACGGCTGGCGCGGGAGCACCACGTAGTTCTGCGGGCGGCGCGCGAGCCGTCCCGTCCACCGCTCGCCCGAGACGGCGCAGACCTTGCCGACGCCGACCTGGAGCGCCGCGGGCTCCCGGGTCCCCGCGAAGCTCAGCCACATCGCCTCGCGCAGGTGGACCGGCAGCATCACCCCGCCCTTGGCGAGCCACTCGGCCGGAACCGTGTCCGGGTGGTCCTCGACCCGTCGCAGCGGGAACTCCCCGAGCCCCGGAGGGAGCCCGTGCGTACCCGACTCCGGGAGGCGCAGGGTTCGGATGAACCTGATCTGCGCGCCGTCGCCGAGCTGCAGCGCGTTCCCGTTGATCCGTACCGAACCGTTCGCCACGCCGTTCCCCCTTGTCCGGCTACGCCCCGGATCGACCGGTAAATCTTTGGCCGAACCGGATTGTTACCCTCAAGTTTTCCTCAGATGTAGTGACGGTGTGCCCGTCACCTTCCTAGCTTCCTCCTACACGTGCGCGACGACCCCGCGGTTCCGCGCGTGCCCGGAACCTCACCGGCTCCGCTCCCCGCGCCACCCCGTACCGACCCGGTACTCCGCACGACACCGTTCGCCCCCGTTCCCGCGTGATCCGCGTTCCCGAGGAAAGAGTGCAGCATGAAGGTTCCCAAGGCCGGTGCGGTCGCCGCAGTGATCGCCCTCGCCGTCACCGCCTCCGGGTGTGGCGGTGACGACCCCAAGGAGCCCATCGGCATCGGGATCAAGTTCGACCAGCCCGGAATCGGGATGCGCGAGCCCGACGGAACCTTCACCGGTTTCGACGTCGACGTCGCCACGTACATCGCGAAGGAGCTCGGCTACAAGCCGAGCGAGATCGAGTTCAAGCAGGTCTTCAGCTCCGACCGGGAACTGCTGATCCAGTACAACGAGGTCCAGTTCGTCGCCGCGAGCTACTCGATCAGCGACAAGCGCAAGGAGAAGGTCGACTTCGCCGGCCCCTACTTCATCGCGCACCAGGACCTGATGGTCCGGGCCGACGACAACAGCATCACCAAGGCCGAGGACCTCAACTCCAAGAAGCTCTGTTCGGTCACCGGCTCGACCTCCGCCGAGAACGTCAAGAAGAACCTCGCGCCGAAGGCGAGCCTGCTGGAGCTCGGCAGCTACTCGGAGTGCGTCGTCGCCCTCCAGGCGCGCGAGGCCGACGCCATGACCACCGACAACTCCATCCTGGCCGGCTACGCGGCCCGGAAGGAGTACGCGGGCAAGTTCAAGCTGATCGGGTTGAACCTCAGCAACGAGAACTACGGCATCGGCATCAAGAAGGGCAACGCGGACCTCCAGCGCAAGATCAACAGCGCGCTGACGAAGATGGTCTCGGACGGCTCCTGGGACGCGGCCGTGAAGAAGAACTTCGGCCCCGCGAACTACAAGAACGAGCCCGCCCCGCGGGTCACCTCGGGCAACTGACGATCGGCGGCGCCGGGGGCGAGCCCCCGGCGCCGACCGGTGTGGACCGCACGCGGCCGATCACGCGCCGCCGACCGGGCCCGGCCCACCCCCGGCGGGCCGGCACCCGGGGGCCGGCGTTCCCGTGCGTCAGACCACCGGGGCCTTGCCGCGCAGCACGGTCAGGAACTCCCTCATCCAGGCCGAGTGGTCCGGCCAGGCGCGGGCCGACACCAGGGTCCCGTCCACCACCGCCTCGGAGTCCTCGAAGCGCGCGCCCGCGGCCTTCATGTCGAGTTCCAGGGCCGGGTACGCGGTGACCCGGCGGCCCTCCAGGGTCCCTGCGGCGGCGGTGATCAAGGGGCCGTGGCAGATCTGCGCGATCGGCTTGTCCGCCTCGGCGAAGGCGGCCAGGATGCGTCGCACCTCGGGGTCGTTGCGCAGGTACTCGGGCGCCCGCCCGCCCGGGACGACGACGGCCTCGTAGTCCTCCGTCACCACGTCGGCGAAGGCGATGTCGGCGGGCCAGGTGTAGCCGGGCTTCTCGGTGTAGGTGTCGAACCCGTCCTCGAAGTCGTGCACCACGAAACGGAGTTTCTTGACCGCCGGGGCCGCGATGTGGACCTCGTAGCCTTCCTCGCGCAGCCGCTGGTAGGGGTAGAGGACCTCCAGCGACTCCGCCGCGTCGCCGGTGACGATGAGGATCTTCGTTGGCATGGGCTGCTCCCGGTGGGGATTTCGCACGGTTCGGGCCCTCGCTACCGTGCCCTTGCCCCGACGCGGACAAACACAAGATCCGCACGCAGGACACATCCTTTTTACCTGTTGGGCGCATGACAATGTCAGCCTCGCTCTGCCACCTGACACCCCGCCAACCGCCTTGGCGGGGACGGTGCGTGATGGAGAGGCATCCCCCACGTCATGAGAATCTCCCGAATCGCTCCCTGTGCGGCCGGCCTCGCGGCCGCCTCGCTGGTCCTCATACCGGCCACCGCTTCGGCCGGCTCGCAGCGGACGGCGGCTCCCCACGTCGCGCCCGCCGCGGCCGGCGCCGCCGCGGCCTACGACGACTACTACGCCCCGGCGCAGGGCAAGACCGGCGCCGCGCTGAAGACCGCGCTCCACGGCATCATCAAGACCCAGACCAAGGTGTCGTACGACGGCGTGTGGAACGCCCTGAAGGTCACCGACCAGGACCCCGCCAACCCGAACAACGTCATCCTCGTGTACTCGGGCCGCTCGCAGTCCAAGACCTCCAACGGGGGCGGCGCCAACGACTGGAACCGCGAGCACGTCTGGGCCAAGAGCCACGGCGACTTCGGCACCGCGACCGGCCCCGGCACGGACCTGCACCACCTGCGTCCCGAGGACGTGACGGTCAACAGCACCCGCGGCAACAAGGACTTCGACAAGGGCGGCAGCCCGGTGTCCGAGGCCTCCGGCAGCTTCACGGACTCCGACTCCTTCGAGCCGCGTGACGCGGTCAAGGGCGACGTGGCCCGGATGCTGCTCTACATGGCCGTGCGCTACGACGGCGAGGACGGCTTCGCGAACCTCGAACTCAACGACAAGGTCAACAACGGCTCCGCCCCGGCGATGGGCCGGATCAGCGTGCTGAAGCAGTGGAGCCTCCAGGACCCGCCGGACGCCTTCGAGCAGCGCCGCAACCAGGTCATCTTCGACACGTACCAGCACAACCGGAACCCGTTCATCGACCACCCGGAGTGGGTCGGCTCCATCTGGTGACCGATCCCGGCAACCATGACGTCCTCCGGCGGTTGACGCGCGTCAGGCCGGGTATTCGCAGCGCACAGGCTGCGTTCCGCGCCCGACGGCGGCAGCCGACGGAGGTACGTCGTCATGGGTGGAGCCGGACTTTCCGATCACGAGCAGCGCGCCCTCTCCGAGATCGAGGCACAACTCAAGGGTGACCGGTCACTGAACCGCCGACTGCGCTCCGCGAGTCTGAGACAGCGGATCGTGGCGGCCTTCGGGCTGGGCGCGCTGACCGTGGCCCTCCTCGTCGCGGCCGCCATCACCGTGGCGCAGCCGCTGATCTGGTCCTTCGCGGCCGCCTGGATCCTCACCGTGGTCATGTCGCTGCCGCTGATCGGCCAATGGGTCCGGCGGCGGTGGCAGCTGCGCGACCACTCGCCCCGGCGCGAGCCGCAGGACCCGCAGAGCCGCTCGGGCCCGGTGCGCTGACCGCCGGGGTTCACCGGCCGCCGCGGTGCACTCTGTGCCGCGGTTCACTGGCTGCCGAGCGCCATCCACTTCTCCGGGTGGTCCAGGGGCGCGAAGCCGACCTTCGCGTAGACCTCGTGCGCGTCGGCCGTGGCCAGCAGGATCCGCCGCAGGCCGTACGGCTCCAGGTGGTCCCGGACCGCGGCGGCCAGGGCCGTGCCCAGGCCCTTGCCCCGGGCGTCCGGGGCGATGTAGACGTCGCACAGCCAGCCGAAGGTGGCCCGGTCGGTGACGACGCGGGCGTAGCCGAGCTGGGCGTCCGAGGCGCTGTCGTACACCCCGAAGTTGAGTGAGCCGGCGATGGCCGCGTCCTGCTTCTCGCGGCTGCGGCCGAGCGCCCAGTAGGAGTCCTCGGACAGCCAGCGGTGGATCAGCGCGGCGTCGAGCCGGGCCGGGTCGGTGGATATCTCGAAGCCGGCGGCAAGCGCGTCGGCCGTGGTCCGGAGTTCGTCGTTCATGGACCGATCCAATCAACGCGGACCGGTGTTGGCCAACGGATTCAGCGCAGTCCGTCGGCGAGCGAGCGGAACGCGGCCCAGTCGAGGCTCGGGGTCCTGGAGTCCCAGAGCTTCTGCGACAGGGCGGCCAGCGGGAGCCGGATGCCCTCGGCCACCTGCGCCTGGGTCTGGGACCCGGCCAGGTCGGCCCAGACGGCGAGCCGGCCGCCGAGGATCTGGTCGTCGTACGAGGCGGGCACGGGCGTCGTGCCGCGCAGGACCAGCGGGGTCCACTGCTCGTAGATCCGCCGGCCGGTGGGGTAGGCGAAGTCGTTCGGCTGGCCCAGGACGTAGTACAGGTACTCGTCGTTGAGGTTGACGACCTTGCGGCCCTCGCGGAGGTAGGCGAGGGGAGGTCGGGCACCCAGCTCCTTGCCCGTCCAGTACTCGACCTGGAGGTCCTTGGCGGCGGGGACCACTCCCCCGGCGAAGAAGCCATCGTTCCAGGCCTTGAGCGTCCTGCCCGAGGGGCGTACGACGGCGGCCCGGTCGTTGAGCCAGCCCGCGGCCAGGTCCTGCACCCGCGCGGACGGCCCGTACCGCTGTCGGGCGGCGGCGGCGAGCTGCGGGAAGGAGGCCTGCGGGTCCTTGACCACCAGGGCTTGGTACTCGTCGGCGCCCAGGTGCCAGGCGCCGCCGGGGAAGAGCGGGATGTACTCGCGCAGGAGCTCGTCCACGAGCTTCGCCGACGCCGGGTTCGCCATGTCGACGGCGCCCTTGACCGGGCGCCCCCGCACGTCGCGCAGCTGGAGGTCCGGGTGGGCGCGCAGGACCGCGCCCAGGTGTCCGGGCGAGTCGATCTCCGGGACGACGGTGATGTGCAGGCGGGCGGCGAGCGCGGTGATCCGGCGCACGTCCGCCTTCGTGAGGTGCGGGGTGGAGACGATCTCCGGATGGGAGGTGGACTCGATCCGGAAGGCCTGGTCGTCGGAGAAGTGCAGACCGAGCTGGTTGAGCTTGAGGTCGCCCATCTCGCGCAGCCGGTCCTCGATCCAGTCGGGGGTGAAGTTCTTGCGCGCGATGTCGAGGTTGAGTCCGCGCTGCGGTTTGGCGGGGGCGTCGCGCACCGTGCCCTCGGGTGCCTTGCCGGCCGTGCGGATCTCCTGCTTGAGCGTGCGGGTGCCGTAGAAGACGCCGGCCTCGTCGGGTCCGGTGATGCGCACCCGGCCGTCCCCGACGGTGAGGGTGTAGGACTCCGGCGCTCCGGAGTTCTTCGCGCCCAGCGCGAGTTCCACGTCGCCGGGGCGCGGGTCGGCCGACTGCGCGAAGCCCATCTTGAGTTCGCCGGCGAGCAGCCGGCCCTCGTCGGACAGGGCCGCCGCGTCGGCGGGCGGTACGACGACCCGGGCGGCCGGCGCGGGCTTCCAGCCGGGGCCGCGGGCCGGAGCGTGTTCGCGTACGGCGGGGACCGTGCGGGGGGCCGTGGACAGCGGGTACGAGGGCGTGGGGTTCGGCTCGGGGGTGGGCGGCGCCGACGGCGGCGGGGCGCCGGGCGTGGTGCCGGGCCCGGTGCCGGTGGCCTGCGGGGTCTCCGCCCCGCGGGCGCTGTCGGAGCCGGCCGAGCATCCGGGCAGGACCAGTGAGACCACGGCGGCGACCGTTGCCGTCGCGATGGCCCGACCTCTCCTGTGCTTCGTCGATTGCCGCATCATGCGCTCGGGTCCCCCGTACCCAACCTGGCACGGGGGACACGGGCTCGCGACCCGGGAGGGTCAGACCAGCGCGGCGAGGGTCTCCAGCGCGGCGACGGCGAAGCCGTGGTCCTGCTCGGGGGCGCCGCCGCCGACGCCGATGGCGCCGACGAGCCGGCCGTCGCGGTGGACCGGCAGGCCTCCCGCGATGAACAGGAGCGGCCGGTCCAGTGCGGTCGGCAGGGTGTGGAAGGGGGCGCCGGGCTGGACGGCCTCGACGAGGTCGGCGGTCGGGGCGTTCAGCTGGAGGGCGGTGTACGCCTTGCGGGTGCTGGTCTCGCCGGAGATCAGGACGGCCCGGTCGTCGCGGCGGAAGGCGAGCGGGTGGCCACCCGCGTCGAGGACGGTGACGCTGACGGTGACCCCGACCTCCTCGGCCGCGGCGCGGGCGGCGCCGAGCAGCAGTTCGGCGTCCTCGGTGGTCAGCGGGGCGACGGCGGTGCGGGTGGCGGTGGTGGTGGTGCCGGACATGGGGGTGCTCCTGAGGTGTCGGTGATGGAGTGTGGGGACTCGGGGTGTCGGGGAAGGGCGGGTCAGTGGTGTGCGGGGACGGCGGTCTCGGGGGTCGCGGCGGCGACGATCCGGCCGCCGCCGGCGCGGGCGGCCGTACGGCGCTCCAGCGCGCCGGAGGCGACGGCGAGGACGAGCGCGGAGGCGGCGAGGGCGGCGCCGATCCAGTTCGGTGCGGTCCAGCCGAGGCCTGCGGCGAGGACGAGCCCGCCGAGCCAGGCGGCGAGGGCGTTGCCGAGGTTGAAGGCGCCGATGTTGACGGCGGAGGCCAGGGTGGGGGCGCCGGCGGCCTGGTCGAGGACGCGCTTTTGCAGCGGGGGCACGGTGGCGAAGCCGAGGGCGCCGATCAGGACGATGGTGACGGCGGCGCCGAACCTGTCGTGGGCGGTGACGGTGAACACGGCCAGGACCACGGCGAGCGCGCCCAGGGACACGTACAGCATCGGCATGAGGGCCCGGTCGGCGAACTTTCCGCCGATGAGGTTGCCCGCGACCATGCCGAGGCCGAAGAGGACGAGCAGCCAGGTCACGGAGGCGCCGGCGAATCCGGCGACGTTGGTCATCATCGGGGTGATGTAGGTGATGGCGGCGAAGACCCCGCCGAAGCCGAGCACGGTCATGGCCATCGCCAGGAGCACCTGGACGTTGCGGAAGGCGGCCAGCTCGTGGCGGATCCGGACGCCCTCGGGGCGCGGCAGCTCGGGGACCAGCTTGGCGATGCCGAGCAGACCGAGCACGCCGAGGCCGGCGACGATCAGGAAGGTGACGCGCCAGCCGAGGGTCTGGCCGACGAGGGTGCCGAGCGGTACGCCGACCACGTTGGCGACGGTGAGGCCGGTGAACATCATGGCGATCGCGCCGGCCTTCTTCTCCGGGGCGACGAGACCGGCGGCGACCACCGAGCCGATCCCGAAGAAGGCGCCGTGGGCGAGGGAGGCGACGACGCGCCCGGCGAGCATGACGCCGAAGGCCGGGGCGAGGGCGGAGATGACGTTGCCGACGACGAACAGGCCCATGAGCAGCATCAGCATGCGCTTGCGGGGGATGCGGGTGCCGAGGATGGTCATCAGCGGGGCGCCGAGGACGACACCGAGCGCGTAGCCGGTGACCAGGAAGCCCGCGGTGGGGATCGAGACGCCGTAGTCGCCGGCGACCTCGGGGAGCAGGCCCATGATCACGAATTCGGTGGTGCCGATCCCGAAGGCGCCGATGGCGAGTGCCAGGAGTGCGAGAGGCATGAGGGGGTGCCCTTCAGGGGGGAGGTTGCCTGTACTACCGCTTCACTTGCTGTCGCGGCTTACGTGCGTCCACATTAATTGCAGACGCGGGATAATTGCAAGCGCGGGCTATTGCGGACGTGACCTATCCTGGGGGGACACGCTTCGAAGGAGGAGCCCGCCCATGACCGCCACGGACAGTGCACTCACCGCCCTCTCCCAGGGCTGGTGCGCCCTCTCCCTCCTCCACGGCCGGATCGAGGCCCACATCGAACGGGCCCTCCAGGCGGGCCACGAACTGAGCGTCCGGGAGTACTCGCTGCTGGACGTGCTCAGCCGCCAGCACAGCGGCCCGGGCGGACACCTGCGGATGCACCAGGTGGCCGACTCGGTGGTGCTCAGCCAGAGCGCGACGACCCGACTGGTCAGCCGGCTGGAGGACCGCGGGCTGCTGAACCGCTACATCTGCGACACCGACCGCCGGGGCATCTACACCGACGTGAGCGAAGCCGGCCTGAGCCTGCTGACGGCGGCCCGACCGACGAACGACACCGCCCTGCGCGAGGCCCTCGACGAAGCGGCACGCAACCCGGAACTCGCCTCGCTGGTCGCGGCGGTGGAGAACATCCGCACGGTCTCCGCGTAACGCCCGGTACCTGAACGACAAGACCCGGGGGAGACGGCACAGGCCGTCTCCCCCGGGTCTTGTCGTTCAGGGCCCCGGTGCAGGGCAATGTCCTAGTTGCCCCGGCTCGGGCCGGCGGAGGGGAAAGGGGCGGACGAGGGCGGGGCGGAGGGGGACGGCGTCGGCGGGGGCGCCGAGGGCGACCGGGACGGGGGCCGCGGGGAGCCCGTCGGGCCGCTCGGGGTCGCCCTGGAGGCTCCCGACCGGCTCGCGGCGGGGGAGGGGGGGCGCGACACGGGAGGCTCCGCGCTGCCTCCGGTCGGACCGGGCGTCCGGGGCGGGGTGGGGCTGGGCGACTGCTGCGACGGCGACGGGGTGAACTCGGGCGGCGCGGCCGGCGGGACCGGACGCGGCGGGGCGGTGTCCGGGGTGAGCAGGACGTACGCGGTCACCGCCGCGGCGGCGGCCGCCAGGCCGGCGACGGACCACGACAGTCGTCGCAGCCACGCCGTGGTCGGCGCGAGCCGTCGCAGGTGGGGGCCGGGAGGGGCGGCGGGGCGCAGCGCCACGACGGTCACCTCGTCGGCTCGCGCGGCCAGGGCCTGCCGCAGCCGCCGTTCGACCTGGCGTTCGTCGGCGTCGTGCGTCATACCCGTCCCTCCAGAATCCGTTCCAGCGCGTCCAGGGCGCGGCTCGCGTTCGATTTCACCGCGCCCCGGCTGATCCCGAGGGTGGTGGCGATCTCCGCCTCGCTGAGGTCCGCCCAGTAGCGCAGCACCAGGACCTGCCGTCGGCGCGGGGTCAGTCGCCCGAGCGCGGCGAGTACCTCGCGGTGCGATTCGTCGAGGACGACGGCGGCCTCGGCGGACGGCATGTCGGCCGTCACGGGCGGGTTCCAGGCGCGGGCGGTGCGTCGGCGGCGCAGCACGGAGCGGGAGGTGTTCACGACGGCGGTGCGCAGGTAGCCGAGCGCGTTGTCCACCTCCTTGATCTCCTCTCCGTGCCGACGGTAGAGGGCGGTGAAGGCGTCCTGCACCACGTCCTCGGCGGTGGCCAGGTCGTCGACGAGGAGCACCGCGAGGCGGACCATGCGCAGCCGGTGCGCGTGGTACAGCTCACTGACGGTGGGCGGGGTCGGGGCGTCGCCGTACCCGGTGGTGTCCCGGGCGTCGGTGTACGCGTACCCGCGCTCGGGCGCCTCGGGGGCGGGCCGGTCGCGGCGGAGCAACAACGCCCACAGGCCCCGCCACGCCCGGCCGAAGCCGGGCGTGAGGGGGCCGACGGTTGGTGCGAGGTGGAGCACGGGAGTCCTCAGTTGGCGGCGCGGCGCCGTACGGCGTACAGGGCGCCGGCTCCGGCGGCCATGAGGCCGACGGCTCCGGCGCCCAGCGCCACGTTGGTCGAAGAGGAGCCAGTATGCGCGAGCTCGGCCCCGTCGGGCGAGGGCGAGGAACCGGGGGCGGCCGGGGCGGCGCTCGGCGAGGCGGAGGGCGGGGTCCCGCCCGGGCTGGTCGGGCGGGGGCTCGGCTTGGCGCTCGTCGAGGGGGAGGGCGAGGCAGAGGGCGGCGTGGCGCCCGGGACGGACGGCGTCGCGGTCGGAGGGGTGCTGGGCCGGGCGGTGGGCCTGGCGCTCGTCGGGGCGGTCGGCGACGCGGACGGTATCGCGCTGACGGCGGGCGCCGGGGCGGCACTCGACCCGCCCTGCGCGGCGAAGGCCGGCCCGCCCAACGCGACGGCCACCCCGGCGGCGACCGCGGTGACGGTCGCCGCCCGGCGGGCGGACAGGGTGACGCGCTTCAGGTTCTTCACGGTGGTACTCCACGGTCGTGCGGTCGGGACGAGGACGTGGAACCACGCCCTTCACCCCCGCACGACGCGCGACCGTCCCGGAGGTTGCCGCCGTTCCCGAAAAACTTTTCCGCGTGTGCCGTGAGGTGTTCTCCGTCCGCCGGTTCCGGGGCCCGCCGTCAGGCTCCGCCGGGCGGTCCCGGGGGCCAGGGGACGTCGGCCAACAGCGGCAGCAGCACCTCCTCTTCGTGGTCGAGGTGCGCGTTCAGCGCGTCCGACATCCGCCGCAGCTCGCCGCGGAACCGCTCCGGTTCGGCGACGGCGAGATCGCCCAACAGGGCGACCAGCGCGCCCTGGAGACGTGCGACCGTACGGTGCTCCGCGCGGAGCCGGTCGAACACGTCGGACAGGGCGGGGTGGTGGACGGCCATCCCGGGGAACAGGTGCGCGTCCTCGGTGGTGTGGTGGAACTCCAGGGACCGGCAGAAGGCCAGGCAGCGCTGTCGGATCTGGAGCCCGAGCGACGGGGGCGGCGGATCCCCGGGACCCGAGTGCGCGGCCCGTGCGAGGAAGTGGGCGTCGACCTCGGCGCCGACGTGTCGGAGCTGCGCCCGCAGCCAGGTGTGCGTCTCCAGCAGTTTGTCGGCCAGGGTCGCGATCTCGCGCGGCGGCTCCCAGCCGTCGGGGTCGGCGCGCCGCAGCTCGACGACGGGCAGGATCCGGGTGGTGCGGGCCTGGTGGTCGGCGTACCCGGGGGACCTGCTCTCCACGTACGCGAACAGTTCCGCGCGCCGGGGTTCCTCGGCGGGGACGGCGAGGGCCTCGAAGCTCTCGGTCCCGAGTTCCACGCGGACCACGGGGTGGGCGAGCAGGTTGTGGTACCAGTCGGGGTGGCGGGGGCCGCCCAGGTCGGAGGCGACGAGCAGCAGGGCGTCGTCGTGGCGGACGTATCCGAGCGGGGTGGTCCGCTCGGTCCCGGTACGGGCTCCGGTGGTGGTCAGCAGCAGCAGGTCCGCCCCTTCGAAGGGGCCGCCGACCTTGCCGTGGTGGGCGCGGAACTCCTCGATGACGGATCGGTTGAACGGTGTGGGCATGCGGATGTCTGTCTCCGGAACGTGGGTGGAGGCACGCGTCGCGGCGCCGGAGGGGTGTGTCCGGCGTGCGGCATGCGGCGTGAAGGGGTGGCGGGAGGCCACGTGGAACGGACCGCGAGGCGGGACGCGCGGGAGCGACGCCGCCTCGGGCTGCTCGGCGTCAGATGCGGAGCGCGGAGTGCGAACTCATGGAGTGTCCCCTGAGTGAAGGGTGTTCGCCCGACTGCCGGCCGGCCCACTGCTCTGTGGCCGGCGCCACGCGACACCGTTCCCCATTACACGCACGCGGCGCGCGTCTGTCAACGCCGAGGATCATTGCCGGAGATGGCCGGGCCCGGCTCACCGGAGGCGGCGCAGCGCCTCGCCCAGGAGCGCGACGCCTTCCTCGACGTCGCCGATCGGACCGGCCGCGTAACCGAGGATCAGGCCCGGCGGACCCGGGGCGAGTCGGTGCCAGGACAGCGGGTGCGCTTTGACGCCCAGGCCCAGGGCGGCCGTCGCGAGGGCGGTGTCGTCGAACGCGGCGCCGTCGAAGGTGACCATGAGGTGCAGGCCGGCGGCCGCGCCGTGGACGCGGGCGCCGGGCAACTCGGTGGCGACCGCGCGCAGCATCGCGTCCCGACGGCGGCGGTGTCGGCGCCGGACGTGGCGCAGGTGACGTTCCAGTTCGCCGGAGGCCATCAGGCGGGCCAGCACGAGTTGGGGCAGGACGGGATTGCCGAGGTCCGCGTAGCGCTTCGCTTCGACCAGTGCGTCGCGCAGCCGCGGGGGAACGAGCAGCCAGCCCAGGCGGAGCGCAGGCGCGAGCAGTTTCGAGACGCTTCCCGCGTAGCAGACGGCCTCCGGCAGGAGGGCCCGCAGGGCGGGTACCGGGGCGCGGTCGTAGCGGTGTTCGGCGTCGTAGTCGTCCTCGATGACCACTCCCCCGGCGGCCGCCCAGGCCAGCAGTTCGCGGCGGCGTTCACCGTCGAGCACAACCCCGGTCGGGAACTGGTGCGCGGGGGTCAGCAGCACCGCCCGGGCTCCACTCGCGCGGAGTCGGGCCACGTCCAGTCCGGCCCCGTCCACCGGTACGGGCACCGTCTCCATCCGCCCGTACTCCAGTTGTTGCCGGGCCCCGAGCGAGCCGGGGTCCTCGACCGCCACCCGGTGCACTCCCTCCGCGCGGAGCACTCCGGCCAGCAGTCCCAGGGCCTGGGCCACGCCGGCGACGACGATCAGCTCGGCGGGGTCGGCGCGGATCCCGCGGTTGCGCGCGAGCCAACCCGCCACCGCCTCGCGCAGCGCGGGCGCGCCCTGCGGGCTCCCGTAGCCGAAGTCGCTTGGGGTGAGTTCCGCGAGGACGCGGCGTTCGGCCTGGAGCCAGGCCGTGCGCGGGAACGCGGCCAGGTCCGGCACCCCCGGTGACAGGTCGATCCGGCAGGGCACGGCGCGCAGCGCGTCCACGAGCGCGGTCCCGGTCGTCGGGGCGGGGAACGGGGAGGTCGACGCCGCCCCTGATGCATCGGCGACCGTCGAGGCGCTCGCGGGCGTGGGCGTGTGGTGCGTGGGCATGGGGGTGGGGGCGGGGGTGGGTCTGCGTGGTGGCGCCGTGAGGGGGGCCGCCACCACGATCGTGCCCGCCCGGCCCCGGCCGACGACCTGTCCGGCGTCCGCGAGCCGCTGGTAGACCTCGGTGACCAGCCCCCGGGACACCCGCAGTTCCGCCGCGAGGACCCGGCCCGCCGGGAGTCTGCTGCCCACCGGCAGGGTGCCGTCGTCGATGGCGGCGCGGATGCGGGCCGTGAGCCATTCGGTGCGGCCGCCGGGAGGTGCTTGATCGATGTCGAGCAGCAGGAAGTCCGAGCCCTCGGCTTTGGACCCCTGAATGTGGCCTTCATTGGCACTGCTCACGGGTCCAAGCCTGCCAGAGGCTGAGCGGCATGAACCCTTCCGCTCCCGCGGCACCGCTGCGCGACCTCGCCCCCGGCATCGCCGGCATGGTGCTGGTCGGCAGCAGCGTGTCCGTCTCCCGCGCCCTCGTCGACGCCCCGCTGTTCGCCACCCAGGCGGTCCGGTACACGGCTGCCGCCCTGATCCTGTTCACCCTCGCCCGGGTCTCCCGGATCCCGATCGCGCGTCCCCGGGGGCGGGAGTGGCTGTGGCTCGGCGGGGTCGCGGCCACCGGGCTGGTGCTGTTCAACGTGGCAGTCGTCCGCGGGGTCGCGCATGCCGAACCGGCCGTGATCGCCGTCGCCGTGGCCGCCGTACCGATCGTCATGGGCCTGGTCGGGCCGCTGTTGGAGGGCGGCCGGCCCAGCCGTCGGGTGGTGACGGCCGCGCCGGTCGTCGTCGCCGGGGCCGTGTTGGTGGAGGGAACGGGGCGGAGCGACGCCGCCGGGGTGGGCTGGGCGGCGCTCGCGCTGGGCTGCGAGGCGGGGTTCACGCTGCTGGCGGTGCCGGTCCTGGGGCGCCTCGGCGCGTGGGGTGTCTCCGTGCACGCCGTGTGGATGGGGGCGCTGATGTCGGCGGGTCTCGCCGTGCTCGTGGAGCACCCCGCCGAGCTGGTGGAACTGGGTCCGTCCCAGTGGGCGGCCGTCGGGCACCTGGCCGTCATGGTGACCGCCGTGGCGTTCCTGCTCTGGTACCGCACGGTGGCCGCGGTGGGTTCCGGCCGCGCCGGGCTGCTGACGGGGGTCGCGCCGATCGCGGCCGCGGGGGTCGGGGTGGCGACGGGCGGGGCGGTTCCCGGGCCCGCGGTATGGGTGGGCCTGGCGGTGGTGGTCGCCGGGCTGGCGCTGGGGCTGCGCCCGCCGGGAGCCGTGAGGGCGGCGGCTCCGGGGCCGGCCGAGGCCCCGGCCGGCCGCTCCGTGAGGGGCGTGCGGGCTTGAGGCTCCCGGCCGGGTGGATCACAATCCGCAGATGTCGACGCTCCCGTACAGCGGTTCCTCGTACAGCGGCCCCCCGTACAGCAGTTGGATGCGTTACCTGTCTCCGACCGCCAACCACCGCCGGCTGGGCCTCGTCTGCCTCGGCGTGGGAGTGCAGGAGGGGGCGCTGCCGGTCGTGGGCCCGCGGGTGTTGGACCACCACGTGGCGGTGGTGGTCAGTCGCGGCCGGGGCTGGTTCGGTCATGCCGGCCGGCCGCCGCAGCCCGTGACCGCGCCGGCGCTGCTGTGGCTGGTACCGGGGGTCGAGCACCACTACGGGCCCGATCCGGGCGACGGCGGCTGGGACGAGTGCTTCGTGGACTTCGCAGGTCGTGGCGTGGAGGCGTACACGGACCTGGGCTACGTCACCCCGGACCGGCCGGTCGTGCCGCTGAGCGACACGGCCGGGGTACGGCACGTGGTCGACGGGATCGTTCGGGCGGCCCGGCAGGGCGGCCCGCTGCTGGAGGTGGAGGCCGCCGCCGGGGTGCACGCCCTGCTGGTGGCCCTGCGCTACGCCCGCGCCGAGGTGTCCCGGCACGGGGACGCGGTGATGGACGCGCTGGCCCGGGACGCGCTGTTGCCGATCTCGGTGGCGGAGCACGCGGCGCGGCTCGGGATCACGCTGGCGGAGCTGCGCGGGGCGGTGCGGCGTGCCACCGGCGAGGGGGTCAAGGAGTACCTCCTGGGGATCCGGCTGAGCCGGGCGAAGGAACTGCTGGCCCGTACCGACCTGCCGGTGGCCGGGATCGCCCGGCGGGTCGGCTACGAGGACCCCGCGTACTTCAGCCGGCTCTTCAGCCGCCGGGTGGGCATGGCTCCGGTCCGGTTCCGCGGCCGGCAGTCACTTCAGCGGCGGCAGCCGCCGCCCGACCCTCAGGGCCGGTAGCCGACGTCGAGTTCCGCCATCGAGGTCCACGGGTTGCCGTTCACCTCCCGCGTCGCCCGGAGCCTGACGTGGCGGGCCGTTCGGGGGGCGAAGGTGACGTCCTGCCGCGCGGCGCCGTCCGGGAAGGTCCCGGAGGCGGCCGCCGCGCCCCAGTTCACCCCGTCGATCGAGGTGAACACCTGGAAGTCGGCGATCCGGCCGTTGCTCTGCGTCTGCCGGGGCAGGGCGTGCAGGGCCGACACGTTGTAGGCGGCGCCCAGGTCAAGGGTGATCTCGTGCGGCATCGGCGCGGCGCCGGCGTACCAGCGGGTGTGCCAGAGGGTGGAGGCGTCGCCGTCGAGGACGTTGGCGGCCGCGCCGTTCTCGGCGGCGGTCTCCTGGCTGTCGACCGCCTCGACCCTCATCCGGCCCTGAGGCACGAGCAGTTCGCCGCCGGAGCCCGGACCGAGGTCGTCGACGGTGAGGTCGTCGAGGATGAGGTCGGCCTGGTCGTGGGAGTCCTCGGCGGTGACCTTCCGTACGCCGAACCAGGCGTCGGCCCCGGCGGTGAAGGTCCTGGTGAAGGTGGTGGCGGTGCGGGCCTGACCGAGGGCGGTGGCGCTCTCCGTCGCGCCGGAGCCGACGACGAACCGGTAGTCGCCGGTGAACCCGTTCTCGTAGCGGAAGTCGACCCGGTAGGAACGGCCCGCGGTCAGCCGCAGCGTCTGCGGGAGGGTGCGGTACACCAGGCCGGGCCGCTCCTCGTGCGACTTGAGGGAGTTCTGTCCGCCGATCACGTCGTCGACCAGCTTCCCGTTCCAACCGGCTTGCGTGTAAGGGGCATTGCGCTGCGCGATGTGGGTGCGGGGATCCGCGGCCGAGCCGCCCGCGCCGCCGAAGGCGAAGGGGCCCCAGCCCGCGTCGACGTGCTCGAAGTCCTCCGCGAACCAGTGGCCGCCGAGCGGCGTGCGGGCGGAGCGGACCACGCGCACGTCGTCGAGCACGACCGTGCCGGGTCCGGTGGCCGCCGAGAGGGTGAGGGTGGCCGAGTCCCGGCCGGCGGGGACGTCGAAGAGCACCTTCATCCGCTGTGAGGTGGTGCCGTTCTTGTCGCTGCCGCCGAGGTTGTCGGTCAGCGGTGAGGAGTCGGCGTACACGGAGGCCGCGGCGCCGCCGGTCGGGGTGACGGCGAGGGTGGCGGCCCGGCCGGTCGGGGTGGTGACCCACACGGAGGCCGCGTACGTGCCGGGGGTGAGACCGGTGAGTCGTTGGGAGACGGCGGGCGAGGTCCCGGCGGCCATGGTCAACTCGTGCTGCCCCCGGGCGTTGCGGGTGACGGTGGCGCCGGTCCCGGTGACGCTCCAGGCGGTCAGGTCGCCGGAGTGGAAGGAGGGGTCCTTGACGGGAGTGCCCTCGCCCCACTGCGGGTCGGCCTGGGCCGGGGCGGGGCCGTCGGTGACGACGTACGCGGTCCTCGCGGCGGCGTCGAGGGTGATCCGGCCCGCGGTGACGGGCAGGTCTGCCACGAACTGCCGTCCGGTGTCGGTCAGTCGGTACAGTCTGGGCGCCGTCCAGCCGGCGGGGAGGGTCCAGGTGGTGGCGCCGCCCGTGTCGTTCCAGTGGTACAGCTTGCCGTCGCGCGGGAGCAGGAAGTTCGACCCGCGCAGCACGGTCCGGCCGTCGGTGGTGATGGTGCGGGTGCCGCCCGCCCCGGTGACGGTGGTGCCGTCGGCGAGGGTGACGGTGTCGGCGGTCCACTTCACGATCGGCGACCGCTGGAGGTACTTCGTCGGCAGGTTGGTGGCGAAGGTGGTCCTGAGGAACGCCGTGAAGTCGGTCTTGCCCTGCCAGCCCTCGTACGCGGTGACCTCGGCGCCGCCGAGCAGCGGGTGGCGGGCGATCCAGTCGTCCTTGGCGTGGTTGGCGATGAAGCGGGCGATGGTCGAGTTGACGCCCTTCAGGTCGGTGCCGCCGTAGTCGACGTCGGCCGCCCAGTGGTGCCACAGGGACTGTTCGGTGAGGGTCTGGGGGAACTCCGTGGCCAGTTGGAAGCCGAGGGAGCCGATCTCGCGCTGGAGCGCGCGGGAGACGTAGCCGTCGCCGTACCAGACGTCGACGTAGAGGAAGTCCAGACCGGGAGCGGCCGCCTTGAGGTCCCGGAGCCGCTTGAGGCGCTGCCCGGACTGGCCGTCCCGGCGGGTGTCCACGTAGTACGACTGGTCGAGCCAGTCCCAGCCGAGGCCGCCGGTCTGGCGGGCCGGGTCGAAAGTGGCGGAGACCGGGTACTCCTCGGTGGCGTTGACGTGCACCCCGAAGTCGGCGTTGTAGGCGTGGCCGGCGGTGGTGAGGGTGTTCAGGTCGACGGCGCCGCCCTGCTTGGAGCCGATGTTCGCGTAGTCCATGTGCGCCGAGTCGTGGCCTTCGGAGGCGTACCCCTTGAGCAGGACGAACTGGCCGAGTCCGTCCGTGGCCAGGTTGACCCGTTTGGTCTCGTCGAGGGTCTGGGCGAAGGGGTGGGTGGCCTGGGAGGCGAAGTTGAAGGGGATGCGCTGGACGACCCGGTTCGCGGTGTCCTGCCAGCCGGTCGGCGGGGTCCAGATGTCGCGGTGGGCGACGGCGGCGTCCTGCCAGTCGACGACGGAGTCGGCGTTGCGGTCGGCGGTGACCGCGACCCGGGCGTACGGGAGCGGCTCGGTCTCGGACTCGGCGGCGCCGGCGGCCCGGTGGAGCCAGGCGCCGCTCCACAGACCGGCGCGCCGGTGGGAGCCCTTGGCGACGATCTGTCGGGCGATGCGCCCGTTCTCGCGGGCGGTGCCGCCCGAGGGCTGGTCGTAGAGGGAGTTCGAGTCGATGGCGGCGGCCAGCCTGCCGGTGTTGACCAGGCCGTACATCACGGTGGTCGCGGCGGGGTCCGCGGAGGTGGAGGCGGTGATCGGGGTGAAGGTGTCCCCGGTTCCGGTGGTCGCGGTGTGCATGACGGCCGTGGCCAGGGCGGCACCCGGCTGGTCGCTCCGGACACTGACGAGGTTGTGGTCGGGGATGGCGAGGGTGCGTACGCGCAGGTCTGCGGTGTCCTCGATCGCGGTGACCCGGAACTCGACGATCGAACCGGCCACCGACAAACGGGATCTGACGGTGACTCCGGAGAAGGTCAGGACGTAGTCCACGGCGGAGCCGGAGGGCGTCGAGGTGACGGTGGGGGTGTACGCGGTCCCGTTGACGAGGAGGGTGGTGATCGGGTCCTCGTTGCCGTTCAGCGCGTCCCCCGTGGCGCGCCGGGTGTAGTCGACGACGCGAGGGAAGGCGGGGTCCACCCTGACGGCCAGCTCGGGTGAGGTGATGGTCACGGGCGCGGCCCGCGGGGCGGCCGACACGGGTGGGGTGACGACGAGGGTGGCGATGAGACCGGCGACCGCTGCCGCGGCCGGCCAGAGGGGGGTGCGCATCGGGCCTCCGGGAGTCGGCGCTTCCTCGCGGAAGACCGCACGGCTCCGGAGCCTGCGGTCCGCTCACTGTCCTGACAGCTTGCGGACCCGGGCGGGGAAGGCCCATGGACAAAGCGGGGCCCCGTCCTGGACTTACGTGCGCCGCCGGTTCAGCCGGCGGGTACCAGGACGACGGCCGTGCCGTACGCGCACACCTCGGTGCCGACGTCGGCGGCCTCGGTCACGTCGAACCGCATCATCAGCACGGCGTTGCCGCCGCGCGCCTTCGCCTGTTCGATGAGCCGCTCCATCGCCTGGTTGCGGGTCTCCACCAGGGTCCTGGTCAGCCCCTTGAGCTCTCCCCCGATCATGGACTTCAGGCCCGCGCCGATCTGGCTGCCCAGGTGTCGGGAGCGCACGGTGAGGCCGAAGACCTCACCGATGACCCGCTCCACCCGGTAGCCGGGCACGTCGTTGGTCGTCACCACCATGACACCGGTCTGCTCGGCGCCGGGGCCGCCGCCGTAGTCTTCGATTCCCATGCGTCCCACTCTGGATCCGCGGGCCGTGCCGCGCATCCCGGCGGCCGTCGGGCGGCGGACCGGGCCGGCAGGCGGTCCGGCGCGACCTGGGCGGCACATTGGGCATTTCGGGCTAAACGGCGGTGCGTCGCCGGAGTCCGGGGGCGCCGCGTGGTCATAGTCGTCCGTGGCAACCGCCAGGTTGCCGCCCGGCCTGCTCGTCGCGGTCGGGCGGATGTCTTTGCAGAGGAGCCGGCTCATGCTGAAGCCCACCAGGACCATCCTCGCTCTCGCCACCGGAGGCCTGGTGCTCGGCCTGGTCGGCGCGGGCACCGCCATCGCCGACGAGGGCCCGATGGACGACATGTCGGGGCACGAGAAGGTGATCCTCGACGGTGACGACGACTACGACGGTGACTACGACCGTCCGCGCCACGTCCGGGGCAAGGTCGTCTCGCGCGGCCCGCTGAAGGTCCGCAGCAAGCCGAGCACCCGCGCGTACGTGCTGGGCAAGGTCCAGCCGCACCAGAAGCTCGCCCTGGAGTGCAAGACCCGCGGCGAGCGGGTCGACGGGAACAACATCTGGTACCTGCTGGCCGACCGGGACCGTGAGAACGGCAACGACGGCATGAACGAGGACGAGGACCGCACCGAGCGGATGAACCACAAGGACCGCAAGGACCGCTGGGTCTCCGCCCGCTACGTCGACAACCTCTCCCCCGTGAAGTGGTGCCGCAACTGATCGGTGGCTCCCACGCCCTGACGGCCGAGGGTCCGGTCCCCCGCTCACGGGGGGCCGGACCCTCGGCCGTCGTACGGGCGGTCCGGATCAGTCCGCGGGGCGTACGGTGCGTGGTCCCGCGCAGCGCGCGCCGTACGCCTCGACGCGCGAGCGCAGTTCCCGGTCGGCCGTGACCACGACGCGGTCGCGCCCCGCGTGGGCCGCGACGAGTTCCACGATCCGGTCGTCGCCGCTCCCGGGCGCGGAGTCCACGCGTACGCCCGGCACGGACTCGACGCCCCGGGTGGCTCCTTCGACGACCAGGACGATCTCCTCGCCGGCGTCCCGTTCCGCGAGCCGGTCCCGCAGCCGCTCGGCGGCGCCCCGACGGTCGCGCCACCAGCCGTCCGGGACGGACCCGACGACGTTCGCCCCGTCGACGATCAACACGGTGCCGGTCGCGGTCACGGTGGCTGCCCTCCGTCAGAAATCGCCGTAGTTGACCTGCCAGGTGGGCAGGCCCATCCGGCGCCAGACCGCGACCACCCGGTCCCGGTCGTCGAGCGAGACGCGTACCGCGTAGCGGTGGCGCACGTGCGCGTCGAACAGCTCGGCCTTGACGACGTCGTCGCGGCGGGTGTCGCCGGCCGCGCGCATCCACAGCTCGTCGTACGGCACCTGGTGGCGCCGCAGCCAGGACTCCGTCTGCGGGCGGTGTTCCTCGCCGCGTCCGGACAGCAGCACGATGACGTCCCCGTGGGCCCGCCGGAAGGCGTCGAGCGCGCCCCGCACGGAGTCGTTGAGCCGGTCGAGTTCGCAGCGCGTGAAGTCGTACGGTCCCCGATCGCCGATCAGGGCGAGCGTCCCGTCTATGTCGCACATCACGGCGGAGGGCAGCGACGGGTCGGCGACGTACGGCTCGACGGGGGGCTGGTCGTTCAGCCACTCGGCGGTGAGCTTCCAGCCGCCCTTGCGGGACTTGGCGTGCTTGTCGGCCAGGATCCGGATGATCTCCTCGCCGACCTGTCGCTCGCGGGCGGCGTCCCGACGCAGGCACTCCTCCAGCGGCACGTCGGTGAAGTCGTGGACGACGAAGGTGGCGCGCCCGCCGACGGCCGCCTTGAGCCGCTTGGGGATGTTCGGGGTGAGGTGGGTGTTGTCCACGACGACGTCGAAGCCCCCCTCGACCGCCGCGCGCAGCGCCGCGTCCTGGATCTCCAGAACGGTCTGCTCGTGCTTGTACGAGTGGCCGCGCCCGTGGTCGTGCCCGTCGAGCATGCCCCGGAGGTCGTCCAGGTTGACGCGTCGCATCCGGCCGCCGGACTCGGCTTGCAGGGCGCGTGCGGCGGTGGTCTTGCCGGAGGCGGGCAGGCCCGTCATGACGTGGACCACGGGCAGGGGACGCACGGGCGGCGCGTCAGCCGCCGGGGGTTCGCCCGTCGCCATACCGGGCTCGTCGGCCGACGGCCGGGTGGCCGAGGGACCGGTGGCGGAGGGGCGGGCGGCCGACGAGGCGGTCGCCGACGGCGCGGTGGCCGCACGCGCGGCGACCGGGGTGACCGGCCTGCCCGCCGCGGCCGACCTGACCTGCGCGGGCACCGTCTTCGCGCCGTCCCCGGGCCTGGGCGCGTTCTCCTCGTCCGTCAGGAAGGGGACGGAGGTATCCGGCCGCAGGGAACGCCAGGTGACGAGTTCGGTCGACTTCCCGTCGAGCCGCAGGAACATGGTGGAGCGCAGGATGCCGGCGGGCAGCTGCTTGGCGGCGCGCGCGAAGGCGCCCCGGTCGGCGGCCAGGTGCGCCAGGCCGGCGAAAGCCTCGTCGATGGTGCGCTCGCGCTCCGCCGCGGCCGCCTCCAGCCGGTCGATGACCTTGCGGACCCAGGCGTCGAACTCGTCCGGGACTTGCGCCAACAGCGCGTCGAGCGGCTTGCCGCCCCAGGCCTGGAGGTCGGCGACGGTGCACTGCAGGCCCTGGGCCAGCTCCTTCGCGGGCAGGCCGGCGAAGCGCTGCACGCCGTGGCTGCGCCAGATGTCCCGCTCGTTGACGCCGGTGAGCACCCTGTGCAGGCGCACGTACTCGGCGATCTTGGCCTTGGCCCGGACGCCCGACGCGAAGCGCAGCACGTACCCCTCGGCGTCGGTGCCGGTGGACGTGCCGCCTCCGAGGAGGGTGTTGGCCTCGGTCAGCGCGACGAGTTCGGCCAGGGGCATGGCGGGCCACACCTTGACGACGGCGCCGACGGGCGCCCAGTGCGCGGCGGCCTCGGCGAGCGGCACCTCGGTGCCGTCCGCGCCGAACGCGGCGAGGAGCACCAGGTCGCGGCGTTCGCCGTAGTCGACGACGATCCGGTTCTGCGGGTACAGGATCTCGGCGAGGTAGGTGACGCCCGGCACGAGCGCCGAGGTGTCCAGGCCGTCGAGCCGGCGCTGCGCCCAGGTGGCCTGGGTGCTGATGAAGGAACCCTTGGACGCGACCCGCCACCGGTCGGCGTAGTGGAAGACCACGGCGAGGCTGCCGTCGACCTTGTCGTAGACCTCGAACGGCTCGTCGGGCAGTGCGGGGGCGTACGGTTGGCCGGACTCGTGCTCGCCGACGTTGAAGAACTTCGGCAGCGGCAGGGCGACGATCCGCCCGGTGGTGTCGTCGGCGACGAGACCGCGGCAACGCCTGGTGACCTGGTTCCAGACCTGCTCGTACTGCGCGGTGCGCGTGTACGTGTAGATGGACAGCGGCAGTTCGGGGTGCGACTTGCGCGTCACGTACCCGGCGTCGATGGCCGCGGCGAGATCCTGGGCGGGCAGCAGTGCGTGAAGAGTCAGGTGGTCCTGGCTCATGGGGTTCCTCCCGGTTCGAGATGCCGCATTCTCTCGTGCGGGAGACGTGCGCCGATAGTCAATTATGGCCGGATACCCGGGCTGATCAGGGGTTCCTCGGTGGCGTGCGGGTTCCGCAGGCTATCGCGAGATGCAGAGCTCGTTGCCCTGCGGGTCGAGGAGGGTGGTCCAGACGCTCGGCCCCTGGCGGCCTTCGTGGAGGCGCTTGGCGCCCTTGGCGACGAGACGCTCGACCACGGCCTCGTGGTCGGGACCGGTGCGCACGTCCAAGTGGACGCGGTTCTTGACCGTCTTGGCCTCGGGTACGAGCTGGAAGAGGATCCGGGGCGCGACCTCCAGCCCGTCCGGGTGGCGGATCCCGGCCCCCGCCTTCCAGACGAGGACGCCGCGGTGGGTGGTGGTGTCCTCGTCGGTGGCGTGTCCGGCCTCGATCATGCTGCGGATGAACGCCTCGTCACTGGGCTCCACTTCCCATCCGAGGGCGTCAGCCCACCAGTCGGCGAGCGGGTGCGGGTCGGTCGAGTCGACGGTCACCTGAAACGTGTAGGCCATGCAGGGACCCTACTGAGCGGTGCGCGGGCGCGCCACAGGAACGCGAGCCGCGTCGTTTCGCCTTCGGCGCCCCGGTGATCGGTACCGTTTCCGGCACGTGTTCGGGCTTCGTCCGCCGGACGTCATCGGCCACTGCGCCTCATGGGGGCACCGGATGGGATCCGACCACGCGGGGAACGACCGGGGCGGGATCCTGCGGGCGTTCGCGGACCGACTGTTCCCTCCGGTGTTCCCTCCGGCGGGGGGCGGTGGCGGCGCAGCCGCCCGGCCACACGGGCTGGTGCCGCCGCTGCTGGTCGTGTTGACCTTCGTGAGCGGTCTGGTGGACGCCGTGAGTTACCTCGGTCTCGACCACGTGTTCGTCGCCAACATGACGGGGAACGTGGCCCTGCTCGGCTTCGCCCTGGCCGGTGACCGGGAGCTGTCCGGCGCCGCGTCGGTCCTGGCCCTCGCCGCGTTCCTGCTGGGGGCGTGGGCCGCCGGACGGTTGCGCCGGTCCGGGGCCGGGGGCGGGAAGGGACTGTTCGGGCCGCTGGTGGCGGTACAGGCGGTGTTGGTGGCGGGGGCGTTCGCCGTGTCGGTGACCGGCGGCGGGCAACTGCTCCTGGTCGGACTGCTCGCGCTCGGCATGGGCCTGCAGAACGCCGTCGTCCACCGGCTCTCCGTCCCGGACCTCACCACGACCGTGGTCACCCGTACGTTGACCGGGCTGGCGGTCGACCCCTGGGGTCCCGCGTCGGTACGCCGGGTGGTCTCGGTGGTGGCGTTGCTCTGCGGGGCGCTGTGCGGCGGGCTGCTGACCCTGAACCACGGCTCCCGGTGGGCGCTGCTGGCGGCGCTCGTCCTGCTGGCCTGGGTGGCCGCGCTGGGTCTGCGCGGCGCGGGCCCCGGTCCGGAGCCCGGTCCGGGGCCCGCCGGACCGTAGCCGCGCACCGGTCGCCGAGGGGCTCGGACGTCGGCCGGTCGCCGACCGGTGCGTACGTCGCCCTCAGCGCGCGCCGGCGGTGCGCCGGTCCAGGGCGAACGCCGCACAGGTCATCACGCAGGCGGCCACGGCGATCCACAGCAGCACCTCCCCCACCGGGCGCAGCCAGGCCACGCCCGTCGGGTCGGCGGCCGACAGGCAGGCGGTGGCCGTCATGCCGAGGGGGAAGACGGTGGACCAGCGCCGGATGTCGTAGCGGGGGCGCGGGCGGCGCAGTTCGGCGGTGAGCAGGACGGCGTACCAGGCCAGTGAGAGGCCGAGGGCGACGAGGGTGGCCGTGCGCAGCCCCGTGTGCACCGCCCCCGTCCAGATCGGCGCGGCGGTGAGCTTGGCGCCCGCGAGGGCGGTGATGGACAGCGCCCCGCCCGCCACCCAGTGGTCCCCCGCCCCGCCGGTCACCTCGTGGAGGTCGAAGCGGGCCAGGGCCAGGCCGTACAGCAGCACGCCCAGACAGGAGAAGGCGAGTCCCGCCCGGCCGAGCCAGTCCTGGTGGAGGGTGACGCACAGCGTCGCCGCGAGGACGGCCAGTCCCTGGGTGGCCACGCAGACCAGGAAGACCGCTCCCGGCATCCGCCGCTTCCAGTGCCGCAGGACGTGGTGCAGCAGGAACGGCCAGAGCGCCGCGGCGAGGGCGAGCAGGCCTGCGGCCACGACCTCCAGGCCGGACTGGGCGAGGCGGGCGCCGAGCACGGTGGTGGCGGCGACGGCCGTCAGGGCGGGTGGGGTGTAAGCCTCGGACCGGAAGCGGCGGCGGTCGGCGATCAGGCGGAGGCCGAAGTCGGCGGCCAGTACGAGCCACAGCGCCCCGGCGACGGCGAGCGCGGCCAGCGACAGGAAGTCGTGGCCGATCAGTTCCAGGCCGATGGAGAGGATCCCGGCGGCCATGACGGCGGAGCCGGCGGCGGGCGGGAGTCCGGCCCACCAGCGGTCTGCGCGCACGAGGCGCCCGGGGAGGAGGCTCACCCCTCCAGCGGACACCCGTCGGCGGCGACCCGCCAGCCCACGTCCGCCCGCGTACCGGCGGCGCCCCCGGCACGCGGGCGGCACGTCCTCGACGGGGGAATGCGCCGGAGTGCCGTACCCGGGTGCGGGCGGGGTGCCAGTCTGGGAGGACCACAACCTTGGGGGCCGGCCATGGAACGTGAGGAACGGCAGCGGGCACAGCACAGGGGGCACGAGGTACGGCCCTCCGCGGCGGCGGGCGGGCACGGGTCGTACGGACCGCCGTCGCAGCGTCGGGCGATCCGGACCCCTACGTTCGCCCCGCACGACGAGGAGCGGCAGCGGCAGGAGTTCCTCACCGGGACGGTGCCGGCGGCGGGCGCCTGCGTGATCCTCCCGGTGGGCGTCGCGCCGGACGCGGACACGTCGCCCTCGTTGTTCGTCATCACCGTCCACGAGGACGAACGGACCTACGGACCGGCGCCGGCGCTGCGCGAGGCGTTCGCGCTGCTCGACGCGCGGGGGGCGCAGGAGACGGGCCGGGGGTTGGACGTGGGGTGCGCGTGGTCCGGTTTCGGCGGGGTCAGGCCCGTGGTCAAACTCCGGCTGGACTTCCGGGTGCCGCGCACGGCGCCGGTCAGGTCGACGGTGTCGATCGCGGTGCCGGCCGATCCGTACGCCGAGGTCTGGCACCACGTCCTCGACGGTGGGCTGCTCGGCATCAGCACGAAGGCGCGGCTGGACCGGGTCACGAGCCTGCCCCGTTCGTCGTTCGCCGCCGGACTGGAGGCCTGTCTGCTGCTCGGCACGGGGCCCTCGCCGGGGTTGGAGCGGCTGATCACGACGCACGAGTGGCCGCACGGCTGAGCGGGCCGGGCGACCGGGCGGGCCGGGCCCCGCCGGTCGGCGTGGGCCCCTGCGTCACATGACGCCTCGGGTACGGAACTGGATGCTGACGCGGGGGCCGACGGCGCGGGTGGACTTGGGCACCGCGTGCTCCATGGTGCGCTGGCAGGAGCCGCCCATGACCACGAGGTCGCCGTGCCCCAGCGGCAGCCGCAGCAGGGTCGGGCCGCCCTCGCGCGGGCGCAACGCCAGGTCGCGCGGATCTCCCACGGAGACGATGGCGACCATGGTGTCCTCGGTGGCGGAGCGGCCGGTCCGGTCGCCGTGCCAGGCGACACTGTCCTTGCCGTCCCGGTAGAGGCACAGTCCGGCCGTCACGAACGGTTCCCCCAGTTCGGCGGCGTAGTGGCCGGTCAGCGCCGTGCGGGCGTCGATGAGCGCGGAGTGCGGGAGTGCCTCGCCGGCCCCGTAGAAGGCGAGCAGTCGGGGTACGTCCACGTCCCGTTCGTACATCCGGCGTCGCTCGGCCCGCCAGGGGACGTCGGCGGCGAGTCGTTCGAACAGCGCGTCGGAGCCGGACAGCCAGCCGGGCAGGTGATCGACCCAGGCGCCGGCCCCCAGCTCCGTGCGGCGCAGTCCCGCGAGCGGGCCGAGGCGGATGTCCTCGGCCTGGTCGAAGAGGGAGCCCTGAAGCGCGTGCATGGTCTCAGCCTACCCCCACAACCGAACACATGCTCGAATAACGAGGGTGCGCCCGACACCGTGCGCCGGCACGCGTGGACCCTGCGGACGCGCGCCTCCACGGACGGGACGGGCGCCTGCGTGGAGCCGGTACGGGTCAGCCCCGAGGGGCGTACATGATCACGGCCACGCCGGCGAGGCAGAGGCAGGCGCCGATCAGGTCCGCCCGGTCCGGGCGGTAGCCGTCGAGCACCATGCCCCAGATCAGCGAGCCGGCGACGAAGACCCCGCCGTACGCGGCGAGGATCCTGCCGAAGTTCGCGTCCTCCTGGAGGGTGGCGACGAAGCCGTAGATCCCGAGGGCGATCACGCCCGCGCCGATCCACGCCCAGCCCCGGTGTTCCCGGACGCCCTGCCACACCAGCCAGGCTCCGCCGATCTCGAAGAGGGCCGCCGCGAGGAACAGGCCGACCGAACGGGCGACGAGCACGTCGACGCCCGTCTCTAGTGCTGCACCGCGAAAGTTCGTGGAGGGGGGTTGGGCCGGTCAGGCCGGGCTGCCGAGGTAGAGGGTGCCGGCGCAGGTAAGGCAGTCCTCGGGACTGCCGATGGGGAGGCCGGTGGGGAGG
>NZ_JAPNLK010000055.1 GCF_026627505.1 Streptomyces sp. H27-H5 | reverse complement strand
GCACCCCCGAGGACGCACTCGACACCGCCTGCCACCTCCACCTCACCGGTCTCGACACCTGACACGGGCAAGCGCACGCCAAGCCCGACGTCAACCCCCGAAGGATTTACGACGCAGACCACTTAGGGCGTGAGCGGGGGCTGCTGGACCGCGTCTGCCGTGTTCACGTGCGGGAGGGCGTACGGGTGGTGGCCCACCAGCCAGGTGATCAGGCGCTCGCGGACCACGCAGCGCACGGTCCAGATGTCGTCGGCGTCCTTCGCGGTGACCGTGGCCCGGACCTGGATCGTGTTCGGGGTGGAGTCGGTGACGACCAGGCCGCTCCCGCGCCCGTCCCACTCCGGGGTGTCCTTGAGGATCTCCGACAACTGCTCGCGCAGCAGCGGGATCGGCGCCGAGTGGTCCAGGTGCAGGAAGACCGTGCCGGTCATCTGGGCCCCGCCGCGCGACCAGTTCTCGTACGGCTTGCCGGTGAAGTACGAGACCGGCATCGTGATCCGGCGCTCGTCCCAGGTGCGGACCACCAGGAAGGTGAGGGTGATCTCCTCGACCGTGCCCCACTCCTTGTCCACGACCACGGTGTCCCCGATGCGGACGGTGTCGCCGAAGGCGATCTGGAGGCCGGCGAAGAGGTTGCCCAGCGCGGACTGCGCGGCGATGCCGGCCACGATGCCGAGGACGCCCGCGGACGCAAGCATCGAGGCGCCGACCGCGCGCATCGCGGGGAAGGTCAGCAGCATGGCGGCGATCGCCACGACGACGACCACGGCGGTCACGACCCGCTGGATCAGCGTGACCTGGGTGCGGACCCGGCGGACCCGGGCGGCGTCGCCGGCGCCGGCCGCGTAGCGCGTGTACGTCGAGTCGACGGCGGCGGTGGCGATCCGGATCAGCAGCCAGGCGGTCGAGGCGATCAGCACCAGGGTGAGGGCCCGGCCCACGCCCTCGCGGTGATCCGCGAGGATCTTGGTCTGGGGGTAGGAGGCGCGCAGCAGGGCCGTGCACAGGACGATCCGGAAGGGCGGACCGCACCGGCGCAGCAGCCCCCACAGGGGGGTCTCTCCGTGGCGGGCGTCGGCCCGGCGGAGCAGCAGGTCCAGCAGCCGGCCGGAGGCCAGCGTGAGGACCACGGCGCCGCCGATGACCACGACGGGGCGCAGCACGTTCTCCATGTCCATGCCCGTGAACCTAACCTGAAGGGGACCCGGGAAACTGGCACGATGGGGATATGAACATCATGCTCTTCCATTCGACGTACGGGCTGCGGCCCGCAGTGCACGCGGCGGCCGACCGGCTGCGCGCGGCGGGGCACGAGGTCCACGTGCCCGACCTGTTCCAGGGGCGCACGTTCGGGACCGTCGAGGAGGGCATGGCCCACCGGGACGAGATCGGCCGTGACGAACTGCTCAAGCGCGCGATCCTGGCCGCCGCCCCCTACTCGGACCGGGGTCTGGTCTACGCGGGCTTCTCCTTCGGCGCCTCCGTGGCGCAGCACCTGGCGCTGCACGACGAGAAGGCCCGCGGGCTGCTGCTCCTGCACGGTACGTCCGACCTGGAGGACGACGCCTCGGCGGACGACCTGCCGGTGCAGCTGCACGTGGCGGACCCGGACCCCTTCGAGCCGCACGACTGGCTGACCGCCTGGTACCTGGGGATGCGCCGGGCCGGGGCGGACGTGGAGGTCCACGGCTACCCGGGCGCCGGGCACCTGTTCACCGATCCCGATCTCGACGACTACGACGCGGAGGCCGCCGAGCAGACCTGGAAGGTCGCGCTGTCCTTCCTCGACGGGCTGTAGGGGCGGGTGCGCGCGAAGGGGCCCGGCCGGGCGGACACCCGGCCGGGCCCCTTCCCGTGTGTCAGGCCCGGTACGCCGTCCACATGCTCTTCATGCGCGACACCTGGCCGCTCGTGAACTGGTACATGCAGGAGTCGTACGTGTAGTCCATGAAGTTGTGGATCGGGTCCGCGCCGCTCGCACCGCAGGTGTCGCGGCCGGTCGGGCACTCGAACGCGGCGCTCGCCTCGGCCGGGGTGTCGGAGACCGAGTCGCCGCTGCCCGAGCAGCCGCCCTGGAAGGTGTGGTAGAGGCCGAGCCAGTGGCCGACCTCGTGGGTGGCGGTGTCGCCCTGGTTGTAGTTGGCGGAGGAGCCGCCGGGGATCGAGCTGTTGAGGATGACCACGCCGTCCATCTTGGGCTGGGAGGCGTAGGAGCTGGGGAAGGTGGCCCAGCCGAGGAGCCCGCCGCCGAGGTTGGCGGTGTAGAGGTTCAGGGCGTTCTTGCCGCCCTTGCGCAGGGCGTTCTTCATGTTCTTCTCGGCGGTGGTGCCGTCCGAGACGTTGTACCAGGTCGCGTTGTCGGTGTAGTCGGTCCCGGCCAGGGAGAACTGGAAGCCGGAGTTGACGTTGCCGCTGCCCTGGCCGGCGTAGGCCGAGTTGAGGACCGCGAGCTGGCTGTTGATCTGCGCGGCGGTCAGCTTTCCGGTCGCACCGGAGTGGATGACGTGCACGTAGACCGGGATGGTCGTGGCGGCGGCGGCCCGGGCGCGCATGCCGTCGAGCTGCTGCGGGGTCGACTGGCCGAGTCTTCTCTTGAGGTCGGCGTCCATGGCCTTGACCTGGGCGTCCGTCACCTCGTTCGGGTCGGCGGCCTGGTGGTCGCGCGGGCGCGCGACACGGGCGTTGGCGGCGGCGCCGCCGGCCTGTTCGAGGCAGGCCTGCGCCGGGGTCTTGGCTGCGGGTGCCGCGGCGACGGACGTGGGGGCCGTCAGCGGGGCGAACGCCAGGGTTCCGGCCAACAGGGCCGTACCCGTGATGCGGCGGCGGAGAAGGGGGGATATGCGGGCGAGAGCGCGCACGTGTACTCCTCGCGAAGCGTGGTGGGGGGTGAGGGACTTCCTCACGCCGGCGCGAGCTTACGTGGGCATGTCATAAGGATGGCAAGATCTCGGCGGTTAAAGATTTGTTGCGTGAGAGGCGAAAGGGGCGCCTGGTGTGAACCAAGCGCCCCCCAGAGCAGCAAAATTGATGGAATGTCAGGAAACCGGGCGGTCGGCCCGCTCGACCTTCTGCGTCCCGTTCAGGGTGCGGTACGAGCGGGCCCACGTGGAGCGCGCGTCCTGCCTGCGCTTGTCCGAGACCACGAAGTAGTCCATCTGTGAACGCTCGCCCGTCACGTCCAGGACGCCGTAGCCGTGAGCGTCCATGTCCAGCCACTTCACGTGCCAGTTGGCGGCCTTGATGGCGGTCTCGGCGACCAGTGAGGCGGTGTCCGCCGGCACGTGCAGGATGTCGTCGATGTTGTCGGAGGTCACCGACGTCACCACGAACTCGGTCGCCGCCGTGCCCGAGCCCGGATACGTCGCCATGTTCACCGGGACATCGTTCGCCCACGCCATGTGGATGTCACCGGTCAGGAAGACCGTGTTCTTGATGCCGCGGTCCTTCAGGTGACCCAGGAGCTCCTTGCGGTCGTCCGTGTAGCCGTCCCACTGGTCCGTGCTGATCGCCAGACCGCCCTCGGGCAGCCCCAGCAGCTTCGCGAGGGGCTTGAGCAGGTGCGCGGGCAGCGAACCGAACGCCACCGGCGAGATCATCACCGAGGTGCCGACCAGCTTCCAGGTGGCGTTCGAGTTCGCCAGCCCCGACTTCAGCCAGTCCAACTGCGCCCGCCCGGTGATCGTGCGCTCCGGGTCGTCCACCGCGCCGCTGCCCACCTTGACCTGCTGCGAGCGGAAGGTCCGCAGGTCCAGCAGGTGCAGGTCGACGAGGCTGCCGAAGCGCAGCCGCCGGTAGACGGTGCCGGCTATGGAGGCACGGACCGGCATCCACTCGAAGTACGCCTGCTTCGCGGCGCTCGCACGGGCCGCCCAGTCGCCCTCGGCGCCCGGCGTGTGGTTCTCCGCGCCGCCGGACCAGGCGTCGTTGGCGAACTCGTGGTCGTCCCAGATCGCGACGACGGGGTGCGCCGCGTGCAGCGCCTGGAGGTCCACGTCGGTCTTGTACGCGCCGTGCCGGGTCCGGTAGTCGGCCAACGAGACGATCTCGTGCCGCGGCTGGTGCGGGCGCACGACGTACTTGGCCTCGGGATAGGCCCCGGAGGCGTACTCGTACACGTAGTCGCCCAGGTGCAGGACCGCGTCCAGGTCGGTGCGGGCCGCCAGGTGCCGGTACGCGGAGAAGTACCCGGACTCCCAGTTCGCGCAGGAGACCACGCCGAAGCGGATCCCCGGCGTGGCCGCGTCGACGGGCGGGGCGGTCAGGGTCCGCCCGATCGCGGAGACGGTCTCCCCCGCGGTGAAGCGGTACCAGTACGGGGTGTGCGGGCGCAGGCCGCGCACGTCCACCTTGACCGTGTGGTCGGCGGCGGCGGTCGCCGTGACGGCGCCGCCCGCCACGACCCGGGTGAAGTTGCGGTCCTCGGCCACCTCCCAGCCCACGGCGGTGGCCGGGCCGAGACCGGAACCGGGGACGGCCTCGGGGGAAGGGGTGACGCGGGTCCACAGGAGGACCCCGTCGGGCAGCGGGTCGCCGGAGGCGATGCCGTGCAGGAAGGCGGGGGCGGTCTCCGCCGCGTGGGCGGGCGAGAGGCCCAGCGTGGCGATCGGTGCGAGCGCGGCCGCGGCCGCGGCGCCCAGAACCACCGTACGGCGGCGCGGGTTTGGCGCGGCGGGGGAAGGAGAGAGATGACTGGTCACGGGCGGTCATATTACTGACCGGTATACCGTCGGTACAGACATGGGAAAGCAACGGGCGGACGAACTCCAGGAGTTCGTCCGCCCGTTCACGTCCGCCCGTTGTCGGGGCGGGGAGGGTCAGCCCGCGAGGGCCTTCTCGATCGCCGCGGTGTACGCCTCCGCCGTCGAGGGGGTCTCGATCTTCTTGCCGTCCATCATCAGGGTCGGCGTGCCCTTCACCTCGGACTTGTTGAAGACCTTCGACATCTCCAGCGCCCACCGGTCATAGGTGCCGTCCTCGACGGCCTTCTTGAACTCGGCGTTGCCCTTGAGCGCCGGGACCGTGTCCGCGACCTTGATCAGGTAGTCGTCCTTGGCGAAGCTGTCGACGGTCTCCTCGGGGTGCAGCTCCTTGGAGTAGAGCGCCCCCTTGTACGCGAGGAAGGCGTCCGGGCTGACGTTCAGCGCCGCGCCGAGCGCGCTCAGCGCGTTCTTCGAACCCTCGCCCTGGGCGGCGTTGTCGATGAAGGTCGCACCGAAGTAGCGGAGCTTGAACTTGCCCGCGTCCACGTCCTTCTTGATCTGCTCGCCGCTGGTCTGCTCGAAGGCGGCGCACGCCGGGCAGCGCGAGTCCTCGTACAGGTCCAGGGTCTTCTTCGCCTCGGGCTTGCCGATGACGACCGTGGTGCCGTTGTCGCCCGAGGTGTTCTTGGGCTTGACCAGCTCCGCCGAGGCCGCCTTCTCCCAGTGGTCGGGCTGGTTGGCCTGCACGACCGCGTAGCCGACGCCGCCGGCCAGGGCCAACGTGGCCACCACCGCGCCGGCGACGATCAGCTGGCGGCGCGCCTTGTCCTTCTTGGCCTGCTTCTCGCGCTCGACGCGCAGTCGCTCGCGGGCCGCCGCCTTGTTCGCCTGGCTGTTGCGTGAACTCATCGTGATCTCCGTGGGGTGTGGAAGAGGAGGGAATGCCGTACGCGTGTCAGACGCTCGCGAGCGTCCCGCGCACGGGCGGTCCCCTCCGCCCCACGGAATGTGCCGGGAACCGGGTACGGGCCCCCGAGCCCGGCCGCGGCGGGCATGCCCGCCGGCGCGCCGGACCGGCGATCGCCGAGACCGAGGCCACCGCCAGCAGCAGCGGCCGGAAGGCGAAGGCGGCCACGGCCCGCAGCAGCCGGCCCAGTGCCCGC
The DNA here is from genome assembly GCF_026627505.1 of Streptomyces sp. H27-H5. Taxonomy (GTDB): domain Bacteria; phylum Actinomycetota; class Actinomycetes; order Streptomycetales; family Streptomycetaceae; genus Streptomyces. The sequence goes on along the minus strand of NZ_JAPNLK010000055.1, from coordinate 57,669 downwards.
TCCCCGTACCGCAGCCACGCGGCGGCCAGCATCCCGACCGCGACGTGCCCGCCCAGCAGCAGCCAGGGCGTCCAGGCCCCCGCCGCGGCGGCCGGCGCGCCCGGATCGGTCACGGGGCCGGGCACACCGGCCAACTGCCCGCCGACCGGGGTGCCCCCGCACAGTTCGTCCAGGCCCAGCGCACGCAGCGGACCGGCGACCGGGCCGCCCGCGGGGCCGTAACAGAGGTGCTGCCCGGCGGTGAAGACGGTGTCGGCCGCCAGCTCCAGCGGCACCAGCAACCCGGCGATCGGGCCGAAGCCGCGCTCCCGGCCGGCCAGCGCGAACGCCAGGGCGAACACCCCCGCGAAGGAACCGGCCACCAGCGCGGGCGGCAACGGCACCCGGGACATGAGGACGTGCGAGCCCGCGGAGAGCAGCACGACGAACGCGCTGAACAGCGCGGCTCGCAGCCCCCGGAGTCCTGCCCCTGATATGTCCATCGCCGCGAGTCTTTCACGACTCCCTGTGAATCGGAGGCCCCGGGTTTCCCGGCGGCCCGCCCGCTACGACGTGATCCGGCCGTTGCGGAACAGATCGACGAAGATCTGGTGGTCGGCGCGCGCCCGGGCCCCGTAGGCGTGGGCGAAGTCGACCAGCAGCTCCGGGAAGCCGACCTCGTCGGCGGCGATCGCCGCGTCGATGGCCCGCTCCGTGGAGAAGGGCACCAGGGACTGGCCGCTCTCCGCCTCGTCCGCCGCCGCGTGCATCGTCGCCGTGGCCCGACCCAGGTCGGCGACCACCGCCGCGATCTCCTCGGGATCGTCCAGGTCCGACCAGTCCAGGTCCACCGCGTACGGGGAGACCTCCGCCACCAGCTGCCCGGAGCCGTTCAGCTCCGTCCAGCCCAGCCACGGGTCGGCGTGCGCCTGGAGGGCCCGCTGCGAGATCACCGTGCGGTGTCCCTCGTGCTGGAAGTAGTCCCGCACCGACCGCTCGGTGATGTGCCGGGAGACCGCCGGGGTCTGCGCCTGCTTGAGGTAGATCACGACGTCGTTCTCCAGGGCGTCGCTGTGCCCCTCCAGCAGGATGTTGTACGAGGGCAGGCCGGCCGAGCCGATCCCTACGCCCCGCCGCCCCACCACGTCCTTGACCCGGTAGGAGTCCGGGCGCACCAGGGACTCCTCCGGCAGGGTCTCCAGGTACCCGTCGAAGGCGGCCAGCACCTTGTACCGGGTGGCGGCGTCCAGCTCGATGGTGCCGGGGCCCGCCGTGAAGCGGCGCTCGTAGTCCCGGATCTCCGTCATCGAGTCGAGGAGCGAGAAGCGGGTCCGCGCGCGGGCGGCGCGCAGGGCGGCCAGCAGCGGGCCGTCGGCGGTGTCCAGGGTGAAGGAGGGGACCTCCTCGTGCTTGGCGCCGGTGGCCAGGGCGTGGATCCGCTCCCGGTAGGCGGCCGCGTAGATCCGCACGAGCCCGCCGATCTGCTCGTCGCTGAGCGCCTTGGTGTAGCCGATCAGGGCGATGGAGGCGGCGAAGCGCTTCAGGTCCCAGGTGAAGGGGCCGACGTAGGCCTCGTCGAAGTCGTTGACGTTGAAGACGAGGCGGCCGTTGGAATCCATGTACGTGCCGAAGTTCTCGGCGTGCAGATCGCCGTGGATCCACACCCGGCCGGTCCGCTCGTCCAGGTACGGGCCGCCGTGCCGGTCGCGCTCCAGGTCGGCGTAGAAGAGGCAGGCCGTCCCCCGGTAGAAGGCGAACGCGGACGCCGCCATCTTGCGGAACTTCACCTGGAAGGCAGCGGGGTCGGCGGCGAGGAGCTCACCGAAGGCGGTGTCGAACACATCGAGTATCTGCTCGGCGCGCTGCTCGTTCGTCGTCTCGGGAACCGCCATGGCGGGTGCCTCCTGGTGGCGCTGGATCGATCGCGTGCGGAAGGTGTGGAATCGGACACCGTCCCTGGGTCTGCAACGGATGACCGTACCCGTCGGTGCCCGTTTTCTGTCACTCGGGAGACGTAGACTTCGAGGCTGCCCCCCTCACTCCCGCCCGGAGGACTCCACCGTGACCAAGGCGCCGTTCACGCACCTGCACGTCCACACCCAGTATTCGCTGCTGGACGGTGCCGCGCGGCTGAAGGACATGTTCAACGCGTGCAACGAGATGGGCATGTCGCACATCGCCATGTCCGATCACGGCAACCTGCACGGCGCCTATGACTTCTTCCACACCGCGAAGAAGGCCGGGGTCACCCCGATCATCGGCATCGAGGCGTACGTCGCGCCGGAGTCCCGCCGCAACAAGCGCAGGATCCAGTGGGGGCAACCGCACCAGAAGCGCGACGACGTGTCCGGTTCGGGTGGATACACGCACAAGACGATCTGGGCGGCGAACGCGACCGGCCTGAACAACCTCTTCCGGCTGTCCTCCGACGCGTACGCCGAGGGCTGGCTCACGAAGTGGCCCCGTATGGACAAGGAGACCATCTCCAAGTGGTCCGAGGGGCTGATCGCCTCCACCGGCTGCCCCTCCGGCGAGCTCCAGACCCGACTGCGCCTCGGCCAGTTCGACGAGGCCCTCAAGGCCGCCTCCGAATACCAGGACATCTTCGGCAAGGAGCGGTACTTCCTGGAGCTGATGGACCACGGCATCGAGATCGAGCGCCGGGTCCGCGACGGACTCCTGGAGATCGGCAAGAAGCTCGGCATCCCGCCGCTGGTCACGAACGACTCGCACTACACCTACGCCGCCGAGGCCACCGCCCACGACGCGCTGCTGTGCATCCAGACCGGCAAGAACCTCTCCGACCCGGACCGCTTCCGCTTCGACGGCACCGGTTACTACCTGAAGTCCACGGAGGAGATGTACGCCATCGACTCCTCGGACGCCTGGCAGGAAGGCTGCGCCAACACCCGGCTGGTCGCGGAGCAGGTCGACACCGAGGGCATGTTCCAGTTCCGGAACCTGATGCCGAAGTTCGACATCCCGGACGGCTACACCGAGGTCACCTGGTTCCGCGAGGAGACCATGCGCGGCATGGACCGCCGCTACCCCGGGGGCATTCCGGACGACCGGATGAAGCAGGCCGAGTACGAGATGGACACGATCATCTCGATGGGCTTCCCCGGCTACTTCCTCGTGGTCGCCGACTTCATCATGTGGGCCAAGAACCAGGGCATCGCGGTCGGCCCGGGACGAGGCTCCGCGGCCGGCTCGATCGTCGCGTACGCCATGGGCATCACCGACCTCGACCCGCTCACCCACGGTCTGATCTTCGAGCGCTTCCTGAACCCCGAGCGCGTCTCCATGCCCGATGTCGACATCGACTTCGACGAGCGCAGGCGCGTCGAGGTGATCCGGTACGTGACCGAGAAGTACGGCGCCGACAAGGTCGCCATGATCGGCACCTACGGCACCATCAAGGCCAAGAACGCGATCAAGGACTCCGCCCGCGTCCTCGGCTACCCGTACGCCATGGGCGACCGGCTCACCAAGGCCATGCCCGCCGACGTCCTCGGCAAGGGCATCCCGCTCTCCGGCATCCTCGACCCCAAGCACCCGCGCTACGGCGAGGCCGGCGAGATCCGCGGGATGTACGAGAACGAGCCCGACGTGAAGAAGGTCATCGACACCGCCATGGGCGTCGAGGGCCTGGTCCGGCAGATGGGCGTGCACGCCGCCGGCGTGATCATGTCCAGCGAGACGATCACCGACCACGTGCCCGTCTGGGTACGGCACACCGACGGCGTCACCATCACCCAGTGGGACTATCCGAGCTGCGAGTCGCTCGGCCTGCTGAAGATGGACTTCCTCGGCCTGCGCAACCTCACGATCATGGACGACGCCGTCAAGATGGTGAAGGCCAACAAGGGGATCGACATCGATCTCCTCGGTCTCCCGCTCGACGACCCCAAGACCTTCGAACTGCTCGGCCGCGGTGACACCCTCGGCGTCTTCCAGTTCGACGGCGGCCCCATGCGCTCCCTGCTGCGCCTGATGAAGCCCGACAACTTCGAGGACATCTCCGCCGTCTCGGCCCTGTACCGGCCGGGCCCGATGGGCATGAACTCGCACACGAACTACGCCCTGCGCAAGAACAAGCAGCAGGAGATCACCCCGATCCACCCGGAGCTGGAAGGGCCCCTCGAAGAGGTCCTCGCGGTCACCTACGGCCTGATCGTGTACCAGGAGCAGGTGCAGAAGGCCGCGCAGATCATCGCCGGCTACTCGCTCGGCGAGGCCGACATCCTGCGCCGCGTGATGGGCAAGAAGAAGCCCGAGGAGCTGGCGAAGAACTTCGTCATCTTCGAGGAGGGGGCCAAGAAGAAGGGCTTCAGCGACCAGGCGATCAAGGCGCTGTGGGACGTGCTGGTGCCCTTCGCCGGCTACGCCTTCAACAAGGCGCACTCGGCCGCGTACGGGCTGGTTTCCTACTGGACCGCCTACCTCAAGGCGAACTTCCCCGCCGAGTACATGGCGGGCCTGCTCACGTCGGTCAAGGACGACAAGGACAAGTCCGCGATCTACCTGAACGAGTGCCGGCGCATGGGCATCAAGGTGCTCCCGCCGAACGTGAACGAGTCCGAGCCGAACTTCGCCGCCCAGGGCGACGACGTGATCCTCTTCGGCCTCACCGCCGTCCGCAACGTCGGCAACAACGTGGTCGACTCGATCATCAAGACGAGGAAGGCCAAGGGGAAGTACTCGACCTTCCCCGACTTCCTGGACAAGGTCGAGGCCGTCGTCTGCAACAAGCGGACGGTCGAGTCGCTGATCAAGGCCGGCGCCTTCGACGAGATGGGCCACACACGCAAGGGCCTGGTCGCCCACCACGAACCGATGATCGACAACGTGGTCGCGGTGAAGCGCAAGGAGGCCGAGGGACAGTTCGACCTCTTCGGCGGGATGGGTGACGAGGGCGCGAGCGACGAGCCGGGCTTCGGCCTCGACGTCGAGTTCTCCGACGTGGAGTGGGAGAAGTCGTACCTGCTCGCCCAGGAGCGCGAGATGCTCGGCCTCTACGTCTCCGACCACCCGCTCTTCGGCCTGGAACACGTCCTCTCCGACAAGACGGACGCGGGCATCTCCCAGCTCACCGGCGGCGAGCACTCCGACGGCGCGGTCGTCACCATCGGCGGCATCATCTCGGGCCTCCAGCGCAAGATGACCAAGCAGGGCAACGCCTGGGCCATCGCCACCGTCGAGGACCTGGCCGGCTCCATCGAGTGCATGTTCTTCCCGGCCACCTACCAGCTCGTCTCCACCCAGCTGGTCGAGGACACGGTCGTCTTCGTCAAGGGCCGCCTGGACAAGCGCGAGGACGTCCCGCGGCTGGTGGCGATGGAGATGATGGTTCCCGACCTCTCCTCGGCCGGCACCAACGCGCCCGTCGTCCTCACCATCCCGACCGTCAAGGTGACCCCGCCGATGGTGACCCGTCTGGGCGAGATCCTGCGCCACCACCACGGCAACACCGAGGTGCGGATCAAGCTCCAGGGGCCGCGCACCACCACCGTGCTCCGCCTCGACAAGCACCGGGTCAAGCCCGACCCGGCGCTGTTCGGCGACCTGAAGGTGCTGCTCGGCCCGGCCTGCCTGGCCGGCTAGCCGCCGCCGGCGGCGCCACGCCGCGCACGAGCGGCGCCACGCCGCGCACGAGACGAGGAAGGGCGCGCCCGGGGAACCGGGCGCGCCCTTCGTCCTGTCCGACCGATCAGCCGCGGGTGGTGCCGGCCGTCGGTCGGGTCGGTGCTGTCGGCCGGGTCAGTTGTGGCCGAACTTCTTTTCCTTGCGCTTGCCGGCCATGTGCATCGGACTCGGCGCCGACGGCGAGGGCTCGGGCGTGGATTCCATCGAGCTCTTGCCCGGATCCTGCGCCGACGAGCGTTCCTGGGACTTGGCGGGCTGCTGGCGGTTCTTGTTCTTGGCCATGGGAAGCCTCCGTGGGGGGTGTAGGGGCCAGGGCCGCCTTCACACTCACACAGCACCATAAACCGCGCATTTTGGATCATTACTGCGCGTAGCCGGTGCCCCGTCCGCCGGTAGTCGGGAGATACGCCACGCCGATGATCGAGTTCCGGCCGTCAACGTCCTTGCGGTCGGGCAGACTCGGGGAAAACTTATCGAGGACCCCCAGGGAAGAGGGTGGAACGCGTGGACCGCTGCGTCGTCCTGGTGGACGCCGGCTATCTGCTGGGCGCCGCCGCGAGCCTTCTCGCAGGGGAGCCCTCCCGCTCCCGCATCACCGTCGACCACGCCGCCCTCATCCAGGGCCTGCGCGAACGGGCGGAGGCGGACACCGAACAGCCCCTGCTGCGGATCTACTGGTTCGACGGCGCGCCCGACCGGGTGCCCCAGCCCGAACACCGCAGGCTGCGCGTGATGCCCCGCGTCACCGTCCGGCTCGGCGCGCTGACCCGCAGCGACGGCCGCTGGGCCCAGAAGGGCGTGGACGCGGCCATGCACGCCGAGCTGACCGAGCTGGCCCGCAACCGCGCCTGTTCCGACGTGGTCCTGGTGACCGGGGACGGCGACCTGCTGCCCGGTCTGATGTCCGCCAAGGAACACGGGGTCGCCGTCCACCTGTGGGCCGTCCAGGCCGCCGACGGGGACTACAACCAGTCCGAGGACCTCGTCGCCGAGGCCGACGAACGCCGGGTCCTGGACCGCGCCTGGATCACCCGGGCCGTCCGCGCCAAGGACCTCGCCGGCCTGTGCTCCCCGGCCCCCGCGCCGCGCCCGGAGATCGCCGCGATCCTTTCCGCGCCGCTGCCCGAGGCGGCCCTGGCCGAGGCCGCCCGCAACGGCGCCTCCACCACCGCGGCGGACGCCGCCGAGCGCGGCGCGCCCGTACCGCCGCCCGTCACCGAAGGCGCCCGGCCCGTCCCCACGCCCAAGGACCTCGCCGCCCTGCGCGCCCCCGGGGCCGCCGCACCCACCCACAACGGCCAGTCGGCCGCCCCCGCCGGGAGCGCCCTGCGCTGGTCCTCCGACAAGGGCTGGGTCGACCGGGCCGGACCGCTCGGGGAACCCGCCGAGACCGCCTCGCTGCCCACCCTCGCCCAACTCACCTCCGCCGAACAGCGCTGGGCCGACCGCGAGGAGGACATCACCACCGTCGGCGGCGATCCCTTCGAGGTCGGCCAGGTCTTCGCGCGCCGCTGGATGGAACGGCTCCCCGAGAGCGTCCACCTCCAGAAACTGGCCACCATGTACCCCCGGATCCCGCACCGCATCGACGGTGAGCTGCTGCGCTACGCCGCCCGCTTCGGACTCCTCGCGCACAAGGACGACCAGATCGACGAGCACGACCGGTACGCCATCCGGGCCGGCTTCTGGCGGGAGATCGACGTCCGGGCGGCCGCCGAACACGTGGCCGGTCCGCCCGCCGCGGTGCCCGCGCCGCCGGGGACGCCGACGCCCCCGGCGGCCGAGTGAGGGCGGAGCCGCGTAGGCTGCTCCCTCGTGAGTACGGGCACAGCATCAGCGAGACAGGGCACGGCAGCAGCCGCGGAAGCGGCCTCCGACGTGGTTTGCGCGGTGCGTGACCTGGTCAAGACGTACCCCGCCGTACGCGGCCGGCGCGGCGCGCCCGCCCTGCCCGAGACCCGCGCCACCGACGGGATCTCCCTGGACGTGGGACGCGGCGAGATCTTCGGCCTCCTCGGGCCCAACGGCGCCGGCAAGTCCACGCTCGTCCGCCAGTTGACCGGCCTCATGAAGCCCGACGCGGGCTCCGTCACCCTGCTCGGCCACGACCTCGTGCGCCACCCCGAGCGCGCCTCGCGACTGCTCGCCTACCTCGGGCAGGAATCCACCGCCCTGGACGAGCTCACGGTGTCCCTGGCCGCCGAGACCACGGGCCGGCTGCGCGGGCTCCACGCGCGGGCCGCACGGGCCGCACGCGACGAGGTCCTGGAGGAACTCGGCCTGACCGGGATCGCCGGCCGGGCCCTGAAGAAGCTCTCCGGCGGACAACGCCGGCTGGCCTGCTTCGCCGCCGCCCTCGTCGGCGAACGGGCCCTCCTGGTCCTCGACGAACCCACCACCGGCATGGACCCGGTCGCCCGACGGGCCGTCTGGGCCGCCGTGGACCGGCGCCGCGCCCAACACGGCGCCACCGTCCTGCTCGTCACCCACAACGTCATAGAGGCCGAGACCGTGCTGGACCGGGTCGCCGTCATCGACCAGGGCAAGGTCATCGCCTGCGACACCCCGGCCGGGCTCAAGGCCAAGGTCTCCGGCGAGGTCAGGCTGGAACTGGTGTGGCGGACCACCGCGCCGCTGGAGGTGCCGGAGGTCGCGGCGCTGGCCCCGCGGGCCGCCGAATCGGGAAGGCGGTGGGTGCTCAGGCTGGGCCCCGACGAGGCGCGCGCCGCGGTCGCCGCCATGACCGGCAGCCCCGCCTTCGCCGCGCTCGACGACTTCACTCTGGCCACGCCGAGCCTGGAGGACGTCTACCTGGCCCTGGGCGGGCGCGTATCGAAGGGGCTGGTCAAGTCGTGAGTGCCGCTGCTGTCGGAGTGCTGGCTCCCCGAGCCCGCTTCTTCCCGGCGCTGGCCGCCGTGTACCGGGCGCAGTTGTCCCGGGCGCGCGTGGCGCGGATCCCGCTGCTGTTCGTGGCGACCTTCCAGTCCGTCGGGATCATGATCCTGATGCGGGGCGTGGTCGACGGGGGCTCCGAGGCCCGCGCCGTCGTCGCCGGCTCGTCCGTCCTGGTCGTCGCCTTCGTCGCGTTGAACCTGCTCGCCCAGTACTTCGGCCAGCTCCGGGCCAGCGGCGGGCTCGACCACTACGCGACCCTGCCGGTGCCGCCCGCGTCCGTCGTGCTCGGCGCGGCCGCCGCGTACGCCTCCTTCACCCTGCCGGGAACCCTGGTCACGGCCCTCTTCGGCTGCCTCCTGTTCGGGCTGCCGATGGGGGGGCTGTGGATCCTGGCCGCCGTGGTGCCGCTCGCCGGTGCCGCGCTCGCCGGACTCGGCGCCGCGCTGGGCCTGCTCGCCCCCCGGCAGGAACTGGCCACGCTGGCCGGACAGCTCGGCATGTCGGCCGCGCTGCTGCTGGGCGTCCTGCCGCCCGAGCGGATGCCCGAGGTCGTCGTCTGGGCGCGGGACCTGCTGCCGTCCACGTACGGCGTCGAGGCCTTCGCCCGCACCTTCGAGCCGCACCCCGACTGGGCGGCGGTCCTCCTCGACCTCGGGGTGTGCGCGGTGGTCGGCACGCTGTCCCTCGCCGTCGCCACCTGGGCGTACCGCCGTGCGGCGGTCCGCTGAGGCCGGTGCCCGCCGCACCTGGCACGATGTGGGGGTGACCGAAGCCGTGACCCCGCCGCCGTCCCCGTTCGACCCGCCGGCGCTCCCGCCCGAGAAGCCGCGCGACGCCGCCGGGGGGATCACCCCCGCCGACGTCCGAGACGGGGCCGGCGTCGCCCTCGTGGTGGCGGTGGCGGGCGTCCTGCTCGGGGTGTTGTGGGTCTGGCTCGCGCCCAGGGTCCAGTACGTGTCCAACGGGGAGGCCGTCTTCCTGCGGGACACCGAGAGCGAGTCCCGGATCGGGTCCGACGCCACCTTCCTGCTGCTCGCCGCCGGATTCGGGCTGCTGAGCGGGGTGGGGACCTTCCTGTGGCGGCGCCGGGGCGGCGTGCCGCTCGTCGTCGGTCTCGCGGTGGGGTCCTGCTTCGCCGCGCTGGTGGGGTGGCGGCTGGGCCTGTGGCTCGGCCCCACGTCCGACCTGGCGGCGGCCGCGCTGAAGGCGGGCAAGGGCGTCCCCTTCGACGCGCCGCTCCAGCTGCTGGCCCACGGGGTGCTGCTGGCGTGGCCGATGGTCGCGGTGGCCGCCCACCTGGGCCTGACGGCCGCGTTCACGCCGAAGGACCCCGAGCCGGACTTCGAGTGGTACGGCGCGCCCTACCCGCCCGCGCACGCCCACGCCAACGACCCGTCGCCCGAGCCGCCCCGCCCCTGACCACACCGGCGCCCGACCCCGAAGGGTCGGGCCGAACGGGCTACGGGCGGGAGATGGGGGCCAGCACGGCCCCCAGGAGCTCCGTCAACGTCGCCGGCGGGAGTTCGACCTCCAGGCCGCGACGGCCCGCCGAGACACAGATCGTCGGGTGGGCGGTCGCCGAGGCGTCGAGCACCGTCCGCAGCCGCTTGCGCTGACCCAGCGGCGAGATGCCGCCCAGGACGTAGCCCGTGGTGCGCTCCGCCAGGGCCGGCTCGGCCATCGAGGCCCGCTTGGCGCCCACGGCCACCGCCAGGGCCTTCAGGTCCAGCGATCCCGACACCGGGACCACCGCCACCGTGAGCACTCCGTCCACGTCCGTGACGAGCGTCTTGAACACCTGCGTGGGGGATACCCCCATCGCCTCCGCGGCCTCCTGGCCGTACGAGGGGTGCGCGGGGTCGTGCTCGTAGGAGTGCACAGTGAACTCCGCCGCCGCCGCGGTGAGGGCCGCTATCGCCGGGGTCGCCGCCCCGGACTTCTTCTTCGCCATCAGTTCGGGCTCGTCGGCGCGCGCGTCAGGTCCACCGCGGGCAGCGACGGCAGATGGCGGATCACGGCCGTCTCGGCGCGCAGCAGTTTCAGTTCCTCCGCGAGCCGGGTCGCGGTGTCCGGCGCCTGGAGCAGCCGCTGCTTCGCGGGGATGTCGAGCACCGCCGCCGCGGCGACCAGGTAGGAGACCACCGACGGCTCGTCCGGCAGCTCGGCGCCCGTCAGCGACCGCTCACGGGCCCCCGCCAGCCGCTTCTGGTAGTTCCGGAACGCCCGCAACACGCCCTCGGCGAGCGCCCCCGCCCCCTCGCCCGAGTCCTCGGGGAGTTCCTCCAGCTCCGCGACCAGGAACGGCCCCGACGCGTCGACCGACAGCAGGCGGACCCGGGAGGTCCCGGTGGCCAGCACCTCGAAACTGCCGTCCTCCCGCTCCCGGATCGTCGCGGCGTCCGCGACGCAACCCACCCGGTGGAACGCCTGGATCGGGTCCGCGCCGAAACCGGCCGTCGGACCCCGCTCGGGCAACGCCGTCGGATCGGGCAGGCCGGGCGCGGTCGGCGCGACCTCCCGGCCGTCGCGGATCGCGACGACCGCGAAGCGCCGCGGCTCGTCCTCGCCCGTCTTCAGCAGCTCGCGCATCATGGCGCGATAGCGCTCCTCGAAGATGTTCAGCGGCAACACGAGGCCGGGGAACAGCACCGAGTTCAGCGGGAAGAGTGGCAGGCGAACGGTGGTCACGAGGCACAGGGTAGTGGTCGCGGGGCCGCGGCGGTCACCCCCGCCGCAGCAGCCGTGACGCGCCCGCCGCAACCGTCGTGGCCAGGATCCACCCCAGCACGACCAGGGCCGCCGCTCCCCACTGCCAACCACCCCGCAGATCCCACTGCCCCTCCTGCCCGAAATCGACGACCGGGAGCAGCAGATCGAGCGCGTACAGGGCGGCGTTCCAGTGCGGATGCTCGTCCGTCTTGATCGCCGGCGGGTCGAGCCGGGAGAACAGCAGCGAGCCCGCCGCCCACAGCACCGCCATCCACAGGGCCGCCCGGCCCGGCCGGTAGCCGTACACCACCGTCCAGTCCTGGAGGTACCCCCAGGCCTTCGCCGCAGGCGGCAGCGTGGCCCGGCGCCGGCGCTGCTTGGCCAGCAGCACCATCCGGGCGTCCGCGTCCTCGCCGCTCGCCCGCAGGACCGCCGCGAGCCGCTCGTACGGCTCCGGCGAGTAGTCGGGCGTGGCGGCCTCCACCCAGGCCAGCCGGCGGGCCAGCGGGAAGTGACCCCGGGGCGCGAGCAGCTCGTACGAGCACCCCTCCATCGACAGCCGGCCAGGTCCCGGCCAGCTGGTCGACATGTCGACCAGCTTGACCACCTTGGCCCCGGACAGCACCACCCTGCCCCGCTCCGGCTGCTCGCCGACGAACCGCAGCTCGGGCGTCTGGATCCGCCGCAGGGACAGCTCCTGCTCCGCCGACAGCAGGAACCGGGCCCCGTAGAAGTCGATCGCGTCGCCGAACCGCCCGTCGTCCAGCCGCATCCCGCCCTCGCACTCGAAGGCCTGCGCCCGCCGGCCGCCGAGCGGGGTCTCGCCCAGCCCGTACGGAGGCGTGTGGGTCCCCGAATCGCCGGGGGAGTGGTCCAGGGCCACCGAGGTCAGGTACAGGGTCCGCTCCACGGTGAGCTGCGGGGCGTTCAACGCGCGCCGCCCCGACGGGTTGCGCAGCCGGGCCCCGCGCAGGCTCATCGACACGCCGACCTTGGCGCCGCGCAGACTGACCTCCCCGTACGCCTCCAGCATCTCGCCCTGGAAGTCCTGCGCCACCGCCATCCCGTCGGCGGCGATCGCCCGACCCTTGTTGTCGCGCTGCACCACCGCCTGGCTGATCAGCAGGTCGGTGCCGATCTGCGCGTCCGTCAGCCGTATGCCCCGCGCCACGCGGCAGCGCGGCAGGTGCAGATCACCCTCGGTGTGCAGCCGGGCCGCCTCCAGCCGCGGTATCGCGCAGTTGACCAGGCGCAACGTGCCGAACCGGGCCTCGGACAGCTGGATCTCGCTGTCGAAGCGGCAGGACTGGAACTCCACGTACGGCTCGACGGTGCCCCCGGACAGGTCCAGCCGCCCGCTGATCCGCACCCCGCGCAGCTTCAACGAGGCGACCCGGCCCGGCACCGGCGGCGGGCCGTGGAGCAGCAGCAGGGCGACCGTCCGGGCCCGGACGGTGCGCTCCGGACCCCACACCCGGTCGGAATGCGGGTCGTCCCGGCCGGCGGCGCGCGCACTGAGGTCGCAGACACCGCCCGTCCGGTACGCCTGCCACATCCGCAGCTCGGCGGCGGTCGCGTCGGCGGGCTCCCCGCCCGCGCGCGCCTCGGTCATCGCGGTCCCCCTCCGCTCGTCCTTCACACCCAGGGGAACGCTAAGGGGCGGCGGTGACGTCCGGGGCGTGTATCAGCCAGTGATACGGGCGAACGGCGCCGGGAGACGGTCTGAGAGAATTGGCAGGTGATCTCTCGTATCGACCTGCGCGGCAACACCCTCCCCGAGGGTGGCGCCCTGCGCGATCTGCTGCCCCGTGCCGAGTTCGACGTGGAAGCCGCCCTGGACAAGGTGCGGCCCATCTGCGAGGACGTCCATCATCGTGGCACGGCGGCGCTGATCGAGTACGCGCGGAAGTTCGACGGGGTCGAGCTCTCGCAGGTCCGGGTGCCCGAGCAGGCCGTCAAGGCCGCCCTGGAGCAGTTGGACCCGGCCGTGCGCGCCGCCCTGGAGGAGTCCATCCGGCGCGCCCGGATCGTGCACCGCAACCAGCGCCGCGGCGAGCACACCACCCAGGTGGTCCCCGGCGGAACCGTGACCGAGAAGTGGGTTCCGGTCGAGCGGGTGGGCCTGTACGCGCCCGGCGGCCGCTCGGTGTACCCGTCCTCCGTCGTGATGAACGTGGTGCCGGCCCAGGAGGCGGGCGTGGAGTCCATCGCGCTCGCGTCCCCGCCGCAGAAGCCCGCTTTCCCGGGAGACCCTGCCGGCGGTCTGCCGCACCCCACGATCCTCGCCGCCTGCGCGCTGCTCGGCGTGGACGAGGTGTACGCGGTCGGCGGCGCCCAGGCCGTCGCGATGTTCGCGTACGGCACGGACGAGTGCGCCCCGGCGAACATGGTGACCGGCCCCGGCAACATCTGGGTCGCCGCCGCCAAGCGCTATTTCACCGGGAAGATCGGCATCGACACCGAGGCCGGCCCCACCGAGATCGCCGTCCTCGCGGACTCCACGGCCGACCCGGTGCACGTCGCCGCCGACCTGATCAGCCAGGCCGAGCACGACCCGCTGGCCGCCGCCGTCCTCGTCACCGACTCCGTCGAGCTCGCGGACGCCGTGGAGCGGGAGCTGGAGCCGCAGGTCGCCGCGACCAAGCACGTCGAGGACCGGATCAAGCCCGCGCTCGCCGGCCGGCAGTCCGCGATCGTGCTGGTGGACAGCCTGGAGGACGGCCTCAAGGTGGTCGACGCGTACGGCGCCGAGCACCTGGAGGTGCAGACCGTCGACGCCGCCGCCTGGGCCGCCCGGGTCCGCAACGCCGGCGCGATCTTCGTCGGCCCCTGGGCCCCGGTCTCCCTCGGCGACTACTGCGCGGGCTCGAACCACGTGCTGCCCACCGGCGGCTGCGCCTGCCACTCCTCCGGCCTGTCCGTGCAGTCCTTCCTGCGCGGCATCCACATCGTCGACTACACGCGGGACGCCCTGGCCGAGGTCACCCACCACGTGGTGACGCTGGCGGAGGCCGAGGACCTGCCCGCGCACGGCGCGGCCCTCAAGGCGCGCTTCGGATGGAAGGTCCCCCAGGCATGACCGGCATCGACGACCTCCCCATCCGGGACGAGCTGCGCGGCAAGTCCCCCTACGGCGCCCCGCAGCTCGACGTGCCCGTCCAGCTGAACACCAACGAGAACCCGTACGAGCTCCCCGAGGAGCTGGTGCGGCGCATCGCCGAGCGCGTGGCCGAGGCCGCCCGCACCCTCAACCGCTACCCCGACCGGGACGCGATCGAGCTGCGGACCGAGCTGGCCGCCTACCTCACCCGTACCGGCAAGCACCCGGTCGCGCGCGAGAACGTCTGGGCCGCCAACGGATCCAACGAGGTCCTCCAGCAGCTCCTCCAGACCTTCGGCGGCCCCGGCCGCACCGCGATGGGTTTCGAGCCCTCGTACTCGATGCACGCGCTGATCGCCCGCGGCACCGGCACCGGCTGGATCTCCGGCCCGCGCCGGGACGACTTCACCATCGACGCGGAGGCGGCCGAGCGGGCCATCGCCGAGCACGCGCCGGACGTCGTCTTCATCACCTCGCCCAACAACCCCACGGGCACCGCCGTCGGGGCGGAGACCGTCCTCGCGCTCTACGAGGCCGCGCAGGCGGCGCGCGCCGATCGAGGTGCGGCCTCCCTCGTCGTCGTGGACGAGGCGTACGTGGAGTTCAGCCACCACGACTCGCTCCTGCCGCTGATCGAGGGCCGCCCGTGCCTGGTGGTCTCCCGGACCATGTCCAAGGCCTTCGGCGCCGCCGGGCTGCGCCTGGGCTACCTGGCCGCGCACCCCGCCGTGGTCGACGCCGTGCAGCTCGTACGCCTGCCGTACCACCTGTCGGCCGTCACCCAGGCGACCGCGCTGGCTGCGCTGGAGCACACCGACACCCTCCTCGGCTACGTGGAGCAGCTCAAGGCCGAGCGCGACCGCCTCGTCGAGGAGCTGCGGGCCATCGGCTTCGAGGTCACCGAGTCCGACGCGAACTTCATCCAGTTCGGGAAGTTCGACGACTCCCACACCGCTTGGGAAAAGATCCTCGACCAGGGCGTCCTGGTCCGGGACAACGGCGTGCCGGGATGGCTGCGGGTCACCGCGGGCACCCCGGCCGAGAACGACGCGTTCCTGGAAGCGGTTCGCGCACTGAAGAAGGAGCAGCACGCATGAGCCGCATCGGACGGGTCGAACGGACCACGAAGGAGACCTCGGTCGTCGTCGAGATAAACCTCGACGGCACCGGCAAGGTCGACGTCTCGACGGGCGTGGGCTTCTACGACCACATGCTCGACCAGCTCGGCCGCCACGGCCTCTTCGACCTCACCGTGAAGACCGAGGGCGACCTGCACATCGACAGCCACCACACCATCGAGGACAGCGCCCTCGCGCTCGGCGCCGCCTTCAAGCAGGCCCTCGGCGACAAGGTGGGCATCTACCGCTTCGGCAACTGCACCGTCCCGTTGGACGAGTCGCTCGCCCAGGTGACCGTCGACCTGTCCGGCCGCCCCTACCTCGTGCACACCGAGCCCGAGAATATGGCGCCGATGATCGGCAGCTACGACACGACGATGACCCGACACATCTTCGAGTCCTTCGTCGCGCAGGCCCAGATCGCCCTGCACATCCACGTCCCGTACGGGCGCAACGCCCACCACATCGTGGAGTGCCAGTTCAAGGCGCTGGCCCGCGCCCTGCGCTACGCCGCCGAGTTCGACCCGCGCGCCGCCGGGATCCTGCCCTCCACGAAGGGCGCCCTCTAACCGTGACCGGCCTCAACACCATCCTGATCGTCGTCGGCCTCTTCCTCGCCGGCGGCGTCTACTCCTTCCACAAGCAGAAGATGCCCCTGTCGCTGGTCGTCCTGCTCGCCATCGGCTCCGCGATGTGTCTCGCCGCCGGAGTCCTGCGGATCCAAGGAATCTGGGAATGAGCGCAACCCGCCCGACCAAGAAGGTCGTCGTCTTCGACTACGGCTTCGGCAACGTCCGCTCCGCCGAACGCGCCCTCGCACGCGTCGGCGCCGACGTCGAGATCACCCGCGACTACGACAAGGCCATGGACGCCGACGGACTCCTCGTCCCCGGTGTCGGCGCCTTCGCCGCCTGCATGCGGGGCCTCAAGGACGCCCGCGGCGACTGGATCATCGGCCGCCGGCTCTCCGGCGGCCGCCCCGTCATGGGCATCTGCGTGGGCATGCAGATCCTCTTCGAGCGCGGCATCGAACACGGCGTGGAGACCGAGGGCCTCGACGAGTGGCCCGGTACGGTCGGACCGCTCAAGGCCCCCGTCGTCCCGCACATGGGGTGGAACACCGTCGACGCGCCGGCCGACAGCCAGGCCTTCGCCGGCCTGGACGCGGACGCCCGCTTCTACTTCGTCCACTCGTACGCGGCGCGCGACTGGAGCCTGGAAGTCACCAACCCGCTGATCCGCGCCCCCAAGGTCACCTGGGCCATGCACGGCGAGCCCTTCGTCGCGGCGGTGGAGAACGGGGCCCTGTGGGCCACCCAGTTCCACCCCGAGAAGTCCGGCGACGCCGGGGCCCGGCTCCTCACCAACTGGATCGAGACCCTCTGATGACCGTGTCCTCAGCGAAGCTGGAACTCCTCCCCGCGGTCGACGTCCGCGACGGCCAGGCCGTCCGCCTCGTCCACGGGGTGTCCGGCAGCGAGACCTCCTACGGCTCCCCGCTGGAGGCGGCCCTCGCCTGGCAGGCCTCCGGCGCCGAATGGCTCCACCTGGTCGACCTCGACGCCGCCTTCGGCACGGGCGACAACCGCGCCCTGGTCGCCGAGATCACCGGCGCCATGGACATCAAGGTCGAACTGTCCGGCGGCATCCGCGACGACGCCTCGCTCGCCGCGGCCCTCGCCACCGGCTGCACCCGCGTCAACCTGGGCACCGCCGCCCTGGAGACCCCCGAGTGGGCCGCCAGGGCCATCGCCGAGCACGGCGACAGGATCGCGGTCGGCCTCGACGTGCGCGGCACCACCCTCAAAGGCCGCGGCTGGACCAGCGAGGGCGGCGACCTCTACGAGACCCTCGCCCGCCTGGACGCCGAGGGCTGCGCCCGCTACGTCGTCACCGACATCGGCAAGGACGGCACGCTGACCGGCCCCAACCTGGAGCTGCTGAAGAACGTCTGCGCCGCCACCGACCGGCCCGTCGTGGCGTCCGGCGGCATCTCCTCGCTGGACGACCTGCGGGCCCTGTCCGCGCTCGTCCCGCAGGGCGTCGAGGGCGCCATCGTCGGAAAGGCCCTGTACGCCAAGGCCTTCACCCTGGAAGAAGCCCTGAAGGTGGTCTCCGCATGAGCTCTCCCGACCAGGTACGACGCATCTCCTCCGGTGGCGCCTACGAGGACGTCATCGGCTACTCCCGCGCCGTACAGCTCCCCAACGGCCTGGTCCTCGTCTCCGGCTGCACCGCCGCCGACGGGGGCGGCCCGTACGACCAGGCCATCACGGCCTTCGGCGTCGCCTTCAAGGCCCTGGAGCAGGCCGGGCTCGGCCCCGAGCACGTGGTGCGCACCCGCATGTACCTCACGCACGCCCGCGACGTGGAGGACGTCGGCCGCGCCCACAAGGAGCTGTTCGACGCGGTGCGGCCCGCCGCATCCATGATCATCGTCTCCGGTTTCGTCGACCCCTCCATGGTCGTCGAAGTGGAGGTCGAAGCCTTCGGTCCCTCAGGAGCCACCGCATGACCCTCGCCGTACGGGTGATCCCCTGCCTGGACGTGGACAACGGCCGCGTGGTCAAGGGAGTCAACTTCCAGAACCTGCGCGACGCCGGCGACCCGGTGGAGATGGCCAAGCTGTACGACGCCGAGGGCGCCGACGAGCTGACGTTCCTCGACATCACCGCCTCCTCCGGCAACCGCGAGACCACCTACGACGTGGTGCGCCGCACCGCCGAACAGGTCTTCATCCCGCTGACCGTCGGCGGCGGCGTACGCACCGCCGACGACGTCGACAAGCTGCTGCGCGCGGGCGCCGACAAGGTGGGCGTCAACACGGCCGCCATCGCCCGCCCCGAGCTGATCCGGGAGATCGCCGAGCGGTTCGGACGACAGGTCCTCGTGCTGTCCGTGGACGCCCGCCGCACCGCCTCCGGCTCCTTCGAGGTCACCACCCACGGCGGCCGGCAGAGTGCCGGCATCGACGCCGTCGAATGGGCCCACCGGGCGGCCGAACTCGGCGCCGGGGAAATCCTGTTGAACTCGATGGACGCGGACGGTACGAAGGACGGCTACGACACGGAGATGATCGCGGCCGTGCGCAGGCACGTCACGGTGCCGGTGATCGCCTCCGGCGGCGCCGGCAGGCTGGAGCACTTCCCGCCGGCCATCGAGGCCGGCGCGGACGCGGTACTCGCCGCGTCGGTGTTCCACTTCGGCGACCTGCGCATCGGCCAGGTCAAGGACGCGCTGCGGGGGGCCGGCCACCCGGTGCGCTGACGCCCCGGGGGGCTGCGTTGAACCGGAACACATGGCGCTGGCTGGCCGCCTACGCCGCCTCACTGATCGGCGACGCGATCTACTTCCTCGCCCTCGGCTGGACCGCCGCGCACGTGGCCGGCCCGGCCGAGGTCGGGCTGGTCATGGCGGCCGGCGCCGTCCCCAGGGCCCTGCTCATGCTGGGCGGCGGGGTGGTCGCCGACCGTTTCGGGCCCCGGCTCGTGGTCGTCTCCTCCGATGCCGTGCGCTGCGCGGTCATCCTCGCGCTCGCCCTGATCGTCGCGCTCGCCTCACCGGGGCTGTGGGTCCTGGTGACGGTGGCCCTCGTCTTCGGGGCCGTGGACGCGCTGTTCATGCCGGCGGTCGGCGCGCTGCCGCCCCGCATCGCCGGCCCCGGGCAACTGGTGCGGGTCCAGGGGCTGCGCAGCCTCGCCGAACGCGTCGGGCACACCGCGGGGCCGCCGGTGGCGGGCCTCGCGATCGGCCTGGGCGGGGTGGGGGCCGCCTTCGGCGTGGCCGCCGCGCTGTTCGGGCTCTCCCTGGTGCTGCTGCTGGCCGTACGGATCGCCCCAGCGGTGCGGGACTCCGAGGACCCCGGGGCGGGGCAGACCCCCTGGCGGCAGTTGCTGTCCGGGCTCGCCTACATCCGGCGGCACCCGGTGATCGGCCCGCTGACGGTGTCCGGCGCCCTGAGCCAGCTCGGCACCTCCGCCCCGCTCACCCTGGGACTGATCCTGCTGGCCGAGGAACGGGGCTGGGGCGCCGGCGGGGTCGGCTGGATCATCGGTGCCTTCGGGGCCGGCGCGGCGTCCAGCGCCCTGGTCCTGACCCTGGTGCCCCGGTTCCCCCGCGCGGGGGCGGTGCAGAACCTCACCCTGATCGTCGGCTCGGCCGGCATCGGCAGCGTCGCCCTGGCCCCCGGCCTGCCCACCGCGGTCGTCGTCTCGCTGGTGACCGGCCTGGTCTGCGGCATCTGCGGAGGCCTGGCCGTCGCCCTGATCCAGACCTCCACCGACCCCGCGTACCTGGGCCGGGTCAGCTCGGTCATGGCCTTCACGGCGGTGGGCCTGGCCCCGCTGTCCTACCCCGTCTTCGGCCTGGCGGTGGACCTGTGGGGCATCACCCCGGTGTTCCTGGCCGGCGGCCTGCTGAGCATGGCGGGAGCGGTGGTCGGGACCTCGGCCCGGGAGGTCCGCCGGGCGGAACTCGCCTTCGCCTGACCACAGCCCGGGCTCTGTGCCGACCCGGCGGCCCCGCACACGCTCCCGCGCGCTACAGGCCCAGCTGCGCCGTCGTCAGCTTCGCGACGGCCTCCGCCGGGCCGTCCAGCTCCACCGCCGCCGAGGACTGGCGGCCGAAGCAGAACAGCGTGAGTTCGCCCGGCTCGCCCGTGACCGTGACCACCGGGGTGCCCTTGTGCGCCACCGTCGTCTGGCCGTTCGGGCGGCGCAGGACCAGCCCCACCGGGGAGCGGCGGCCCGTCAGCCGGGCCAGCTTCTCCAGGCGGGACCACAGGGAGTCCGAGAACACGGGGTCCAGCGCCCGCGGCGACCAGTCGGGCTGGGCCCGCCGGACGTCCTCCGCGTGGACGTAGAACTCCACCGCGTTGGCCGCCTCGTCGATCTGCTTCAGGGAGTAGAGGGACATCCTCGGCGGGCCGGTACGGATCAACTGGATCAGTTCCTCGTACGGCTTGGCCTTGTACTCCTCCATGACCTTGTCCAGCCGGGTCTTCAGCACGTCCAGCAGGAGGCCGCCCGCCGCGTCCGGGCGGCGCTCGCGGACGACCACGTGCGCCGCGAGTTCCCGGGCGCGCCAGCCGTCGCACAGTGTCGGCGCCTCCGGCCCCGCCGACTCCAACAGGTCGGCCAGGAGCAGTCGTTCACGCTTCGCATGGGTAGACATGCGGGCCAGCCTACGGCCGCGACCCGCCGCGCGCCCGCCCATCAGGTGGACGGCGCTCCGTGATCGTCGCCTCCGCCCGGCACAATGGCCTCATGAGTACGACCTCCCTCGACCCCGCCATCGCCGCTCGTCTCAAGCGCTCCGCGGACGGTCTGGTTCCGGCCATCGCCCAGCAGTACGACACCGGTGAGGTGCTCATGCTCGGCTGGATGGACGACGAGGCCCTGCACCGGACGCTGACCACCGGGCGCTGCACGTACTGGTCCCGCAGCCGCCGGGAGTACTGGGTCAAGGGAGACACCTCCGGCCACTTCCAGCACGTGAAGTCCGTCGCCCTCGACTGCGACGCCGACACCCTGCTCGTGAAGGTCGACCAGGTCGGGGCCGCCTGTCACACCGGCGCCCGTACGTGCTTCGACGCCGATGTCCTTCTCAGCGACGCCGAATAGGTAGGTCCCACGTCATGGATCTTGAGACGTTCCGCAAGCTCGCGGTCGACCGCCGCGTCATCCCCGTCAGCCGCAAGCTGCTGGCCGACGGCGACACGCCCGTGGGTCTCTACCGCAAGCTGGCCGCCGAACGCCCCGGAACCTTCCTCCTGGAGTCCGCCGAGAACGGCCGCTCCTGGTCCCGCTACTCCTTCGTCGGCGTCCGCAGCGACTCCACCCTCACCGTCCGCGACGGCCGGGCCCACTGGATCGGCACCCCTCCCGTCGGCGTCCCCACGGACGGCGACCCGCTGGAGGCCCTGCGCGCCACCGTCGAGGCCCTGCACACCCCCCGCGACATCGCCGGCGGCATGCCGCCCTTCACCGGCGGCATGGTCGGCTACCTGGGCTACGACATCGTGCGCCGCCTGGAGCGCATCGGAGAGCACACCGAGGACGACCTGAAGCTCCCCGAGCTGACCATGCTGCTCACCTCCGACCTGGCCGTCATGGACCACTGGGACGGCACGGTCCAGCTCATCGCCAACGCCATCAACCACAACCACCTCGACACCGGCGTGGACGAGGCGTACACGAACGCGGTCGCCCGGCTCGACGCGATGGAGGCCGACCTCGCGCGGCCCGCCCCGTACGTACCCACCCCGCTGCCCGCCTCCGAGCTGCCGGAGTACTCCGCCCTGTGGGGCGGCGAGAAGTACCAGGCGGCCGTGGAGGACGTGAGCGCATCCGGGCCGGCGAGGCCTTCCAGGTGGTGCCCTCGCAGCGGTTCGAGACGCCCTGCGAGGCCTCCGCGCTCGACGTCTACCGGGTGCTGCGGGCCACCAACCCGTCCCCGTACATGTACCTCTTCCGCTTCGAGAACGGCTTCGACGTGGTCGGGTCCAGCCCCGAGGCGCTGGTCAAGGTCGAGGACGGCCGGGCCATGGTCCACCCCATCGCCGGCACCCGGCACCGCGGGGCCACCCCGCAGCGGGACAACGACCTCGCCGAAGAGCTGATGGCGGACCCCAAGGAACGCGCCGAGCACCTGATGCTCGTCGACCTCGGCCGCAACGACCTGGGCCGGGTCTGCGCCCCGGGATCGGTGGAGGTCGTGGACTTCATGTCGATCGAGCGCTACTCCCACGTGATGCACATCGTCTCCACCGTCACCGGCCGGCTCGCCGAGGGCAAGACCGCCTTCGACGTGCTCACCGCCTGCTTCCCCGCCGGCACCCTCTCGGGCGCGCCCAAGCCGCGCGCCATGCAGATCATCGAGGAACTGGAACCCTCCCGCCGCGGGCTGTACGGCGGGTGCGTCGGCTACCTCGACTTCGCCGGGGACTCCGACACGGCCATCGCCATCCGCACGGCGCTGCTGCGCGACGGGACGGCGTACGTCCAGGCCGGCGCCGGGGTCGTGGCGGATTCGGTGCCCGAGCTGGAGGACCTCGAATGTCGCAACAAGGCCGCCGCGGTGCTGCGCGCGGTGGGAGCGGCGAACCGCCTCCACCGCGGTTGAGGGCGTAGGGGATAGTGGGGTGCGTGAGTGCCGTACCCCCGCCCCGAAACGATGCCGCCGCCCCCGTGACCGAAGAGGTCCCGCCGGGCCCCGAGAGCGGCGCCGGCCGCCGCAGCGTGGCCGTCGCCCTGCTGCTCGGCGCGCTCGGCGCCACCGTCGTCCTGCTCGCCTCCGGCCGCGTCTGGGCCCAGGGCCGGGCGGCCGTCGGCGGCGGTTCGCTGCCGCTGAGCGCCGACGGGCGGGCCGTCACCGGCCTGCCCGCCGCCCTGGCCATCGTCGCCCTCGCCGCCCTGGTCGCCGTCTTCGCCGTCCGCGGCAGGAGCCGGCGGCTGGTGTCCGCGCTGCTCGCGCTGAGCGGCCTGGGCGCCGCCCTGGCGGCCGTGTTCGCCGCCGACGACCACCGGGCCCTGGACGAACAGGCCGCCAGGACCACCGCGGACACCGCGGCGCAGGTGGTCGGGCTCACCCATACGGCGTGGCCGTACGTCACCGCCGCCGGCGGGGTCCTGATCCTGCTGGCCGGCCTCCTGGCCCTGCGCTTCGGCCGGAGTTGGCCCGCGATGGGCGGCCGCTACGAACGCGACGGCAGCCCCCGCACCCGTACTCCCGCGCCCGTGGACCCGGACCGGCCCGAGGACCTGTGGAAGGCTCTGGACCGAGGCGAGGACCCCACCCGCTGACGGGACCCCCCGTGAGCGGGCGCCGCGCGCGGTGCGGGACAATGGGCACCGAGCGTTCGACACAGCACGTGACGTGCGACAGAGCAACGAGGAGCA
This sequence comes from Streptomyces sp. H27-H5, assembly GCF_026627505.1. Lineage (GTDB taxonomy): Bacteria > Actinomycetota > Actinomycetes > Streptomycetales > Streptomycetaceae > Streptomyces. Next base: position 34,324 of record NZ_JAPNLK010000055.1, on the reverse strand, counting down.
ACTCATGGCGGGCACGAGCCACGGACACACCCCGGCCGCCTGGACCGGTGTCATCATCGCCTTCATCGGTTTCTGCGTCTCCGGCGCCTTCATGGTGCTCGCGAACCCGCTCGGGTTCTACGCCGGCCTGGTCGTCGTCGTCCTCGGCGGTGTCGTCGGAATGGCGATGAAGGCCGCCGGCATGGGCGCTCCGAAGGCCGCCCACAAGGACCTCGCCGAGGTCATCGCCGCCTCCAAGGTCCCCGCGGGCGTCTGACGCACGAGGACCGGAAGAAGCGGAAGGCGCGGCCCTGTCGGGCTGCGCCTTTTGTCATGACCGGAGAGAATCGGCGCGTGGACGCCTCCCGCACCCCTCCCGCCCCGCACCCGGCCCCCGGGCCCCCGGCCCCCGCGTACCCCCCGCCCGCCCCGGCGCGGGCCTCCCGGGCGCGGAACCTGGCCGCCCCCGTCCTCACCCTGGCCGGGGTCGCGGCCGCCTTCGCGTACGTGGGCGCGGTCGACCCCAACGAACCCGGGCACTACCCGGTCTGCCCGCTGTTCCGACTCACCGGCATCCTGTGCCCGGGCTGCGGCGGGCTGCGCAGCGCCCACGCCTTCGCGCGGGGCGACCTGCTCACCGCCCTCGGCGCGAACGCGGCGGCGGTCGTCGGCTACGTCCTGTTCGCGGCGTTCACCGCCGTCTGGCTGGCGCGGGCCTGGCGCGGCGCCCCGGCCCCGCGGATCGCCCTGAAACCGGCGTACTGGTGGGTTTTCGGTGCTCTCATGCTGACTTTCGCGATTGTCCGCAATCTTCCCTTCGGGTCCGCCCTGGCCCCCTGAGGCCCGGGCGAGCGCCGGAGGAAGCCCGCATTCCGACTGTCCAGTCCCTGGGAAACGGCGATGTCCGTGCGGAGGCCGCGGCGACCTGCGGATACCATTTGAGTGCTGACCTTGCAGTGATACGTGTCTGCAAGGCGGCCGACCGTCATCGACCCGGAAGGGGGCCGCTCGCGTGAGTGTGCTCGACGAGATCATCGAAGGGGTCCGCGAAGACCTTGCCGAACGGCAGGCCCGCGTGAGCCTCGACGAGCTCAAGGAGCGTGCCGCCAAGGCGCCCCAGGCCAAGGACGGTGTCGCGGCCCTGCGCGGCGACAGCGTCAAGGTGATCTGCGAGGTCAAGCGCTCCAGTCCCTCCAAGGGCGCGCTGGCCGCGATCGCCGACCCGGCCGCGCTCGCCGCCGACTACGAGGCGGGCGGTGCGGCGGTCATCTCCGTCCTCACCGAGCAGCGCCGTTTCGGCGGCTCGCTGGCCGACCTGGAGGCCGTCCGCGCCCGCGTGGACATCCCGATCCTGCGCAAGGACTTCATCGTCACGGCGTACCAGCTCTGGGAGGCCCGCGCCTACGGCGCCGACCTCGCCCTGCTGATCGTCGCGGCCCTCGAACAGGAGGCCCTGGTCTCCCTCATCGAGCGTGCCCAGACCATCGGTCTGACCCCCCTCGTCGAGGTCCACGACGAGGAGGAGGTCGAGCGCGCCGTCGCCGCCGGAGCCAAGATCATCGGCGTCAACGCGCGCAACCTCAAGGACCTCAAGGTCGACCGCTCCACCTTCGAGCGCGTCGTCCAGGAGATCCCCGACCACATCGTGAAGATCGCCGAGTCCGGCATCCGCGGACCGCACGACCTGATCGCCTACGCCAACGAGGGCGCCGACGCCGTCCTCGTCGGGGAGTCCCTGGTCACCGGACGCGACCCGAAGGCGGCCGTGGCCGACCTCGTCGCCGCCGGCGCCCACCCCGCCCTGCGCCACGGGCGGAGCTGACCCCTCCGTGCCGCCCTTCCGCTCCTTCGTCCGCACCCGACCGGGCCCCGGCCCGGCCGCCGTGCCGACGACGCACGCGCCGCTGGCGCGCGGCTGCCGCCCCCGCGGCTGCCGCGCCCCGGCCCGGCGCGTGCACGGGCGACGGGTGCGCTACGTGATCGGCTCCGAGCCCGGCCAGGTCAACGGCATGCGATGGCGCGGCGCCTCGGCGCCGTAACGAGGACCACGCCCGTCCGGTACCCCGCGTACCCGCCGGGTGGTCCCGTACGGCCCGTCGTCCCGAGCCGCCGGCTCCGGGCGCGGGCCGCTCCGTCCGTACCCTCCCCACCCCTCAGCGGGGTGCGCGTGGTGCGGGCAGGCGGCGCAATACGGTGAAGTCCTCCCGTCGCACCCCGTAGGAGTAGTGGCCATGTCCACCAGCTCGTTCTTCATCCCGGACCCCGAGGGTCACGTCCCCAACGCCGAGGGCTACTTCGGCGACTTCGGCGGCAAGTTCATCCCGGAGGCCCTCGTCGCCGCCGTGGACGAGGTCGCCGTCGAGTACGAGAAGGCCAAGTGCGACCCGGCCTTCGCGGCCGAGCTCGACGAGCTCATGGTCAACTACACCGGCCGGCCCAGCTCCCTCACCGAGGTGCCCCGGTTCGCCGAGCACGCGGGCGGCGCCCGGATCTTCCTCAAGCGCGAGGACCTCAACCACACCGGCTCGCACAAGATCAACAACGTGCTGGGTCAGGCCCTGCTCACCAAGCGCATGGGCAAGACCCGCGTCATCGCCGAGACCGGAGCCGGCCAGCACGGCGTGGCCACCGCCACCGCCTGCGCCCTCTTCGGCCTCGACTGCACCATCTACATGGGCGAGATCGACACCCGGCGCCAGGCCCTGAACGTGGCCCGGATGCGCATGCTGGGCGCCGAGGTCATCGCGGTGAAGTCCGGCTCCCGGACCCTCAAGGACGCCATCAACGAGGCCTTCCGCGACTGGGTCGCCAACGTCGACCGCACCCACTACCTCTTCGGCACGGTCGCCGGCCCCCACCCCTTCCCCGCGATGGTCCGCGACTTCCACCGGGTCATCGGCGTCGAGGCCCGCCGCCAGATCCTGGAACGCGTCGGACGACTGCCCGACGCCGTCGCAGCCTGCGTCGGCGGCGGCTCCAACGCCATCGGCCTGTTCCACGCCTTCATCCCCGACGCCGGCGTCCGCCTGGTCGGCTTCGAGCCCGCCGGACACGGCGTCGAGACCGGTGAGCACGCCGCCACGCTGACCGCGGGCGAGCCCGGCATCCTGCACGGCTCCCGCTCCTACGTCCTCCAGGACGAGGAGGGCCAGATCACCGAGCCGTACTCGATCTCGGCGGGCCTGGACTACCCGGGCATCGGCCCGGAGCACTCCTACCTCAAGGACACCGGCCGCGGCGAGTACCGGGCGGTCACCGACGACGCCGCGATGCAGGCCCTGCGCCTGCTCTCCCGCACGGAGGGCATCATCCCGGCGATCGAGTCCGCGCACGCCCTCGCGGGCGCCCTCGACCTGGGCCGGGAACTGGGCCCGGACGGTCTGATCGTCGTCAACCTGTCCGGTCGCGGCGACAAGGACATGGACACCGCCGCGCGGTACTTCGACCTGTACGACACCGACGGCGAAGTCGCCGAGAACGAGTTCTCCGAGGGGGACGACAAGTGAGCGCCACGCACGGCACCGGCAACATCGAACTGCTGACCGCGACCCTCGCGAAGGCGAAGTCCGAGGACCGTGCCGCCCTCGTCGCCTACCTCCCGGCCGGCTTCCCGACCGTCGACGGCGGCATCGAGGCCGTCAAGGCCGTCATCGCGGGCGGCGCGGACGTCGTCGAGATCGGCCTGCCGCACAGCGACCCCGTCCTGGACGGCCCGGTCATCCAGACCGCCGACGACATCGCCCTGCGCGGCGGAGTCAAGATCGCCGACGTGATGCGGACCGTGCGCGAGGCCCACGAGGCCACCGGGGTCCCGATCCTGGTGATGACGTACTGGAACCCCATCGACCGCTACGGCGTCGAGCGGTTCACCGCCGAGCTCGCCGCGGCGGGCGGCGCGGGCTGCATCCTGCCCGACCTGCCGGTCCAGGAGTCCGAGCTGTGGCGCGAGCACGCGGCGAAGCACGGTCTGGCGACCGTCTTCGTCGTGGCCCCCAGCAGCCGGGACGCCCGCCTGGCCACCATCACCGAGGCCGGCTCGGGCTTCGTCTACGCGGCCTCCCTGATGGGCGTCACCGGCACCCGCGAGTCCGTCGGCAACGAGGCGCAGGCCCTCGTCGAGCGGACCCGCGCCACCCCCGGCGCCCGCCGCGGCCTCCCGGTCTGCGTCGGCCTTGGCGTCTCCAACGCCGCGCAGGCGAAGGAGGTCGCCGCCTTCGCCGACGGGGTGATCGTCGGCTCGGCCTTCGTGAAGGTGCTGCTGGACGCGCCGGACCCGCAGAGCGGGCTCGCCGGAGTGCGGGCGCTGGCGGCCGAGCTTGCGGAAGGCGTACGCAGGTCCTGACGCCGGGCGGGCCCCGAGCGGGGTTCTGTAGCCCGATCGGGTGGAAGTGGGAGCGGGGAGGCACGAGAGTGCCTCCCCGCTTCGTTTGGCCGAACGTGAGCGACAAGAACGACGGTGCGAACCGCGATGCGACGAAACGATCGGCCCGGGAGCGACTCCTCGTGGAGCGCGAGCGGCAGAAGACCCGGGACAAGCGCCGGCGGACCCTGATCGTGTCGGCGGCGGTGGTCGGCGTACTCGGTCTGGCCGCCGTCGTCGGCCTGATCGCGGCCAACACCGGGAAATCGGGCGACTCCGCGAAGGGCCCGGTGGTCGCCCCGTCCGGGGCCGTGGGCAAGGACGCGCTCGCGATCCGGACGGGCAAGGACGCGGCCACGTCCACGCTGACCGTCTGGGAGGACTTCCGCTGCCCGGCCTGCAAGGCCTTCGAGGACAACTATCGGGCGACCGTCCACGAGCTGGAGGCGAAGGGGCAGCTCAAGGTCGACTACCACCTGGTCACGCTGATCGACGGGAACATGGGCGGCACCGGCTCCGTCAAGGCAGCCAACGCCGCCGCGTGCGCCCAGGACGCCGGGAAGTTCCCCGCGTACCACGACGTCCTCTTCCAGAACCAGCCGGAGGAGGTCGACGACGCCTACGGCAAGAACGCCAAGCTGCTGGAGCTGGCCGGGAAGGTGGAGGGGCTGGACACCCCCGTGTTCCGCGCCTGCGTCGAGAAGGGCACGCACAACGCCTGGGTCGGCAAGTCGCAGGAGGCCTTCCGCGCCGGGAAGTTCCGGGGCACCCCGACGATCCTCCTCGACGGGAAGGACATCTTCGCCGACCAGGCGAATCCGCTGACCCCGCAGAAGCTGAAGGCGCAGGTGGAGGCCGCGGCGAAGGGCACCGGGTCGGCCGCCCCGAGCCCGAAGGCCTCCGGCACGGGCAAGAACGGGTCGAAGGCCTCGTCCTCTTCGTCCTCCTCCTCTTCTTCGTCCGGGCTGTCGTCCTCGAAGTCGACGGGGTCCGCCTCCGCGGGGTCCTCCTCGAACGGGTCCTCGTCGAGGTCGGGCTCGACGGCGGGGAGCCAGGCCGGTTCCGGCGGTTCCGCTTCCGTCTCCCGGGGGGCCGGCGAGGACTGAGAGGCCTGCGGGGGAGGCGTGGCGTCCCTGTATCGATTCAGCCGAGGTTGCCGGGCGGGTTGCGGTCTGCACCGCCCGGCAGGGTAGCGTCGGTCCTGCCATGGAACTTGCCTATATCCCCAGCCCGTCGACCGGCGTGATCCATCTCGGACCGATCCCGCTCCGCGGCTACGCGTTCTGCATCATCATCGGCGTCTTCGTCGCCGTCTGGCTCGGCAACAGGCGCTGGGTCGCGCGCGGCGGAAAGCCGGGCACGGTCGCGGACATCGCCGTGTGGGCGGTGCCGTTCGGCCTTGTCGGCGGTCGCCTCTACCACGTCATCACCGACTACCAGCTCTACTTCGGCGAGGGCCGCAACTGGGTCGACGCCTTCAAGATCTGGGAAGGCGGCCTCGGCATCTGGGGCGCGATCGCGCTGGGCGCCGTGGGCGCCTGGATCGGCTGTCGACTCCGCGGCATCCCGCTGCCGGCCTGGGCCGACGCCCTGGCCCCCGGCATCGCGCTGGCCCAGGCCTTCGGACGCTGGGGCAACTGGTTCAACCAGGAGCTCTACGGCCGCGCCACCGACCTGCCGTGGGCGGTGAAGATCAGCGAGGGCCCGAACCGGGTCGCCGGGACCTATCACCCCACCTTCCTGTACGAGTCCCTGTGGTGCATCGGCGTCGCCGCGCTGGTGATCTGGGCCGACCGTCGCTTCAAGCTGGGACACGGCCGGGCGTTCGCCCTGTACGTCGCCGCCTACTGCGTCGGCCGCAGCTGGATCGAGTACATGCGCGTCGACGAGGCGCACCACATCCTCGGCCTCCGGCTGAACGTCTGGACCTCGATCGTGGTCTTCGTGCTGGCCGTGGTCTACCTGGTGCTGTCCGCGAAGCTGCGGCCGGGCCGCGAGGAGATCGTCGAGCCGGACCGCGGTCCCGCCGCCGGGGACGCGAAGACCCCGACCGACGCCGCGGACGCGAAGGACGCCGAGGCGAAGGGCGAGGCCGGGGACAAGGCGCCGAGCCTGATCAAGGCCGAGGACGCGCCGAAGGACACCGCGCCGAAGGATGCCGAGCCGAAGGACGCCGAGCGGGCGGACGCGGAGTCGGCCCCCGGCACGGCTTCCGAGACGGCCTCCGAGGCCAAGAAGGTCTGACCGGTCCGGACCGAGGGTCCGTGATCAACGGAGAAGGGTGCCGCGCCTCGCGCGGCACCCTTCTCCGTTGACGAGGACCTTGACGTCCTAGACCCGGTCGCCGCGGCGGGAGAGGGTCAGGGTGCGGTGGGCCGCCGCGACCACGGCCGGGTCCACGAACCTGCCGTCGGGGAGGGCCAGCGCGCCCGGAGTGGCCCGGGCCGCGGTGACGATCTCCTCGGCGGCGCTGACCTCTTCGGGGCCGGGCACGTAGGCCCGTTCGATCACCGGGAGCTGGCGCGGGTGGATCGCGGCGCGGCCGAGGAACCCGAGGGCCCGGCCGCGCGCGCAGGAGACGGCCAGCGCCTCCAGGTTCCGGATGTCGGGGAACACCGACTGCGCGGGCGCCACCAGTCCCGCGGCCCGCGCCGCGACCACCACGCGTGAGCGCGGCCAGTCCAGGCCCGCCTCGGCGCTGACGTTCAGGTCGGCCCGGAGGTCCGCTTCGCCGAGGGAGAGCCCGTGCAGGGCCGGGTGGGCGCGGGCGATCTCGTACGCCCGCTCCACGCCCAGGGCCGATTCCAGCAGCGCGTACAGGGCCACGCCGCCGGTGCGGTTCGCGACGGCGGTGATCTGCTCGGGGGCGGCGATCTTCGGCAGCCGCAGCGCCGACAGCCCCCGGAGCCCGGTCAGGGCGCTGAGGTCGGCGCCGGCCCAGGGCGAGTCCAGGGCGTTGACCCGGACCTGCACGGGCACCGGCGGCCGGTCGGCGAGCAGTTCGGCCGTCGCGGCCCGCGCGTACTCCTTGCGGGAGGCCGAGACCCCGTCCTCCAGGTCGACGATGACGGAGTCGGCCCCCGAGTGCAGGGCCTTCCAGACCACCTCGGGGCGGTCGCCGGGGGCGTACAGCCATGTCAGGATCACAGGACTCCGTCCTTCGCGAGTGCGGTGATCTCGGCCTCGGTCAGGCCGAGTTCGGTGAGGACGGCCTCGGTGTCCGCGCCGTGGGGGCGGCCCGCCCAGCGGATGGCACCCGGGGTGCCGGACAGCCGGAAGAGCACGTTCTGCATGCGGAGCGGCCCGAGTTCCGGGTCCTCCACCTCGGTGATCGTGTCGAGCGCGGCGTACTGCGGATCGGCCATCACCTCCCGTACGTCGTAGACCGGCGCGACCGCCGCCTGGGCGTCCTCGAACGCGGCGATCACCTCTTTTGCCTTGTACCGGGCGATCCAACCGCCGACCGCCTCGTCGAGCACCTGCGCGTGGGCGGCCCGGCCGGAGCCCGTCGCGAACCAGGGCTCCGCGATCAACTCCGGTCGACCGACCAGCCGCATCACGCGCTCCGCGATGGACTGCGCCGAGGTGGACACGGCCAGCCACCGCCCGTCCGCGCTGCGGTAGGTGTTGCGGGGCGCGTTGTTCGTGGAGCGGTTGCCCGTGCGCGGCTGTACGAAACCGAGCTGGTCGTACCAGAGCGGGTGCGGGCCCAGCACCGTCAGGATCGGCTCGATGATGGCCAGGTCCACCACCTGCCCCTGCCCGGTGCGGTCCCGGCCGGCCAACGCCGTCATCACGGCGTACGCGGTGGTCAGCGCGGCGACGGAGTCGGCGAGCCCGAACGGGGGCAGGGTCGGGGGACCGTCCGGGTCCCCGGTGATCGCGGCGAACCCGCTCATGGCCTCGGCGAGGGTGCCGAAGCCGGGGCGGTGGGCGTACGGGCCGTGCTGGCCGAAGGCCGTCACGCGGGCCAGCACCAGCCGCGGGTTGGCGGCGGACAGCTCCGGCCAGCCCAGGCCCCACTTCTCCAGGGTTCCGGGGCGGAAGTTCTCGATGATCACGTCGGCGCCGGCGGCGAGGCGCAGCAGGGTGTCCCGACCGCCGGGGGTGGACAGGTCGAGGGTCATCGTCCGCTTGTTCCGCCCGAGCAGCTTCCACCAGAGGCCGACCCCGTCCTTGGCGGGACCGTGTCCGCGCGAGGGATCGGGGCGGACCGGGTGCTCGATCTTGACGACCTCCGCGCCGAAGTCCCCGAGCAGGGTGGCCGCCAGCGGGCCGGCGAAGAGGGTGGCGAGGTCCAGGACGCGCAGCCCGGCGAGGGGACCGGCGGCCCGGCCGGCGTCCGGGCCGGGGCCCGGGGCGGTGGCGGGCGCGGGCGTGGGCGCGGAGTGGGGGGTCCGGGTCACGAGGCGCTCCCGGTGGTTCGGCCGGCCGTCGCGGCGGTCCCGTTGCCGGGCTCCGGGCCGGGGCCGGGGGCGGTGTCGGGTGCGGTCGCGGCGAAGGCGTCGGTCTCGGACCGGGTCGGCATCGAGTCCTGGGCGCCGGGCCGTTGCACGGACAGCGCGGCCGCCGCCGAGGCCCAGCGCAGCGCCTCGGGCATCGGGCGGCCCTCCCCGACGGCCACGGCGAGCGCCCCGACGAAGGTGTCGCCGGCGGCGGTGGTGTCCACGGCCCGGACCCGGATCGCCGGCAGGGCCAGCGGCTCGCGCCCCCGCGCGGCGAACAGCACCCCTGCCCCACCCAGGGTGATCACCACCTGCGGCACGCTGCGCAGGAGTGCCTCGGCGGCCCGGTGCGGGTCGGTGAGCCCGGTGAGGGCCGCCGCCTCGTGCTCGTTGGGCACCAGGAGGTCGGTGACGTCGAGGAGTTCGGCGGGCAGGGGCCGGGCGGGCGCGGGGGTGAGGATCGTACGGACGCCGTGGGCGCGGGCGGCGCGGGCGCCGGCGATCACGGCCCCCAGGGGGAGTTCGAGTTGCAGGAGCAGGGAGTCGGCGGAGCCGATCCGGGAGTCGTCGCCCGCCTCCAGCCCGGTGACGCGGGCGTTGGCGCCGGGGATGACGACGATGCTGTTCGCGCCCTCGTCGTCGACGGTGATGTGGGCGGTGCCGCTGGCCCCCTCCACCGTGCGCAGGGCGGCCGTCTCCACGCCGGCCGCGGCGAGCGCGGAGCGCAACCGTACGCCGAACTCGTCCGCGCCGACCGCGCCGATCATCACCACCTCGCCGCCGAGGCGGGCGGCGGCCACGGCCTGGTTGGCGCCCTTTCCGCCGGGGACCGTGTGGAACGCGCGGCCGGTGACGGTCTCCCCGAGGCGAGGCGCCTTGGAGACGTAGGCGACGAGATCCATGTTCGTACTGCCGAGCACGGCGATGGCCGTCATGAGCGGGCTGCCTCCTGAGCGGTGAGGTGGGCGAGGGTGTCGAAGCCGACGCCGTCGAAACCGGGCACGCTGGTGGCGAGACGGTTGCCCAGCGGCGCGGTCCAACGTCGCGGGAGCCGCTCGGGCGATCCGGCGAGGAGCCCGGCGAGGGAGCCGGCGGTGGCGCCGTTGGAGTCGGTGTCCCAGCCGCCGCACACGGCGTTGCAGACGGACCGGGTGAAGTCGCCGTCGGCGTGGGTGAGTGCCGCCGCGATCAGGGCCGTGTTCGGGACGGCGTGGACCCAGTGGTGGTGGTCGTGGCGGGCGTGGAGGGCGTCCACGACCCGGTCGAAGTCGCGGAGCCGGCCCGCCGCGTCGATGCCGAAGCGGACGGCGTCGGCGAGGCGCGAACGGGGCGGTACGACGGCCAGCCCGGCCCGCAGCGCGCCGTGCACGTCACACCGGCCGCCGGCCGCCTCGGCGATCGCGGCGGCGGTGAAGAGCGCCGCGTAGACGCCGTTGCCGGTGTGGGTGAGGGCGGCGTCCCGGTGGGCCTGGGCGGCGGCGGCCACCGGGTCGCCGGGGTTGGTCCAGCCGTGGACGTCGGCCCGGATGAGGGCGCCGATCCACTCGCGGAACGGGTTGTGGTGGGTGGCGCACGCCGGGGGCTCCAGGCCCTGGAGGAGGTTGCGGTAGGCGACGCGCTCGGCGGTGAAGGTCCGGCCGGCGGGGAGTTCGTCGAGCCAGAGCCGCGCGACGTCGGCGGTGGTGAACGACCTGCCGTGGCGCTGGAGCAGCAGCAGGTTCAGCAGCGGGTAGTTGAGGTCGTCGTCCTCGGGCATGCCGTCGATGTTCTCGGCGAGGGAGGTCGGGGCCGACCTGCGGTTCCAGGGATGCGCGGCCAGCAGCTCCGGCGGGACGCCGCGGGCGGTGAACCAGTCGGACAGCGGCCAGTTGCCGGTGGCGCGGGCGAGGGCCCGGATCCCGTCCAGGGGGAGCTTCTCGACGGGCTTGCCGAGCAGGCACCCGACGGCCCGGCCGAGCCAGGCGGCCTCCAGCCGGGCCACGTCGGGGCGGGGCGACGACGGCGACGGCGACGGCGCCGCGGTGCGGGCGGCGGGCCCGGGCTCGGGCGGGGGCCGGTCGGCGGGGCGGGTCGGCGGGGAAGCCGGCGGCCAGGTGGAGCGGATGGCGGCCCAGGTCTCCGGCTCGTCGACGGCCAGTGGCGAGGGCAGGGCGGCGAGTTCGGCCAGCAGACGGCCGGCGAGGGCGCGGAGCTCCGGCGGCGCGGGGGTGGCCGAGGCGCCGGCGCGCACCGGGGCCACGTGGCCCCCCGCGGCGAGCCAGGCGCGCAGCAGCGGCCGCGCCTCGCGCCCGTCCTCCGCCGCCTGACGGAACTCGTGCCCGACCAGGTCCTCCGGCTGGACCCAGGTCAGGCGCACCGCGCTCGCCGCGGGCCCGGTCACCGCGGCGTCGCGATCTCGGCGAAGGCCGCCTCGTGGGCGCGGCGCCGCTCCCGGTCGCGGTCGAAGACCTCCCGGGCCACCGCCGTCAGCGCGGCCGCCGGCGCGTGCAGGTCCAGCCGGCTGGCCTCCGCCACCTGCTTCGCCCAGCCGGCGGGGACCACGGCCTCGCCGCCGAGGGCGCCGGCGATCGCCCCCGCCATGGTGGCGATGGAGTCGCAGTCCCGCCCGTAGTTGACCGCCCCGAGGACGGACGCCTCGTACGCCCCGTCGGCCACCAGCAACATGCCCAGCGCGACGGGGAGTTCCTCGATCGAGTGCAGCCGCGAGGGCCGCCGCGCGCCGAGCGAGGGCTCGCGGTAGTCCGGGCCCACCGAGTCGTACGGGGCCACCGCCGTCCGCAGCGGGACCAGTGCCGACTCGAAGTCCCGGTGACGCGCGGCCACTTCGCACACCGCCGCGATCGCCTCCCGGGTACCGTCCTTCGCCAGCGACAGGGCCGCCCCGACGACCGAGGCCGCCGTCGCGCCCGGTACGCACGCCGCCGCCACCGCGGCCGCGAACACGCCCGCCGCCTCCCTGCCGTACGAGGACTGGTGCGCGCCCGCGACGTCCAGCGCCTCCGCGTACGCGGCCGCCGGATGGCCCGCGTTGACCAGCCCGACCGGGGCCATGTACATCGCGGCGCCACAGTTGACGATGTTGCCGGTGCCTGCCTCGCGGGGGTCCGCGTGGGCGTAGTGGAGCCGGGTCACGATCCACTTCTCGGCCAGGAAGATCCGCTGGAGGGGCAGCGCCTCGGCTTCGAGTTCCGGGATCCAGCGGGGGTTCGTCATGAGGTCCGGGACGAGGTGGTCGGCGACCGCGTACGCGTCCAGGTGGTCCCGCACGCTCTCGTAGACCCGGACCAGCGCGTGCGTCATCAGGGTGTCGTCGGTGACGTGCCCGTCGCCCTTGTGGTACGGCGCGATGGGGCGGGCGGTGCGCCAGTCCTCGTACCAGGGGCCGACGATGCCGTGCACCCGGCCGCCGTGCCGTTCGACGATCCGGTCCGGGGACCAGCCCTCCACCGGACCTCCCAGGGCGTCGCCGACGGCGGCGCCGATCAGGGAGCCGGCCACTCGGTCGTCGAGCGAGAGGGGAGCGTGCGTCATGTCCGAATCATCCCTTGGGCGTTGGGGTTTTTGGGGGAGGTGAGCTCCGTACGGGTGAGGAGCGCGGCGAGTTCGACGAGATCGGTGCCGGCCAGGCGGGGCAGTGCGCAGCCGGACAGGGTGCGGCAGGCCTCGCGCCAGGCGGGCGGGAGGGAGTCGCCGCCCCCGAGGGCGCCGGCGAGGGCGCCGGCCAGGGCGGGCGCGGAGTCGGCGACGCGGGAGAGGCAGGCGGCCGCCGGGACGGCCTCGGAGACCTTGCCGCGGGCCGCGGTGGCCAGGGCGAGGGCGACCGGGACGGTTTCGGCGGCGGCGATGCCGTAGCTGTACACGTGGTCGACGATCTGGTGTTCCAACAACGGGACGATGGCGAAGGCGCCTCCGTCCGGATCGGCGCGGGCGAGCTTGACGGCGTGGCGGGCGTTGCGGCCGATCTCGGTGGAGGCGGGCAACTGTTCGAGAGCGGCGTCCACGGCGGCGTCGGTGTCCGCGCCGCCGAGGGCGGTGGCGATGGCGGCGGCCATGGCGCGGGCGCCGTGCACCCCGTCGCCGTCCTGGGTGTACCGGGCGTCGAACTCCGCGAGGTCGGCCGCGGCGCGGGGGTCCCCGGGATGGACGACGGCCAGGACGCAGGCGCGGACACAGGCGGCGTCGTCGAAGTAGTGCGGGTTGTCGTGGCCGGTGGCGGGCGGGCGCAGACCGGCGGCGAGGTTGCCGAGGCCGGCGCGGACGGAGATCCGGGCGCGCAGGGGCAGTACGGCCGACTCGACCTCGGGGGCGCGCTCGGCCGCCGCCGCTACCTCGGAGGCCAGGGCGTTCCACGCCAGGTCGATGGCGGCGCGCATCCTGCGGGACCGGCTGAGGTCGCTGAGCAGCACCCCGGCGGCCGTCAGCACGGACTCGGCGGCGAAGGCGGCCCACTCGGCGTCGTCGGACGGGCCCAGGCGCAGCGGCTCCGGGGGCTGGTTGAGGGCGATCGGGACGGGGAGGGTGGTGGTGGCGTTCTGCTCGGCGAAGGTGTCGAGCTCGCGGGTGAGGCGGCGGGTCCACTCGGGCATCCGGCTGGCCCGGTGCCGGGCGGCGGGCCAGCCGGCCGCGTCGCCCGCGGCGAGACCGAGGAGGAGCCCCTCGATACGGCGCGGCCCGCTCGGCCCCGCCGTGACGGAGGCGGCGCCGGGCGCCGCGGCGGGGAAAAGGGCCGCGAGGGCGGCGGTGCGCGGCCCGGGGGGCGGCACCTCGGCCGGGCGCTGCCCGCCGCCCCGGGGGCCCCGGCCCGCGACCGCACCCGGCGTGGGCGGCCCTCCGGGCCCCGCGGGCGAAGCCGCGGCGCCCGGGACGGGGACGGGAACGAGAACGGGAACGAGGGCGGGGTGGGGACCGAGAACGGGGGCGGAGGGGGGGGCGAGGGCGGGGGCCGGCGGCGTGGCCTCGGCGGGCCGGTCCGGCGCGGGCGGGCCGGCGCAGGGGCGGGGGAGGTCCGGTTCCGCGGGGGAGGGGGGCGGGGGCGTCGGGCCGGAGCCGGGCGTCCCGGTGGGCTCGGCCGAGTCCGGGGTGTAGGGGGAAGGGCTCATCGGGGGGTCTCGGCTTCCGGGGTGAGGAGGTCCGCGATGTCCAGGACGTGGTAGCCCCGCATCGAGGGGAGGCAACTGCCCCGGACCGGGCCGATCGCCGCCGCCCAGTCGGCGGGGATGGAGGGGATGCCGGACATGGCGCCGGCCAGGGCGCCCGCCACGGCGGCCGTGGTGTCGGCGTCACGGCCCATGTTCACGGCCGTCAGGACGGAGCCGGGGAAGTCACCGCGGCAGGCGGCGAAGGCGCCGAACGCGAGCCCCACCGCCTCGGGGGCCAGGTCCGTCCACGGGTAGCCGCCGATGACCACCGCGGAGCGCACCGCCCGCTCGCCGCGCGGGGCGGCGGTGACGGCCCGGCGCAGGGAGCGGGCCGTCCAGGAGTCGGACGGGATGACGGACAGGGCCGCCGAGACCACGGAGGCGGGCGAGCCGCCGGCCATGGCCGCCGCGACGCCCGCGGCGACGGCCTGGCCGCCGTAGATGCCCTCCCCGTCGTGGCTCACGGAGCCGTCGATGGCCACCAGCCGGGCGGCCTCGGCGGGCCGGCCCGCGGCGAAAACGCCGAACGGGGCGGCACGCATGGCCAGCCCGTCCGACCAGGCGTGGCGGTGCTGCGCCGAGATGGGGGCCGCGAGCCCCCGGCGGAGGTTCTCCAGCGTGCCGCGTTCGGAGAAGCCGGCTCCCCGGAACGGGCCCTCGTCCAGGTCGGCGATCCAGTGGTGCCACGCCCGTTCGACGTGGGCCACGGTCAGTGCGGAGCCGTGCCGGGCCAGCAGCAGGCCCGAGAAGATCGCGTACTCGGTGTCGTCCGTGCCCGCCGGGTCCTCGGACACGAAGCCCTCGATCCGACCCCACTTCGCCCGGATCTGCGAAGGCTTCATGTTCTCCGCCGGGGCTCCCAGCGCGTCACCCACCGCAAGCCCCAGAAGAGCGCCCCTGGCTCGTTCGAGGAGGACCTGCGGATTGCATGCAATCAGCTCCATGGCGCGCCTCTCCACTTGATGGGACTCATGATGAGCCCTTGGGGGATTTGTGCCATGGCATGTGGTTTGTCGCTCGCTGCGAAACACCACCCGAACGCTCCCGTCACCCGGTCGCCGACTCACGAAACCGCAGGTAAGTACGGCCTTCCTTGCCGGCGGAGAGCGAAAATCGTGCGTAGTTTCGAGGTGTTCAGGGGGAGTGGGTTTCTGCGCGTCGCCTTCGCGCGCCCATTCACAGGAAAAGGGGAGATACACCGCATGTCCATCATCGATACCGAAGCACCGCTGCACACCGCCCACCGCGACAACCACACCCACCGTGACGTCAACGGCGGATGGCTGCGGCCGGCCGTGTTCGGGGCGATGGACGGACTGGTCTCCAACATCGCCCTGATGACCGGAGTGGCGGGCGGCGCGGTCGCGCCGCAGACGATCGTCATCACCGGCCTCGCCGGTCTGGCCGCCGGCGCCTTCTCGATGGCCGCCGGCGAATACACCTCGGTCGCCTCGCAGCGCGAGCTGGTCCTGGCGGAGCTCGACGTGGAGCGTCAGCAGCTGCGCAAGCACCCGATCGACGAGATGGAGGAGCTGGCCGAGCTCTACGTCTCGCGCGGCGTCGACCCCGCCCTGGCCCGCGAGGTGGCGATGCAGCTGTCCCGCGACCCGGAGCAGGCGCTGGAGATACACGCCCGCGAGGAGCTGGGCATCGACCCCGACGACCTGCCGTCGCCGCTGGTCGCGGCCGTGTCGTCGTTCGGTTCGTTCGCGCTGGGCGCGCTGCTTCCCGTACTGCCCTACCTGCTCGGCGCGACCGCCCTGTGGCCGGCCGTCCTGCTGGCGCTGATCGGGCTCTTCGCCTGCGGCGCGATCGTCGCCCGGGTCACCGCCCGCTCCTGGTGGTACAGCGGATTGCGACAGCTCGTCCTGGGTGGCGCGGCCGCGGGTGTGACGTACGTCCTGGGAACCTGGATCGGCGGCGCCGTAGGCTAACCGGCGCGGGAGTGAGACACTATGCGGTACGCAACATAAGTAGTCCGTTACCCGGCGGTTTCGATTCCGTGTCCGCGGGGCATCCGGACAGGGCGTCGGGCAATGGTGCCCGCTCCGTGCCGGGACAGCCGCGGCCCGCGACGCGTCCGCAGACGTTCATGAGATCCAAGGGACCTCCCGGCAGGCCCCTTCTCCCCCTTCGGGCATGTCCGCATGTTGGAATGCGATATCCGCTTCTCGGGATTGCCGTCATCATGTAACCTGCACGAAATTTTGCAGAGGGCCAACGTCGTCCCTCGGCCATGCACATATGCCACGACGACGACGGGAGAGCCGATGCGTTCCGCATCCACGCACTCCGCGACCGGCCTCAGCACCACCGCCTGGTCGCCCATGGACGGTCGCCCCGCCCAGCAGGGCATGTACGACCCGCGCAACGAGCACGACGCCTGCGGCGTCGGCTTTGTGGCCAACCTCAGCGGCGAGGCCGGCCACACGCTGGTCGAGCAGGCGCTGACCGTATTGCGGAACCTCGAACACCGCGGCGCGACCGGCTCCGAGCCCGACTCGGGCGACGGCGCCGGAATCCTGTCCCAGGTGCCGGACGCCTTCCTGCGCGAGGTGGCCGGTTTCGAGCTCCCCGAGGCCGGCGCGTACGCCGTCGGCATCGCCTTCCTCCCCGCCGACGGCACCGCACAGGCCGTCGCCGTGGAACGCATCGAGGCCATCGCCGTCGAGGAGAACCTCACGGTCCTCGGCTGGCGCGAGGTCCCGGTCACCCCGGACCTGCTCGGCAACGGCGCCCGCGCCACCATGCCCGCCTTCTCGCAGCTGTTCGTCAGCAACGGGGCGAGCGGCATCGAGCTGGACCGCAAGGCGTTCGTGCTGCGCAAGCGCGCCGAGCGCGAGGCCGGCGTGTACTTCCCGTCGCTCTCCGCCCGCACCATTGTCTACAAGGGCATGCTGACCACCGGCCAGCTGGAGCCCTTCTTCCCCGACCTGTCCGACCGTCGCTTCGCGTCGACGCTCGCCCTGGTCCACTCCCGGTTCTCGACGAACACCTTCCCGTCCTGGCCGCTCGCCCACCCGTACCGCTTCGTCGCGCACAACGGCGAGATCAACACGGTCAAGGGCAACCGGAACTGGATGAAGGCCCGCGAGTCCCAGCTCGCCTCGGACGTCTTCGGCGAGGGCAACCTCGACCGGATCTTCCCGATCTGCACCCCCGACGCCTCCGACTCGGCCTCCTTCGACGAGGTCCTGGAGCTGCTCCACCTCGGCGGCCGGTCGCTCCCGCACAGCGTGCTGATGATGATCCCGGAGGCGTGGGAGAACCACGCGTCCATGGACCCGGACCGCCGCGCGTTCTACCAGTACCACTCCACGATGATGGAGCCCTGGGACGGCCCGGCCTGCGTCACCTTCACCGACGGCACCCAGGTCGGCGCGGTCCTCGACCGCAACGGTCTGCGCCCCGGCCGCTACTGGGTCACCGACGACGGCCTCGTCGTCCTCGGCTCCGAGGTCGGCGTGCTCGACATCGACCCGGCCAAGGTCGTCCGCAAGGGCCGCCTGCAGCCCGGCAAGATGTTCCTCGTCGACACCGCCCAGAAGCGGATCATCGAGGACGACGAGATCAAGGCCGAACTGGCCGGCGCCGCCCCCTACGCCGAATGGCTGGAAACCGGCGAGATCGAGCTCGAAGACCTTCCCGAGCGCGAGCACATCGTCCACACCCACGCCTCGGTGACCCGCCGCCAGCAGACCTTCGGCTACACCGAGGAAGAGCTGCGCATCATCCTCGCGCCGATGGCCCGCACCGCCGGCGAGCCGCTCGGCTCCATGGGCACCGACTCCCCGATCGCGGCCCTGTCCGAGCGCCCCCGGCTGCTCTTCGACTACTTCACGCAGCTCTTCGCGCAGGTCACCAACCCGCCGCTGGACGCCATCCGCGAGGAGCTCGTCACCTCGCTGCTGTCCTCGGTGGGCCCGCAGGGCAACCTGCTGGAGCCGACCGCCGCCTCCTGTCGCAGCGTCACCCTGCCCTTCCCGGTGATCGACAACGACGAGCTGGCCAAGCTGATACACGTCAACGCCGACGGCGACATGCCGGGCATGAAGGCCGCCACGCTCTCCGGCCTCTACCGGGTCTCCGGCGGTGGCGAGGCACTCGCCGCCCGCCTGGAGGAGATCCGCGGCGAGGTCGACGCGGCCATCGAGAACGGCGCCCACCTGATCGTCCTGTCGGACCGTCACTCGGACGCCGAGCACGCGCCGATCCCGTCGCTGCTGCTCACCGCCGCCGTGCACCACCACCTCATCGCCACCAAGCAGCGCACCCAGGTGGGTCTGCTGGTCGAGGCCGGCGACGTCCGCGAGGTGCACCACGTCGCGCTGCTCATCGGCTACGGCGCCGCCGCGGTCAACCCGTACCTCGCCATGGAGTCCGTCGAGGACCTGCTGCGCGCCGGTACCTTCCTGTCCGGCCTGGAGCCGGAGCAGGCCATCAAGAACCTGATCTACGCGCTCGGCAAGGGCGTCCTGAAGGTCATGTCCAAGATGGGCATCTCCACGGTCGCCTCGTACCGCGGCGCCCAGGTCTTCGAGGCCGTCGGCCTCGACCAGGAGTTCGTCGACACCTACTTCGGCGGCACCGCCACCAAGATCGGCGGCGCCGGCCTGGACGTCGTCGCCAAGGAGGTGGCCGCGCGCCACGCCAAGGCGTACCCGGTCTCCGGCATCGCCGCCACGCACCGCGCGCTGGACATCGGCGGCGAGTACCAGTGGCGCCGCGAGGGCGAGCCGCACCTGTTCGACCCGGACACGGTCTTCCGCCTCCAGCACGCCACGCGCAACCGCCGGTACGACATCTTCAAGCAGTACACCGAGCGGGTGAACGAGCAGTCCGAGCGGCTGATGACGCTCCGCGGACTCTTCGGGTTCAAGACCGGCGAGGCGGGTGACCGGCCGTCGATCCCCGTCGAGGAGGTCGAGTCCGTCGCCGACATCGTCAAGCGCTTCTCCACCGGCGCCATGTCGTACGGCTCCATCTCCAAGGAGGCGCACGAGACCCTCGCCATCGCCATGAACCAGTTGGGCGGCAAGTCCAACACCGGTGAGGGCGGCGAGGACCCGGACCGCCTGTACGACCCGGCGCGCCGCTCGTCCATCAAGCAGGTCGCCTCCGGCCGCTTCGGCGTCACCAGCGAGTACCTGGTCAACGCGGACGACATCCAGATCAAGATGGCGCAGGGCGCCAAGCCCGGCGAGGGCGGCCAGCTGCCCGGCCACAAGGTCTACCCGTGGGTCGCCAAGACCCGGCACTCCACCCCGGGCGTCGGCCTGATCTCCCCGCCCCCGCACCACGACATCTACTCCATCGAGGACCTGGCTCAGCTGATCCACGACCTCAAGAACGCCAACCCGGCGGCCCGCATCCACGTGAAGCTGGTCTCCGAGGTCGGCGTCGGAACGGTTGCCGCGGGCGTCTCCAAGGCCCACGCGGACGTCGTCCTCATCTCCGGCCACGACGGCGGAACGGGCGCCTCCCCGCTCACCTCGCTCAAGCACGCGGGCGGCCCCTGGGAGCTCGGCCTCGCCGAGACCCAGCAGACCCTGCTGCTCAACGGGCTGCGCGACCGCATCGTGGTCCAGACGGACGGCCAGCTCAAGACCGGCCGCGACGTGGTCATCGCCGCGCTGCTCGGCGCCGAGGAGTTCGGTTTCGCGACCGCGCCGCTCGTCGTCTCCGGCTGCGTCATGATGCGCGTCTGCCACCTGGACACCTGCCCCGTCGGCATCGCCACCCAGAACCCGGTCCTGCGCGACCGCTTCTCCGGCAAGCCCGAGTTCGTCGTCAACTTCTTCGAGTTCATCGCGGAGGAGGTGCGCGAGATCCTCGCCGAGCTGGGCTTCCGCACCATCGAGGAGGCCGTCGGCCACGCCGAACTCCTCGACACCAGCAAGGCCGTCACGCACTGGAAGGCCCAGGGCCTCGACCTGGAGCCCCTCTTCCACGTGCCCGAGCTCCCCGAGGGCGCGGTCCGCCACGCCCTGATCGAGCAGGACCACGGCCTGGAGAAGGCGCTCGACAACGAGCTGATCAAGCTCGCCGGCGACGCGCTGAACGCCGCCACGGCCGAAGCGGCCCAGCCGGTCCGCGCCCAGGTCGCGATCCGCAACATCAACCGGACCGTCGGCACCATGCTCGGCCACGAGGTCACCAAGAAGTTCGGTGGAGCGGGCCTGCCCGACAACACCATCGACCTGACCTTCACCGGTTCGGCCGGCCAGTCCTTCGGCGCCTTCCTTCCGAGCGGCGTGACGCTGCGCCTGGAGGGCGACGCCAACGACTACGTCGGCAAGGGCCTCTCCGGCGGCCGTGTCGTGGTCCGCCCGGACCGCCGCGCCGACCACCTCGCCGAGTACTCCACCATCGCCGGCAACACCATCGGCTACGGGGCCACCGGCGGCGAGATGTTCCTGCGCGGCCGTACCGGCGAACGCTTCTGCGTCCGCAACTCCGGCGCCCTCGTCGTCTCGGAGGGCGTGGGCGACCACGGCTGCGAGTACATGACGGGCGGCCAGGCCGTCGTCCTGGGCGAGACGGGCCGCAACTTCGCGGCCGGCATGTCGGGCGGTGTCGCGTACGTCATCGACCTCGACCCGAACAACGTCAACGTCGGCAACGTCGGCGCCGTCGAGACCACCCTCTCCGACACCGACAAGCAGTGGCTGCACGACGTGGTGCGTCGCCACGAGGAGGAGACCGGCTCGACCGTGGCCGCGAAGCTCCTCGCCGACTGGTCCGTCGCGGTGGACCGCTTCAGCAAGATCATCCCGACCACGTACAAGGCAGTGCTCGCCGCCAAGGACGCCGCCGAGCTGGCCGGACTCTCGGAGTCCGAGACCACCGAGAAGATGATGGAGGCGGCGATCAATGGCTGACCCGAAGGGCTTCCTCACCACCCCGCGCGAGACCGCCTGTTCCCGTCCCGTGGCCGACCGGCTCAAGGACTGGAACGAGGTCTACGTTCCGGGCTCGCTGCTCCCGATCATCAGCAAGCAGGCCGGCCGCTGCATGGACTGCGGCATCCCGTTCTGCCACAACGGCTGCCCGCTCGGGAACCTGATCCCGGAGTGGAACGACTTCGCGTACCGCGAGGACTGGTCGGCGGCGTCCGAGCGCCTGCACGCCACGAACAACTTCCCGGAGTTCACCGGGCGCCTGTGCCCGGCCCCGTGCGAGTCGGCGTGCGTCCTCGGCATCAACCAGCCCGCCGTCACGATCAAGAACGTCGAAGTCTCGATCATCGACAAGGCCTGGGACAACGGCAACGTCACCCCCCAGCCGCCCGAGCGGCTGTCCGGCAAGACGGCCGCCGTCATCGGCTCCGGCCCGGCGGGTCTCGCCGCGGCCCAGCAGCTGACCCGGGCCGGGCACACCGTGGTCGTGTACGAGCGCGCCGACCGCGTCGGCGGCCTGCTGCGCTACGGCATCCCCGAGTTCAAGATGGAGAAGGTGCACATCAACCGCCGCATCGAGCAGATGCGCGCGGAGGGCACCAAGTTCCGCACGGGCATCGAGGTCGGCCGCGACATCACGGCCACCGACCTGCGCAAGCGGTTCGACGCGGTCGTCATCGCGGCCGGTGCCACCGTCTCCCGCGACCTGCCGGTCCCCGGGCGCGAGCTCAAGGGCATCCACTTCGCGATGGAGTACCTGCCGCTCTCCAACAAGGTGCAGGAGGGCGACTTCGTCACCCCTCCGATCACCGCCGAGGGCAAGCACGTCGTCGTCATCGGCGGCGGCGACACCGGCGCGGACTGCGTGGGCACCGCCCACCGCCAAGGCGCGGCCTCGGTCACGCAGCTGGAGATCATGCCCAAGCCGGGCGAGGAGCGGAACGCCAACCAGCCCTGGCCGACCTTCCCGATGCTGTACAAGGTCACCTCGGCCCACGAGGAGGGCGGCGAGCGGGTCTACTCCGTCTCCACCACCCACTTCGAGGGCGACGAGGACGGCAACGTCCAGTCCCTGCACCTCGTCGAGGTCGCCTTCGAGGACGGCAAGCTCGTCCAGAAGGCGGGCACCGAGCGCGTCCTCCCGGCGCAACTGGTCACCCTCGCCATGGGCTTCACCGGCACCGACCAGGAGAACGGTCTGGTCCAGCAGTTCGGCCTGGACCTCGACGCGCGCGGCAACATCGAGCGCGACGCCTCGTACGCGACCAACGTGGGCGGCGTCTTCGTCGCCGGCGACGCGGGCCGCGGCCAGTCGCTCATCGTCTGGGCCATCGCGGAGGGCCGCTCGGCCGCCCGCGGCGTGGACCGCTTCCTGACGGGCGCCAGCGCCCTGCCGTACCCGGTCAAGCCGACGGACCGTTCCATCACCGTGTAACACCCACGGTGCCCCTCCCTCCGGGCTTGCGGCGGGAGGACCCCTCATACGGCCCGTACAACGACGTACGGAAACCCGACACCGCGCCCGCCATGTCCCCGACCAGGGATGGCGGGCGCGGTGGCGTTCGGGTTCCGGGGGTCCGGGGAGGGGCGTCAGCCGACGGTGAACTCGTACAGGAGCTCGTTCCCACAGGGTGGCGCCCGACCGCGCCGCCTCCTCGGCGGCCCGTACGAACGACCGCGCCGCCCCGGCCGCGTCGCCCCGGGCCGCCAGGACCTGGCCCTCGCCGCGCAGCGCCGCGGCCCGCTGGGCGGGCAGGTCGAGCAGCCCCGCGTCCCGGCGGGCCCGGGCGGCCCACGTCTCGGCTGCGGGCAGGTCGCCGTCGGCGACGGCGGCGGTGACCAGGGCCTCCAGGAACAGGGGCCGCATCGACGGCTGGAGTGCGGTCAGGTCCGGTCCGCCGCCGGCCCGCAGCATCGCGGACCGGGCCCGCCGTGGATCGCCGCCGTGCAGTGCGGCGTAACTCAGGACGCACCACGCGAGGGAGGCCCACCAACTGGTCCGGGGGCCGGCCGCGGCCACGGCCTCCTCGGCGACGGTCAGCGAGGTCCGGTCGCCGGGCGGCAGCGCGGCGATCAACACCTGCGCGGCGGTGACGGGGTGTCGTAGCAGCCGCGGTGACGGGGCGTCGTACCAGCCGCCGTGACGGGGCCGGGCCCGGTTCGCTCGTGCGGGTGACGCGTCGGGGGAGCGGCGGGTGCGCCGGTCCCGCCCGACGGGGGCCGGACACCGCTCCGGGGTTCGGCGGGCCGGAACCGGGAGGGTCGGGGACCGCTGCCCGCGCGGATCCGAGCGTAGGCCGTACGGCCCATGTGCGGCCGATCTCGGCGCAGTTGAGGGCGCCCGCCGTCTGGTACCTCTGGCCCCATGCCCTCCCGAATGCTGCTGCTGCGCTGCCTGCTGGGCGCCGCCCTGCTCATGCCCGCCCAGGCCGCGGTCGCCGTCACCGCCACCGGCGGCGAAGGACGCACCGTCGACTACCGCGGGCTGCGGCTCACCGTCCCCGCCGACTGGCGGGTCGTCGACCTCGACCGGACCCCCGACGCCTGCCTGCGCCTCGACCGGCCCACGCTGTACCTCGGCCACGCCGGGACCCAGGCCGAATGCACCGGCCGGGCCGCCGTCACCCGCGCCGACACCCTGCACCTGGAGCCCCTCGACGGGGCCCCGCCGCGCGCCGACGTCCCCACCCTGAAGGCGAACCCCGGGGCCCCGCTCCCGCGGACCGGGAGCGACAGCAACGAGCTGCGGTACGCCCTGCGCGGCTCCGGGGTGATGGCCACCGTCTCGTACGGCACCGGACCCGAGGTGGTACGCGGCCTCCTGGAGCGGGCCCGCCGCACGCCCGCCGGCGCCCCCGGGACGGTGGCGGACACGGTGACCGCCGCCCTGCCGGCGCCCCGCAGCGCCCAGGAACCGTTCACCGGCCTCGGCTTCGACGCCTGTACCGCCCCGACCCAGTCGGCGATGACCGCCTGGCGGCAGGGCTCGCCCTTCGGCGCCGTCGGCGTGTACATCGGCGGCCCGGCCCGGGCCTGCGCCCAGCCCCGACTGACCGCCGGCTGGGTCGGCAAGCAGACCGAGGCGGGCTGGCACCTGATGCCGATCTGGGTGGGCCCGCAGCCCTGGCGCAGCAACACCACCGGGCTGTCCACCGACCCCTCCCGGGCCAACGAGCAGGGCATCGCGGCCGGCGAGGGCGCCGCCGACGCCGCGCGGTCACTGGGCCTGGGCCCGGGCACGCTCCTCTACAACGACCTGGAGCACTACACCGACCGGGCCACCTGGGACGCCCCGGTCGTGGCCTACCTCACCGCCTGGACGGTGCGGCTGCACGAGCTGGGCTACAAGTCGGCGGCCTACGTGCACGCGGCCTCCGGGGTGCCGGCGCTGAGCGCGCACCACCACCAGGCGCCGCAGGCCATGCCGGACGTGCTGTGGGTGGCGCGGTGGAACCTGTCGGCGACCGTCTCGGACGCCGACATGGGCCTGCCCACCGGGACGACCAAGTGGGCGGGCCCGCGCCGGGCCCACCAGTTCCGCGGCGGGCACGACGCCACGTACGGCGGGGTGACGATCAACATCGACCGCAGTTGGATCGACGTCGATCCCCGTCTCCTCGTCGTCCCCGGGGCGATCGGGCTCGGCCCCCTGGCCTGAGGGTCGTCTCAGCCGGCGGGGGAGTCCCCGGCCGGGTCCTCGCGCGGCGGCTCGTCGTCGTTGCCCCGGCGCAGGGTGTGGACGCCGCGCTCCGGGGTCCACGTCCGCACCACCAGGTCGTCGCCCTCGACGGTGATCCGCACGATCTCCGTCAGGTCGGCGTGGAAGAGGTGGAAGGGGTGCGGGGTCTCGGTCTCCTCCGCGTACCGGTGGAGTTCCGGCGGGTCCACCAGCTCCAGCGCCCGCCCGGAGATCCGGACGTCCCCGCCCTCCATCTCCTCACCGGGGCCCGGATTGCAGTGCAGCGCGAAACGGGGATCGCGCTGGAGGTCCCTGGCCTTCATGGAGCCGGCCATCATGCCGAGCCACAGCTCCCCGCCGCGGATGTCCACGTTCAGCCCGGCCAGTCGGGGCGAGCCGTCCTTGCGGAGGGTGCCGAGGACGTGGTGCGGATACCGCGCGAAGCGGGCCCGGACGGCCGCCGCGAACTCCGGCTCCGCCGTCTCGAACACGGCCCAGTTGTTCGTCGTCGTCATCCCCCCATCCAAGCGCGGATCGCACGCCGCCGCCGCTCAGACGCGCACGATGCCGGCCTCCCGGGCCGCCGCCAGCCAGGACGGGAACTCCGCGACCAGCCGGTCGTACAGCACGTCGTCCGGAACCCGGCGCGGGTCCTCGCCGGCGTGGAAGTAGCCCGCGTTGTCGACGACCCGCTTCGCCGGGACGGGGAGTTCGTCGAGGCGGCGCAGGAAGTCGAACTGGGTGCTGCGGGTGTTGCCGAAACCGACGAACTGCCAGAACAGCGGGAGCCGGGCGGCCTTGCAGAGGTACCGCTCCGCCGCGAGCTTGTTGATCGGGCCGCCGTCCGTCTGGAAGACCACCAGGGCCGGCGCCGAGGACCCCGAGTCGAGGTAGTGGTCGATGACCGCGTCCATCGCCAGGTGGTAGGCCGTCTTGCCCATGTGGCCCAGGCCGGCGGCGATCTCGGTGACCCGACCGGCGTGGTCGGCCAGGGAGACCTCCGCGACCGCGTCCACCTCCGTGGAGAAGAACACGACGGGCACCCGGCCGTCGGTGTCCAGGTGGGCTGAGAGCCCCAGCACCCGGTCGGCCAGGGACTGCACGCTGCCGTCCCGGTAGTACGGGCGCATCGACCCCGAGTAGTCCAGGACCAGGTACACGCAGGCCCGGCCGCCCTCCATGCCGTGTTTGCGCAGCGACACCCCGGCGCTCTTGTACAGGTTCACCAACGCCGGAGCGGCATCTTCCAGCTTGCGGAGGTCTATCGCACTACCCGTCATGGCGCCGAGGTTACGTCAGCCCGCGGCGGCGAAACCCAGCCGTTCGGTGAACAGCACGCGGGCGCCGCTGCGGCGGATGACGTGTTGGACGGCGGCGACCACGCCATCGCGTTCGGCCGCGTCACCGCCCTGACGGCCCACCGGGACGGCAGGCCGCCGCTCTGCTTCCGGTGGGCCTACGGTCGTGTGCCGCGCTCCGCCGCAAGTGCCTCGATGTCGTCGAGCATCGCGTCCGCCAGGTCGCGCTCGGAGGCGTAGTACCGCTCCGCCCACTTGAGGGTCAGCGTCGGATAGGCCCAGGAGGCCTCCTCCTTGGCGCCTTCCACGTCCGCCGCCGCCCGGCGGCGCATCTTCGCCGCGAACTCCCGCTGCTGGACCAGGACTTCGCGCATCTGCTCCGGCTCCAGCAGATGGCCGAGCCACAGCCGGAGCATCGGTCCGTGCTTGAGCACCGGCGGATCGACCGGCGCCTCGCGCGCCCAATGCCGTACGGCCGTCATGCCCTCGTCGGTGATCCGGTACACGCGCTTGTCGCGGGTGCCGGTCTCCTGGGCGACCAGGCGGGAGGAGGCGTAACCGGCCTTCTCCAGCCGCTTGAGTTCGCTGTAGATCTGGCTGAAGGACGGGCTCCAGTAGAAGAAGCGCAGCGACCCGTCCGACCACTTCTTCAGGTCGTAGCCGGAGAGCTCCTCGCCGAAGGAGAGCAGCCCGAGCACTGCCCAGCCGGTCGCGGGGAGGGTGCGCTTGTTCGTCTCGTCTGCCACGCGGCGCAGTCTACGACCGGTCCGCGCGGGCTCCCTTCCCTCGATAGAGCGTGACTGCTAGAAGTATTCCTCATAGGCATACCTGGCCCTGTCCCCCCGGGAGGCGTGCGTGAAGACCATCCGCCGGGGGGCCGGAACGTCATCCCGCGCTCACGCGCCCTGGAGGGCTGAACCGTGATCCCACTGGACGGCAAGGTCGTCGTCATCACCGGCGCCGGGCGCGGGCAGGGCGCCGCCGAGGCCCGCCTGTGCGCGGAGGCGGGAGCCCGCGTCGTCGTCACCGACATCCGGGAGGAGGAGGGCCGGGAGGTCGCCGCGACCCTGGGGGGCCAGGGGCTGTACGTCCACCACGACGTGACCGACGCCGACGGCTGGGCCCGGGTCGCACGGGAGGCCGTGGCCGCCTTCGGGACGATCTCGGCGCTCGTCAACAACGCGGCCCTGTGGCGCACCGCCCACGTGGAGCGACAGTCCCTCGCCGACTTCGAGACGCTGCTGCGGGTCAACCTGCTCGGCCCCTTCCTCGGCATCCAGGCCGTCGCCCCCGTGCTGCGCGCCGGCGGGGGCGGCTCGATCGTCAACGTCTCCTCCACCGCCGGACTGGTCGGCATACCGGGCCACGCCGCCTACGGCTCCACCAAGTTCGCCCTGCGCGGGCTGACCCGGTCGGCCGCCCTGGACCTGGCGGGCGACGGGATCCGGGTCAACTCCGTGCACCCGGGCGCCATCGACACCCCGATGATCTCCGCCGTGTCGGACAAGGACTGGTCCCACGTGCCGCTGGGCCGCATGGGCCGCCCCGAGGAGGTCGGGGAACTGGTCCGCTTCCTCTGCTCCGACGCCTCCTCGTACGTCACCGGCGGCGAGTTCACCGTGGACGGGGGGACGACGGCCCGATGAGCGACTCCCTCTCGCCCGCCGCCCGGCGGCTGTGCGACCTCATGACCGCGGCCTTCCCCGGCCCCGGCGACCCGGACGCCCTGCGGGCGGCGGTCGCCGCCGGCGGGCGCGCCCCCGGACCCGCCGTGGCCGACGTGCACGACGACGACGCCTGCGGGGTCCCGGTCCGCGTGTACGACCCCGACCCCGGGGCCTCGGGGCGCCCGCTCGTCGTCCACTTCCACGGCGGCGGCTGGGTGATGTGCGGCCTGGACACCCACGACGCCGGCTGCCGCAGACTCGCCGCCGCCTCGGGCGCGGTCGTCGTCTCCGTCGACTACCGGCTCGCCCCGGAACACCCCTGGCCCGCCGCGCCCGACGACGCGCTGACCGCACTGCTGTGGGCCCGCTCCCGAGCCGCCGCACTCGGCTGCGATCCCGACCGGACGATCGTCGCCGGGGACTCCAGCGGGGGCACCCTGGCGGCCGTGACCGCGCTGCGGGCCCCCGAACTCGTCGCGGGACAACTGCTGTTCTACCCGCCCCTGGACGCGGCCATGGACACCCCTTCCGTGGAGACGTACGCGCGGGGGTACTTCCACACCGCCGCCCACATGGCCTGGTACTGGGACCAGTACGGCGGGGACCCCGCCCACCCGCACGTCTCGCCGCTGCGCGCCCCCGACCTGACCGGACTGCCGCGCACCCTGATCGTCCTCGCCGACTGCGACGTGCTGCGGGACGAGGGGCTGGCGTACGCCCGCCGGCTGGGCGAGGCGGGCGTGGACTGCGGCGTCCAGCTGTACCCGGGCGTCTTCCACGGCTTCCTGGGCTCACCGCTGCCGGCCGCCGACGCGGCGTACGCGGCGGCCGCCGCGTGGATCAGGGGCTGAGGGGCCGGGGAGGTCGGCGCGGCCCCGCTGGTGGAAGCCGTGCGGTGATCCCCGGGCGGCGCCCGCGGCGCGCCGGGCACCGGCGAACCGCTGTCGAAGATCGGCGGCGGCGCGAAGAATGGGCCCATGACGACGCCCTCCCGCGCCCGCTCCTTCGACGCCGCCGCCGCGCTGTACGCCGCGCACCGGCCCGCCTATCCCGACGCCCTCCTCGACGCCCTGGAGGAGCTGAGCGGCCGCCCGCTCGCCGGCTCCCGCGTCGCCGACGTGGGGGCCGGGACCGGCATCGCGACGGCCCTGCTGCACGCCTGCGGGGCGCACGTCGTCGCCGTCGAACCCGGCGACGGGATGGCCGCCGAACTGCGCCGCGCGCACCCCGGGATACCGCTGGTGCGCGGGGACGGCGACCGGCTGCCGCTGGCCGGCGACGCCTTCGACCTGCTCACCTACGCGCAGGCCTGGCACTGGACCGACCCCGCCCGCTCCGTCCCCGAGGCCCGCCGCGTGCTGCGGCCCGGCGGCGCGCTCGCGATCTGGTGGAACGACATGGACGAGTCGGTGCCGTGGGTCGCCGGCCAGGCCGCGCGGATCCGGGCCCTCTTCGGCGCCGACGGCGCGTCCTTCCGCACGCTGCCCGCCGGCCTCGACTCCGGCTTCCGCACCCGCACCGTGCCCTGGTCCCGCCGGATCACCCTGGACGAGCACCTCGCGAACATCGCCAGCCACTCGGCGTTTCTCCTCCTCGGCGAGGCCGGCACCCGGGAGTTCACGGACCGGGAGCGGTCGGTGCTGGGCGCCCTCTTCCCGGACGGGACGGTGGAGGAGCCGTACGTGGTCAGCCTCCACGTGAGCGTCCTGTGACGGGGGCGCCCCAAGACCACCACCGCCACCGCTACCGCCGGGCGGCCCCGAGCACCGCCGCCCGGCACGCCGACGGCGTCCCCCACGCGTCCCGCAGCGGGCGCGCCTTGCGCAGCCACAGCGACAGGTCCAGCTCCTCGGTGTAGCCGACCGCCCCGTGGAGCTGGAGCGCCGTCATCGCCGCCGCGTACGCGGCCTCGCCCGCCGCCAGCTTCGCCGCCGCGACCTCGCCCGGATCGAGGGACAGCCCGGCCGCCCACACCAGCGGCCGGGCGAACTCCAGGCCCAGCAGGGTGTCCGCCAGCCGGTGCTTGACCGCCTGGAACCCGCCGATCGGCGTGCCGAACTGCGTGCGCTGCTTCGCGTACTCCACCGTCCGCGCCAGCAGGGCCTCCCCGACGCCCAGGCACTGCGCCGCCGTGAGCAGCCGCGCCCACCCCAGGGCGCTTCCCGCCGCCGCCGTCACCGCCGGCCCGCGGGCGAGCAGTTCACCGCCCCCGGCCGGGGGGCGCAGCAGCCTGCGCGTCGGGTCCGTCGAGCGCAGGACCGGCCCGCCGTCCGGGTCCGCCAGCCGCAGTTCGCCGGCCCGCGACACCGTGAAGCAGTACGTGGCCGCGTCCGCGTCCAGGGCGTACGGGGCCGCGTCCGGCAGGGTCAGCGAGGCCGAGGCGCCGCCCGAGAGCAGCCCCGGCAGGAAACGCTTCGCCGGCCCCTCGTCCCCCAACCCCGCCAGCAGCACCGCGGCCGCGACCGTCTCCACCACCGGCCCCGGCACCCCGGCCCGCCCCAACTCCACGAAACCGAGGGCCGCTTCCAGTGGCAGCGGCCCGAGCCCGTCGTGTTCCCCGCCCGCGGCGAGCGCGAACAGGCCCGTGTCGGCGAGGCGGGACCACAGGGCCCGCCCCGGCGCGTGGTCCCCCGCGCCCCAGGCCCGTACGGCCGCCGGGACCTCGGACGCGTCGAGCAGTCGGCGCAGCGTCCGCACGAAGTCGCGCTGCTCGTCGGTCGGCAGGAAGCGCATCAGCGGCGGCCCTTCGGAAGGCCGAGCAGCCGCTCGGCGATGATGTCGCGCTGGATCTCGTTCGTCCCGGCGTAGATCGGCCCGGCCAGGGAGAAGAGCCACGGTTCGGCCCACGCGCCGTCCGCGAGTTCCGCGTCCGCGCCCAGCAGGTCGAGCGCCGTCTCGTGCAGGGCGATGTCGTAGCGGGACCAGAACACCTTGTTCAGGCTGGACTCGGCGCCGATGGTCTCGCCCGCCGCGAAGCGCGAGGCGTTCCCCCAGGTGAACAGCTCGTACGCGCGCGCCCCGACCAGCGCGTCCGCGACCCGGTCCGACAGCGCGGTGTCGGCGGGATCCCCGACCTCCCGCCACAGCCCGAGCAGTCGGTCCGCCGCCGCCAGGAACCGGCCGGGGGAGCGCAGGGTCAGCCCCCGCTCGTTGCCGGTCGTGGACATCGCGATCCGCCAGCCCTGCCCCGGCTCCCCGATGACGTCCTCGTCCGGGACGAACACCCCGTCCAGGAAGAGTTCGGCGAACGCCGGTTTGCCGTCCAGCCGGCCGATCGGCCGCACGGTCACCCCCGGCGCCCGCAGGTCGAACATCAGGTACGTCAGTCCCTGGTGAGGCTTCGGGGCCTGGGGGTCGGTCCGGAAGATGCCGAACGCCCGGTCCGCGAACGCCGCCCGCGAGGACCAGGTCTTCTGCCCGGACAGCAGCCAACCCCCCTCCGTGCGGACCGCCCTCGACGTCAGGGAGGCCAGGTCGGAGCCCGACTCGGGCTCCGACCAGGCCTGCGCCCAGATCACCTCGCCGCTCGCCATGGACGGCAGCACCCGCGCCCGCTGCTCGGCCGTCGCGTGGTCGAACAGGGTGGGGGCCAGCAGGTTGATGCCGTTCTGGGAGACCCGGCCGGGCGCGCCCGCCGCCCAGTACTCCTCCTCGAACACCAGCCACCGCTCGATGTCCACGCCCCGGCCGCCGTACTCCTCGGGCCAGGACACCACCGCCCAACGGTCGGCGTGCAGCCGGGCCTCCCACTCCCGGTGCGCGGCGAACCCCTCGGCCGTCTCCAGCGAGGGGAGGGGGGCGGTCGGGACGTGTCCGGCCAGCCAGGCCCGGGCCTCCTCGCGGAAGGCCTCTACCTGCGGGGTGTGGGTGAGGTCCATCAGTCGGTCGCCCCCTTCGCGGTGGCGCCCTTCGGGGCCGCGTGGAGTACCGGCGGTCCGTCGGTCTCGGGGGTGCGGGCAGCGGACATCGACACATCCTTCCCTAACAAGTGTTTGGTAGGTTAACGTACGGACAGGAGAGCCGTCGAGGAGAGCGGCGCCACCTCTTCTCCGTGCCGACACCGTCCATGCGGCTCGGGCGGGATCCAGCGCGACACCATCGCCGAGCGGATCCTCGGCCTTCCCAAGGAGGTACGGGCGTGAACGCACCCGAGTACGTCACCGGGCACGGGCTGCTCGCCGGCCGGACCGCCGTGATCACCGCCGCCGCCGGGGCCGGCATCGGCGGCGCCACCGCCCGCCGCTTCCTGGAGGAGGGCGCCCGCGTCCTGATCGGCGACGCCCACGCCCGCCGCCTCAAGGAGACCGAGGGCGCGCTGGCCGCCGAGTTCGGGGCGGACCGGATCGACTCCCTGCCGTGCGACGTCACCGACGAGGACCAGGTCCGGGCCCTGTTCGCGCGCGCCGAACAGACCCACGGCGGCCTCGACGTCGTCGTCAACAACGCCGGACTCGGCGGCACCGCGACCCTGGTCGACATGACCGACGACCAGTGGGGCCGGGTCCTCGACGTCACCCTCAACGGCACTTTCCGCTGCACCCGCGCCGCCCTGCGCTCCTTCAGGGCCGCGGGCACCGGCGGCGGGGTCGTCGTCAACAACGCCTCCGTCGTCGGCTGGCGCGCCCAGACCGGCCAGGCCCACTACGCCGCCGCGAAGGCCGGGGTGATGGCGCTCACCCGCTGCGCCGCCCTGGAGGCCGCCGAGTTCGGCGTACGGATCAACGCGGTCGCACCCAGCCTCGCCATGCACCCGCACCTGGTGAAGGTCACGAGCGAGGAACTCCTCGCCGAACTCACCGCCCGCGAGGCCTTCGGCCGCTACGCCGAACCCTGGGAGGTCGCCAACGTCATCGTGTTCCTGGCCAGCGGCTACTCGTCGTACATGACCGGCGAGACCGTGTCGGTCAGCAGCCAGCACGCGTAGGTCGAGAATGGGCGCGTGCCGACGAACAAGAAGAAGCCACAGGTGACCGCGTCCCCCGAGCGCAGACGGGAGCTCCTCGACACCGCCGCCGAGGTCTTCGCCGCGCAGGGCTACAACGCCACCACCGTGCGCAAGATCGCCGATGCCGCCGGGATGCTCGCCGGCAGCCTCTACTACCACTTCGATTCCAAGGAATCGATGCTCGACGAGATCCTCTCGGCCTTCCTGAACGAGCTGTGGGCGGGGTACGACACCGTCCTCGCCGCCGGTCTCGGCCCCAGGGAGACCATCGAGGCCCTCGTCACCGAGTCCTTCCGGGAGATCGACCGGCACCGCGCCGCCGTCGCGATCTACCAGAAGGAATCCCGCCACCTCTCCGCGCAACCCCGCTTCCACTACCTCTCCGACTCGCAGCAGAAGTTCGAGAAGGCCTGGCTGGGGACGCTGGAGCGCGGAGTGGCCGCCAAGGTCTTCCGGGCCGACCTGGACATCCGCCTCACCTACCGCTTCGTGCGCGACACGGTGTGGGTCGCGGCCTCCTGGTACCGGCCGGGCGGACAGCACAGCCCCGACGAGATCGCCCGCCAGTACCTGTCGATGGTGCTGGACGGGATCGCCCTGCGCGCCTGACCGAACCAGAGGAGTCCCGATGCCCGAGGCCTACATAGTCGACGCCGTACGCACCCCCGTGGGGCGACGCAAGGGAGGCCTGGCCGGGGTGCACCCCGCCGACCTCGGCGCCCACGTCCTGCGGGCCCTGATGGAACGCTCCGGGGTGGACCCCGCCGCCGTCGAGGACGTGGTCTTCGGCTGCCTCGACACCGTCGGACCGCAGGCCGGCGACATCGCACGGACCGCCTGGCTCGCCGCCGGCCTCCCCGAGGAGGTCCCGGGGGTGACGGTGGACCGCCAGTGCGGCTCCTCCCAGCAGGCCGTCCACTTCGCGGCGCAGGGCGTGCTGTCCGGCACCCAGGACCTGGTCGTCGCCGGCGGCACCCAGAACATGTCGATGATCCCGATCGCCTTCGCCTCGCGGCAGGCCGCCGAGCCGCTGGGCCTCACCGACGGCCCGTACGCCGGATCGCATGGCTGGCGCGCCCGGTACGGCGACGCGCCCGTCAACCAGTTCCACGGCGCACAGCTGATCGCCGAGAAGTGGGGGATCTCGCGCCTCGACATGGAGGAGTTCGCGCTGCGCTCCCACCGGCGGGCCCTGCGCGCCATCGACGAGGGACGCTTCGAACGGGAGATCGTGCCGTACGGGGACGTCCGCACGGACGAGGGCCCGCGCCGGGACACCACCCTGGAGAAGATGGCCGGCCTGAAGCCCGTCGTCGAGGGCGGCACCATCACGGCGGCCGTCTCCTCCCAGGTCTCCGACGGCGCCGCGGCCATGCTGATCGCCTCCGAGCGGGCGGTCGCCGAACACGGCCTGCGCCCCCGGGCCCGCGTCCACCACCTGTCCGTCCGGGGCGAGGACCCGATCCGGATGCTGTCCGCCCCGATCCCGGCGACGGCGCACGCCCTGAAGAAGACGGGGCTGTCGCTCGACGAGATCGACCTCGTGGAGATCAACGAGGCCTTCGCCCCCGTCGTGCTGGCCTGGCTGAAGGAGACCGGCGCGGACCCGGCGCGGGTCAACGTCAACGGCGGGGCCATCGCGCTCGGCCACCCCCTGGGCGCGACCGGCGTCAAGCTCATGACCACCCTGCTGCACGAGCTGGAACGCACCGGGGGCCGCTACGGCCTCCAGACCATGTGCGAGGGCGGCGGACAGGCCAATGTGACGATCATCGAGCGGCTCTGAGCCTCGATCCACCGTGTAGTGGTCGGGCTGTGGACGGAGAAACCAGAAGAGGTGCCTGCTGACCTGGGATGATGGGAGTTCTGACGCTTCCACCAGTACCAACCAGCAAGGCACCTCTGAAGTGAAAT
>NZ_JAPNLK010000054.1 GCF_026627505.1 Streptomyces sp. H27-H5 | reverse complement strand
TCGCCAAGATGGACGACTACATGATCAAACGGAACGAGACCGCCCGCCCCTTCAAGTGGACCTACGCCGCCAGCCCCCTCCAGGAAGCCTGAACCCCCCTCCACGAACTTTCGCGGAGCAGCACTAGTCCTGCTTGATCGCGCCGCGGACCTTGGTCACCATGGCGTGGCGGGCGACGAAGCCGATCCGGGTGTGGGCGGGGTCGAGGACGTAGTCCCCGGTGAGCTCGGCGAGGGCGGGGGTCGTGGTCAAGGTGCCTCCGTAGGGCCTGGATCCTGGCAGCGGTCCCGCCTGGATCGTTCCGGAACCACGCTAGGGCGCGACCTGCCCCGGACCCGGCGGGACGCACGGGGCAGCAGAGTGCACCCTGACCAGCGAGTTCAGGCAACGGGACGGCCACTGCCGGGCGGTCAGACCGTTCGTGGGGCGGGGTGACGCTCACCCGTGCATGCGGGCGCCCTTGAGGACCTTGTCCACGGAGTTGCGCGGCCCGTGGAGAGCGATCCCCACCAGGTCGAGCTGATCCTTGCCCACCGCCGCCACCGCAGCCCGGTTTGCGCGGTCGTGACCCGTGCCGAACAGGTCCGAGGTGAACACCGCCGTCGGCAGTCCGCGCCGCACCGCCCGCTCGTGCGCCGCCGTCACCGCTTCCTTCCCGCCCTCGAAGACCAGAACGGGCTGGCGGAACATCGGCAGGTAGGGAGTGCCATCGGCGTCCTGGTACGGCTCGCCGACCACTTCGGGCAGGACCGTTCCGAGCCCGCTGACGAGGAACGCCGTGACATTAAGCCGCTGCCACGTCTCCAGGTCGTCGCGCAGCAGCACCGCGATCTTGGTGTCGAAGCGCACCGGCGCATCCGCGTTGCCCGCCTCGACCTGCTCGTTGTTCTGGTTCTTCGTCTCATCGCCCATGCCCTGAGACTGCCGGGCGCGCCCTCGCGCGGTCTTGTACGTTCTTTGCGTGCAGCTCCAGCAAGAAGTCTCGGCTTGGCGCCCGCGGGTCGCGGGTGTCGTCGAGGTCTTCCACGCCCGCTTCACCGCGCACGCGTACCCCATGCACGTCCACGACGAGTGGACCCTGCTGATCGTCGACGACGGCGCCGTCCGCTACGACCTGGACCGCCACCGGCGCGGCACCCCGGGCGGCACCGTCAGCCTGCTCCCGCCCCAGGTTCCGCACAACGGCTCCGCCGCCACCTCGCACGGGTTCCGCAAGCGCGTCGTCTACCTCGACACGACGGTGCTGGACGAGCGCTTCATCGGCGCCGCCGTGGACGGGCCCGACCTCGCTGACTCGGTCCTGCGCCGACGCGTCGGGCAACTCCACCGGGCCCTGGCCTCTCCCGGTGACGCATTCGAGGCGGAGAGCCGGCTGGCCCTGATCGGCGACCGGCTGCGCACGCTGCTCCAGCCACGCCTCGAACTCCCCGGCGGACACACTGAGTCGCCCGGTGCCGCTACCCGCCACGGCATCGCGCACAGCCTGCGCGAACTCCTCGACGAGCGGGTGGTCGCGGGCATCTCCCTGCCGGAAGCGGCCGGTCTGCTTCAGGCCCACCCCGCCCACCTTGTGCGCTCCTTCAGCGCCGGCTTCGGCATCGCCCCGCACCAGTACCTCATCTCGCGCCGGGTCGCGCTGGCCCGCCGACTGCTCCTCGATGGCCGCCCCGCGGTCGAGGTGGCGGTCGAGGCGGGATTCCACGACCAGTCCCACTTCACCCGCCACTTCAAGCGAGTCGTGGGCACCACCCCCGGGCGCTACGCCCGCTCCGCGATGCCCCGCCACTGAGGACCATCGGGCAGGACGTCGGTGGCCCCGGCCCGTGGAAGGCGAAGAGGGCGGAAAGCGGAGGACCGGTTATCGGAGGACACCGGATATGGAGGACCGGTTACCGGAGGGACCGGCGGGGTTGTTTCGGATGGCAGACGACCTCCCTGTCCGCCCGTTTCACGGTCGCGGCGTGCGACTGCCGCGCGCAGCCCGCACAGGTCGGCCGTGAGGTGGCTACCGGGTGTACGCGATCTCCGCCGGTGCGAGCCGTCCGAATCGACGAGTGCCGTCGTGTGAGGCCCGCGCCCGGTGGGGTAGGGGCCGGGGGAGGAACGGAGCCCATCCCGATGGGCCCCCCGCGGCCGTGGTGACGGACCGGCCGTGCCATCCATCCCCGAGATGCCGCCACTGCCCAGCCGGGACGAGAGGCGGGGCGGCGGTGAAGGAAGGATCATGAAGGCTGCCGTGTACGAAGGACCCCGGACGGTGACCGTCAAGGACGTCCCCGATGCGAAGATCGAGCATCCGGCCGACATCCTGGTCAAGATCACGACGACGAACATCTGCGGCTCCGACCTGCACATGTACGAGGGCCGGACCTCGTTCGAGACGGGCCGAACCCTGGGGCACGAGAACCTGGGCCAGGTCGTGGAGGTGGGCAAGGCCGTCAGCAAGGTCAAGGTCGGTGACTGGGTGGTTCTCCCGTTCAAC
This sequence comes from Streptomyces sp. H27-H5, assembly GCF_026627505.1. Taxonomy (GTDB): domain Bacteria; phylum Actinomycetota; class Actinomycetes; order Streptomycetales; family Streptomycetaceae; genus Streptomyces. Next base: position 62,414 of record NZ_JAPNLK010000054.1, on the reverse strand, counting down.
ATCGCCTGCGGCTTCTGCAAGCAGTGCGAGCAGGGCCTGACGAGCTACTGCCTGACCATGCAGCCCGAGCCCGACATGGCCGGCGCCGCGTACGGCTTCGCCGAGATGGGCCCCTACCAAGGTGGCCAGGCCGAACTCCTGCGCGTGCCCTACGGCGACTTCAACGCACTGCGCCTGGGTGAGGACGCCGCCGAGCGGCAGCTCGACTACGTGATGCTGGCCGACATCTTACCCACCGGGTACCACGCCACCGAGATGGCGGGCGTCAAGCCGGGCGATCAGACTCTCGTCTACGGCGCCGGCCCGGTCGGCTTGATGGCCGCCTACTCCGCGCTCCTCAAGGGAGCGGGCCGGGTCTGGGTCGCCGACCACCAGCCCGACCGGTTGCGACTCGCCGAGGAGATGGGTGCGATACCCATCAACACGGCCGAGCAGGACCCGTCCGAGGTCGTCAAGGAAGCCACCCTCGGGCTCGGCGCGGACAACGGCTGCGAATGCGTCGGCTACCAGGCCCACGACCCGCAGGGCCACGAGGACGCCTCCCTGACCATGAACGGACTGATCGACGCGGTGCGCTTCACCGGCGGTCTCGGCGTCGTCGGCGTGTTCCTGCCCGAGGACCCCGGCGCCGCCAAGACCCAGGGCGAAGCCGAAGCCCAGGGCAAGTTCCCGATCGACTTCGGCATGCTCTGGTTCAAGGGGCTGAGGATCGGCACCGGACAGGCACCCGTCAAACGCTACAACCGGGCCCTGCGCGATCTCATCGCCGGAGGCAAGGCCGAACCCGGCTTCCTCGTCTCCCATGAACTCGACCTCGACGAGGCGTCCTCCGCGTACGAGCACTTCGACAACCGCGACGACGGCTGGACCAAGGTCGTCCTCCACCCCCACGGGAGCAACGGCGCCGCCCGGAAAGGCACCGGCACCAAGACGAGGAGTCCCGACCGCGGAGACCCCACGGTTGAACAACTGCGCCAAGAAGCGAAGAAGTTCGGCATTGAAGGCCGATCCCACATGAACAAGGAGCAGTTGCAGAAGGCGCTCGGACACTGACGGCACCCAGCGCACGGATCAATCGACGCCGTGCGGGTCAGGACGCGGCCCGCTGCGGAGCAGACTGTGGCAGAGCGGCCCCACCTGCGACACGTCTTCGCCTGCCTCTTCCCCCGGCGCATCCATGTCCTCCTCCCGGCGCAGGCGGCAGTGCGTTGCCCTCCTGCTCAGGTCGCAGTGCTGCGGGCCGGAATTCATCATCCAGGAGCACGGGCCGACTACCGGACGCCGCGATGATTTCGTTCATGGATCAAGAACTCGGCACCCTCGTCCAGCAGACCGCCGACCAACTGGCCGACCGCCGGGTCGGCGTCGTGGTGGCCGCCCTCGCGGGTGACCAGGTGGAGATCAGAGGTGCGGGCAGCACGGGCGGAGAGCATGCTCATGTACCCGGGCCTGACACGCTGTTCGAGATCGGGTCGGTGACCAAGGCGTTCACCGCCCTGGCGCTGGCACGGCTGACCGTGACCGGTGAAGCAGACCTGGACGCACCGCTGAGCGACCTGCTGCCCGAGGGAGCGACCGTACCCTCACGGGGCGGCGAGCGGATCACCCTGCGGCACCTCGCAACCCACACCTCCGGCCTGCCCCGGCTCCCCAAAGGCATGCTGCTCCCGGCCCTGCTGCGGCCCAACAAGCCGGACCCGTACGCCCACTGCGGCGCCGAGTGGCTCCTGTCAGGGCTGGCTCGGACCCGGCTGGGTGCGGCACCGGGCGCGCGGTTCCGTTACTCCAACCTCGGAAGCGGCCTGCTGGGACTGGCCCTGGCCCGCCGCGCCGGCACCGACTACGAAACCCTCGTCACCCGCGCGATCTGTATCCCCCTGGGCATGGCGGACACCGCGGTGAGCGTGGACGCCGCACGTGCGCCACGCTCCGCCCGGGGCCACGACCGCCGCGGACGGCCCACCCCTCCCTGGAACCTGGCCGACCTCGCCGGAGCCGGCGGCCTGAGGTCGACCGCGACCGACCTGCTGGCCTTCGTTCGGGCGCAACTGGACGGTGGGCCCGATCCCCTCGCGGCCGCGATCCGCCTGAGCCGGGAGGTCGAGTACCGCAAGAGCCCCTTCGCCTGGGTGCACCTCGGCTGGATGGCTCACCGCCTCCATCCCCGGCAGGGTGCCCACCTCCAGATCTGGCACAACGGCGGCACCGGCGGCTTCTCCTCCTTCGTGAGCTTCGACCCGGAGAAGCGACTGGGGGTCATCGCCCTCGGCAACACCGCCCGCCCGGTCGACAGACCCGCCTTCGACCTCCTGCGCACCCTTCAAACGCAGCACGCGTCCGCGCCGCGCTGACCGGGGCAGCTCGCGCGCACAGCCCATCACCGCGTCCAGTCGAACCACCCGACGCCATTCAGCGTCGGCCGACACCCTGCGCGGCAACCTCGGCCTGCCGGTCCCGACCAACCGCCACAGCCGCGTACCCCAGCTCGTGAACGGCTGAGGACCGGGCCATGACCGAACCTCCGGTGACCGGTGGGACCGACGCCCACACCGCCCGGTTCCCGACCGAGACCCCGCCGGCCGCCGCCTCCGGCCACGTCACCGCGGGGGGACCCGCACTGCGAAAGGCAGCCACCCGTGACCACCGAGACGCCGCGTTTCAGACTCGGCTTCCTCAGCCACGTCCAAGGCCGGGGCAACGACCCCCGCCGGACGTACCGCAACGCCCAGGAGCTCTTCGTCGCCGCGGACGAACTCGGCTTCGACGTGGGCTGGGTCGCCCAGCACCACGTCCCCCAGGGCCGGGGCGGCCTGTCCTCACCGTGGACCTGCCTCGCCCACGCCGCGGCGAGGACCCGCCGGATCCGTCTCGGCACCGCCGTCACGGTCCTCCCACTGGAGGATCCGGTCCGCCTCGCCGAGGACATCGCCACCGTCGACGCCCTCAGCGGCGGCCGCGTCGAGATCGGCGTCGGCAGCGGCTCCGACGAGGTGGAGTACGCCGCCTTCGGCAAGGACGCCGCCCGCAAGCACGAGCTGACCAGCGAGAACCTCCGAGTACTGCGCGGCGCGCCGGCGAACGAGGAGGTGCGTACACCCGGATTCCGGATCCAGCCGACCGCCGGTGACTACGGCGACCGGATCTGGCAGGGAGTCTTCAGCGAAGCGGGCGCCCGGCACGCCGCGGCCGCCGGCTCCAACCTGCTGATCAACCGGGCGGCGTACGGGTACGACGCGCCCACGGACGAGGTGCAACGCCCCTGGGTGGACGCCTACCTCGATGCCTGGGACCGGCCGCACCGCCCCCGGATCGGCCTGTCCCGGTTCGTGTTCCCGGCCAAGGACAAGCGGACCGCGCTGGCGCAGATCGGCGACGACGTCCACCGGGCGGCGCTGCGCATGGCCCAACGCGGCGCGTTCCCGAAGGGCCTGGACGTCGAGGAGGCACTGCGGCGCTTCCACTCGTTCCACGGCCACCCCGACGAGATCGTCGCGGCCCTGCGGCAGGAGAAGGTACTGCCGGTCGCGACCGACCTGATCGCCCAGTTCAACCCGGCCGTTCCGGACCACGACGCGGCGTTGCGTGCCCTCGAACTCATCGCGACGCAGGTGGCGCCGGCCCTGGGCTGGCGACATCCCGTCCCCTATCACGCCCGTAGGAGCATGAGTTGACCCAGCACACCGTTCTCACTGACAGCGCCGGCAACGCCGAGATCGCCGGCCACACCGACCACTACGCCCCCGAGGGCCTCCTCACACGCGGCACCGTCATCGTGGTGCCGGCCGGGGAGAGACCCGGGCCACATACGCGCGGTTCGGCAAGCGGCTCGCCGCCGACGCCTACCGGGTGCGGGTCATCGATCCCCCGCAGGTCGATGCCGAGCTCCCGACGGGGTCGCCGGACGCGTTCGGCGACCGGCTCGCGCAAGCCGTGGAGGGAACCGCCGCCGGCGACGTCGTGGCGCGTCCGCTGATACTGCTCGGAGCCGACGCCGGAGCCGCCGCCGTGGCGGCGCTCCTGGCCCGGGAGGTGCAGGCCCTGGAACCGGACGGTGTCGTCCTCGCGGGGCTGCCGGGGCGTGCCACCAGCTCCGCGGACACCTGGGACGCCGAACTCGGCGTACGCACCGCCTGCCCCACGCACCGGGGCGTGCTGAGCGACGACGCCGAGGTACGGCGGGGGTCGCTGGCCGAACCGGTCCCGGACTCCCTGCCGACGCCGCGTACGAGGGCGCCGTCGCCGCCCCGACGCTGTTGCTCGTCGGGGACGCCGACCCGCCGGCGGACCACGAGGGTCTCGCCCGGGTCGCCAAGTCGTTGCCCCGCGCCCGGCTTTCGCGGGTCCGCGGCGCCCACCACGACGTCCTCAACGACGTGCAGCACCGTTCCGTGGCGGCGGAGGTCGTCACGTTTCTGGAGACCGTGCGGGACGGACTGATCCCGCTGGTCTGGTCGAGTCGAGCGCGTGGTGACCGTCGCCGGGCCGCGTCTCGTACCGGCTCCGCTCCACGACCCCCGGCTCCACACCACATCGCACCCCACCAGCCGAAGGGAACCGGCATGACCATCTCCACCGACCCCGTCACCCAGCCCGCAGCGGCTTCCACCGCCGCCGACATACTCCGCAGCACCCTGCGGCGGCACGCGGCCGGTGTCACGGTGATCACCGTCCCCGGACCCGCGGGGTTCACCGCCACCTCGTTCACGTCCGTGTCGCTGCGGCCGCCCCTGGTGGCCTTCTACCTGCACCTCGGCGCCTCGACCGCAGGCTCCGTACACCGTGCGGACCGGTTCGCCGTCCACCTGCTCGGCACCGGGGACACCGCCCTGGCACGGCAGTTCGCACGCAGCGGCGTCGACCGCTTCGAGGGGGTCCGCTGGACGCGGAACACCGATGGGCTCCCGCTGCTGGAGGACGTTCCCGCCTGGCTGACGGCCCGCATCACCCTGCGCCAGCGCATCGGTGACCACCTCCTGGTCGTCGGCGAGGTGGAGTCCGGCGCGGTCGCCGAGGACGCCCCCGCGCTGGTCCACCACGACGGCGCCTTCGCCGCGGCCCGCCGGCTGCCCTCCCAGTAACGCGCCGGCGGCTCGTGGTTCGCCGTGGTGAGCCGGCGGCCGTAACCCTCTGGTCTGCCACCCGGCTGTGATCGAGCACGGACCTGGACCGTCCCGGACGACGAAGGCGCGGGCACCGGTACGGCCCGGCCTCGTCGAGGTGGTCGCCGTCAGCGGCGACGAAGGTGGGCGCCGGCTCAGGGACCGCACGAGCGCGGCGCCCCCGTGACCTCGGAGGACCGACGTCACGGGGCGCTGGGCCCGCCGTCTCTGTCGGCTACCGGCTGAGCGACGTGAGTGCCGCCGGGTCGTAGGGCTTCAGCTCGTCGAAGCGGTTGCCGAGGACCTTCGCCGCCCACTGCGGGTCCTGGAGCAGTGCCCGGCCGACGGCGACCATGTCGAACTCGTCGCGTTCCATGCGGTCCAGGAGGTTGTCGATGTCGCCGAGCGCCGCACCCTCGCCCGCGAAGGAGCGGATGAAGTCGCCGTCGAGGCCGACCGAGCCGACGGTGATGGTCGGGCGACCGGTGAGCTTCTTGGTCCACCCCGCCAGGTTCAGGTCAGAGCCCTCGAACTCCGGGAGCCAGTAGCGCCGGGTGGAGGCGTGGAACACGTCGACGCCCGCCGCCGCCAGCGGGGCCAGGATTGCCTCCAGCTCCTCCGGGGTCTGCGCGAGCCGGGCGTCGTAGGCCTCCTGCTTCCACTGGGAGTAGCGGAAGATCACCGGGAAGTCGGTCGAGACGCGCTCGCGGACCGCGGCGACGATCTCCGCGGCGAACTTCGTACGGGCCGCCGCGTCGCCGCCGTAGGCGTCGGTGCGGCGGTTGGTCCGCTCCCACAGGAACTGGTCGAGCAGGTAGCCGTGAGCGCCGTGCAGTTCGACGCCGTCGAAGCCGATCCGCTCGGCCTCCGCGGCGGCGTCGGCGAACGCGCCGATGACGTCGTCGAGGTCGGTGCGGGTCATCGCCTTGCCGGTCCCCTCGGTGCCGTCGACGCGGATGCCGGAGGGGCCGACGGCGGGGGCGTCGGCGTACGGTGCCTCGCCCTGCTTGCGCACCATGCCTATGTGCCACAGCTGGGGCACGATCGTGCCGCCCGCCTCGTGCGCGGCCGCGGCGATCTTCGCCCACCCCGCCAGCTGGTCCTCGCCGTGGAAGCGCGGCACCCGGTCGCTCTGCCCGGCGGAGTCGTGACCGACGTAGGTGCCCTCGGTGACGATCAGACCCACACCTGCGGCTGCCCGGCCGGCGTAGTAGGCCTGTACGTCCTCGCCGGGCACGCCGCCGGGGGAGAACATCCGCGTCATCGGAGCCATCGCGATGCGGTTGGGGACGGTCAGGCCGTTCAGCTTGAGGGGCCGGGACAGGATCTCGGCCGCGCGGGAGGCGGTGGACGTGGTGACGGTCATGAGGGTCCTCCGGGTTGAGGCTGTGGCTCGTCGGATGACAACGAGAAGTGCATAGTACACACGATGTGTATCATGCATATTGCAGGTCCGGCCGTCATGCGGCCCCGCCCACAGGTCGGACCATGCGGGGGTCCGCCGACCACCGGGCCGACAGGTCCGCGATAATGGAGCGCCGGAAGGAACGGGAGGCGCAGTGCTGGAGAAACTGGAACGGGAGCTGATGCTGCTCTCGCGACACCAGGTGCTTGCCCGGCGCGAGCGCGACCCCGATCGCCTGGAGCGATCGGCGTACCTCCTGCTGTGCCGGATCGACACGGAAGGCCCCATGTCCATCGGGCAGTTGGCGGAGGCCTTCGGACTCGACACCTCGACCGTGAACCGCCAGACGGCCGCGCTGCTGCGCTGCGGACTGGCCGAGCGCGTCGCGGACCCCGACGGCGGCATGGCCCGCAAGCTGTGCATCACCGTTGAAGGCGCGCGCCGGCTCGCCGAGGACCGTGAGGTCAACCAGTCCTGCCTGGCCCGAGTGGTCGGCGACTGGTCCCCTGAGGAAGTACGGGAGCTGGAGAACGTCCTGGTCCGGCTCAACCGCAGCGCCGAGGCCCTCGAAGGACGGTTCTGGCCGCGCACGGAGGAAGACGCCCCCCGCGCAGCGTGCCGCCCGCCGCTCCCGCACGAATCCCTGACCCCTGCCCCGCAGGCACCCGCGACTCCCGCCCCGTAGAAACGCCCCCGGCCCGCTCCTCAGGAATGCCCACGCACCGGACGGCGCGGCCTGAACGCAAGAGGGGTCGGGCTCAGGCGCAGGCCCGCAAGGCCACGAAGTGACGCTCGCCCGAGAGACTGGTCCACCGCTCGATGGGTGCCCAGCCCGACAGCCGGCCGTGCCGTTCCAAAGCCCGCGTGCCGACGGTGGCCCAGGAGAAGACGGGGCTGACCGCCTGCCGGCCGACATGGATCCGCACCCGGCGTCGTTCGTCCACGCCGAGAACGGCGTGGCCGCGCCGGGCGAGCGCCTCGACGAGGCGCCCGGCCCCGCAGCCGACGTCCAGGATCGGCCCCGTGCACCGCTCCAGGACGGCTTCGTCCGCCGGGTCCGCCCGGCCCGACCAGCGGCCGACGTCCAACGGGAAGGACCAGCCCTCGGCGTCCCGCAGCGTCACGTCCCCGACAGGGGAGTGGATCGCCCCCGCGTAGGGGGCGCTGTTCCAAGGCTCCGGACAACCGTCCACTTGCCGTTCGGAGGTACTCACACGGGCTCCCTGTCAACAGCCAGGCCGATGCCACTGCCGCAATGGTGCGGCCAGAGCAGGCCGCCGGCCCTCACTTCCCGCACCAAGTTCTCGGCCCGGCTCACATGCCGACGAAGGAACGGGCGGTGATTCCGACACCGACGATGAGGACGAGAGCCGAGGTCGCAGCTGGTCCGATGCGCCCGAGTGCCTTCAGCCGGGCGGAGGCCTTGTCGGCGGTGCGGGCGGTGATGCGGTCGCGCAGCCGAACGAGGAGGAGGCCGGCGAGGGTGAGCGTGGCGGCCATGCCGAGGCCGTAGCCGATGACGAGGAGGACGCCGAAAGCCGTGCGGCCGAGGGCGACGGCGCCGAGGAGGACGACCAGTGCCGACGGGCTGGGGACGAGACCGCCCGCGACGCCGACTCCGATCAGGCTCCAGCGCTTTCGCCCTGCCGGAGCGTGGGTGTGGTGGTGGTCGGCTTCATGAGGGTGATGGACATTGGCTTCGCCGTGGTGATGATGGCCGTGCGGGAGCACGGTGGCGGCTTTGGTCAGGACGACGGTGGTGCCATCGGCCGCACCGCTGTCGGGTGCTCGGCGTGAGGACGGCAGGCTGGTCGGCGACTCGTGGCCGTGCTCGTGATCTCCCACGTGCCCGTGCCCGTGGTCGCCGTGGTGGTGATGTCCGTGGCTGTGGCCGTGCTGGAGGGGGCGGCCGCGGATGGCGGAGTGCAGGAGTTGGACGCCGATGGCGGTGACGAGGAGGCCGCTGGCGACGCCGAGCCAGGTGAGGACGGTTTCCCCGGCGAGGTGGGTGGCGAGCGGGAGGGCCAGGCCGAGGGCGAGGACGCCCGCCGTGTGGGTCAGGGTCACGGTGGCGCCGACGGTGAACGCGTCGCGCCGGGTGCCGCGACGTCCGGCCAGGTAGGCGGCCATGATCGTCTTTCCGTGGCCGGGCATCGCCGCGTGGGAGGCGCCGAGGACCACGGCGAGGAGCAGGGCGAGGAGGCCGACGGGGACGGTCAGTTCGCGGCTGCCGACGAGGGTGTCGAAGAGGTCGGAGACCTTGTTCAACGCGGCGGTGACGGGGCCCGCGCCGGGCAGGCCGGGCGGCACGATCCGCGCCGCGGGGCCCTGCCCCGGGGCGGTCCGCAGTTCGGCGGTGTGCTGGTCCAGCGGGGCGGCCAGGGGATCCTGCGGGTATCGGCGCAGCTGGTTGGTGGTTGAGGTCGCCGGGACGGTGGAGTCGGTGAGGGTGAGACCTTCGCCGCGGGCGGTGATCTCGTGCCAGCCGATGCGCCGGGTGTCGTAGTGCGTGACCACGTGAACCCGCGAAGGCGGGGTGAGTCGCGCGCCGGCGGTGAGTCGGCAGGTGAGGCGACTGGTCTTGAGCCCGGCCTCACCCGTGTGGAAAGTCAGCCTGCCGGCGCCCCGGTCGTCCCATCGAATGCTCACGCCGTTCACGTCGCCTGCCAGTTGCCCGGCGAGTGTGGCGCATCCCTCGTCCGCGTACACGCTCTGCTCGCCCGCCGTGATGGATCCGTTGTGGTCCTGGTCGATGAGCGGGCGCTCTTGTGCCGCGGCGATCTCGGCACGGTCGACCACGATCTCCGCCTCCACCGCCTGTGGGCGCAGGGTCAGACTGGTCGCGTAGTTGACGGTGAAGTTGCCCAGCGGATGCGCGGCCGCGGGCGAGGCCGAGGCGAGGAGGGCGAACGAGGTGAGCAGGGCGGCCGCGAGCGGGGCGGCGGCCAGGCGCCGGCGGGTGGGGAAGTTCATGGGGTGTCGTCGATTCGCCGGATCGCTTCGCGCGCCGCGGGGGCGTGGAGCGGGTGGAAGGAGGGGTCGATGGCCAGGGCCTGTTCGAGGTCGCTCCGGGCCGCCGTGATGTCGCCGAGGGCTTGGTGGATGGCGCCGCGGTGGTAGAGGAACAGAGCGCTGCGCGTACCGAGCGCGAGTGCCTGCTCGGCTTGTGCGAGGGCTTCGTCATCGCGTCCGGCACGGTGGAGGGCCCAGGCGTAGGCGTCGTGGACGGCGAGGAACGGCCGCTCCCTCGCGGCGGCTTCGGCCATGGTCACGGCCTGCCGGGGGTGGCCGTGGTCGGCCTCGAAGTAGATCGCGTCGACGTCGGCGGGCGCGCCACCGGCCCGGCGGATCCTCTCCTGGGCGCGCAGGACCGCGTACTGCGCTTCGGCCTCGGTGGAGTGGCCGAGCGACTGCTGGAGTTCGCCGAGTTCCAGCAGGTACTGCGGAAGCGGGGCCACCGCGACGGCCGTGGTGTAGTCGGCGACCGCCTGCTCGCGATCGTCCATGGCCACGCGTGCCCTGGCCCGGGCCTCCAGCAGGCCCGCGTCGCGCGGCGCGATGGCCAGCCCGGCCTCCGCCTGACGCAGAGCGGTGGCCGGTTCGCCGCTGTCCAGGGCGAGGGAGGACAGGTGCGTGTAGGCGAAGGCGCGCTCGCCCGGGGTGCCTGCCGCGCGTAGCGCCCGTTCCATCAGGGCCTTGGCCCGGACGATGTCGCCGCGCAGTTCGAAGGTGTAGGAGGCGCGGGCCAGCGAGGAGCTGTCCGGGCGCAGGTCGGCCATCTTCTGGACGGCCTCCTCGGCTTCCCCGTACTGGCCGAGCTGGGTGTGGGCGTCGGCCAGGACCCCGTAGGAGGCAGGGGTGGCGGGGCTGGTGACGATCGCCTTGCGGGCCCAGGCGAGGGCGTCGCGGAACTGGTGGCGGGCTGAGGCGAGGGCGCCCATGCCGATCTCGGCGTGCAGGTTGTCCGCCGGCTGGAGTGCGAGCGAGCGACGCAGGGCCGTCTCCGCCTGCGCGTAGGAGGCTTCGTCGGCCGTGGTACGGGCCTGCTGCACCAGGGACATACCGAGGTCTGCCCAGCTGACCGGATCCTTCGGCAGACGCCTGACGCGCTCGCGCAACGCCTCGATGCCGCGCGCCGAACCCGCGGAACTCGAAGCGGATGCGGGGGCGTCCGGTCTGCCGGTCCTCGACGGAGGGAGACCGACGGCGCCGACGGTGAACATGGCCACGCCCAGGGCGATGGTGATCGCGGTGGTGCGCAGGTGTCTGCGGTGCCGGATCGAGGGGGTGGGCTTCTCTTCGGGCCGGTGCACGGGATCCTCCCCGGTGAGTCGACGACAGGGGCCCCGGGCGGGGACCGGAGGACCGACCTCGGTCCCCGCCCGGTGCTGGTGGGTCAGCTGGTCTTGCGGTTCCGGCGCAGGCGGTATCCGCCGACACCGAGGAGCAGGGCGCCGAGGCCGCCCAGGGCTGCCGCGTTCTTGCCGCCGGAGCGCTCGGGCGCGTTCGGTCCGCTGTTCACGGACTTGGTGTGGGGGAGTGCCAGGTAGGGGAACGAAGTGCCGAACGGGACCTCGTTGGCGTTGACCCTGTCCCCGTCGGCGAGGGCCGGGACCAGTTGCCCGGTCTGGGCGGCGCCTTCGACGGCCTGGAGGGAGATGTCGATGACGTCGTCGGTCAGGCGGCGGCCGTTGGGGAAGCCCGCCAGGTCACCGGCGAGGACGCCGTAGCGGTTGGGGTTGGCGGTCGGCCGCACGCCCATGTTCAGGCGCAGTTCCTCCGCCGGGACGACCTGCTTCAGCCGCGCGTCCTTGTTGAGGCGGTGGGCGTTGAGATCGGCCTGGATCGGACCGCACGCCTTGCAGATGCCCGTCAGGTAGATCTCGAACAGGTCCCGCCGGGGGGTGGCCGGAGCGGGGATGTTGTAGACCTGCTGGATGAGCTTGGGCAGGATCGGGTCGAGGACCTTGTCCACGACCGGCTGGACGGTGCGGTCCTGGTCCGGATTGAGGGTGTTGAAGGCATCCTTGTACTTCAGCGGGACGACGACCTCGTTCACGAGGGGGTTGCCCAGGCGGGAGACCTGCTTCCACTTGTCGCCGTGCTTGTCCCGGGAGTCGGAGACCTGCACGCCCTGGCGGTCGGTCGTGGACCACACGCCGATCACCGGGTTGCGGCCGGGGTTCCCCTTCAGCGCGAGCTGCGCCTTGGGGATCTGCAGGGCGACGGAGTTGACGTTGTAGCCGGCGAGGGTGTCCTGGCCGCGCTCGGACAGGTTGCCGCCGTAGAGGAGGTCGAAGACGCGCAGGTCGGCGAAGAACGGGTCCTCGGCCTGGCCGGCGAAGGCCTTGCCGCCGCCGGGGATGTTGCGGATGGCCTGGTTGCGCAGGGAGGCGTAGTTCGGCATGGAGGCCGGGCCGACGCGGGAGGGGGCGGCGGGGACGTTGGAGAGCAGGACCCTGCTCTCGTCGCCGTGGGAGATCACGAGGTCGTAGACCTGGCGGAAGTTGAGGTCCGGGTCGTTCAGCGAGGTGACCGGACCGGTGTTGTAGAGGAACTGGTTGGCGGCGTCGCGGTAGCTGTTGTGGAAGCGCCAGGTGTAGGTGATGTCGGAGACACCGTCACCCGTGTTGTCGATCTTGATGTTGTAGCGGAGGTCCTCGCCGAACGCGTAGAAGTTCGGGCCGCCGTTGGGCTCCTCGAAGGGGATCCAGTTGGCGAGGAGCGTGACCGAGTCGGGGCGGTCGAGGCTGGTGTACGCGTACACGTCGGTGTTGTCCGCACGCGGGTCGCCGGCGATCAGCGGGGCCTCGCGGTGGCTGGAGGCGACGCTCACTCCCGGGGCGAGGGTGAGGGCGGTGAGGCCGGTCGCGAGGGCGCCGGCGCCCAGGACGAGGAGGGACTGGTCGAGCACACGCCGCGAACGGGGCCGTGCGGAGATGGACTTCAAGGGTGTTCCTCTCGATTGCGAACCCCGTCACGCCGCGTACACCGGTGCGGCCGGACGGGGGCATTCAGGTGGGGTGACCACTCGGTCGGACAGCGCGGCCCGGGCGGCATGAGCAGCACCCCGGCCCGCCGACCACGCGTACTGCCTTGCGCTCAGATCGCGCAGACGGAAGGAAAGCACGCAGCGCCCGCGCCGCGTGACCGCGTTTCCTCGCGTGCCGGGAAGATAATCCGCGGTGTTCTCGTAAATCCGCTGGCCACAGCCTTCTCGCAGAAAGATGGAGGGTTCCATATTCGTTACGACACGCAGCCGACGGGTTAGGCCGATCGAGTAATTTCACGCTCTTGCAACCCATGTGCAATAAGCGGGTGGGGTAATTGTTTGCCGTACGCGACGACAAGTGTCGATGGAATGGCAAGGAGAGGAATGCCCTCCGACTGTTCTGCGGTGAGTGAAATCCTGCCTCGCCGGGACTTGCTTCGGGTACACGTGTTGCACCATCACACGAAGGGCGTCGATCCAACATGCCGCGCATCAACGTAAGCACCGACAAGGACCACAGTGTCGAGCTCCACTTCGAGGACTTCGGCCGAGGTCGCCCGGTCGTTCTCGTCCACGGCTGGCCGCTGAGCGGCCGCTCTTGGGAGCCGCAGGTCGGCCCACTGGTCGAGGCGGGCTATCGGGTGATCACCTACGACCGCCGCGGGTTCGGTTCCTCCACGCAGCCGTGGGAGGGCTATGACTACGACACCCTGGCCGCCGACCTGGACGCACTCCTGACTGATCTCGACCTGCGTGACGCCACCCTGGTCGGGTTCTCCATGGGAGGTGGAGAGGTGGTCCGCTACCTCCACAACTACGGCAGCAGCCGTGTCCGCCAGGCGGTCCTTGCCGCAGCGGTGCCTCCGTACCTCTACAAGAGCGCCGACAACCCCGACGGTGGGCTCGACGACGCCGCGATCACCCGGTTCGAGGACGGCGTCCGCGGCGACCGGCCCGCGTTCTTGGAGGGCTTCGTCACCGGCTTCTTCCGGGCCGGCGAGAAAACGGACCTCGTCAGCGCGGCCCAACACCGCTATCACGTCCACCTGGCGGAGGGTGCCTCACCCCAGGGGACGCTGGACTGCATCAAAGCCTTCGCCCGTACGGACTTCCGCGACGACCTCGCCCGGATCGACGTGCCCACCCTGATCGTTCACGGCTCTCAGGACGCCATCGTGCCCTTCGAGGTCAGCGGCAAGCGGTCCCACGAGGCCCTGCCGGGCAGCACGCTCGCCCTGATCGAGGGAGCCCCGCACGGACTGAACCTCACCCACGCGCAGGAGTTCAACCGGCATCTGATCGACTTCCTCGCGAAGTGACCGCTGCCCCTGCCCACGCCGCACGCGCGTGGGCAGGGGCGGGCGAGCGGCCGGACGCGAACGATGTCGGGCCAGGCCGAGGTGGCCGACTCGCGGGACGGGGGCGCCACGCTCTGGGAAAGTCGCCCCCGGCAGGCAAGCGGTCAGCCACCGTCGGGTGCGCGCATCGTGGCATCCACCGGCCTGGAACGTGGAAAAGATGAAGTGGGAAAGGTTGTCCGAGTCGAATCACCTGGATGAACTTGCAGTAACGATTCTCCCCACGTGAGAACTAAATTATGGATAGCGGTCCTGGAAATAGGGCGCGCCTATCGGCGTAAAAGCGGGCTACCTCGGGATTTGGTTAACGTGTCGCGATCCTCCTTTATTCATGGCGCCGTCATGCCGACAGTGATCCGTTAGCCGCGCTGGGGGACAGCTCCAAGTTCGAGCCCCATCAATGGAGGGCTTGTCCCTCGCAGACGGGGTGCGTGTGATGACGCTTCACCGCGACATCATTCCGAGCGCCGCTCCGCCCGGACCTGCAGGTGAGTGGACCGGAATGGAACCACCGCTCGAGCGTGAGCGCGAGACCTGCACTCTTCGGGACGCGTGACATGGGATTCTCCTTGCCGATCCTGCGACACCTGTGACACCTGCGAGCCGACGGCCCGAGGTCGGGCCGGCGCACTCTCTTCGTCAGGGCCCACAGGGCGGTTTGGTCCCGATCGGCCTGTTCCCTCGAAGGGGTGAGCCGCCTCATGCATCCGGTCGAACGTGCCGGTTGGGCGGGGGAGTGCGGCCGAGCCGAGCAGCCTCATGCTGCATCAGAGATCCTGCAAGTGCAGGGTTAACAGCTCTCACCGCACGCAAATGCAGGGTGAAACCTGCGTTGCAGGTGACCAACGTGGGGCCATGGTGCTGGACAGGTTCGCAGTCGACTGTCAGCTTGTGTACATGTCGGTGTGCCGACCTCGGACCGAGGCGTGTTCGTGAACACGGCTTCATGCAAAGCGTGTTGACGTGCACCGCAGGCGGCGGTGGCCGCGCAGGGGGCGCGGCACCGCTGTCGGACGGCGAGCAGTGCGAAGCGGCACCGGATAGTCGGCAGGCAACGAAAGCAGGGGGCGGCATGCGGTGGAAACGGGGTCGATGTCACCGGGCGGTGGCTCGCTGAGGGCGAGCATCGGGGCCAGGAGGCCGGAGCGCCCCTCAGGCGACGGTCGCGAGCGGCAGGGCACCTCTTCGCGTTCTCGACCTGGTCGGACCACCACAGCGGGGAACCTCGCCGGCCTGTGATCCCGTACAGAACTCCAGTGCGGTGGCGCGAGTTCCGCTGCTTGACTCGTCGTCACCTGCCTCCGTGCGAGGTGATCGCGGCCCGTCGAGGTGGTCTTCACCCGCTCCCACCAGTCATCCACGCGCTTTGCCATGAATCCTTCAGCCCACCCGGTGTGGGCGCAGAACAGGAGAACGGTGTCCAGCAACAGCACCACCTACAGTCAGCTCTTTCGGTCCGGCAGTCACCCCGCCGGCCTGGAGTCGCACCTGGCTCAGTTCGCGGAGACCGCGGGTTCCCGGGACTTCCCGTGCGTGTTCGCCCCGTTGGCCTTACGCAAGGACGAGCTCCTGTTCGGCGTCGGGAACGTCGCGCAGGACGGCTGGAGCGTCGCCGTCACGCTCATGGACCTGGCCACCGAGGCGATCTGGGAGGACCCGGACCAAGTCGTGGTCCTCTGGTTGGACGGGATCGAATCCGACTGCCTCGACAGCGACCACGAGGCCTTCCGACAGATCCTGGCTACCCTGCTGGAGGCCGGCGGCGAGTGGCCCGCGGACGCGCCGGTCGAGGCCTGTACGACGACTCCAACAAGGACCTCGCCCGCTGCGAAGACGGCGTGAACGAACTCCGCTCCTGGGAGCCGCCCCCCAGCTCGCCGGAATCGCCAAGTGGCTCAACACGCCCGGGGGAGCGCCCGTCGACCTCGCAGCCCTGCGCGGGAAGGTCGTCTGATCGACTTCTGGACCTACTCCTGCATCAACTGCCGGCGCAGCCTGCCCCACATCCAGGCCTGGGACCGCGCCTACCGTGACAAAGGTCCGACCGTCATCGGCGTCCACTCACCCGAGTTCGCCTTCGAGAAGAGCGCCGACAACGTCGCCGACCAGGCCCGCAAACTCGGCGCCACCTACCCGGTCGCCCTCGACAACGACCTCGACACCTGGGACAACTACCGCAACCGGTTCGGCCCGCCAAGTACCTCATCGACGCCCAGGGCACCGTGCTACTTCAGCTTCGGCGAAGGTCGCTACGCCCAGACCGAGAACATCATCCGCAATCTCCTCAACGGCGCCCCCACCCTCTACCGGCTCACCGACGACGCGACCGCCCGACAGGCCCGTCTCGAACTCCGCCTGACTGCCGGGCTCCAGGCCTTCGCCTTCACCTTCGGGTAAGGCAGACCGGACGGCCGCGTCCGTGTCGAACCGGCAGGAGTCTCAGTCGAAGAGGATCACAGGATGGGCCGAGGTCAGGTCTGGCACTGCGCCGTGCCGGCGGTGGACCATCCGCTCCAGGCGCCCCCGGCGGCACGGGCGTGTACCCGGATCTCGACCTTCACGGGCCCGCACACCCGGGTCGAGCTCCCCACCTCCGTGGGCCCGACGCTCCCACGCGCCGGGACATGGGTACGGCCGCTGCCCAGCTTCACCCAGTGACCACCGGAGACGACACGGAAGAACGCCTCGTACGAGACGTCCACCGCCCTCGACCCCGTGTTGCGCAGCTTGACGTGTGCCGTGATCTCCCGCGTAATGATCTTGCCCTCCTTTCCGCGTTCGGCGCTGATGCAGCCGTTGACGGCCACCCGGCCGGTCGACACACCACCGCCGCAGGCGACTGCCGCGGCGTGGGCATCCGCCGGAACGGTCAGCATGGTGAGCGCTGCGGCGCCCAGGATTGCCCCCATTCGCCTTACTCGCACAACGGTGTCCCTTCGATCCTGCATTGCGTAAGAAAGACTCTGACGTGCCGAAGCGCGCGCGGCAACGCGTCATCGCGTTGTTCAGCCAGACGGGAACAGCCGCCGAACCCCCTGTTCCCCCGGCGTGGCTTCACTGAACGGCTCCTGTGGCCGGGCCATTGGCCGAGGACCTCACCGCGCACGGTTCAACACGCTGACCGCGTGTGTGGGGGTGTTGGCTTCGGCGTGGTGACGCCTTCCACGCGCCGGGTATGCGCCCTGCCGTGTCCGCTCTTCCGGTTCTACCGTTGGGGTTTCGAGACCGCGGGGAGGTTGCTGTGGCAGGGATCGTGAAGGGCAAGCACCGGTCGCCGGTCGGTGACGACGGGCATCAGCCGAACCGGCCGGTGCCGCCGCCCCCTCCGCCGCCCACCGACCCCGACAAGAAGAAGTAGCTCTGTGGCCACCACCCCGGGCCGGGAGGCCCCCGCCGTCGACGTGCTGGTCGACGGTCTGCTCGCCGCGATCGCCCAACAGCTGGACGCACCCCTGCCCGCCCGTCTGCGGGAGGCGTTTCACCGCGTGGACCGGCAGCGGTTCCTGCCCGATCGGATGTGGCTGAGGGACGGATCCGGCGGTTACGAGCCCGTCGACCGTGCCACCGAGCCCGACCGGTGGACGACCGCGGCCTATTCGGACGAACCGCTCGTCACGCGATTCACGGACGGGCTGCCGTCCTCGTCGGCGTCGATGCCCTCGATGGTCGCGCGCATGCTGCTCCTGGCCGGCCTCCCTGAACGTCCCGCAGGCCAGAGGACTGCCGGCACCCGTGTGCTGGAGTTGGGCGCCGGCACCGGCTACAACGCCGGCCTGCTGTGCGTGCTCGTGGGCGACGGGCGGGTGACCACCGTCGAGCTCGACCCCGTGCTCGCCGCCGAGGCGCAGGAGAACCTGAAGGCGACCGGGTTCGCGCCGACGGTCGTGAGGGGCGATGCCGCCGACTGCCGGCTGCCGGGCGACCCCTACGACGTCGTCCTCGCCACGTTCTCCGTCGACCACATCCCGCCCGCCTGGCTCACCCAGGTCCGGCCCGGCGGCCGGATCGTGACCCCGTGGACCTCGGCATGGTGCACGTACGGCACCCTCGCCCTGACAGCTCACCGGCACGGCCGCGCGGAGGCAGGTTCCACTCCTTCGCCTCCTTCATGCGGATGGCACGCCCCGATACGGCCCGGCCCGGCCCGACGCCGGAACCGACCGCGCACGAGAGCGGCGTCGGCGGAGCCGCGCGATCGTCCACGACGTTGTCGCCGTGGACCGTCGCGGGCGGCGACCTCGACACCGAGTTCCACATCGGCCTCACGGTTCCCCACACCTCCTTCGCCTGGGACACCAGCGGTGAACACGCCCCCACCCGCCTCCAGGTCGCCGACACCACCGGCTCCTGGGCGACGGTCGACCACGACGGCCGCACCTCGGCCGCCTTCACGGTCACCCAGGCAGGACCCCGACGCCTGTGGGACGAGATCACCGCAGCACAGGCGGGGTGGGAGCGGCTCGGCCGACCTGGCGTCGACCGCTACGGCCTCACCATCACAGGGCACGCCACCACGGCGTGGGTGGACTCTCCCGCGACGGCCGCGGCTGCCTTCTGACCTGCTGGAGGCCGGACCGGGCCGAGCGTCCTCAACGGACTGTGAACGACATCAGGGCTGGTGTGGCCCTGAGGCTGGGAAGCTCGGTCGCCTGGGATGGAGGGGGCTCACTCTCCTGGGGGAGGAGCATCGCTCTCGGGGGTGACGTCAAGCCTGCGAGGCCATAAGAACCTGGGGTTTGTGACTGCAATCAACACAGCCCGCCGGAGTGTGAGTTCACACGACACCGAGCCGCCTGCCGCGAGATGGGCGGTTTTCACGGCCCATGCGATCCCCTTGGTCCTGCTGCCCCAGTGTCTGTGGCGGCTGCCGTTCGCCTTCAACTTCACCATGGGGATGATCGAACCGAATGCTCCGGCGATGCCGCCGTGGTACTGGGCCGTCCCCTACGTCTTCGGAATCAGCGTGCTGTCAGAGGCATTGGCGCTCCTCTCCCTCGGGCTCGTGCGGCGATGGGGTGAGATCGCGCCGGCATGGCTCCCGCTCATCGGCGGGAAACACATCCCACCCCTCGCGGCGATCATCCCCGCCACCATCGGCGGCCTGATCGTGACCGCAGTGTCGGGAAGTTTCCTGCTCGCCTGGTTTCATGTCCCGGGGTTTCACGCCCTCGGGTACTCCAACGGCTGGTGGGAGCTGTTGGCGAAGGTCTGCATCGGCTTGGGGGCGCTCTGGGGCCCCATGGTGCTGGCCCTGACCTACGCCTACTTTGTACGTCGCTGCCGACATGCCGGACCTTCGCTGACGTGATGTCAAGCCCGTGCCTCCTCAGCGGAATCCTGCGGGGTTGCACCCTCATTCTGGCGGATCTGGTCGACCGCCCACGCGGCCCACTCGCGGCGCATGGCGTTGAAGCGGAGGCCGTACTCCAGGGCGATCTTGCCGTTCACCGACAGTGGGTCGTCGCCCCAGTCGATGGAGTCGACCAGTCGGCGCAAGGCCTCGTGCTCCTGCTCCGACAGCTCCATGAGGTCGGTGAGGTAACTCCGCGCCTGGTCGGGGGTGATCACGTTGAGGAAGAAGACCCTCAACAGGATGTCGCTTCGGCTGTTGCGTTGCGGCTTGGTCTCCGTCAGCCAGTGGCGCAGCTCCGCCAGGCCGTCGTCGGTGAGGGTGTACTCCTTTCGGCCGCGCGGTCCTTGGGCCGAGACGCTGATCAGTCCGTTCTCAGCGAGCTTGGACAGCTCTGTGTACATCTGGCTCTGTGTGGCGGGCCAGACGTTGGCCAAAGAGGTCTCGAAGCGCTTCAGCAGGTCGTAGCCGCTGGCGGGGCGCTCTGACAGGAGTCCGAGGAGGGCGTGTCGAAGGCTCATGCCGCCACTTTACCTTCCACTCTTGACATGTCGAGAGTGGAGCTTCTAGCTTTGACATGTCAGAATAGGAATATGAACAGCTCGGGGGACTTCGATGTCGTACGTACGCACCTTCCTCCCATGGATCGTCTTCGCGGTGGTCCCGACCGCCCAGTGGCAGTGGGGGGCGCTCGCCGGTCTGTTGGTGGCGGTGGCGGTGATCGCCCAACAGCGGCGGACGGGGGTCGGTTCCGACGCGCTGATCATGGAAACCGGCTCGGCCGCCTTCTTCGCGATCCTGGCGGCAGTCGCCTTCGCGGACCCCCATTCGGCTGCGCATGCCTACTCGGCGGCTCTCTCCTCGGCCACCCTGGCCCTCATCGCCGGGGCCTCGTTGCTCGTCGGCAAGCCGTTCACTCTGGGCATCGCCAAGCGCACCACCCCACCCGAAGTCTGGAGCCTGAGGCCCTTCGTGCGGGTCAACGTGGTCATCACCGCCGTGTGGACCGCGGCCTTCGCCGTCACGGCCGGCGCCCTCGCGGCCCTGGCCCACGCCAACCAGGGCCACTCCACGACGGCGACGCTCGTCCAAGCCGCCGGATTTGTCGTTCCCATGCTGTTCACCGTGCGCTACGTCGCCACCGCCCAGGCCAAAGCCAGGGGCTAGCCGGCCTCACGTCAGGATGCCCATGTCGCCACCGTGGTCGCTGTGTTGAGCGCGAGTCTGGTCGGGGCGCGGGGCGCGGGGCGCGCGGTCGTGACAGGTCTCCGGGTCACATGCCGTGTCACAGGTGTCATGTGCCCGGTGAGGGCGGCCATGACCGGACCTAGCACGGCGTAGGTCAAGGCGTAGGCGGTGAGCAGCCAACCGGCGGTGCCGACGGAGACATCGAGGGAGTCCGCGGAGTCCGGCAGGATGCCGGCGATGACGAAGCTGTCGGTTCCTATCGCGAACATTGCGGCGGCGAGGACGACAAGTGATCGGTACACGACGGAAGGACCTCCAGAGCGTTGGGTGTAACAGGGACGGTTACGACAATGGTCCGAAGAAAGGCCGGTCCATGCGGACCAGCCGGTGGGACGGGAGTTCGGGGTCCGGCCTTCAGGCAACCGTCTCCCTCAGGACGTCGGCGACGGTGACCGCGGCCAGTTCGACCTTCATCGACTCCTCCGCACGGCTGTAGGCCTCCCGCAGCACAGGCGGGAGGCCGCGACCGACGGGGCACTTCTGGTTGGGAGTCGCGGCGTGCAACGCGATGAGCGGATCGGGCTCAACGGCCAGGTAGACGTCCCTCAGCGTGATCGACTCCGGGGTGCGGGCCAGCCTCCAGCCCGCACCCTGGCCGCGCTGCGAGACGACCAGGCCCGCGCCACGCAGGCTGCCGAGGATGCGGCGGATGACGACGGGGTTGGTGTTGACGCTGTCGGCGATCTGATCGGACGTCACGATGTCGTCGGCTCGCTGGGAGCAGACCAGCGCCATCCAGGTCAACGCGTGCGTGGCCACGGTCATGCGACTGCTCGCGCTCATGGAACCTCCCGTTGCCTGGACGCGACCGACGCCGATCCCGTTGCAACTGATTCTGTTACGACAGGGTGGCGCATGTCCAGTCCTGTCCGCAGCGAACCCGACTGCGGTGCCGTCAGACAACCAACTCGTAGACGCTCCGCGCCGTCAGCCACAGGCCGATGAGCAGGGAGAGCGTGACGATCAGCTGGTCCTGGTGCCGCTCGGTCCAGGTGCGCAGGCCGTTCAGCCTGGCCTCCGCGGCCGCCGGTGCCCAGACCTTGTACATCTCCATGGCGACGAGGCTGAGCGTGGCCAGCAGGCAGTAGCCCGTCAGCACGAGCCAGTCCGTGAGGGAGGAGAGGTCCGCGGCGACGACCGTCGCGGCACCGGCCCCGACCAGCGCCCAGGGCTGGAACAACCAGGCCAGCCCGGCGGCCGTGGCCAGTGAGGCGTCGTCCACCTTGGCGGTCCAGCGCGGCGGACCATGCGGGCGGGGTGGCCGGCGCCGCCGGTTCGCGCCATAGAGCACCAGCCCCAAGCCGATGGCGAGTTTCGCACACGAAACGGCGGTCGACGGGGTGGTGTGGCGGGCCGGGGGCTCCCCACCGGTCAGCAGCAACACGCATGCGATCACCACAACCAGATTGGCGAGCCACGACAAGAGGAACGCCAGGCCCTTGCGAACCCCACGTCGGGAGGAGAGCAGCAGGATGAACGCGCTGTTGTGCAAAGGTCCCAACGTGATGGCCGTACCGATCACGACCAGATCGAGAACCATCAGCGCAGTCACTCCGGGAAGGTCGGGGCATCGGCCGCCTCGGGACGGGCGAGCCAATGAGCGGGATCGGGCAGCGCTCTCAACGGCGCCGCATCCCGACTCTGCGGGCCGAGGCCCGACCGGTCAAGCGGCCACGCTCATGTCCCCGAACGCCGCACACCCGGTGGCGGGAGGTGCGGGCGTTGGGTCCTGTGGACCGGCCTCGTCCTCGTTTCCTCTCAGACCTCTGGAAGGGACGGATCGGGTGTCCAGGGGTTCGGTGCGGTGATGGACCAGCGTTCGTGGTCCCGCCAGGCGCCGTCGATGTAGAGGTAGGCGGGCGCCAGCCCCTCGTACTGGAAGCCAAGCCGTTGGACCACGGCCAGAGATGCCTTGTTCGCCGGCTGGATGCCGGCCTCCAGCCGGTGGAGCCGCAGATCGGTGAACGCGTACCGCATCGTGGCGGCGACCCCTTCGGTCATGTACCCCTGCCCTGCCGACGGGGCGAAGGCCGCATAGCCGAGGGACGCGCCCTGGTAGCGCCCCCGGACGATCGAGTTGATGTTGACCGTGCCGGCGGCTGCTCCGGTGTCTCGCACGCGGACCAGGAAGCCCTGGTTGGTGCCGTCGTCGAAACGGCGCATCCAGCCCATGAACTCCTGCGCGTTCGTCGGCAGTCGCATCCACGGCAGGTGCAGTTCGGAGCTGGCCCGGACGAGGGTACAGAACTCGTCCTGGTCGGAGAGGGTGAGCGGGTGCAGTTCGACCCGCGACGGTATCTGGAGCATGGGGGCCACGTTAGGGCGCCTACGGGTGGCGGGTGAATCGAGTTTCGCGCGCGGTCCGGAACGAGGCCCGGGAACGCTCCGCGGTGGCTTTCGAAGGCCGCAGGCGCCGTCGCCCCCGCCTTCGTCACCGGTCGGCCTCCGAGTCGTCGCCGGACCGCCAGTGGTCGATGTCGAAGGTGACCTCCCGGCCGCGGGTCGTCCCGTCCTCGCGGTGTAGGCCGGATGCCACGGAGAAGGTGAAGTCGCTTGCGTCCACGACGGATCCGCGCTGCCGCAGCAGGTCCGCGATGCGGGCGCGCAGGTCCGTGCGGATGCCGTCGGCCATGGCGGCGGTGAGCTCCAGGTCCCGATGCGGCACCCGGCCGTCGCCGTGGCCGGTCAGCCGGACCGACGGCAGCGGCAGGCCGTGATCACGGTTCCACAGACCGACCCGGACCAGGTGCTCGGCCAGTTGGTCGAGCTTGAACCGGCCTCCGTCGGCCATGGCGCCCGACTCGTCGAACGCGATGAACCGATGCAGCGGCTCGCCATGCCCGTGGAGCACCACCAAGGTGAGCGGATTGGCCTCCGCCGAGTCGTGATCGGACAGCAGTGCCGCATGCGTTTCGTGCATGCTCTCGCCCGGGCGCCGGCTGTAGGCACGGAAGTACCACTGCTCCCTGCCCTCGACCATGGGGGCGGTCTTCAGCAGGACGGTCGCGGCCTGCCGGAGCGTACGCTCCTGGTCCTGCGCGGGCGCGCGCCGGTCCCGGGCCTCCTTCGCCGCGACCAGCACCTCCGCCAACCGGGCCCTCGCCCTCAGCGCGGCGGTGTCCGCCGCAGTCGCGCCCGCGTCTTCGGCCTGCCGCAGACGCCGTGCCAACGAGGCCTCCACCGAACGAAGTTCACCGGCGGACTGCCGCAGGTTGGCCTCGACGGCGTCGGTCGTCTCGGCGCGCGTCCGGCCGACCCGGGCGTGGTTCTCCAGGGTGAGCTGCGACCGGCCGTCCTCACTGGCCAGCACCACGGACGCGAAGTGGTAGCCGTAGTGCGAGCCGTTCCCGCCGCCGGGCTTGGCGTAGTTGACGTCGAGGGACGCAAGCCCCTCGGCGTTCGCCGCGTTGACGGACTGGACGAGGTAGCCCTCGCCCACCCCGGCCCAGGCGGCCTCGTTGATCCCGATCCGCCGCGCCGCCTCCGTCAGGGCGTCCCGCTCCGGACTGTCGGCGTACTCGTAGCTCAGCGCGCCGCCGTACTCCCGGCCGGGCAGCGGCGCACCGCCCTGGCCGCCGACGCCCCGGTCGTCCCGCCCGATCTGCGCGGCGGCCCAGGCCGGACCGGTGGCGGCCGGGGCCACCAGGCCTCCGGCAACGCGGGTGAGGGACTCGGCGAGGTGGTGCGTGCCGGTGACCTCCGCCGTGTCCAGGGCACTGATCCGGCCGGTCGCGACACGGTCCCCGGGCGCCCGGAACACCACGTGCGAGGCTCGGACCTCACCGGACACCATCTGAGCGAAGTCACGGCAGGCCTCCTCGTCCGAGCGTCCCGACCGGGTCAGGAACCGCGGGGCGATCCGCAGCAGCGGGGGATGGGGCAGCCCGTCCCCGCGCCGCAGGGTGAGGGAGACCGCGGGGTCCGCGGCCAGCCGCACCTTGCTCCCGGCCGCGGCCAGCCGCACGTTGGCGTCGTCGACGGCCTGCTGCGTGGCGTACGCGTGCCGGCTCAGGCCGCCGGAATCGATGGCGAGCGTGCGGTCCTGCGACACCTCGATCCCGGGCCGGTCCCGGACGAGCACCTCGTCGAACCGCTGGACGGGCAGCACCAGGGCGGGGCTGTCGGGATCGGCCGGGTCGACGGCGTGGAAGGCCTCCAACATGGTGAGCGGCAGCCGTTGGAACAGCACCGAGCCGCCCGGGGCCGCGGTCGTGTACGCGTCCGTGACCAGCCGTGCGGCCCTCAGGTGGGCGAAGGGGTCCGCCGCCTGCGCCGTGGTGGTCGCCTCCCACCTCGGGTCGGAGCCGGACAGCTCCATCCGCTCCGTCGTGCGGTGCCCGCGGACGGTCACCAGCCGCAGGGTCGCGTCCACCGGGGTCCAGACACGGCTCCCCGTCGCGCTCCGGACAGCCTGCGGCAGACCGAGGGAACCCTCCGGAAGCCCGCGCACGGCCAGCACGATGTCGGCGCCCGGAGGCCGGTGCGGGTCGTTCGCCACCAAGGCGGCGAAGTCCTCGGCCTCGGTCAGCCGGACGGAACCCAGAGGTGTCCGCAAGGTGACGTGGTCCCCGCCGGCGCGGGCCATCACGACGTACGGATCGGTCCACGGCGCGCTCTGCGTACGGCCCTCCCCGCCGTCCCGGACGACGGCGTACCGGCCGACGTCGAGCGGGGGCCGCCCGGGGCCCGCCCAGTTGCGGCCGTGGTCCATCCGGGTGTCGTCGTGCAGCACCCGCCGGACCAGGTCCTCGACGGAGGCGCGGTCACGGCCCGCGAACGGCGCGGCGGCCGGGGCGCGCGGCAGGGGAACCTGCTCCGGGTCCGGCGCGAGCAGCGCCGCGCGGGCGGCGTCGCGGCTCAGGCCCGGTGCCCCCGCCCCGGTGCGCGGCAGATCGCGCAGGACCGGACCGGAGTCGGTGACCGCGGCAATGGCCCGGACGTACGCGTCGGGCACCTCGAACGTGTCGGCGCCGGCCATCACCCCGCGCCGGTCGGCCTGCCGCTCCAGGCGGCGGAACAGCGTCGAGGCGTCGTGGTACCGGTCCGGCAGGCCCGCGTAGTGCAGCAGTTCGTGGAGCGCCCGGGCGTCGTCCGCGAGCCCCTCACGGGTACCCAGCGGAAAGGTGAACTGATCCCATTCCCGCACCGGTTGATCACTGCGGCTGATCTCGATCGCCTCCGGATGGTCCGGCCGGTGCTCCACCTCCACGTCGATGTGCAGCTGGTCGCCGGAGCCGGGCAGCGTGCGCCCGTCGTTGATGTGGCTGTCCAGCAGTGCCTGGAGCCGGCCGCGGTACGCACCCAGGTCGCCGGCGCCGAATCCCGCGCCGAAGCGCACCGGCAGCTGCAGGGACACGTTGCGGACCCAGCGCCCGTCGTCGGCCTGGATGCGGGCCACCGCCATCCGGACCACGACGTCCCGCCCGGCCAGCGCCCCCGGAGCCGGCCGGGCGGCCGCCGGGTCCCGCGCCGGGTCGAACCGCTCGGTCCGCAGCACCGCCCAGCCCGCCCGCTCGCGGCGGTCCAGCCACTGTTCGGGGCGGACGGGCGGGCGTCCCTCCCGCACCGGCGGCGCCGGCTCGTCCGCGACCGGCGCCCGGACGTCCCGGACGGGCGGCCGCCCGTCGGGTGCGTGCCGGTGTCCATCCGGCGCCGCCGACTGCCCGTCGGGTGCGCCGCCCTGTCGGTCCAGGGCCCGCGGCCGCTCGACCAGGGCCGGCGCCGGTCCGTCCGGCAAGTGCCGCCCGGCGAGCGCGCCTTGGGGCAGGTCGTCGCGTACGGGGGGCCGTTCGGTCGGCATGTGCGTGACGGTGACGACCGCCAGGCGCCGGGCTTCCGGAGTGTCGTGGGCGGGGTCCGTGCCGTGCGGCAGGTCCGAGCCGCGGGACTCGCGCGCGATCGACAGGGCGGAGGCCGTCAGCGGGGACCCGAGGTCACGCAGGTGCGCGTCGAGGCGCCGGACGAAGACCTCGCGGACGCCCTCCGCACGCTCGGCGCCGACTTGGACGGCCCGGCCGAAGTGCGGCCGTCCCGCCACGGACGCGGTGCCGTGGCCGGCGATCGTCACCTCCGGCAGCGGCAGCCCCGCCTCGGCGTGCCGGACCGTGCCGCGCGCCACGGCGGCGGCCAGTGCGTCGAGGCGGCCGACCTCCGCGGGGCCGAGCCCGGTCGAGTCCTCCGCCCCGAACGCCACGGCGCGGGTGAGTGGCGGGCCGGCGGGGGGAGCGGGCCGGCCGGTGCGCCCCGAGGTCGCCGCCGGCTCCTGTGGAGCCGTCCGCGGCGCCTGGGGCGCCACCTCGTCACCGCGGAGATCGGCGACGCGGCTGTGGGGTGCGGCCGCGGGAGCGCGGACGCCGCCGCGCACAGCCCGTTCCGGCGCGGCGGCCATGGACGGCGCGGGCGCCGACTCCGATGGGGTGGCGGGCGTTTCCGCCGTGGACGGCGGCCGGAGCACGGGCCGGGCGTGGACGAGTTCGGCGTCGTTCACACCGGGGAGGAAGCGGAGCAGCGGCTCGCCGCCCTCCTGGTGCGACTCCACGATCTTGCTGAAGATGCCCTTGCTGAAGGGCGACGACGGCTCCCAGTCCATGTGGGCGCCGTGCATGACGGCCATGTCGTTCGCCATCATCTCGCCGACCACACGGTCATACGGGCTGCCCTTGAGCCGGGTGCTGCCCGGGGTGCTGATGTCGAACACGTCGTGGTCGCCGGTGATCTCGCGCCAGCCCCCCTCCTGGTCCCGGCCGTACACCAGCCCGTCCTCGACCTTGAACCGGCCCTCGGCCGCCAGGGCCTCCATGACCGGCGCCAGCGTGTCGAACTCCTCCGTCCGCTGGTCGAACCGCGCCTCGATTCGGCTCCAAGTGGCGGCGTCGGTGTCCCCGCGCTCCGGCATGACCGGCCGGAAGTACCCGATCAGCCCTCGGTGTTCGGCCTTGGCCCCCAGACGGGTGTCCAGGTCGTTGATCGACTTGGCCTTGATGTCCTTCGGTTTCGGGAGCTTGCCCTGGTCGAGCCAGGCGGGAGCGGTCGGGTTCGTGGGCCGGACGTCGATCCTGAGCCTATTCCTCGTCGCGACCTCCTGGAACTTTCGGAAGTTGCCCTCGGGCATGCCGTAGCGCGCCCGCGCCTCGGCGGGGGTGACCCCGGCCGAGGCACCCGCGCCGGAGCTGCCGGTACTGCCCGAACTGCCCGACGGTGTCCCGGTGGTGCCCGACGGACTGCCGGTGGTGTCCGACTGCGGGGCGCGCGGTGTGACCTCGCCGCCGTTGCCCTGTCCGGCCTGCTGCCGGTTGTACGCCTCCCAGGCCTGCATCTGGATCCGGGTCTGGATCTGGCGGTGCACCTCCCAGACCGCGGGGAAGTTCGGGAGGACGTGCTCGACGAAGTCCGCGTACATCTGGCTCGGGCCGTGCGGATAGCGCTCCAGGGGCGTGTGGAAGAAGGCCTCGGCCTGCGCCAGGTACTGCTCGACGTCGTACTCGACCAGGTGCCCGTACTGCCGTACGACGGCGCGCACCGCCCCGTACCTGCGCTGGATGTGGCGGACGCGGTCGGCGTCGAAGGCGTCGCGGTCCTGGAACCGGCCGGTGAGCCCCAGCTCCTCCCGGATCGACTGCACGTCGGCGTGGCCGAAGCCGCGCTCGTTGCCGTACGCGTGGACCGGTTTGCGCCACCAGGAACCCGGATCGGCCGGCTGGTACGTCCCCTCCAGGGGGCCGCCCGTGTCGAACTGCTTGCCGTACCTGCCCGAGGCGGTGGGCGGCTCCGCGATGACGACGCGCTCGTACCCCGGCGCGAGGCCGCCCTTGCGGGTGGTGCCGGTGCCGTCGGCGTCGTGCCACGCCTCCATGCGATGGGAGCCCGTCGCCCCCGACTCCTCCAGGTAGTGCACGTCGTGGCCGATGAGCGCGACGGCCTCCAGGTTCCCGGAACGGAACCCCAGGTGCTGCACGCCGTGCTGACGGGCGAGGCTGTCGTACAGCCGGAATTGTCCGGTGCGGGTGTCGCCGCCCCAGGCGGCCAGCCCGGGGTCGGTGCCCCGCCAGAAGCCGGTGACCTGGTGGATGGTGTCGGTGCCCAGCTCGGTGCGCATCTCCCGCACCAGGGCGTCCCACTTGCCGCCCTTGCCCGCGTCCGGGTGCGCGTCGCCGGTGATGATCACCGCCTTGTAGTCGCCGGCCAGGTTCCGCAGGAGCTGGCGGACACCCTGGAAGCTGGTGTCGTGCTCCATCCGGCCCCGGAGGTCCGACCACTGCGTGGCCTTGCCGGAGAACCGGGACCACAGCACCAGAACGCGGCCCTCGCCCGGCGGGATCCGCACCCCCCGCCCGGCCAGCCACGCGTTGACCTCGGCATCGCGGTCCTCGCCCAGGTGCCAGGCCTCGCGGACCCGGCCCCGCAACTCCTCGGAGAACACCCGGCCGACGTGATCGGTGCCGTCGGTGACCCCCCACAACTCCTTGACCTGGAACATCTCGTGGAAGTGCTTGTTGATCCCCCACTGCTGCTGCGCGATGCGGGTGGCCTCGTCGTTGAGGGCGGGCCAGACGTTGCCCTTCTCCAGGTTCGGCACGTCGACGTGATGCACCCGATCGGCGGGGATGCCGCTCTCCAGGTAGAAGGCCTCGATGGCCCGGGACTTGTCACGGACCGGGTCGTGCCCGGGCAGGCCGCTGTCCGGTCCGCGGGCGATGAGGACGTGCCGGTTCGGGTCGTGGAGCAGCGAGGCCAGGATGCCGAACTGATCGCCGGACGCGTAACCGGGCTGCATGATCAGCGAGTTGTCGGGCGAGTACACCGGCGGCCCGAACATGCGTGGAGCCACCGACGGTGACTCCGTCCGCTGATCGCTCCGGTTCTCGCCGCGGTCGTCCGTCGAGACCTCGTCGCGGGCGGGGTTTCCGTCCTGGCCGTGGCGCAGGGGATTGGAGACCGGGTCCACCCACACGTGGCTCCGGTCGTTGGCCGCGGCGCCCCGCCAGGCCCGTGCCCACTCCGCGTCGTACAGGAGGGCCGCGGCTGCGGGATCCTCGCGGCGCGGTGCGCCGGTCTGCTGGTCGAGGTCCCCGACGAGGGCGGCGATCAGCCGCAGATGACGGTCCCGCAGGCCCGCCTGCCGTAGGCCCTCTGGCGCGGGGGAGCGGTAGTCGCCTTGCAGGCTGCCCTCGACGGCGGGACGGTGCGGAGCGCTCGGGTCGCGGTACTCGTCGCGCAAACCGATCTGATGGGCCAGTTCGTGCGCGTAGTCGACGGGGTCGGCATCAGGCCACCACGACCGCTGGTCCATGCCCCGGTCGCGGCCGACGAGGTCGACGGTCAGGTGCGGTTCGTCGCCGGGGCGGGCGCGCAGCACGGTGACGTGCAGCCGGTCGCCGCCCGGGAGACGGTACTCCGGCCCGTTGAGGAACTCCCGGACACCATCGGACATCCGGCTCCAGACGGCCTCGGTGTCGTGGCCGCCGCCGGCCCGGAACGCGACCCTGACGGTGAGGTCGGTGACGGACTCGCCCTGGTACGTGAACCGGCGGGCCTCGAAGGAGGACCGGACGACGAACCGCGGGGTGCGATCGAGCGCCATGCGGGGGGCGGGCGTCGGCCCGCCGGGAACGTGCCCGGGCGGCGGGGCCGACCCCGGGTCGCGGGTGGCGGCGCTCTCCGCGGCGCCGACCGTACCGGTGGCCCTGCCGGTGGCCGTGTGCGCGGCCGTGGTGTCCGCGGTGTCCGCGGTGGTGGCGGTGACCGGGGCGCCGGGTCGTTCCGGCACGGGGTGCGGGCCGGTGGCTGCCGGTGCCTGCGGTCCGGTTCGGGAGGCGGTGTCCACCGACGCTTCCGGCCCGGCGTGCGGTGCGCCGGCCGCCGCCGACGCCTGCGGTCCCGCGTGCTGTCCCGCGCCGGCCGACGGGGTGGGGCTCGTCTCCGTACGGACGGAGCGGGACGGGTCCGACCCCGGTCCCGCCGCGGCGTTTAGCCCGCCGGTTCCGGCGGCACCCGCGGCTCCTGCGGCCGGTCCACCGGGCGGCGCCGCGGGGGTGGCGGCGCCGGGAGCGCCCGCGGTCGCGGGGCGGGTCACCTCGGCGGCCGTGGGGCCGACACCCGTACCCGTGCTGGTACGGACGACCGGGGCAGTGGCCGCCGTGCGGGCGGAGCCCGGGCCGTGGGCGCCTGACCAGGCCGTACCGGATGCGGCCGTACCGGACGGAGCGGCGCCGGAGAGGGCCGGCGCGGCGGCGTGGCCCGGTGCCGAGGCAGTCGGGCCCTGGGCCGGGCCGAGCACGGTCGCGAAGCCGGGCAGGCCGCCGTCGCCGGGAGCCGCGGCCGGGGCGCGCGTGTCGCCCGTCGCGCCGTGGACGGCCGGGGCGCTCTCGGTGCGCGGCGCGCGGAAGCCGGCCCCGTCCGCTCCCGTTCCCGTTCCCGTTCCCGTGCCGGCCCCGTTCACCGGATCGGCTCCGCCGCCCCGTCCCGGCTCCGGTGCGACCCGGCCCGGAGACGGCGGCGGGTCGGACAGGGCCGCCTTCTCGGCCGTCGGCAGCCCGGGGAGGTCGAAGCGCAGGGCGTCCGGCACGTTCAGGTGCACCGGGTCGACCTCGATCGTGGTTCCCTTGCCGCCGAAGCGCCGTCGGCCGCCGCCGCCCAGGGCTCCCAGGGCGCCCGCGGAGATGGACGACCCGAACTCCTCCTCGCCGCTCTTGTAGATGCCGTACATGATTCCGGCGGTTGCCACGCCGGTGGCCGCGCCCAGGACCACCTTGCCGAGCAGCGCGTGCGCGAACTTCGGCGCCAGTACGCCGCCCGCGCCGAAGAAGACACCGCCCACCGCCCCGCCGATGGCGCCCGAGACGACGGCGGAGACGGTGTTGTCCGTGCTCCACTCGGTGCGGTCGCCCTTGAGGAACTGGATGGTCTGGACGGCGACGTCGAGACCGACGTTCATCGCGACACCGGTGGCGACCGAGATGAGCAGCCGGCGCAGGATCATCTTCACCGCGATGCGGGCCCCGGTGACGGCGAGCGGGATGACCTCGGGTGCGAAGAAGGCCCACTGCGCGATCTGGGCGGCCAGCAGGACGAGCTGGCCGAGGATCATGTACTTGGAGTACTCCACCTGGACGGCGGTGTGCCGGCCGAGCTTCCCCAGTTGGCCGGCGGACTGCGCCATCTCCGGGATGCTGGACTCCAGTTGCGTGACGAAGCTGCGGAACTCGTCCGCGACCTGTCCTCCCACGCTCTCCAGGACCCCGTTTCCGGAAGCGCCGACCTGCTCGCTGATCCCCTTGAGCTCCTGCGCCGCCTCGTGCCACGCCTGGCCGAGGGCGTGCAGGCCGTCCTCGTTGCCCTTGGGCCACGACTGACCGACCGCCAGCCGGGCGACCCAGGCGAGCTCGGGGGGCATGTCGACGCTCATGTGGTGCCGTGTTCCTCGGTAAGGGGGGTGGTCAGTGCCGGTGCCGGTGCAGGGCCCCGGAAAGATCCGAAAGATCCGAAAGCGACGGCCTAGCGGCGGGAGCGGTGCGGTGACACGTCGCCCACCGTGACCGGGTCCGTGGGAGTGAGCGCGCGGAGCGCCTCGACGTTGGCCTCCTCGGTCCGCTGGAAGCCCTTGGCCATGGTGCGGATGCCGTCGACGGTGCTGTGCAGCACCTCGGCGGCGCCGGTGATGCCGTGGCCCAGCTGCCGTTTCGGCTCGGCGTACTGTTCCAGGAACTGCCGGCCGCTCTCGTCGTCGCCCCAGCACGCGCCGAGGGCGGACAGCCTGCCCTCCAGCTTGGTGGCGACGGACCTGATCCGTCCGGCCAGTTCCTGGACCTGTGGCGCGGCCTGGTCCAACCGGTCGGTGTCGACGGAGAACGTGCCGTCACTCATGGGGATCCCCCTGGAAGCCGTGGTCGACGTATTCGCGTACGGAGTCCGGCATCGCCGGGTCCTCGGGCAGGACGGTGCCCGGATCGACCCGCCCCTGGAGCAGGTCGGGCACGGTCACGCCGGGCGGCAGCCCTTCCGCGAGCACCGCGGCGACGCCCTCCAGGGCCTCGGACCTGGCCTGGCGGATGGTCGTGAGCAGGACGTCGGCCAGCTCCTTGGGCGCCATCCGGCGGTAGGCGCCGGTGGGGAACTCGATCGCGGTGACCTCGCCCTGGGCGCCGACGGTGATCTTCACTGCCTGGCGCGGGGCGGTCGCGGTCGACGTGGTCCCGTTGATGCGTTGCCGGGTCTCCACGGCTTCCGCGCGCTGTCGGCGGTACTGCTCCAGCAGATCCTCGATCTGCTGGTCGTACGGGCTGGACATGTGAACTCATCCTTTCTCGGGGCGGTGCCGGCGGGCGCGGGCCGCCCTCGGACGGGCGGCGTGGACTCTCAGTACGCGGAGGTGGGCCCGCCGGGAACGGCGCCCCACGTGCTCTCTTCCTGGACCAGCAGATCCGCGATCACGCGGCCGGTCCGCTCGGCCGCATCCCCGTCCGTCTCCTGTTCCTGCGCCGTCTCGGCGTCGGGATCCACGGCCTCCTCCTCGGGCCCGCCGTCTCCGCAGCCGGACACGCGCGGAACGCCGCTGCCCGCCGCCGGTGAGTCCCCGGGAGCGGAGCGTTCGGGCTGCCAGGTGCTCCGCGGCTCGCCCGCCACACCAGGCCCGCTCTCCTCCGGGGCCGTCCGCGTCTCCCGCTCCTCGGGAAGCGACCACAGCAGCGGGACGAAGGCGCCGGCGCCCGCCCCGGCCTCCCAGGCGGTGAAGTCCTCCTCGGCGCCGTCGGCGACGGGTCGCAGGACGACGGCGCCCCCGCCGTCGCCGGACAGCGGCAGCCCGTCGGACCCCACCGCGACAGGGGCGACGGCCGTCTCCGGCTCCGCGGCGGTGGCATGTGCAGCCAAGGCGGGCGTTGAGCCACCCCCAGCGGTTCCGGCCTGCGGTGCACCGCCCTGAGCCGTACCGCCCGTCGGGGAGGCGGCGGCCTGCGCGGTCCCGGCCGCGGAGGCCCCGGTACGCGTGTCCTCCCCGCCGCTACCGCGGGTGGCGGAGGTGGTGCGCGCGCCCGCGGCGGGCGCGCCGAAGCCGGGCAGGTACGGCACGCCGGGCAGGGCGCCCTCCGGCGCGCCGGCCTCGCCGTCGCCGTCCGCCACTTCGGCCTCCCAGGGCTCGGCGCTCGCGTCGAGCAGCCCCGACGCGTCCGAACGTTCGCCGACCCCGTCGCGGCCGCCGCTCGCGGCGCCCGTGCCACCCATGCCCGGCAGGTACGGCATTCCGCCCGTGCCCAAGCCCTCCCCGCCGGCCGTCGCGCCCCATTCCGAGCCCACGTCGTCGCCCCCGGTGGCAGCGTCGCCCTCCCACGGTTCGGCGCTCGCGTCGAGCAACCCCGAGGCGTCCGTGGGCTCCGCCCCCTGACCTGCACCGCCGGCGCCGGTGCCGCCCATGCCCGGCATGTACGGCATCCCCGACGACGTCGGCATCTGCGACGGCATGCCCGATCCGTCGGTGGGACCGCCGGCCAGGCCCTCGGTCAGTCCGCCGCCCAGTCCGCCGGTGAGCCCGTCCGTGAGCCCACTGCCGAGGCCGTCGCCGAGCCCGGTGTCCCCGAAGGCGGCGGGGTCGGCCGAGGACAGGCCGCCCAAGCCCCCGAGGCCGGAGGACGTCGGACGGCCGGTGCCGAGGCCGCCGAGTCCGCCCAGACCGCCGAGTCCCGGAAAGGAGAGGGGGTTGAGCGCATGGTCGAGGGCGGAAGGGTCGAGGCCGTCCAGACCGAGGTCGCCGAAGCCCGCGCCGCCCGTGCCCCCGCCGTCCAACCCGGTGCCGTCCAGGCCCAGGTCGCCGAGTCCGGCGCCGCCGAGCCCGGAGCCGTCCAGCGCGGACGGATCGCCCGGGAAACCGGACGGGTCCAGGCCGTCGAGCTCGCCCACACCGCC
This sequence comes from Streptomyces sp. H27-H5, assembly GCF_026627505.1. Lineage (GTDB taxonomy): Bacteria > Actinomycetota > Actinomycetes > Streptomycetales > Streptomycetaceae > Streptomyces. Next base: position 28,066 of record NZ_JAPNLK010000054.1, on the reverse strand, counting down.
GAGCCCGGCGCCCGAGCCGGACCCCGTGTCGAGGCCGGTGTCGGGCATGCCGGACAGGTCCGCGAGGCTCCCGGTGCCCCCGATGCCGCCGTCCGGCCCGCCCAGTTCGGGACCCGGCCCGGGGTCGCCGTCCCCGGTGCCGGGGCCCTCGGGGTGCTCGGCCGGGGAACGCACCGGCACCGGATTGATGATCGCGTCGGTGGTGACCTGGTAGGCGTGCGCCAGGCTCTTGAGCACGCTGCGCATGTCCTCGTTCATCATCTGGACGAGTTCGGGCTTCTGGCTGATCGGGATCAGGCCGTTGGACATGGGCGTGACACCCATCGCGATCGCCTGGTCCGCGTACCAGGTGTCGATCTGCGCGAGCTTGTTCTGTGCGCTCCGCAGGGTGATCGCGTTGTTCGCCAGTTGGTGGGGGACCGAGTGATCGCCCGTCGAACCGCCCGACAGGACGTCCGCGTTGGCCTTCACCTGCCGGGAGAAGCCGGTCATCATCTCCAGGAAGGAGTCGGCCGCGGCGCCGCTCCACGGCCCGTTCTCGCCCGCGAGCGCCTTGGCCTGGTCGACCAGGCTCTTCGTGACCCCTTCGAGGGTCCGCTGCACGTGGTAGAACGCGTTGGCGGTGTCCAGGAGTGACTGGGGGTCGGCGACGGCGCGCGCGTGGGACTCGTTGGCGGCGGAACCGACGCCGGCGGACATGCCGGTGATGGCCGCCATGATCTGCTTCCAGTCCCAGTTGTCGTAGTCGGCCAGGCTGCCGGTGGACGAGCCGTCGGGATTGCCGAAGATCGTCCCGTCGTCGCCCTGGTGGAAACCACCGCTGTTGTAGTCCGCCACTGTCGCTCTCCTGTGTGCACTTCGCCCACGCCCACGCCGCTGCGTGGGTCTCCGGGGTCGCGGCCGGCGTTCCCGGTTCCCGGAGCCGGGCCGCGTTCCGTCGGATCCCGCCCGGCTCAGGCCGGGGCGGTCGGCGGCGGGGTGCCGGCGCCGGTCGTCCCGGTGCCGCCGTTGGCGGTCATCATCGTGTTGAAGTCGGCGCCGGTGTTGCCGAGGGCGTCCGCGAGGTCGTTGGCCGTCATGGTGTTGGCCTCCTCCGTCGTCCCGTAGTTCCGGCTCAGCAGCCGCACCCCGTCCCGCAGGTCCGTGAGGCCGCGGACCAGGGCCGACAGGGCGTCGCCGTAGTTCTTCTTGAGCCCCGCGTCGGCGTTCGGACCGTTGACCTTCGTCCGCATGACGTTGGCGTGGTAGAACGCGCCCGGGGCGACGGAGGAGTCGGCGAGAGCGGTGGCGACGGTGCGTACCGGCTGGATCAGCAGGTCGATGTTGGTGGCGAACAGTTCCATCGACGGCGTGCTGACCGACGTCCCGTTCGAGCCGTTGCCGCCGGGCACCGGCGGGGGCACGAAGGGGTGCAGGTCGCTGAGGATCCCCGGCGCGTGGAGGACGTTGGTGCCGCCGTTGTAGGCGTGCGGGTCGCCGGAGCCGGTGGTGGAGCCGCTGTTGCCGTCGCCGTAGTCGTTGTTGTTGATGTTCGGGTCACTGTTGCCCCGGTCGGCGGTGTCGTCCGTGATCGCCACGTCACTGCTCCCAGAGGCTCACACCGTGCCGCTCGCCGGCGTAGTACGCCGCGTTGATGTGGCCGAGCGAGTGCGTGGCGTTCTGGGCCTGCGTGACCATGTCGGTGGCGGCCGCGTCCCACTTGGCCTTCGCCACGTCGTAGGTGCTGCGCGCGTCGCTCGTCCACTCACTGAGGTGGATCTTGGCGCTGTCGTCCAGGTCGCTCAGGGCGGCCTGGAGCTTCTTGCTGATCGCGGCCATCTCACCGACGACGTACTCGATCTGGTCCATCTTGACGGTATAGGTCGTCATCCTGCGCTCCTGGGGTCTGGCGGGTCGGGGAGGCCGTCGGCCTAGAAGCCCGGAAGCGGCGTGACCATGCTCTTGTGGAGCTGGTTGGCCGCGTCCGTGGTGGCCTGGTGGGTGGTCTTGTAGCTGCCCGTGTTGGCCTGGAGCTTCTCCAGCATCAGGCTGAGCTGCTGCCGTACCGAGGCGAAGTCCTGGAGCCAGGTGTCCATGGCGCCCTGGAAGGTGCTGGACGCGTCACCGGACCAGCTGCCCCGCAGGGCGTCGATCTGGCCCTGCATCTGGGTGTAGGTGCTGTTGGCGTCTTCGAGTGCGGACTGGAAGCTGCCCGCCGCGGACCGCATGCCCGCGATGCTCACCGATGTCGGTTCGCCTGCCATGGTTGTTCCTCTCGTCGCGCGGTCGTTGTTCCGTGATGATGACCGGGGCCGGAGAGGGCCGGTGACCGGCCCCCGGGCACGCTGCCCGACCGACCGCCCATCTCTGCCCCTTCGGCCCGTCAGGTGGCCGCCGGCGTGGCCTCCGGCAGCATCGCCGGGGGCGTGGCCTCCGGCGGCGTCGCCCCCATCGGCGGGAGGTCGTCGACGAGGTCCGCGAGAGCCAGCTCGCGGGCCCGGGCGCGGCCCGCGACGCGGTCCGCCAACCGGTGCGCGCCGTGGGCACCGTGGCCCGGGTCCTGCCCGGCCAGCGCCGCCGTCACGGCGTCGGGCACCTCGAAGCCCAGTACGGTCAGCCGGCGCCGCGTCAGTTCCGCGAGGCCTGCTCCGGTCCAGGCGGGCAGCCGCAGGTACTCGGCGAAGACGCCGGCGAGGTCGGTGCGGTCGCGCAGCAGCTCCCGCAGGCGCGCCCCGCTCCCGGACAGCACCAGGACCGCGCCGTACGGGTCGCGGGCCGCGGCCTCGGCGGCCAACGCGTCGATGACGGCGTCCCGTTCGGCAGCCGGGCGGCTCTCGAAGGCGGCGTCCGCCTCGGCCACCAGCACACCCCCGGCGGCCTGCCGGAACACGTGCCCGAGGTAGGCGCGCGGTTGGGACGGCCAGCGCGCCGGAACGGCGGACAGTGGTACGTGGTCGAGCGCACCCGACGGTACGACGCCGGACTCGGCCAGGGCCCTGCCGTAGGCCGCGGCCAGGGCCCGGCGTCCGCTGCCGGGCGAGCCCTCCAGGACGATGTCCGCCAGCCCGGCGGTGCCCTGACCGAGCTCGACGAGGGTGTCGACGCGGGAGCCCAGTGCGTCGGCCACCGCGCCCAGGCCGGTGAGGGCGGCCAGCCGGCGGGCGGCGGGGGCGGAGGCCGGGACCTGGGCAGGTGCGGTCCGTGCTGCCGGGGCGGGCGGCGCGGCCGGGGGAGCGCCGGCAGGCAACCGCCCTGCGGGGGGCGGCGGAGCGGGAACTCCCGGTGCCGGGGCGACATCGGCGGCGGTCAGGCGGCTCAGTTCGCTGTCGTGCCCGGGTGCCTGCGTGGCGAGCCGGGACGCCTGGGTGCTGATCATCGTCTCGAAGACCTGACGGGCGACGCGCCCGTTGCCGAAGGTCGGGCCCTTGGGTACGTCCACGAAGTAGCGGGACAGCGCCGCCAGGGCGTCGTCGGCCAGTTCGTAGCAGTGCTTCGCACACAACCCCCGGACGATGGTGACCAGTTCCTCCGGGGCGTAGTTGGGGAACTCGACCGTGCGGGCGAAACGCGAGGCCATGCCGGGGTTCGAGGCCAGGAAGCGGTCCATGTGTTCGGAGTAGCCCGCCGCGATCACCACGATCTCGTCGCGGTGGTCCTCCATCATCTTCATCAGCGTCTCGACCGCTTCCTGGCCGAAGTCCGGGCCGGTGCCCCGTGACTGGTTGGTCAGGGTGTAGGCCTCGTCGATGAAGAGCACCCCGCCCAGGGCCCGGTTGAACACCTCGGTCGTCTTGATGGCGGTGCCGCCGATGATCTGTGCGACCAGGTCGGCGCGGGCCACCTCGACGATGTGGCCCTGGCTGAGGATGCCGAGTTCCGCGAGGACCGCCCCGTACAGTCGGGCCACGGTGGTCTTGCCGGTGCCGGGCGGGCCGGCGAAGACCAGGTGGCGGCTCATCGGCGGCATGGGCAGGCCCATCTCCGTGCGCCGCTTCGTCATCTTGTTGAGGTTGATCAGCCCCGTGACCTCGTCCTTCACGCTCTCCAGGCCGACCAGCGCCTCCAGCTCCGCAAGCGGTCCCGTCCCGGAGTGGGGAGTCTCGCCGCCCCGGGGGGAGGAGGCCGCGGCGAACGGGCCGCCGACCGCGTCGCCGGCGGCCGTACGGCCGTCACCGCTCGTGTGGGCCCGGCCGTCGAGGGTGTTGTCCGAGAACGCGCAGTTGCTCAGGTCCGTCCGGGCATTGGCGTGCGCGTTGACGCCGTGGCCGCGGGCGCCCGTCATGCGGCATCCGACGGCGGTGAGCGTGCCGCCGGCGAGCACCCGGATCGCGTCCGTGTCCGAATCGATGAACTCGCTCTCCTGTGCCGTCAGTTCGGCACCCTTCCCGACCGTCGCCCCGCATCCGCGCAGCGCGCAGCCGGCCAGGAACGCGCTCGACTCCCCGGCCAGCGCGAGCCCCTGCCCGCCGCCCCCCAGGGTGATCGAGCCGTCCCGCAGGGTCAGGCGGGAGCCGCCCTGGGCCAGAACGCCGGCGCCGGACGTACCGGTGACGGTGAGCCGCTCCAGTTCGACGCAGCCGGAGTCGACGGCCTGTACGGCGCCGGTGAGGGCGTCCCGAACGACAAGCCCCGTGCCCGACACGGTGGTTGCGGCGCCGGTGACATGGAGCCCGACCGGGGTGCCGGTGATCTCACAGTCCTCCAGGTGCGGGCGGGCGCCCCCCGCCACCTGGATTCCGCTGCGCGCCGCACCGGACACCGTGCAGCCGCGCAGGCGGGGCGCGGCGCCGTCGGCGATGTGCACCGACTGCCCGGCCGAGCCGGAGAAGGCGCAGTCGGTGAGCGTGGTCTCGCCGCGGCTCGTGAGGTAGGCGTCCAGCACGGTGCTGCCGGTCACCGTGACGCGTCGCAGCACGGCCCGGGCCTGCTGCTCGACGGCGACGGCGGGCTTGCCGCTGCCGGTGATCAGGGTGTCCGCGACGGTCGCCACCGCACTGCCGTTGACGCAGATGCCGTTGCCGCGGGGGCGGATCAGCCGGCAGTCCCGTACGTCCAGGGCGCCCTGTTCGGCGACCACCACCGCCGACGACCCGACCTCGGTGACCTCGGTGTCCTCCAGTACGTTGCCGCCGCGCGACGTGACCACGACACCCGCGCCGCTCGGGTTCGCCACCCGGCAGCCGCGGGCCGCCAGGGTGCCCTCGTTCCACGCCAGCACCGCCGTCCAGGCCGCGCCCTCGACCAGGCATCCGTCCAGCGCCGTCTGCCCGCGCCGCAGGTCGAGGACGGGGGCCTCCGGGTCGGCGCCGGACAGGACGAGCCCGGAGAGCCGGACCGCCTCCGCGTCCACCACGACGGTGCTCCCGGTCGGTGCGTGCACCCGCACGGTGCCGGCGTCGCCCTCGGCGGCCAGCGTCACGGCGCGGGTGATCTCCAGCGACTCCTCGTATCGCCCGGGAGCCACCGTGACCAGCGCCCCCTCGACGGCCTCGGCCAGCGCGCGGGCAATCGTTCGGTGGGCTCCCGGACGGTCGGGGGACACCAACAGGACTTGCCTGCTCACGGCTTGGCTCCTTCAGTACGGCTCGTACGGGTGGTGGCGATCAGTCCGGGCGGGTCGGCGCTCCGCACCCCTGCGTCGGTGCCGGCCTTCGCCAGGGCGTCCAGGATGTTCTCCAGCCCCTTGAGGGCCATCTCGTCGAACTGCGCCCGCTGGGCGCCGACCCTGCCGTCCTGGCCGATCTCCGACGGCGACACCTCGCGCATCAGGACGGTGTCGTCGTCCGTGCGCAGGACCTTGAAGGCGGTACCCGGCAGGAACAGCACCCGGTCGGGGACGGCCGGGTCGAGCGAACTGGTCCGGCGGGCGGTCATCGACCAGATCAGGACGTCGGTGGCGCCGCTGCCGCGGGGTCCGGCGTGCAGCGACGTTCGGGCGTGGCAGAACGCCCATTCGACGGCCAGCCTCCCCTCCCGGTACCAGGAGCGTTCCGCGTCGGTGAGCCTGGTGCGCAGCAGGGCGGGTCCCCGGTAGGAGGGCAGCCGGCGCAGTCCGGCCGTCACACAGCGCGCCAGCGGCACGTGCGGTCCGGCGGTCGCGGTGCGTACCGCGGCGTCGGCGGTGCGGCTGTCGCCCGACAAGTACAGGCGCACGGCGACCAGTTCGGTCAGGGCGTCGGCCGCCTCCGCTCGGGAGCCGCCGCGCAGCCCCGGCGACTCCGACATCACCCGCGACACGGAACCGGCCATCGCGTTGTACTGCTCGCTGAACGTCCGGCGCACCCAGTCCCGTTCCTGGGCGATGCCCCGCTCGGGCGGCAGCGCGCACGCGACCGTCCTGGGCACGGGCTGCACCCGGACCCCCGCAGCCTCACCGGGCGCGGCGGCCGGCGGCGCCGCCACGGCCGGCCCGGGCCCCGCGACCGGTGCGGCCGGGCCCGCCGGCACCGCGTCGGGCTCCGGCGCGGGCGCGCTCGACTCCAGCCGGAACCGGGGCGCGGCGGGCCGCACGAGCCGCGCCGAGGCCACGGCGGGCGCCCCCGCCCCGAGAGCGGGCTCGGGGTCCTGCGGGTGAACCGAGCCGGTGCGGGGCCCGGTCCCAGGCGCGATCCCCGCGTCGGGCCCCTGCTCGTGCCCGGAGGGCTGCGGCGGTACGGGACCCGTACCGGGCGCCGGCCCGGACGCGGACGCCTGTACCGGAGCCGGGTGGTACCGGGAGGGCTGCGGCGGTACGGGTGCCGACGCGGAGACCGCGCCGCTTCCGGCGAGCCCGTCGGCTACGTGCGGAGAGACGCCGGCAGACGGATCGCCCGTGACCGACGCGGCCGGTGTGGGAGCCATCGTGCCGGGGCCGGACGGGGCGGGGTCCGCGGGCGCTCCGCCCGGGAGCGCCGAGTCCACGGACTCCGTCCGGATACGCGGCAGAGCCGATCGGGCAGCGGGACGTACGGCCGTCGGCAGGGCACCGTCCGCCTCCCGGGCCGCCGGAACGGCACCGCAACCTGCGTCGGCGGCCTCCGAGAGGGGCGGCACACTCGCGGCAGCCGCCGAGACGGAGCCGAGTACCCCTCCGTCCGCCGAGGCGCCGGACGGCAGCGTGACGTCCTCCCCAGGCCACCCCCCGGGCGCCCCGTCCGCGCCTGACGGCATGGCCGCGCCCACCCCGGTTTCCGCGCCGTGCGGTGAAGAGGTGCGTACGGCGGCGGTCGCGCCCGACGGTTCGTTCCGGCCGGACGGGGGTGTTCCGGCGGACGGCGTCGCCGCGCCATAGGGGGAGTCCGCGCCGTGCGGTGTCTCGGTACGTGCCGTGAATGTCGCGCCCGACGCCTCGTGACCGCCGGGCCGGTGTTCCGCGCCCGCCGGCGCCGGCGCCGTCGTGTCGACGGCCCTATGACTGTCGGGCGTCGCGGAGGCGGCGGCAGGTCGCGCCCCGCCGCTCCGGGTCGGGGCGTAGGCGGAGGCGCCGTGCTCGCCGTCCGGCAGGGGCCGCGCGCCCGACGGGAGGCCGGCGTACAGGACGACGCCGTCGCCCAAGGCGTCCGCGAGGCCCTGGCCGGGGGCGATGGCCCCCGGGGTGTCGAGCGTGCCGTGCACGACGAACCGCACCGCGGACCGGGCGCCCGGCAGCACGGTGTCCCAGTAGCGGGCCACGTCGGCGACGGGCAGCGGCGGGGCGCCGGGGCTGCCGAGGACGACCAGGAGGTGGCCGGGGTCCGTGGGCACGGCCTCGACGGCACGCCGGCCGCGGCCGAGGAGCGGCCCCTCGTCGGTGTGCCGCAACCACACCCCGCACGGGACCGGTTGGACGGTCGTACGGGCGCCGGCCGCCCCGGGGCGGGCCGGAACGGCGAACTCCCAGTCTGGTTTGGGGAACCGCTGCGCGTCGGGCTCGGCGGCCCGGCCCGGCCGGAACCGCAGCCAGGCGGCCCCGTCGTCGCCGGGCACGAACAGGCCACCCGCGGCGGTCGGGACGAGCGCGCCGTCCGGGGCGAGGACCAGGCGGCCGAGCCGGTTGGCGATCAGCCCCGCGGCCGTGCGCACGTCCTCGCCCTTGTCCCGGCCGAAGACCAGCCGCAGGCTGCCGTAGCGGGAAGGCGACAGCAGCTTGGCCACCGCCGCCCACTCGTCGGCGAGGACGCCGGCCGGCAGGTCCACGACGACGAGGGTGTGCTGCGGATCGTGGGCCAGCCCGCCCGCGAAATCGGCCGCCCGCTCGTCGAGCCGGCCCTTCGGGTGGACCAGGATGGCGTCGCCGACCGGCGTCGCCCGCAGTCGGAGCCTCACCCGGCTCACCCCCGTCCCGCGGCGGCGCGGCTGAGGACCGGGCCGTCGGGAATGAGCGCGAGGACGCCCGCCGGAAGGGAGAGCCGCAGCTTGGCGTCCCCGAGGCCGAGGGCCCGTACCGCGGCCTCGTCGGCGAGCCGGTACTTCACGCCCTGTTCGGTGACGAGGTACGGGTCCCTGCCGCCGGTCGGCACCGCGAGGACGCCGCCCCCGGCCGGGAGGACGACCCGCCGGGAGCCGAGACCGGCGACCGTCAGCCGCACCTGGCCTGACGAGAGTTGTCTCAGGCACACGGTTGCGCCTTCCAAGGGGCGCACGCCCACGACGTCCGGTATCCCGTCGGTCGGGCCGCGGTCCGCAGAGACGGGGACGACCGCGATGTCCGCCTGACCGACCTGCCTCGGCCCGGGCGCGCCGGGGCGGGCGGCGAGCAGGGCGTACGCGGTCGCGTTGACCGGGACGAGTCCGTCGGAGCGCAGCAGATAGTGGTGCTCGGTCCCGCCCGCGCTGGTGCGGAAGACCTGTCCCACCTGGGCGGCCTGTCCGGCGACCGTGCCGGCCGCCGTCCCCGCGCCGGCCGGCACGGGAGCGGCGAGCGGGGCTCCGGTGGGCACGGTGGCGAGCCAGTCGGCGGTGGCGGCGAGGACCGCCTGGCCGTCCAGGCCGAGGGCGATCAGGGTCGGGTCGCCGGGAACGGGGTACTTGACGCCCCGCACCAGCAGGAACCGGGCCCCCGAGGGATCGGCGAGCAGCACCTGCCGGTCGGCCGGCAGCGGACGCAGCGCGGCGGCGGCGCCGCCGAAGACGAGGGTCTGCCCGGCGCCGGCCGGTGCACGGCCCGCCGGTCCGCCGCCGGGCAGGCAGCGCGCCCAGGGGCCGGCCGTCAGCGCCGACGGAGCCGGGACCGTGTCGGGCGCGCCCGGGATGCCGACCGGAGTACCGTGCGGAACCCCGGCCAGGTCCTTCGCGGAGACCGACTCGGGGGCTGCGCGCCTGCCCGCGATGAGCAGCGCGGAGGCCTGGTTGCGGGTCGGGCGCAAGGCGCCGTTCGCGTAGACGTAGCGGTTGCCCGTCTCCTTCTCCAGGACGACGGCCCCGTCCTTGCGCCAGTCGTCCTTCGCGACCGGGGAGACCAGCCCGTACACGCCGAACCCGGCACACAGCAACACGACCAGCGCCACTCCGAAGACCGAACCGAGGGCGGAGCGCCGGGTCGGGCTGTCGCCCCGACCGGGGTCGCCGCTGACGAGGGCGGATGCGAGCCGGCCCATGGCGAACTGGTACGCCTGCACGTGGTCGCGTCGAGTCTGCACGTTCGCCCGCCCTAGCCCGCGAGACCGCGGAAGTACGTGTACGCGTGCAGCACTTGCAACAGCAGCGGCAGCAGGGCCAGCGCCGTGACGATCTCCAGGAGGTCGCCGAGGTGCCCCCAGACCGGCAGCAGCCGGGCCCGCGGCAACCGCCAGGCACCCGCCAACAGCAGGACCGCCGCGGCCAGCAGCACCAGCAGGGCGACGGCCCGCCCCGCGGGCCCGGTCTGCGCGGTGCGGACCACGAGGACCAGCCCCAGCCCGTACGCGCCCGTCAGCACCGCCGGCATCCGCTGGAGGGTGCCGTTGGTGCCGCGCGCGCGAAGCAGTACGGCCAGGCTGAGGGCGAGCGGCAGCAGCCAGCCCGTCCAACTGTGCTCGCGGACGGTCAGCAGCCACAGGGCGACCGCCCAGACCAGCGCGGACGAAATGCCGATCATGTCGAGGCAGGCGGTGGCGACGGAGACCCGGAGGGACACCCGGGTGCCCGGCTCCGGCTCGATGTCCAGTTGGAGTTCCCTCGCGTCGTGCGGCAGTTGGGGCACGCGCAGCCGGGCCGTGCGCAGCGCGAGCCGGGGCGCGAGGTGCCCGAGGACGAACAGGGCGACGGCGACCACCGCGGCGGCCTGTTCGGCGCGTAGGCCGGTGCCTTCGGCGAGCCCCGCCCCGGCGGCCGCCGCGACCGCGGTCAGGAGCACGGTGCCGGGTACCACCAGCGGCAGCGCGCCCAGTGCGAACAGCACGCCGGCCAGCGCGATGACACATCCGGCGCCGAGGAGCACGCCGGTCAGGCCGGGGGCGTGGCCGCCGGACGGACCTTCGCGCAGGGTCGTCCCGGCCAGGGCGGCGAAGCCGAACGCGCCGAGCCCGGCGACCAGGACGCTGCCGCGGTCGGCGTGCATCCGGGCGGCCGTCGCGCAGGCCACGGCCAGCACGAAGGCGACGGCGCCGGCGACGGCGGCGGTACGGGGGCCGGTGCCCGCGCCGAGCAGCGCGGCGGCGAGGCCGGCCAGCGCCAGGCAGGCCAGGCCGATGGCGAGGTTCCGTGTGAGTTCGGGCCGCCACCGCCCCGGGCCTTCGCCGACGGTGTGCGCGACACCGTCGGACACGTCGTCGAAGTGCAGGGCGGGCAGCGGTGCGTCGGCCGGCCGCAGATGCAGGACGTCGCCGTGGCGCAGCCCGGCGCTCTCCGGGGTGGCCTCGGGGAAGAGGGGCCCCTCGCCGAGCCGCTGCAACACCCACGGGGTGCCGGCCGCGGCGCTCCCGCCGCCGAACTGCCGGAGCAGCACCGGGAGCAGGACGGACACGGGGGTGGTGACCGGGACGGACAGGTCGGCACGGCCGTCCGGTGTCTCGACGCTGACGCGGCAGACCTCGGTGGCCCGTCCCGTCAGCGGTACGGCGGTGGTCATCGTGCTCCTGGGGTGGGGGCGGGGGGCGTCGATACCAGGCCGGTCTGGACCAGCTTGACGGTGCGCCGGGTGACGAGCTGGGCACGCCCGGCGGGCAGGGTGCGGGGCTTGGCCTCGCCGATGAACTTGCCCTCCTCCTTGGGGTAGGAGAACAGCAGCGCCGGATTGCCCAGCTCCCACATGCGGCGGACCAGCGGGTCCATCACCGACCGCATCGCGCCCGAGGTGCTGCGCGCGACGACCAGGTGCAGCCCGATGTGGGCGCCCTGCGCGAGCAGCGGCACCAGGGGCGTCATCGGGGCGACCGAGCCGGGCGCGCCGGAGAACAGGTCGTAGTCGTCGATGAGGACGAACAGCAGCGGACCGCTCCACCAGTCCCGCTTCTCCAACTGTTCGGGGGAGACGTCGGCGCCGGGCTGCCGCTTGCCCACGGAGACGGCGGCGCTCTCGGCGAGCTTGCCGAGCCCGTCGTTGTCGACCACGTACCCGACGCGGTACTCCTCCGGTACGTCCTTGAGCAGTCCGCGGCCGGGGTCGGCCAGCAGGATCCGGGCCTCCTCCGGCCGGTAGCGGGTGGTGATGGCGCGGATCGCCAGCCGCAGCGCGTTCGTCTTACCGGTCTCGCCGTCGCCGTACACCAGCAGGTGGGGCGTGGTGCCGAAGTCGTGCCAGAGGGGTGCGAGCCGCTGCTCGTCCCAGCCGAGGCAGAACTTCAGGTCGCGGGTGTCCTCGGGCGCGGGGAGCCGGCGGGCGTCCAGCGTGGCCGGCAGCAGGCGCACTCCGGGAGCACGGACGCCGATCCAGAACGTGTCGATCTCCGCGACCGCCGACTTGGTGGCGGCCGTCAGGTCGTCGGTGCGCGAGGAGCTGTCGAGACGGGGCAGCGCGGACAGGAAGTGGTGGCCGGATCCGGTCAGACCCCGGCCGGGTTGGTGCGGGACGCCGGCCGCGGCCCGGGAGCCGACCTCGGACTCCATCGAGTCGCCGAGACGCAGTTCGAGCTTGGTACCCAGCATGTCCCGCAGTCGCGGCCGCACTTCGGACCAGCGGACGGCCGACACCACCACGTGCAGGCCGAACGACAGCCCCCGGGCCGCGAGTTCCATCACCCGCTGCTCCAGGTCCTCGTAGTCCTGGCGGAGCGTGGCCCACCCGTCCACGAGCAGGAAGACGTCCCCGTACGGGTCGTCGACCGTCCCGGCGGCGCGCAGCGCCCGAAACGCGGCCATCGACTCCAGCCCCCGGGCGGCGAACAACTGCTCCCTGCGTTCCAGGAGTTGCGACAGCTCCTCGACGGTGCGCAGCACCCGGTCGCGCTCCAGGCGAGTCGCGACGGAGCCGACGTGCGGCAGTCCGGCGGTGGACACCAGGCCACCCCCGCCGAAGTCCAGGCAGTAGAACTGCACCTCGGCCGGCGTGTGGGTCAGCGCGAGCGACAGCATCAGCGTCCGCAGCATGGTCGACTTGCCGGTCTGCGGCGCGCCCACCAGGCCGGCGTGCCCGTCGGCGCCGGACAGGTCGGCGACCAGCAGCTCGCGCAGCTGCTCGAAGGGACGGTTCACCATGCCCAGCGGCACCCGCAGTGCGCCCTGGACGCGGGGGTCGGCCGCGCCCATGCCGCGCTCCGGGTCGGGCACGATGCCGGGCAGCAGCTGATCCAGACCGGGCGACTCCGACAACGGGGACAGCCAGACCTGGCGCGCGGGCGGGCCGTTGTCCTCCAGCCGCCCGACGAGGACGTCGAGGAGGCTGTCGTCGGGGCTCTCGGCACCTTCCTCCGCTTCGCCCGCCCCGGAACCCTGGTCGCGCAGGGCCTCCTCGGCGAGCGACACCAGCACCGAGGCCTCCTCCGCGCGGACCGAGGCCGGCGGCCCGCTCTGCTCCAGCCCGAAGGCGGTCACCTCCAGCACCCGCCCGTCCGCGTGTCCCGTGTCCACGGGGCCCTGCGGAGCGGGGGCGGGGCCGGAGACGTACGCGGCCTTGAACCGTACGAGGTTGGTCGTGTCCACTTTGAGGTAGCCGTTGCCGGGGGCCGACGGCAGTTCGTAGGCGCTGGAGGTGCCGATCACGCTGCGGGATTCCATGGAGGAGAAGGTGCGCAGGGCGAGCCGGTACGACAGATGCCCCTCGACCCGGTGAATGCGCGACTCGTCCAGGCGCTGCGAGGCGAGGAGCAGATGCACGCCGAGGCTGCGCCCCAACCGGCCGATCGACACGAATAGTTCGACGAACTCCGGCTTGTTTGCCAGGAGTTCGGAGAACTCGTCGACGATGATGAGAAGGGAGGGCAGCGGTGCGAGGGTGGCGGCCCCGGCGCCGCGCGCCTTCTCGTACTCGTAGAGGGAGGCGAAACCGGCCTCGCGCAGCAGTTCCTGGCGGCGAATCATCTCGCCGTTGATGGAGTCCCGCATGCGGTCGACGAGGTGCAGTTCGTCGGCGAGGTTGGTGATGACGGCCGACGTGTGCGGCAGCCGGTCCATGTTGAGGAAGGTGGCGCCGCCCTTGAAGTCCACCAGGACCAGGTTGAGGATCTCGGAGGAGTGCGTGGCGGCGAGGCCCATCACCAGCGTGCGCAGCAGCTCGCTCTTGCCGGAGCCCGTGGCGCCGATCAGCAGGCCGTGCGGCCCCATGCCGCCCTGCGCGGACTCCTTGAGGTCGAGCTCGACGATCTCGCCGTCCTCGGTGACCCCGATCGGCACCTTGAGGCGGGCGTCCTGCGCGAGGCGGGGGCGCCATCCGGCGGCGACGTCGAAGGCGCGCACGTCGCGGATGCCGAGCATGGTGGCCAGGTCGAAGTCGGACTCCAGGGGACGGTCCACCAGGTCCACGCCGCCGCCGGTGCGCATCGGGGCCAGGGTCCGGGCGAGCGTCTCCGCCTCCAGCGACCCCAGCCGGTCGGCGAGACCGGAGACGGTCTCGGCGCCGTTGGGGAAGTCGACGCGGCCGCCGCGGACGGAGAGCCGGAGCACCCTGGGGCCACCGGGTACCGCCCCGGTGAGGTCCAGCAGCACGACTCCGCGCACTCCGGCGCCCAGCAGCCGCGAGGTATCGGGGAGCCGCACGCCCTGGGCGACGATCACCGTGAACGGCTCGGTGACGCCGGGCGAGGACGCGGGATCGTGGTCGGGCCGGTCGCGCAGGTCCGGCCCGAGCAGGTCGAGCAGTGCCTCGTGGTCGCCGGCGGCGAGGCGGACGGGACCGGCGGCGTCCTCCTCGTGCGGGTGGGCGTTGTGCGGCAGCCACTTGAGCCAGTCCCACTCGCGGCGCGCGGCCTCGTCGCCCAGGAACGCGATCCGCAGTTCGTCGGGTGGGTGGAAGACCGCGAGCCGGGCCAACATCGCGCGGGCCAGGTCCAGCGCTTCCGTGCTCTCGCCGGTGAACTCGACGCTGGTGAAGCGCCGCAGGGACACGGGCACGGGCAGGAGGGGCACGGTCTGGTGCGCCCGCGTGAAGCGGCGCAGCGAGATCGCGCACAGCGGCTCCAGGTCCTCGACCGGCTTCGTCTGCGGCGGCAGGAACTCCAGGGCGGCCCGGCGGGTGCCCAGCCCGATCCGGACGCGGGCGAAGTCCTCGTGGGCGGGCCGGCGTTCCCACAGTCGGGGGCCGAGGGCGAGTGCCCACAGGTCTCCGGCTTCCGGGTCGTCCCACAGCAGCGCGGCCCGCTGCCCGTCGGCGGCCTGCCGGGCCTGCGTGCGCTTCTGGCCCAGATAGCGAAGGTAGTCGCGGCGTTCGGCGCGCATCCGGCGGCGCCGTTCCGCGCCGGGCCGGCCGACCTGCATCAGGGTCATGCTGACCATGGCGATGCCCATCATCCCGGCCATCATGTACATGGTCGTGCCGCCGCTGCCGACCGAGAACATCAGCACCATCGCACCCGCGCCCAGACCCATCGGCAGGTACATCATCACCGAGCCGAAGTCGGCGGTGGCGGGCTCGCCGAGCACGGGGGGCTCGGCGAGTTCGACCTGCCCCTCGGGCATCGGCGGACCTTCGGCACGCGGCGAGCGCTTGGTGACCACAGTGCTCAACGTGCTTTCCTGCTTTCCTGCGGCTGGGTCTTCGTCCCGAACCCTAGGCAGGCGCCCCGCCCACAACCGCCCCGCGGACCGATGTCTGTCCCGGTGGACACGGAAGCCTGGTCGGACGGGCAAACACGCCAAGTGAACGCCAAGTGAGCGCCAAGGCGGACCGGCGACGATCACCGCACGCCGTCACCACGGCCGCCCGACGCCGTGCCGGTCTCCCGGCTCCACCCGTGCGACGGTCCGAACACAGGGGAGACACCAGTGACGTTGGGGACGATATCGATCGCGGTCCTCGCCAGTGACCCGATCACCGGAGAGGGCACCGCCTGGAGCCTGTGCAGGCATCAGGGGCTGAAGATCCTGCCGCAGGAAGACCACCGGGAGGCGGACGTGGTCCTCATGCTCACCGCGGACGTGACCGAGGAGACGATGGCACTCATGGAGTCGGTCGCCGCCCGGTCGACCAACCCCGCCATGGGAATCGTGCTGGTGACGGGCCGTATCGACGAGGCCCACCTGATGCGCGCGGTCCACCACGGCCTGCGCGGCGTGCTGTGGCGTCAGGACAGCACGTTCGACAAGGTCGTGGAGGCGGTCCGGGGCGTCGCCGAGGGCGCCGCGACCCTGCCGGCCCCTCTGCAGGGGCAGCTCGTGGACCACATCAAGGCGGTGCAGCGCGATGTGCTGGCACCGCTGGGACTGACCACGTCCGGCCTGGAAGCCCGTGAGGTCGACGTGCTGAGGTTGCTCGCCGACGGCTTCGACACGACCGAGATCGCCCGGAAGCTGAACTACTCCGAGCGCACCATCAAGAACATCGTCAGCGTCATGATGAACCGCCTCGGGCTGCGCAACCGCACCCACGCGGTCGCCTTCGCGCTGCGCACCGGGACCCTGTAGGACCTGTCCGGCCCGAGCGGGTGGGGAGCCGGGGGAGGCGGGTAACGAGGTGACGCGCGGCAGCCGATCGGTCGGAAGACGTCCCGTCGGCCCCGGGCCCGGAGGCCCGCACCCGGCACGCAGGGGAAGGAAATCCGGTCCTGCCGGGCAGGGTTCGCCGCCTGCGCGGCGCCGACGGCACACGGGCTCCTAGGGTCGTCCGGCGAGGACCACCACGCGCGGAGGCGGGCAGGCACACATGGAACACAGGACCGGACCGGCGGAACCGACCGGGGACGCGGCCAGTGAAGCGGCCGTCTGGGAGCAGCCACTGCCCTGGTTGCCGGAGACGGATCCAGGGGCCGAGCCGGAGGCGCTCACGGAGCCGGGTTCGGCCGCGGAGCCGGCTCCGAATTCCGGGCCGACACCAGCGCCGACGCCCCCCGAGGCGGCGCCCGGCACCCCTGCGGCATCACCCGAGACCCCTGCCGTGCCCCGACCCCCTCGGCCCACGAACCGCGGCGCTGCCGTACCCACGCCGGATACCGCGAACACCCCTGCCTCCAGGGCAGGGCCCGACGGCGAGACCGTTCCCGGGGCGGAGCCCGCCGGTACCCCCGAGCCGGCGCCGGACCACGGGACGGCCACGGCAGCCGCTCCGGCGGCGGAACCCGCGACGCCTTCGGACCCCGAGCCTGCGCCGGAACCCGCGGCGCCTGCCGCCTCCGGGCCGGAGCGCGATGAAGCCCCCGCCCCCGCGGCCCCGTCCGGCGCGGAGAGCCCGACCGTGCCGCCCGAGGGTCGCGCGTCCAGGTCCGGCACGGAGCCCCTGCTCACGCTCGCACCCGTGGCTCCGGTCAGCGGCGGCCCCACGTCCGGCGGCCGATCCGAGTCCGCACCTGCCGGCGGCGGGCCGGGAAGGCTGACCCGGCTGCTCGCGGCCCGGACCGCCACCGCGCCGACGCCCGTGCGCGGCGGCGCGGAAGGGCAGGAGGTCCAGCCGGAACGCAGCGCGCGGATCATCGGGGCCGTGACCGCCGCCTCGGTGCTGCTGGCCCTGGGCCTCGGCACCGTCGCGTTCATGGCACTCCCCGGCGGCGACGCCTCCGGGCCGGGCGCGGCGCGCGTCGAGGAGGCCGCCGCCCCGACGGTCGGCCCGGACGGTTCGGTGCTCCCCGCCCCGTCCGCGTCCCCGCCCGCGAGCGGCACACCGGCGGCGAACCCGCCCGTCGCCGAGGGCGCCCCGGCCGCCGGGAGTCCGGCCCCGCCCGGCGCGGGCCCGGCCACCGGTGCCGATCCCGCGCCCGGGTCGGGGCCCGCCCCCGGGAAGGGTGCCGCGCCCGGTCCCGCCCCCGCCGGTCAGGAGGCCGGCGCCCCGGCGCCCCAGGCAGCCGGCTCCGGCGGCGCCACCGCCCCGCGCCCCGCGCAGAAGCCCCCGGCCCCGGCGGCCGCCGCACCGGCCAAGGCGGTCGGCGACACGATCGTCGGCTACGGGTCTTCCCGCTGCGTCGGCGTGTCGACGCGCAACGGATCGGACGGTTCCGCACTGCAGTTGCAGGGATGCGGCGGCGACGCCTGGCAGAAGTGGGTGTTCGCGTCCGACGGCAGCGTCCGCTCCATGGGGCTGTGCATGGACATCGCCCGCGCCTCGACCGCCAACGGTGCGGACATCCAACTGGCCCGCTGCAACGGCGGATGGGCCCAGCGGTTCAACCTCAACGGCTCCCACGACCTGGTCAACACCCAGATCGGGAAGTGCGTCGACACCAAGGACGCGGGCACCGCCGCCGGCACCCGCCTCCAACTCTGGGACTGCGGTGGTACGTCCAACCAGAAGTGGCACCTCGGCTGAGGCCGGCCGGCACGCGGCTGCCGCGGCCCCCCGCGCCCGGCAAGGCACCGGAAGAGACGGTTTAACCGTACGCCGCCGCCCGTACGCCCGTCGTCCCCGCCGCGACGGCCGCGCGAGCCGCTGCCTCCAGGTGGGGCGATCTCCACCGCCGGGCGACTTCCTCCGCCCGGGCGAAGTGCCGTAGCGCCTCGGGTTCGTCTCCCAGGAGCCGGTGGATCTCGCCGAGCGCGTGGGCGAGCGGGCGGGTGACGAAGGAGATGCCGGCGGCGCCCGCGAGCTGGTCGCGGGCCGGCAGCAGCAGCGGGAGCAACTCGCGGGCCGCGGACCGGTCCCGCAGCAGGCACGCCAGTTCGGCGCGGAGCGTCAGGGCGATGCTGTAGAGGTGGTCGGGCACGCCGGTGGAGAGGGGACCGAGCGCATGAACCCGGTCGGTCCTGCCCTGCCGGGCGAGGACGACGGCGAGGGCGAGCCGGGCCAGGGGAGCGCTCCCGTCGTCGACGGCCCGCAGCAGCGGCTCGGCGTCCGAGGGACGCCCCTGGCTGAGCCGGACGGTCGTCAGCCCCAGTACGTGGACGAAGTCGCCGTGCGACGACCTGTTGGCCCGCAGCCGGTCCCGCACCTCGGCGTAGCCGGCCTCGGCGTCGGCGAACCGGCCCTCGACATGGGCCAGCATGGCCAGGGTCGACAGGTTGATCGCTTCCGCCTCGACCAGCCGGTGCCGTGCGGCGATCGCCCGTCCCTTCAGCGCGTGGCGGCGGACCCCGGCCACGTCGTTGCGGGCACCCGCGGCCATGCCGCTGATGTGCTCCCGCACCCAACTGTTGGCGGGGAGGTCGTGCGCGTAGCCGAGCACCCGCAGTTCCGTCGCCAGGACCTCGCGGTGGCCGGCGAATCCCTGCGGCACGGCGACGGACGCGGCCGTCAGGGCGCAGGAGATCAACAGCGGGTCACCGACCGCGCGGGCGATCGCGAGTTGCCGGGCGCCCTCCCGCTCGCCGGGCGCCCCGTCCGGTGGGGTCCGTACCGGGAGTCCGAGGATCATCGGGTCCACGGCGGCGCGGGCGATCAGCCCGTCGACGAACGTGTCGAGCGCGGCCGGGGTGACGAGTCCCTGCGGCCCGCTCAGCGCGAGCCCGGGGCCGATCGACGCGCCGAGCGCCACCGCCACGAGCGCGTCGTGGCCCACGTCCGATGCCGCCTCGATGGCGCGCTGGCGGGTGTACCGCGCGGAGACCACCGCCCCGGCCCGTATCTCGGCCCGCAACAGCCGTCCCAGCAGAGCCACCAGCCGGGCGCCGCGTGCGTCCGCCGCGCCGCCCTCGCCGGCCGGTATCAGGGCGAACGACTCGATGGCCTGCCCCAGCAGCTCCACTGCCGTGTCGTGGGCGTAACGGCGCTCCGCCAGGTCCGCCGCGGCGAGGGAGTACTCGACGGCGAGCGAAGCGGTCCGCGCCGTTGCCGACCGCGCGAAGTGGTGGGCCAGGGCCGCCAGGTCGTCGGGTCTGCGACGTCGCAGCACTTCGGCCAGCCGGGCGTGCAGGCGTGCGCGGCGCACCCCGATCAGGTCGGTGTAGACGGTGTCGCGGACCAGCGCGTGCGCGAACCGGACCAGGCCGGGCGCCGGTTCGGTCAGCAGCCCCGCCATGACGCACTCCTCCAAGCCGTCGAAGACCTGGTGCTCGTCGTACTGGGCGGGATCGACGGCCTCGATGAGGATGCCCACCTCGGACTCGCAGCCGCACACGGAGGCGAGCTGAAGGACGGCGAGGGCCCCCGGGCGCAGCTGCCGCAGGCGCCGGCGCAGCACGTCGCGTACGCCCTGCGGCACGTCGGAGACGGCCACCAGCGCGCCTTCGCTGGCCAGCAGCCGGGCGCTCTCGCGCACGTAGAAGGGGTTCCCGCCGGTCCGTTCGGCGAGCGCGGTCACGGTGGCCGCGTCGACCGACGTGCCGCACACGGCCCGGACCAGGGTGTCCACATCGTGCGGCGGCAGCCCGCCGACGGCCAGTCGGTGCGGGGAGCGGTGCGCCAGTTCGGCGAGGGCCCCGGTCAGTCGGTCTCCCGCATCGGCCGGACGGTACGTCGCGATGACCAGCACCGGGGCGCCGGTGAGATCGGCGGTCCGCTCCAGCAGGGCCAGGGTCTCGCCGTCCGCCCGGTGCAGGTCTTCGATGACCACCGCCAGCGGGCCGCTCCCGGCTGCCGTCCGCAGCCAGGCGCTGAACGCCCGGTGCAGCCGGAATCTCCCGGCGCCCCTCCCGTCACCCCACGCCGGAACCCCCTCCGACAGGCCCTCGCCGCCCGTGCTCTCGCGGTGCCCGCGAGCCACGGGCCCGACGCGTTCGTCGCTCTCGCCGTGCCGGGTCCGTGCACCCGCCCCGCCGTGTCCGTCGTGCGGGGGGTGTGCGCCGCACTCGTTCTCCTGGAGCAGCGGGGCGACCGCGTCCGGGTCCGGGGGAGACACCTGCCGGGCGAGCGCGGCGAGTGCCTCCGCCCAGGCCCACGCGGGCGGGGCGCCGTCGAACTCGGGGCAGCGCCCGACCACCACCGTCCAGCCTTCGGCCCGCAACTGCTGCCGGAACCGGCCTAGCAGTGCGGACTTGCCGGCTCCGGCCTCTCCGGTCAGCAACACGACGCCGCCCGCGTGCCGGGCGTCACGGGCGACCTCGTACAGCGCCGCCAGCTCACCGTCCCGTCCCACGAACAGTTCGTGCGGGGCAGCGGTCGAGACCACCACCGGTGCGGGCCGGCCGGTCGTGGGTACGGCCGCGCGCAACACCTCGGTCCGGCCCGTCAGCATCGCCCGCTCCAGGTCGGCCAGCGCGTCGCCGGGGTCCAGACCGAGCTCGTCGGCCGTGATGCGGGCGGCCCGGCGCAGTTCGGCCAGTGCGTCGCCGCGCCTGCCGCCCGCCCACAGCGCGAGGGCGAGCAACCGCCAGCCCTCCTCCCGCAGGGGGTGCTCCCGTACGAGGGCCTCGGCCGAGGGCACCGCCTCGACCGCAGCCCCGGACCCGAGGGCCGCCTCGACCGCGAGTTCCCGTGCGACGACGCGCAGTTCGCCCAGCCGGGACGCCTCGGCGTGGGCCCACTCCTCGTCGGCCCACTCCCCGTACGCCGCCCCGTGCCACCAGCCGAGGGCCTCGTCGAGCAACCGCCGGGCCTGCGCCGGTGATGCGGTACGCGCCCGCCGCACCGCCCCTTCGAAACGCCATGCGTCGACCGCTTCCTCCGGCAGCCGCAGCGCGTACCCGGGCGGGGCGCTGACCAGCACGCCGGACGGAGTGCGGGGCGCCCGGCCGGGTTCGAGCACCCGGCGCAGGTTCGACACGTAGGCGTGCAGGGATGCGGCCGCCTTCTCCGGGGGCCGGCCGCACCACAGCCGGTCGATGAGCCTGTCCACGGGTACGACGGCGCCGCGGTGGACCATCAGAAGGGCGAGGACCGCGCGTTGCCGGGGACTTCCCAGGTGGACCGGCATGCCATCGATGGCGGCACCGAGCGGCCCCAGGACCTGAACACAGAGCATGAGGTGCCAATGTACAGCGCTTCCGTGACAGGTACGCTTCATCCCGCCGCTCTTCCGGGTGAGGCGGGAGGACAGGCCCTCAGTCCTGCGGAGCCTGCCCGATCTTGGCAAGCGTCAGAACCCCTCCGCCGATGCCCCATCCGGCGTCGGCGCCCTCTTCGACCAGTACGAGTGTGGTGACCCGGGCGCGGTCGCCGAAGATCTCGGCGTAGAGGTCGGTGGTGCGCGTGATGATCTATCCGTCCGAGTCACCTGCCCGGGCCAGCGCTGGGCCCACCCTGGGGTTGCCGGCCCCTGGCTCGGACCCCTCCGGAGAGGCGACGATGAGCGGGTGAACCTTCCCGAACTTGCGGCGTTCCTCAGGTCCCGGCGTGATCGGATCCGGCCGGCCGACGTGGGCCTGCCCGCCGGGCCCCGGCGCCCAGCCTTCGTCCCAGACGCCGGCCGCCCTCGCCCGGGCGCTGCGGCTGGGCGGCGATCAGCGTGACCACCTGTTCCATCTCGCCGACCTGACGCAGGCGGCGGGCCCCGCGCCGGTCTCCTGCTCGGCATGGGCCCGGGCATGGACGGCGAGCCCCGAGCGGGGATTCAGCAGCAGGGCGGCGGTCGCCAGTTCGTGCACCTCCTCGGGCCGGCCCTGCTCCGCACGCGTCCAGGCAAGCCGGCTCGTCCACACCCAGCTCTCCGGCCCGGCCGACGCGTACTGCCGCTCCACCAGGGCGTCGCCGCGCTCGCGGCAGCAGGCATCCCCGCCGGCCGAGAAGGAGTCCAGCATCAGCGCGGCCACCTCGCCCCCGGGCCACCGGCCGAAGTGCGCTTCCAGATGGTCCGCGCACAGCCGGTACTGCCGGTGTGCGAAGAGGAACACGCCGTGGACCAGGCTCACCGCCCTCCCTCCGGCCGGCTGCGCGTCACGGTGCGCCCGCACGAGTTCGGCCCGCAGTTCCGCGTCACCCAGCCCGTCGCTCGTGGCGAGGACCAGCAGCGCCCGCGCCACCCCGTCTCCCGGCGCGCCGGACACCCACGCCCGCAGCGCGGGCAGCGCCCACCCGCTCAGCGACGCGAACTCCCTTACCGCGGCTTCCCCGGCTGCTCCCCGCACCAGCCCCATCTCAGTCCCGGGCCATGAAGACGGCGAAGCAGACGATGCCGCTGTTGCCACAGTGGTTGCGTGGCAGACTCAGCGGCAGTCCGGCGTAGTTCCCCTGCGCCAAGCTGCTCCCAAGCCGCGGCAGACACCGCTCACCCAGGCGCGCACCGACACTGGAGAATCGCTTCTCCCCACGCACCAACAGGACGGCCGGCTCCCCCCCGATTGGCGCATCAAGCGAGCATCGCGCCGGGGCGGCCGGGACAGGAGTCCTGTCGTGCGGATGGCCGCCGGGGAATGAAGTGAAGCCCTGCTTTCCCTTGTAGGCACTCGCTGTGGAGGCGGGCCTTTCGATGGCTGCGGCCGACGGGTGACCGGTCAAGGCAGCCTGAGAATGAAGCCGCTGCGGGGAGCCGTCGGGATGCGGGACAGGGGGATGGTGAGGTTCTGGTCCGGGACCTCGTAGTCGAGCCGCGCCAGCTCCGCCGCCACTGCCGAGAGAGCCGTCACGGTGACATCCTCGCCGGGGCGACGGTGACCCAGGGCCGCGTCGCCGCCTCCCTGGGGGATCAGCTGGGCCAGCAGGTTGTTCGGGCTGGTGAAACGGTGAGGGTCGAACCGGTACGGGTGCTCCCACAGGGCCGCGTCGTGATGGTGTCCGTAGAGGTCGAGCAGGACCAGGGTGCCCTTGCGGATGGTTGTGCCCCGCCAGGTCAGATCACGGGCAGCGAGTCCGCCGACGAAGGGGGCGAAGGGGTAGAAGCGGCGTACCTCGTGAGCGAAGGCCTTGGCGTGGCTTCCCTCCGGATCCGAGCGCAGGAGCTCGCGGTGGTGAGGCCAACGGTGCAGAGCGTGGGCGGCGAACGCGGCGAACCAGGCGACGGCGACCGTGGGCCGGATGATGTTCAGAAGCTCCACGGCGGCGGTGTGCGGGTCCAGGACGTTTCCGTCCACGTCGCGGTGCCAGGCCACCGTCTCTAGAGCGGAGCCCTTGAGGTCGGCCTCCTGACTCTCGCGTACCTGGGAAATCAGGCGGGCGAGGGACTGCTCCTGACGGTCGCGAGCGCGGCGCGCGCGCAGGTGCCGGAGGCCGGGAGCGGCGAACCCGTCGACCATGGCGACACAGTCGTGGGCCATCTCGCGAGCATCCGCCTCGGACAGCGCCATCCCGGCCCAGTCGCACACCGCGAGGGAGAGCACCCTGGCGGTCTCGTCGAGGACCACCACAGGATCCGACTTCCAACCGGCCACCGCTTCTCGCCACCGCCAGACGACATGGTCGCCGAGCGCGGCGATGCCCTTGCCGCTGTCGAGGAGCGCGATGAACATCGCCTCGCGGACTCGGCGGGCCTCACCATCGAGGGTGTGGCCGGCACCTTGGTCGAACAGTGTGTCGAGGACGGGATCCGGCAGGGCTACGGTCCGTGGAACGTGACGCTCGTCGTGGAAGAAGGCAACGGCCTCCGGGCCACGCAGCGCGACCGTGGGCCTGCCCAACAGACGGGTGGCGAACACGCCGTCAGTCGCGCTGCGCATCCGGTCGGGCAGCCAGGCGTACCCGCGGGTCAGGAGACTGACGGTGCTGTCGCTGTAAGGGGGCATGGCATGCGCGTACCCGACGCGACGCCCCGCACACGCTCTGCGCCGCCACGGCGTTCAGGCCCACGTCGTCATCTCAGACCCCTGCCCGTGCCTCGGCCGGCCACGCGCCGTGTCACGGGGAGGGGTGTCGCCTGTTGTCCCAGTCGAGGCGCAGGACGGCGACGTCATCGGTGTGGCGCCCGGCGTTGCGTGCCTGGGTCTCCTTGATGAGGCGGTCGACGAGGGCGGCCGGGTCCGTTGGCGGCAGGTCTCGGATCAGTGCGAGGAGTCCTTCGGCGCCGAGGCGTTCGCCGCCGGGGCCGTTGTGTCCTTCGGTGAGGCCGTCCGTGTAGACGGTCAGTGCCCCGGTGGTGGGCAGTGGGGTCACGGTGGCGGGCCAGTTGGCGAGGGCCGGGGCGATCCCGAGGGCGATGCCGTGCGCCGTGGCCACTTCGCGGGTGCCCTCGGAAGCGGTGAGGAGGGGTTCGTGATGTCCGGCGAGATGGAGGGTGGCGGTGGCGGCCTGCTGGTCGAGGGTGAGAAGGGTGCAGGTCGCGAACAGGTGCTGCGGGCCGCGTTCGGCGATCAGGATGCGTTCCATGAGACGCAGGAGCTCCGAGCCGCGGTGTCCGCCGAGGATGAGCGAGCGCCAGGCGATGCGCAGGCAGACGCCGAGGGCCGCGGCGTCGGGACCGTGGCCGCTGACGTCGCCGACGACCGCGTGCAGGAGCCCGTCGTCGCCTTCGACGACGTCGAGGAAGTCCCCGCCGAGCAGGGCCCGTTCGGCGCCGGGTAGATAGCGGGCGGTCACCGTCACCGTGGAGGTGTCGAGGATCGGCTGGGGGAGGAGGCCCCGTTCGAGGCGGGCGTTCTCCTCGTCGCGCAGGTGGGCCCGCTGTGCTTCGACGGCCTGGCGTTCGGTACGGCTGCGGTAGACGGCGTAGCTGACCGTTCGGCGCAGCAGCTCCGCCTCGACCTGGCCCTTGACCAGGTAGTCCTGGGCGCCGGCGCTCATTGCCTCGGCTCCGGCCTGCGTCTCGGACAGGCCGGTCAGGACGATCACGGCGGTGTGTGGCGCCAGGGCCCGGACCGAGGCGATCGCGTCGGTGCCGGACACGTCGGGCAGATGGAGGTCGAGCAGGACGCAGTCGACGTCGTGGGAAGAGAGTTCGGCGCGGGTTCCGGCGAGTGTCGCTCTGGTGGTCAGCTCGAAACGCAGGCCCGTGTCGTGGAGGAGCTCTTCGACGAGCAGGGCGTCGCCCTGGTCGTCCTCGACCAGCAGGATGCGGTAGAAGGCTTCTTCGGGAGCCGCGTGGTGCGCGTCGGGCACGGTCATGGTTGTGTCTCCCGCTCCGCGCGGGTGGCCTCCGGCACGGTGCCCGGGCCGGGGCGTTGGGCGGGTTCGGGGGCCAGGGTGAAGGTGATGCGGGTGCCGTCGCGGTAGTCGGGGTCGACGGCGATGGTGCCGCCGTGGAATTCGACGATCTTCTTGCACATGGCCAGGCCGATGCCGCTACCGCTGTACGCGTCCTTGGTGTGGAGCCGCTGGAAGATCACGAAGACCTTCTCGGCGTATTCGGGTGCGATGCCGATGCCGTTGTCGGTGACCGTGAACCGCCACAGGGCGCCTTCTCGCTCAGCGGCGATGTGGATCTTCGGGGCCTGGTCGGGGCGGTGGAACTTGATCGCGTTGCCGGTGAGGTTCTGCCAGAGCATTCCCATTTGGGTGGGGTCCGCGATCAGGGTCGGCAGCGGGTCGTGTGTGATCACCGCGTCCGTCTCCTCGACGCTGACGCTGAGGGCGGACAGGGTCCGCTCCAGCACGGAGTCGAGATCGACGTTCTGGAGCTGGTGGTTGACGCGGCCGACCCGGGAAAGGGCGAGGAGGTCGTTGATGAGGTCTGCATGCGGTTGGCGCCGTCGACCGCGAAGTCGATGTACTGGTCGGCGCGGGCGTCGAGTTGTCCGCCGTAGCGGCGCTGAAGGAGTTGGGTGAAGCTGGACACCTTGCGCAGCGGTTCTTGGAGGTCGTGGGAGGCGACGTAGGCGAACTGCTCCAGCTCGGCGTTCGAGCGCTGGAGGTCAGCGGCCTGGGCGTCCAGGCGCAGTCGAGCCTGTTCGGCGAACGCCAGCTCTCGTACGAGCCGCCGGCGCATGAAGTCGATCTCACCGCTGAGTTGTCGCAGGTCCGCGGGCCCCGTGGAGGCGATGGGGTGGTCGAAGTCGCCGGCCGCGATGATGCGGGCGTCCGAGCCCAGCCGGTCCAGGGGAGTGGTGACTCCTCGGCGAAGCCCCTCGAAGACCAGCACCGTCAGAGCGGCGATGACCAGGGCGATCGCGATGAACACCCAGTTGCGAAGCGTCATCGTGGCAGAGAGATCCTCCACCGCCCGCGCTCGATCCTGCCGCAGTCGGTCCTGTTGAGCGCTGATCGCGGTGCGGACGCCGTCGAAGGCCTCCTTGCCGGCCGCCGCCCGTTCCGCGGTCAGCTGTACGGGCGCCCCCGCGGGCACGGCCGCCACCGGGCGGGCGAGCTGCTTCTGCCAGGTCTCGACCGCGTCCTGCACGGCCTTGAGGTCCCTCAGGCCTGCCGCGTCGCCGTGGAGCAGTTCCGTCAGGCTCGCGGTATAGGTGCTCTGGTCGGAGAGCCCTCGCTGGTACGGGGCGAGGAAGTCGGAGACGCCCGTCAGGCCGTAGCCGCGGATGCCGGTCTCCTGGTTCAGCAGCGCCGATTCCAGACGAAACGACGTACTCAGTGCGGGGGACCTCACGTTCACCAGGTGATCGCTGAGTGATGCCGTACGTCCCAGCACCCATGCGCCCGTCACCCCGAGCAGAGTGAGGACGGTCAAGGACACGGCCACCCCGACGCGCAACCACCGCCGCGTCGTCCACGCGGAGAACCTCCGCGTGTTCAGCGGCCGCTGAACGCCGGTCATCGTGCCAACTCCTCGCCGAGACAGCCGCTCTCGACCGAGCACGGCAGGCATACTCTAAACGGACCAGGACAACCCATGTTGTCCTGCCTTCCCAAGGCACCTAATGTGCCTGTCATGCCTGGCAAGAACTTCGTACTGAGGACCAACCCGCCGGAGACCGCAGCCGTCGCGGACGCGGCGGTCGGACACCTCGTGAGACGCCTTGCCCTCCAGCTACTGGAGGACGCTCCGAACCCGCCCCTAGGCGAATCGGCCCAGGCCTTGGCGCACCTGCACCTGCTGGACCAGCTCCAGCAGGCAGCCGAACGCCTCCAACGGGACGCCGCCGTGACCGCAGCCCGCGCGGGAGCCGGCTACCCCCAGCTCGGCGCCGCCTGCGGAATGACCCGCCAGGGCGCACGCCGCCGCTGGCCCGGGCTCTTCGACCACTCCAACGAAGCACCGACGGAGCACCCGATGACGACCACCCCCGCCCACCCCTTCGACGTCCTGCTCGTCGAGGACGACATGGCCGACGCCATGCTCATCGAGGAGGCCCTCTCCGAGCGCGGGACGCGCAACCTGGTCCAGGTCACCGACGGGGTCGCCGCGCTGGAGCACCTGCGCACCCCCGGCAGCGTCCGGCCCGACCTCATCGTCCTCGACCTGAACATGCCCCGCATGAACGGCCGCGACCTGCTCCAGATCCTCAAGAACGACGAGAATCTCCAGACCATCCCCGTCGTCGTCCTCACCACCTCCTCCGCACCGGAGGACGTCGCCGGCGCCTACGGCAGCCACGCCAACGCGTACGTCACCAAGCCCGTCAACCTCGACGAGTTCGAGAAAGCGGTGCAGAGCATCGACGCGTTCTACCTCGACACCGCCACCCGCCCGCCCCGGACCTGAGCACCCCCCCGCCGGGCGGGCACGGCCGGACGATCACGCCTCGCTCCTGCCCGAGCCGGCGACGAGCGGGGCCGGGGAGACGGGTCCGCCGCAGACGACGGCCGTGGTGGGGGCCGCCGGAAGTGGTGGCGACTCGGAGCCTCGAAACGGGTCGGCGAGAACGAGAGCCCCGGTCCTAGTAGGGCTTGGTCAGGTCGGGGCTGGTGTGGGTATGCCGCGGTGACAGGTGGGGCAGACGCCGGTCCATGTCGCGAGGAGGGTCTGCAGCTCGCGGACGACGCGGTAGAGGCTCAGGCCGGCGC
>NZ_JAPNLK010000053.1 GCF_026627505.1 Streptomyces sp. H27-H5 | reverse complement strand
CCGCCACACTCTCGATGACCAAGGCGGAAAGTCCCGAAAACACCACACCCACAAGGGCGTTGACTTCAAGCACGCCTCAGCATGACAGGAGGCAACGCACCGCTACCACCGATTACGGGACAGAGCCAGGTTCAGAGGGTCCCAGCCGTCACGCAAGGTGACGACGAGCGGGGGCGTGGTTCCGGACAACGGGGCCGGCCCCGTGCCACCCAGTCTTGACAGCCTCGACTCTGAGCATGGAACCACCTGAATCCGTCGGCAGCGTGAGCTAGAGAAGGAACGTGATGTCAGATCCCATCAAGAAAATCACGCTGCGAGACGGCACCGTGCGGTGGCGGACGGTTGTCGACGCTGGCAACGACGAGAACGGCAAGCGGGTCCAGCTCACCATCACCAAGGACACCCAGAAGGAGGTGAAGGAGGAGCGCGCGCGGATCACGCACCAGCGCAAGGCCGGCGACCTGATCGTCCCGAGCAAGCTGACCGTGGGCGAGTGGCTGGATCAGTGGTTGGAGTACAAGCGCCGCGACGTCGAGGAGACGTCCATCACCACCTACCAGCTCAACCTGCTGCACCCGCGGGAGCGCCTGGGGCACATCCGCTTGCAGGAGCTGACCGAGGACCAGGTGCAGGAGTTCGTCGACGAGCTGGTTGCCAGCGGCCGGCGTAGCGGCGGGAAGCCCGGCACGCGCCTGGCGGTCTCGACGTCCGTGGTGGTGCTCAATCGCCTACGGCAGGCGCTGGCCAGGGCTGTCATCCGCAAGCACATCGCGACGAACCCCGCCCAGTACGTGCGCGTCTCCCTGGCCGACAAGAAGACCGACAAGCGGGACCGGACACGGGCGGCGCCCTGGTCGGTCATCGAGGTGCAGCGGTTCGTGAAGGGCATCGAGCGGGACCGCCTGTACGCGCCGCTGTTGCTGTCCCTGATGGGGCTTCGGCCAGCCGAGGTCTGCGGGCAGCGGTGGACGGACATCGACTTGAAGTCGGGCGCCGTCGAGATCGCCAACACGCGGACGATGATCGGGAACGTCCGTGTCCTCGAGAAGGACACGAAGACGTCGTCCGGGGAACGCGCGCTGCCGCTCCCCCAGGGGCCGCTGGAGGCCCTGAAGCGCTTCAAGGCGCAACAGGCCCGGGAGAAGCTGGCCGCGGGCGAGGGGTACACCGACACGGGTTACGTGGCAGTCGACGAGCTGGGGCTGCCGCTGAACACCCGGCAGCTGCGCGAGTACGCGTACCGGCTCATGGACAGCACCGGCCTCCGGCACGTCCGCCTGTACGACGCCCGGCACTCCTGCCTGACGTACCTGGCCGTGAACGGCGTCCCGGACGTGGTCCTGGCCGCGTGGGCCGGCCACACGAACGCGTCGTTCACCAAGCGCCGGTACGTCCACCCCGGCATCGAGGATCTGCGGTCGGCCGCGACCGCGTGGGACGGCTTCCATGGAGGCGCCCACAATCCCTCTGTGTGAGAGATTGTGAGAATCGATCTACGATCCGCCCATCCATCCTGCCTCTGAGCTGCACAGACGTCAGATCACGCAGAAACCCGACGAGTTTCTACGCGTCGTCAGGATCTCCGGCGCCGGGCTCCTGGCCTGCGCAGATGGCCAGGACGTCGACTCCGTACCGCTCAAGCTTGCGGCCACCGACGCCGGAGATCATCGAGAGCTCTCCCGCCTCGGACGGCGCGGCCTCCGCGATCGCCATCAGCGTCTTGTCCGTGAAGACGCAGTAGCCGGGCAGGCCCTGCTGCTTCGACTGGATCGCGCGCCACTCGCGCAGTCGCTCGTACAGTCCCTCGTCCATGTCCGACGGGCAGTCCTCACAGCGCATCAGTTTGAGTTCGCCGGCCTCGGTCAGGGTCTTGCCGCAGACCCGGCACAGCACCGGACCGCGGGGGCCGCGCTTGCGGGGGGCGCGCTCGGCCGCGGCGCCGTTCCTGCTTCCCGGGACGGCGGAGCCCGGCCGCAGGCCGTTCAGGAAGCGGCTGGGGCGTCGGGAGGCCCTGCCGCCCGGAGCCCGGGAGAGCGCCCAGGAGAGGGTCAGGTGCAGCCGCGCCCGGGTGACGCCGACATAGAGCAGCCGGCGCTCCTCCTCGACCTGTTCGTCGGTCTTGGCATAGGTGATCGGCATCATGCCGTCGGTGAGCCCCACGAGGAACACCGCGTCCCACTCCAGGCCCTTGGCGGCGTGCAGCGAGGCGAGGGTGACGCCCTGGACGGTGGGGGCGTGCTGGGCGGCCTTGCGTTCGTCCAGTTCCACCGTGAGTTCGGCCAGGCCGGCGGCCGGGCGGGAGCGGGCGAAGTCCTCGGCGAGCCGGACGAGCGCGGCCACGGATTCCCACTGGTCGCGCACGGCCCCGGATCCGGCGGGCGGCTCGGCCGTCCAGCCGGTGGAGCTGAGTACGGCCCGCACCTGGGACCCGAGCTCGACGACGTCGTCCAGGAGGGGATCGTTGCCGCCGGAGCGGGCGGCCCCGCGCAGGGCGAGGATCGCCTTCTGGACCTCGGCGCGCTCGAAGAACCGCTCGGCTCCGCGCAGCTGGTAGGGCACTCCGGCGTCGGCGAGGGCCTGTTCGTAGACCTCGGACTGGGCGTTGATCCGGTAGAGCACGGCGATCTCGCCCGCCGGGACGCCCGCCGCGATGAGGTCCCGGACCCGCCCGGCGACGCCCTCGGCCTCGGCGGGCTCGTCCGGGTACTCGGCGTGGACCGGGTCGGGGCCGGCCTCGCGCTGGGAGATCAGCTCCAGGCGGTGTTCGGCGGCGCGGCCCTGGGCCTGGTTCAGCAGGCCGTTGGCGAGGTGCACCACCTGGGGGGTGGAGCGGTAGTCGCGGACCAGCTTGACGAGGGTGGCCTGCGGGTACTTGGTGCGGAAGTTCAGCAGGTGGTCGGGGGTGGCGCCGGTGAAGGAGTAGATCGTCTGGCTGGCGTCGCCGACCACGCAGAGGTTGTCGCGCTCGCCGAGCCAGAGGTCGAGCAGGCGCTGCTGGAGCGGGCTGACGTCCTGGTACTCGTCGACCACGAAGTGCTGGTACTGGGTGCGGATCTGCTCCGCGATGTCGTAGCGGTCCTGGAGGATCCCGACGGTGAGGAGCAGCACGTCCTCGAAGTCGATCATGTTCCGGTCGCGCTTGAGCTGCTCGTACGTCCCGTAGATCTGGGCGATCTCGGCCGTGTCGCGGGGGGCCTCGCGGCCCGCCTTGAGGACGGCCGCCGGGTAGTCGGCGGGGACGGTCTGGGTGACCTTGGCCCATTCGATCTCGGCCGTGACGTCGCGCAGCTCGCCCCGGTCGAGGCGGACGCGACAGCGGGAGCCGGCCTCGGCCACGAATTGGATCTTGCGTTCCAGCAGTCGGGGGACGTCCCCGCCGACGGCCTTCGGCCAGAAGTACTGGAGCTGGCGCAGGGCGGCGGAGTGGAAGGTCCGGGCCTGGACCCCGCCCGCTCCGAGGGTCCGCAGCCGGCCCCGCATCTCGCCGGCGGCGCGGTTGGTGAAGGTGACGGCGAGCACGCTGGCGGGCATCAGTTGGCCGGACCGGACCCCGTAGGCGATGCGGTGGGTGATCGCGCGGGTCTTGCCCGTGCCCGCTCCGGCCAGCACGCACACCGGTCCGCGCAGCGTCGTCGCGACCTCGCGCTGCTCCGGGTCGAGACCCTGGAGCACCGCGTCGGCCGAGTCGGCTTCGGCCGGGAAGGATGAGGAGTGCGTTGCTGCTGTCACCCCGCCATGCTGCCAGGTCTCCAGGGGCGGACGGGAAACTTGTCCACAGGCAGCCCGCTCCGGTCGTACTTGTGCCGGAAGGGTTCCGCCTTGTGCCGGGAGGGCTCCGCGGGAATGGCGGGACGGTGTCGGGCGTTCGAGTACTCGGACCACCGCGACCCCACGAAGGAGACCGCAGCATGCAGGACACGGGCACCGTCACGATGTACAGCACGACCTGGTGCGGCTACTGCACCCGGCTGAAGAAGCAGCTGGACCGCGAAGGCATCGCGTACGACGAGATCAACATCGAGCACGACCCCGCGTCCGCAGCGTTCGTGGAGAAGGCGAACGGCGGCAACCAGACGGTTCCCACCGTCCTCGTGAAGTCGGCCGCCGGCAACGAGTCCGTCATGACGAACCCGAGCCTCGCCCAGGTCAAGCAGGCTCTCGCCGTCTGACCGTCGCGGCACCGCCCGACACACGGAGCGCCGGAACACGGACGTCCGGTGCCGGACGGGTCGACGTGGCGAACGTCACGCGCGTACGAGAGAGGCCCCCGCCGAGGCGGGGGCCTTCTGTCGTGACGGACGTCACGGGCGCGGGGCCCGCGCGACCCGTCTCAGGCGGCGGGGCGCGGCAGCGGCTCCCCGTACCAGAGTTCGACCAGGCGGGCCGCGATGGAGACGCCGGCGGGCGGGAGCACCTCGCCGGCCTCGATCGCCGCGCGGAGGTCCTCGCGGGAGAACCAGCGGGCCTCCTGGATCTCCTCCCCGTCCACCGTGATCTCCGAGGTGACGGCGCGGGCGGTGAAGCCGAGCATCAGGCTGTACGGGAACGGCCAGGGCTGGCTGGCGACGTAGTCGACCTCGCCGACCTTGACGCCGGCCTCCTCCCAGACCTCGCGGATCACCGACTGCTCGATGGACTCGCCCGGCTCCACGAACCCGGCGAGCGTCGAGAAGCGGCCCTCGGGCCAGTGCACCTGCCGGCCCAGCAGCGCGCGGTCGTGCTCGTCGGTGACGAGCATGATCACGGCCGGGTCGGTGCGCGGGTAGTGCTCGGCGCCGCAGCCCGGGCAGCGGCGGATGTGTCCGGCTGCGGCGACCACCGTGCGCTCGCCGCAGCGGGAACAGAAGCGGTGCATGCGCTGCCAGTTCTCCAGCGCCACCGCGTGCACCATCAGCCCGGCGTCGCGCGGGTTCAGCAGCAGGCCCGCCTCGCGGAGGCCGGCCGGCCGGGCCGACTGGTCCATGCGGCCCGGCAGGGAGTCCTTCTGCAGCGCGAAGTACCGTACGCCGTCCTCGTCCGAGCCCAGGAAGTAGCGGTGGGTCTCGGTGACCGGGGCCTCGAAGGCCGGGGTCATCACGATGCCGGTGGCGCCGTCGGGGGTGTCGTCGATCAGGACCTGGCCACCGGAGACGACGAAGACGCGGGTCGTCGGGTGACTCCAGGCGGCGGCGAGCCAGGCCTCGTCGAGGCGGTGGTGCGCGGCGCGGTCGATCCCGCTGGGCGCGGCGAGCGTGATGGGGCGCTCGGGCTCGGTGTGGGTGCTCATCAGGTACTTCCAACTCCCCCGGTGGTGGGACAGGCAGGCTGGGTGGGACGGCGGTGGGTGCGTCAGGCGGGCTTCCAGTGGGCGGCCAGGTCGCCCCACAGGTACGCGGCGGTCTCGACGCCCTTGAGGAGCAGGTCGAGTTCGACCTTCTCGTTCGGCGAGTGCCAGCCGTCGGAGGGGACCGAGATGCCGAGGAACAGGACGGG
This sequence comes from Streptomyces sp. H27-H5, assembly GCF_026627505.1. Lineage (GTDB taxonomy): Bacteria > Actinomycetota > Actinomycetes > Streptomycetales > Streptomycetaceae > Streptomyces. Next base: position 61,729 of record NZ_JAPNLK010000053.1, on the reverse strand, counting down.
TGCGTCGAGCACGTCCTGGAGGTCGGCGGCCGGCCCGGAGCCGCCCTCGCGGGTGAAGCGGATCTTCTGGCCGAAGGCGCGGCCCATGGCGCGTACGACGGATTGCAGCGCCGGGTGGTCGAGCGGGGTGAGGCAGGGCCGGGTGGGGGCGCCGAAGACGATGGAGTGCCGGATCCCGGCCGGGACGCGCTCGGCGACCCAGGTCGTGACGGCTTCCTCGACCTCGTACGGGTCCTGCCCGGAGACCAGTCGGAACGACAGCTTCAGGTGTGCGGAGGACGGCACGATCGTCTTGCCGCCGGGGCCCTGGTAGCCGCCGCCGATGCCGTTGACCTCGGCGGTCGGGCGGGCCCAGACGCGCTCCAGGGTGGTGTGGCCCTTCTCCCCCGAGGCGGCGTGCGACTTGGCCGTGCGCAGCCACTCGGCCTCGTCGAAGGGCAGTTCGGCGATCAGTGCGCGCTCGGCGTCGGTGAGTTCGACGATGTTGTCGTAGAAGCCCGGGATGGTGACCCGTTCGTCGGCGTCGTGCAGGGCGGCGACGAGGCGGGCGGCGACGGTCGCGGGGTTGGGCACCGCGCCGCCGAAGGCCCCGGAGTGGATGTCCTGGTCGGGGCCGTGGAGGTCGATCTCGCAGTCCGCGACGCCGCGCATGCCGGTGCACACGGTGGGGGTGGTCTCGGACCACATGCCGGTGTCGGAGACGATCACGACGTCGGCGGCGAGGCGTTCGGCCTCGCGCTCGACGAGGGCGCGGAAGTTCGGGGAGCCGGACTCCTCCTCGCCCTCGACGAGGAGCTTGAGGTGCACGGCGGGGGCGTCGGCGCCGGTGGCCGCGAGGTGGGCCCGGACGCCGAGGGTGTGGAAGAGGACCTGGCCCTTGTCGTCGGCGGCGCCGCGCCCGTACATCCGGCCGTCCTTGATCACCGGCTCGAACGGGTCGGTGTGCCAGCCGTCGGCGAGGGCGGCGGGCTGCACGTCGTGGTGCCCGTAGACGAGGACGGTGGGGGCGGCCGGGTCGGCGGCGGGCCACTCGGCGTACACGGCGGGGGCGCCGGCGGTCTCCAGGATCTCGGCGACCGGGAAGCCGGTGGCCTTGAGCTGCGCGGCGAGCCATTCGGCGCTGCGTCGTACGTCACCCGCGTGCTCGGGCTGCGCCGAGACGGAAGGGATGCGCAGCCAGTCGGCGAGGTCGTCGAGGAAGGCCGCGCGGTGGGTGTCGATGTACGTGCGGACGACGCTGTCCGCCTGGGGGTCGCTCATGCCACGAGCCTAGCCGTCCGTGTGATGGTCACTTTCCGTGTCCGTTTTGCCTTGGAGGATCCGCTCAATGCCGGCGCGGTCGGGAAGGGCGCGGGGGCGGATCACGCGGCCGCTGCGGACGTGCAGGAAGGCGGCGTCGACCCGTTCGAGCGGGGTGCCGGTGGCCTCCGCCCAGGCCAGTCGGTAGACGGCGAGCTGGAGGGGGTCGGCCTCGGTGGTGCGGCCCGTCTTCCAGTCGACGATCTCGTAGTCGTACGGGCCCTCGTGGTGGCGGTACACGGCGTCGATCCGGCCGCGGACGACCCGGCCGGCGAGCGTGAGCTGGACCGGGGCCTCCATGCGGTGGGGGGTCCGGTCGGCGTAGGCGCTGCGCTCGAAGGCGGCCTTGAGGGAGTCGAGGTCCGCCTCGTCGGCGATGTCCTGGTCGGAACCGGGCAGTTCCCCGGCCGGGTCGAGGACGTCGAGGAGCGGGAGGGGCAGTTCCTCGAAGCGGGACTCGACCCAGGCGTGGAAGCGGGTGCCCTGCCGGGCGGCGGGCTGCGGGGGCTTGGGCATGGGGCGGGCGAGGTCGCGGACGAAGCCCTGCTCGTCGGAGGCGAGGCGCAGCAGGTCCGAGGCGGACAGGGCGGAGGGCAGCACGACGTCGCGCACGGCGGGGCGGGAGCGGCGCAGTTCGCCTTCGAGGGCGTCGAGGTCGCGGTCCCAGGAGGCGATGGCGCGGGCCTCCTCGGGGGTGAGGGGGTCTGCGCCGCGCCGCGCGGGTGTACCGGGGCGGCTGGCGCCGGCGGTGGGTTGGGCCGGGACCGGGGCGCCGGGCGCCGCCCAAGGGTCCTCGTACGGATCCTCGTCCGGGGCCGGGGCCGGGGCGGCTGCGGGGGTGGGGGCGGGCAGGGCTTCGCCCGGGGCCCAGAGGTCCTCGTCGGGCGGGGGCGCGGGGGTCGGGGTCCGCCCGGTGTCCTGGGCGGGGACGCGGGCCCGGGGTCCGGCCGCGCCGGGGGTCGCGTCCGCCGCCCGGGAGGACCGGGGGTCCGTGTCCGGCGCGTCCGGCCGGCCTTCCGCGGCCGGGCCGACCCCGGACCACGGGTCGGGGTCCGAGTGGGGGTCCGTGTCCGGCCAGGGTTCCGCGTCGTACGCCGGGTCCTCGCAGTCGGGTGGCCACAGGTAGGGCTCCCCGGACGCCCCGGGCTCTTCCGGCTCTTCGTGCGGCGCCGGGGTCGCGGGCGTCGCGAGGTGGGCCTCCACCAGCGCGGCCGCGCGACGGCGCAGGTGCAGCGAGGTCGGGTCCAGGGGCAGGGGCCAGGAGTGGTCCGGGGCGCCGGCCTCGGACAGGACCGGGTTCTCGGCGCCGGGCTCGGGCTCCGGCGCCCAGGCCTCGATCTCGCCGTGCCCGGCCTCGCAGTGGGTCCGGAGCGCGGAGAGGAACGCCGAAGGGCCGCGCGGCTTCTTCTGGCTCGGGCCCCACCAGTGGCCGGAGGCCAGCAGGAGGGAGCGCGGGCGGGTGAAGGTCACGTATCCGAGGCGGAGTTCCTCGACGGCCTTGTGTTCCTTCAGGGCGGCCTTGAAGGACTTGAGCCCCGCCGAGGTCCATGCCGGGTCCCCCGGCAGGGTGGAGGCGTCGCCGCGCAGCGCGTACGGCAGGACCTTGGCGTACGAGGTCCAGGCCTCCGGCGGCTTCTCTTTCGGGAAGGCGCCCGCGCACAGGTCGGGGACCACCACCACGTCCCACTCCAGGCCCTTGGACTTGTGGGCGGTGAGCACCTTGACGGTGTTCTCCCCGCCGGGGAGCGCGTGGTCGAGGCCCTTCTCGTACTGGGCGGCGGTCCGCAGGAAGGCCAGGAACGCGAGCAGCGAGGCCTCCCCGTCGAGGGCGGCGAACCCGGCGGCCACGTCCATGAAGTTCGACAGGGTCTCGCGCCGGCGCGCGGCGAGGGCGTGCGGGGAGGCGGACAGTTCCACGTCGAGGCCGGTCGTGGCCAGTACCCGGTGCAGGACGTCCATCAGCGGGTCGGCGAGCGAGCGCCGCAGGTCGCGCAGCTCGCGGGCGAGGTGCGCGAAGCGGACGCGGGCGTCCGCCGAGAAGGGCAGGTCGTCGGCGGCGGAGGCCCCGGACCCGTCGAGGAAGGTCTCCAGCGCGTCGGCGAGCGAGACGACCTCCGCCGGGTCGACGCCCTCGACGGCCGCCGCGAGGCGTCCGTCCGGATCGTCCGTGCCTGCGGGGGTCCGTCCGATCAGTTGCCGTGCCCGGCGCCCGAGCAGCGCCAGGTCGCGGGCGCCGATGCGCCAGCGCGGGCCGATCAGCAGCCGGACGAGGGCGGCGTTGGCCCCCGGGTCCTGGAGCACCTCGCAGACCGAGACCAGGTCGGCGACCTCCGGCAGGTGCAGCAGGCCGGACAGGCCGACCACCTCGACGGGGACGTCGCGGGCCACCAGGACCGCCTGGATCCGGGCGAAGTCACCGGCCGAGCGGCACAGCACGGCGATCTCGCCGGGCTCGGTCCCCGTCCGCACCAGGTGGGCGACGGAGTCCCCGAGCCACTCCAGCTCCTCGGCGTGGGTGGGCAGCAGGGCGCACCGCACGGATCCGTCCCGTTCGGCGCCGGGCGCCGGACGCAGCGCCTCGACGCCCTCGTGCATGGCGCGCAGCGGCGCGGCCAGTTCGTTGGCCAGGTCGAGCAGGCGGCCGCCGCTGCGGCGGTTCTCGCTGAGCGAGAAGCGGGTGGCGGGGCGGCGGTCGGCGTGCGGGAAGTGCTCGGGGAAGTCGTCGAGGTTGGCCACGGAGGCGCCGCGCCAGCCGTAGATCGCCTGGCAGGGGTCGCCGACGGCGGTGACGGCGTGGCCGGTGCCGCCGCCGAACAGCCCGGACAGCAGCAGCCTCTGCGCGACGGAGGTGTCCTGGTACTCGTCGAGCAAGACGACCTTGAACTCCTCGCGCAGCAGGGCCCCCACCTCGGGTCGGGTGGTGGCGAGCTGTGCGGAGAGCGCGATCTGGTCGCTGAAGTCGATCAGGTCGCGGGCGCGTTTGGCGACGCGGTAGCGGGCGACTAGCTCCAGCAGTTCCAGCCGGCCGCGGCCCGCCTCGGGGACCTTGCGCAGGTCGTCGTTGGTGAGCCGGGTGTCCGCGAGCACGTCGAGCAGCCCGGTGTCGTACGCGCGGAGCTCCTCGGGGGTGACGAGGTGTTCGGAGAGCTCCGCGTCGAGCGCGAGCAGGTCACTGACCAGGTCGGGGATGGACTTGGTGAGCGACGGGTACGGGCCGGGCGCCTCGCGCAGCACGCGCGCGGCGAGCTGGAAGCGGGTGGCGTCGGCGAGCAGTCGGGCGCTGGGCTCCAGCCCGATGCGCAGACCGTGGTCCTTGAGGAGTTGGCCGGCGAAGGCGTGGTACGTGGAGATGCGGGGCTCGCCCCCGGCCGCGTCGGGGTCGGCCGGGGAGGGGTCCGGGTCGCTGATGCCGGCCCGCGCGAGGGCCTTGCGCACGCGCTCGGCGAGCTCGCCGGCGGCCTTGTTGGTGAAGGTCAGGCCGAGGACCTCCTGGGGTGCGACGGCGCCGGTGCCGACCAGCCAGACGACGCGGGCCGCCATGACGGTCGTCTTGCCGGAGCCGGCGCCCGCGACGATGACCTGGGGCGCGGGCGGGGCGGTGACGCAGGCCATCTGTTCGGGCGTGAAGGGGATCCCGAGGAGCTCCTTGAGCTGCTCGGGATCGCTGATCACCGCCGGGACGGTCGGGCGCGCGGACACGTGAAAAGGCTAGCCGCCGGCACCGACACTCCCCACCGCCGTCTCGACGAGCGGGCGGGGTCCGGCTCATTCCACGGTCTGGCGGCCCTCGGGGAGGGCGCTGCACGAGCTGCGGAAGGAGCAGCGTTTGCAGTGCTCGCCGGCGGCGGGCGTGAACCGCTCGTCCAGTACCCGGCCGGCGGCGTTGGCCAGCAGGTCGCCCACCCACTCGCCTTCGAGGGGCTGCTGCGCCTGGACCTTGGGGACCTCGTCGCCGCCGTCCTTCCTGGGCGCGCCCTGGCGCAGCTGGACGAGTTCGGCGCCGCCGGGGTCGGGGCGCACGCCGTCGAAGGCCTCGTCGACGGCGCCCTCGCGCACGGCGAGCTGGTAGACGGCGAGCTGGGGGTGGCGCGCGACCTCGTCCTTGGTGGGAGCGGCCTTGCCGGTCTTGAAGTCCACGACGTAGGCGCGTCCCTGCGGGTCGGCCTCGACCCGGTCCATGGAGCCGCGGATCCGTACGGCGAACTCCCCCGCCTCCAGCGTGACGTCGAAGTCGTGCTCGGTGGCGACGGCCTCCCGGCCGCCCCGGTCGGTGGTGTGCCAGCGCAGGAAGCGTTCCAGGGCGGCGCGGGCGTTCTCCTTCTCCTGGCGGGACTTCCAGGGGGCGTCGAAGGCGAGTGCGTCCCAGACGGAGTCGAGGCGCTCCATGAGCACGGCGAGGTCGGCGGGCGTGCGGCCCGAGGCGACCTCGTCGGCGAGGACGTGGACGACGTTCCCGAAGCCCTGGGCGGCGGTGGAGGGGGCGTCGGCCTTGACCTCGCGGCCCAGGAACCACTGGAGGGAGCAGGTGTTGGCGAGCTGGTCCAGGGCCGATCCGGACAGGGCCACGGGGCGGTCCCGGTCGCGCAGCGGGACGCTGCTGCGGGTCGGTTCGTACAGTCCCCACCAGCGTTGCGGGTGCGCGGCGGGGACCAGGGGGCGGTCCTCGTCGTCGGTGAGCACGGCGAGGCGGGCGAGCCGGCGGGCCGCGGCGTCGCGCAGCGCCTCGGAGGCCTCGGGGTCGACGGTGGTGGCGCGCAGTTCCGCGACGAGCGCCGGGACGGCCAGGGGGCGTCGGGGGCGTCCGGTGACGTCCTTCGGGGGGACGCCGAGTTCGGTGAGGAGGCGGGAGGGCTGGTCGCCGTCCTCGGCGGGGGCCTTGACGGCGGTGACGACGAGGCGTTCGCGGGCGCGGGTCGCGGCCACGTAGAACAGCCGTCGTTCCTCGGCGAGGAGGGCGCCGGGGGTGAGCGGTTCGGCGAGGCCGTCGCGGCCGATCCGGTCGGCTTCCAGGAGGGAGCCGCGCCGGCGCAGGTCGGGCCAGAGCCCCTCCTGGACGCCGGCGACGACGACGAGACCCCATTCGAGGCCCTTCGACCGGTGGGCGGTCATCAGTCGGACGGCGTCGCGGCGGGTCGCGCGGGTGGTGAGGGTGTCGGCGGCGATGTCCTCGGCTTCGAGCTGTTCGAGGAAGTTGAGGGCGCCGCGGCCACCGGTGCGGTCCTCGGCGCGGGCGGCGGTGTCGAAGAGCGCGCAGACGGCGTCGAGGTCCCGGTCGGCGTTGCGGCCGCCGGCGCCGCCGCGACGGGCGCCGCGCTCCAGGCGCTGCGGCCAGGGGGTGCCGTCCCACAGGGTCCACAGGGCCTCTTCGGCGGTGCCGCCGCCCTGGAGCAGTTCGCGCGTCTTGCGCAGGAGCAGGCCGAGGCGCTGCGCGCCGCGGGCGTGGGCGGGGTCGTGGGCGACGAGCCGCTCGGGTTCGGCGAGGGCGCGGGCCAGCAGGACGTCGGAGGGCGCGGGCACCTTGACGCCCGCGGCCCGTTCCTCGTCGCGCAGGGCGCGGCCGAGGCGGCGCAGGTCTGCGGCGTCCATCCCGCCGAGCGGGGAGCCGAGCAGGGCGATGGCGGCCTCGACCCCGACCCATCCGTGGTCGGCGGTGTCGGCCTCGTCCCGGGCCCGGTCCCCGGGGGGCGCGGAGGTGGGGTCGCCCGGCGCGGGGTGGTCCGGCGCGGGGTGGTCCGTGTCGGCGTCGGCGCCAGCGTCCGCTTCGGCTCGGGCTTCGGCGTCGGCGCCGGCGTCGGCCTCGGACGGTTCCTCGGGGCGCTCGGCGTCGGGGCCCGCACCGTCCGGGTCGGCGGGGTCCGCGTCCGCCGGCGGGCGGGCGGCGGCCGTGGCGGTGATGCGCAGGGCCGTGAGCAGGGGGGCGACGGCGGGTTCGTGGCGCAGGGGGGTGTCCGTGCCGTCCGTCTCGGCGGGCACGCCGGCCGAGACGAGGGCGCGGCGCATCGCGGGGAGGGTACGGCCGCCCGCGCGGACCAGCACCGCCATGTCCTGCCACGGCACGCCGTCCTCCAGGTGGGCCCGGCGCAGGATGTCCGCGATGTTGTCCAGTTCCGCCCCGGCGGTGGGGTACGTGTACACCTCCACCCGGCCGCCCTCCCGCGTGGCGCGCAGGTCGCGGTGGGCGCGTACCGCCGCCGAGGGCAGCCGCGGGACGGGCATCCGGGTGGTGAGGAGGCGGGTCGCGGCGAGCAGCGCCGAGGAGGAGCGCCGGCCGACCGTGAGGGCCCGGACCCGTGCGCCGGGGAAGGAGGTCTCGAAGTCCAGGATGTTGTTGATGTCGGCGCCGCGGAACGCGTAGATCGACTGGTCCGGGTCGCCGAAGGCGATCAGTGTGCCGCCGGGTCCGGACAGGGCGCGCAGCAGTCGCAGCTGGGAGGCGTCCGTGTCCTGGTACTCGTCGACGAGGATCACGTCGTGGGACGAGGCCAGGGACGGGGTGCGTTCGGCCAGCAGGACGGCGCGGTGGAGCAGTTCCGCGTAGTCGAGGGTGCCCTGCATGTCGAGGACGTCCAGGTACTCGGAGAGGAACGCGGCGGCCGCCTTCCAGTCCGGGCGGCCGATGCGGTCGGCGAAGTCGGACAGGGCCCCGGGGCCCAGGCCCAGTTCGCGGGCGCGGGCCAGGACGGCGCGGACCTCGTCGGCGAACCCGCGCGTGGTCAGGGCGGCGCGCAGGTCGTCGGGCCAGCGGATGGAGCGGATCCGGCGCTGGCCCTCCAGCAGGGTGCGGACCATGACGTCCTGCTCCGGCCCGGACAGCAGCCGCAGCGGGTCGGCGAACAGGTCGGTGTCCTGGTGGGCGCGGACCAGGCCGTAGCAGTAGGAGTGGAAGGTGGTGGCCTGCGGAGCCCGCGCGCCGCCCAGGCGCAGGGCGGCCCGGTCGCGGAGTTCGACGGCGGCCTTGCGGCTGAAGGTGAGGATCAGGATGCGGGAGGGGTCCGTGCCGGCCTCGACCCGGGCGGCGGCCGCCTCGATCAGGGTGGTGGTCTTCCCGGTGCCGGGTCCGGCCAGGACCAGCAGTGGTCCGGTGGTGTGGTCAACCACCGCCCGTTGCGCTGCGTCCAAGACAGGGGGAGCCACCCGTTCCGGCCCGGTGCGCACCAGGCGGTACGCGTCAGGAGTCCGCGTACGCCGCTCCGAGCGGTCGGAAGGAGAGGTGATCACGTGGTGTGCCGGTCCTGGTGGGTCTTCCGTCACTGCGGTTGCTGCGACGACTGCGGTTGCCTCGGTGGCCTCGCCGACCGCGTTCCCGACCGTCGTGCCGGGCGTCGCTTCGGTGGCGACTGCGGCGAGGGCGGCGGCGACGGCCGAAGGGGCCACGCTACGCCACCCGCGCCGGCTCCCGCAGTCTCCCCGGGCGGCTCCCGGCGTCGCCTCGGGGGGTCCTCGTGTCGTCCCCCGTACGAGCCTTCGACCGCCCGCCCCGGCTCCGCATGCCCGAAGCTGTCAGATGTGACCCTCGTCGCCTTCGCCCGGCCCCTGCCGCCCGTCCCAGCGTGCCCGGCGCATCGCCAGCCGGGGCTCGCCGCCGGCCGTGTCGCGCAGGGGAGTGCCCTCGGCGCGGTAGTGCTCCAGGGCTCGGTGCTCGCTCCCGGGCAGGGGTCGGCCGTCGGCCCTGACCACGCGCCACCAGGGCACGGCTCCCCCGTACAGGGCCATGACACGCCCGACTTGGCGTGGTCCGCCCGTGCCGATCCACTCCGCGACGTCGCCGTACGTCATCACCCGGCCGGGCGGAATCCGCTCGGCCGCCTCCAGCACCCGCTCCGCGTACTCGGGAAGCTCTTCGCTCATTCGGAACATGGTGCCGCACGTCACCGACACCACGACGGAAGGTTTCCTTCCGCACCGGCGCGCACCCTGCTGCCCCGCACGGCAGCCGGTCCGTGCCACCATCTTGCGGGCGGTGACTGGTGATACGTGATCAAGAAGAGACGGATGTGACGGCGAAGGAGCAGGGTGTGAGCCCTCCGGACGGCGCGACGGCGGATGACGGCGCGCGCCCAGACGCGCACCCGGACGCGCCCCGCGAAATGCCCGACGACAGGTCCGACGTGCCGAACGAGAAGTCCGGCGGCAAGGCCGACGACCGGCCCGCCGACGGTCCCGGGGATCCCTCCCGCGACCCTGCGGACGACCACTCGGACGAGGGTCCCCGCGACGAGCGGGACGCGCGCCGTCGTGGCGCCCGTCACGGCCTCGACCCCGACCACGGGCGGGTGGACGACTTCGACCACCCGGAGCGGCCGCACGGTCACGCCCCCACCGCCGCCGACCATGTCGAGGTGGACGAACCGCTGCTCGCGGCCCGCGTGCACCGCCCGTCCGACCTGGTGCGCCTGCTGGTCGGCATCCTCGGCATCGCCGTGGTCCTCGCCATCGCCGCCTTCGCCCACGGCACCACCGCGGGCCTCGAAGAGGACATCAGCAACGGCACCGGCCAGGCACCCGACCTGTTGATCAAGGTCGCGGGTCTGGTGTCGAGCATCGCGGTGCTCCTGGTGCCCGTCGCCTTCGCGATCGAGCGGCTCATCAAACGCGACGGCCTGCGCATCGCCGACGGCGTCCTCGCGGCCGTCCTCGCGCACGGCGTCACGCTCGCCACCGACCTGTGGGTCTCCCAGGCCGCCTCCGCCACCATCCAGGACTCCCTGACCCTGCCGACGGGTACCGCCGGCGCCCTGACCGACCCGGTGCACGGCTACCTCGCGCCGGTCATCGCCTACATGACGGCCGTCGGCATGACGCGCCGGCCGCGCTGGCGGGTCGCCCTGTGGGTGGTGCTGCTGCTCGACGCCTTCGCCATGCTGGTCAGCGGGTACACCACTCCCCTCTCGATCATCCTGACCGTCCTCATCGGCTGGACCGTCGCCTACGGGACCCTGTACGCCGTCGGTTCCCCGAACGTCCGCCCCACCGGGCAGAACCTCCTCGCCGGTCTGCGCCGGGTCGGCTTCCAGCCGGTGAGCGCGATGCGCGCCGAGGCGCCGGACGGTCCGGAGGCCTCCGAGGTGAGCGACCGGGGCCGTCGGTACCACGTGACGCTGGAGAAGGGGCCGCCCCTCGACGTCACGGTCGTCGACCGCGAGCAGCAGGCGCAGGGCTTCTTCTATCGGGTCTGGCGCCGGCTCACGCTGCGCGGCATCACCACCCGGCGCAGCCTCCAGTCGCTGCGTCAGGCACTGGAGCAGGAGGCCCTCCTCGCGTACGCCGCCATCGCGGCCGGGGCGAACGCGCCCAAGTTGATCGCGACCTCCGAGCTGGGTCCGGACGCCGTGATGCTCGTGTACGAGCACCTGGGCGGCCGCACGCTCGACTCCCTGGACGACGGGGAGATCACCGACGAGCTGACGCGCAACGCGTGGGAGCAGGTCAGGGCCCTCCAGTCGCGGCGCATCGCGCACCGGCGGCTCACCGGTGACGCCCTCGTGGTGGATCGTTCCGGCAAGGTCATCCTCACGGACCTGCGCGGCGGCGAGATCGCGGCCGGTGACCTGGTGCTGCGCATGGACGTCGCCCAGCTGCTGACCACCCTCGGCCTGCGGGTCGGCGCGGAGCGGTCGGTGGCCTCGGCGGTGTCCGTGCTCGGTCCCGACGTGGTCGCGGACTGTCTGCCGCTGCTCCAGCCGATCGCGCTGAGCCGCTCCACCCGGGCGACGCTGCGCAAGCTCGCCCGCGAGCGGGCCGACCGGGAACGGGAGGCCGTACTGGAGTCCTCGCGGGCCGCGAAGGCGGCGCGCGAGGCGAACGCCTCGGCTCCCGCCGAGGCCACGGCCGCCGACCGCAAGGCCGAGAAGCGGGCCCTGGACGACGCGCTCGACGAGGCCCGCGAGGAGGATCTGCTGAGCCAGATCCGCCGACAGGTGCTGCTGCTGCGCCCCCAGGCCCCGGTGGAGCCGGCCCGCCTGGAGCGCATCAGGCCGCGCACCCTCGTGTCGTTCATCGCGGGTGCCTTCGGCGCGTACTTCCTGCTGACGCAGCTGGCCCACGTGGACTTCGGGACGATCATCGCGGAGGCCCAGTGGGGCTGGGTGGGGGCGGCGCTGGCCTTCTCCGCCCTGAGTTACCTCGCGGCGGCGATGAGCCTGTTGGGCTTCGTGCCGGAGCGGGTCTCCTTCCTGCGGACGGTGCTGGCGCAGGTCGCCGGGTCCTTCGTGAAGCTCGTCGCCCCGGCGGCGGTGGGCGGTGTCGCCCTGAACACGCGGTTCCTCCAGCGGTCGGGCATCCGGCCGGGACTCGCGGTGGCGAGCGTGGGCGCGTCCCAACTGTTCGGGCTCGCGAGCCACGTCCTGCTGCTGCTGTCCTTCGGCTATCTGACCGGGACCGAGAAGACCACGGAGATGACCCCGTCCCGGACGGTCATCGCGGGTCTGCTGACGGTGGCGGTGCTGGTGCTGGTGGTGACGGCGGTCCCGTTCATGCGGAAGTTCGTGGCGACCCGGCTGCGGGCGCTGTTCGCGGGCGTGGTGCCGCGCATGCTGGACGTGCTCCAGCGGCCGAAGAAGCTGGTGACGGGCATCGGCGGCATGCTGCTGCTGACGGGCTGCTTCGTGATGTGTCTGGACGCCTCGATCCGGGCGTTCGGCGGCGGCCAGGCCATCAGCTACGCCAGCATCGCGGTCGTGTTCCTCGCGGGCAACGCGCTCGGTTCGGCGGCGCCGACCCCGGGCGGCATCGGGGCGGTGGAGACCACCCTGACGCTGGGTCTGATCGCGGCGGGGCTGGATCGCGAGATCGCCTTCTCGTCGGTGCTGCTGTTCCGGCTGATGACGTTCTGGCTGCCGGTGCTGCCGGGGTGGATCTCGTTCAACTTCCTGACCCGCAAGGAAGCGATCTAGCCGCGCGGGGTCCCCGGGGGCCGGTAGGGCTCAGAAGACGAGCAGCAGCGTGAGCAGCAGGGCCGCGGAGCCGGCGATCTCGACGGCGCCGACCACCGGGACCTTCACGCCGCGCCCCGGCAGCGCGACGGCGCGGGCCAGGTAGCCCGCGAAGGGCAGGGCCAACCAGGGTGACAACAAGGTCGCCGCGACGAGGGCCACCGCGTGGTGGGCGGCCGACGCGCGGCGGTACCCGGCGGAGCGGCGCTCCCGGATCATCGTCTTGACGTAGGGGACCGTGCCCCAGAAGTAGAGCAGGCAGGCAGCCGCGGGCGCCCACGGCAGCCCGGCCCCGCCGGGACCACCGCCGCCAGGCCGTTGGGGAGCGCCCGCTCCCGGTTCACGCGGGCGTACAGGGTGTTCACCGCGACGAAAGGGCCGCAGGCCGCGGCCGCGAGCAGCAGCCAGGGGTGCCGGACCGCGAGCGGGATCCCGAGGACCAGGAACACCGCGGCGAAGACCAGCCCCGGGCGGACGTGGCGTCGGGCCGCCGCCGGTCGGCGCGAGGCGCGCCGCAGCCGGAGCCACTGCTGGCCGTGGCAGAGCGCGACGTACCCGGCCGACGTCACGGACGACGGCGTGCTGACGATGGAGGCGGACGCCGTGGTGCTCGCGCTCCCCGCCTTCGCGGCGGCGGAACTGCTGCGCCCGCACTCGCCCTTGGCCGAGGCGGAACTCGCGGCCGTCCCGTACGCCTCGACGGCCGTCATCACCATGGCGTTCTCCCGCGCCCGGGCGAACCTGTTGCCCGAGGGCAACGGTTTCCTGGTCCCGCCGACGGACGGCCACACCCTGAAGGCCGTCTCGTTCCTCTCCAACAAGTGGTCCTGGCTGCGCGAGGCCTCCCCCGAGGCGAGGGCGTGGGCGTCGCGGCCTGCGTGGCCACGGGTCGCGCGGCGGCGAAGCGGCTCCTGAGCGGCGCCTGACCTGCGTCCGAGCGGCCCGGACGCACCGCCGGCCGGCACCCCCGGCGGCCGGGAACGGCGGCGCTCGGGCGCCCCACCCGGATGGCTCATCGCACGCGCGGACCGGCCCGTTCACCCACAGGATGGGTGCATGCCGAGAAACGCCCTGCGGGTCACCGCTGCCGCCGCCCTCGCCGCCGCGCTGGTCAGCACCAGCGCCTGTTCCGACGACGGGAGCAAGGACAAGAAGACCGGGGGCGGCAGTGCCTCGGGCGCCACGTCCCTGAAGTGGGGTGACTGCGATCCCCCCACCGCCGCCGAGGGCGGCGGGCAGGCTCCGGGCAAGGACTGGCAGTGCGCCACGCTCGACGTGCCCCTCGACTACGCCAAGCCTGAAGGAGAAACGATTCCTCTGGCGCTGATCCGGGCCAAGGCCCGCGATCAGGACAAGCGGATCGGTTCCCTCGTCTTCAACTTCGGCGGTCCCGGCGGATCGGGCATCACCACCCTCCCCGGCGCCGCCAAGGAGTACGACGGCCTGCGGCAGCGGTACGACCTGGTCAGCTTCGACCCCCGCGGGGTGGGCCGCAGCGCGCCCGTCCGATGCGAGAACGACAAGCAGCTGGACGCGTACTACGCCTCCGACTCCAGCCCGACCACGCCGGAGCAGCAGAAGGTCTTCCTCGACAACATCAAGAAGTACCAGCAGGCCTGCTCGACCAAGTCCGGCAAGCTGCTCCCCCACGTCGGCACCGAGAACGCCGCCCGCGACCTCGACCGCGTCCGCCAGGCCCTCGGCGACGAGAAGCTGAACTACTTCGGCATCTCCTACGGCACCGAACTCGGCGGGGTCTACGCCCACCTCTTCCCGAAGAACGTAGGCCGGGCCGTCTTCGACGCCGTGGTCGACCCGACCAAGACCTCCGAGGAAGGCTCCCTGGGCCAGGCGAAGGGCTTCCAACTCGCCCTCGACAACTGGGCCCAGGACTGCGTGGATCGCGGCGACGCCTGCCGGCTCCAGGGCAACAGCGTCAAGGAGATCGAGGACAACATCGTCAAACTGCAGAAGCAGTTGGCGGCCAAACCCATCCCCGGCATCGGCGACCGCGAACTCACCGAGTCCGCCGCGACCAACGGCATCGCCCAGTCCCTGTACTCGACGGAACTGTGGCCGCTGCTCGAACAGGGCCTGGACGAGGCCGAGGGCGGCCAGGGGCAACTGCTGATGGCGCTGTCCGACGCGCTCAACGGCCGGGACCAGCAGGGCCGGTACAGCAACATCGGCGCCGCGAACACGGCGATCAACTGCGCCGACTCCAAGGAGCGTTACTCGCTCGCGCAGACCAAGGCCAAGCTCGGGGAGTTCCGCGCGGCCTCGCCCGTCTTCGGGGACTTCCTCGGCTGGGCCCTGATGAGCTGCACCGGCTGGCCGGTGGCCGGCGCCTGGGACACCCCGGACGTCTCCGCTCCGGGGGCCGCCCCGATCGTGGTGATCGGCAACACCGGTGACCCGGCCACCCCGTACGAGGGCGCGCGCAAGATGGTCGAGCGGCTCGGCCCGGGCGTCGGCGTGGAGCTGACGTACAAGGGGCAGGGCCACGGCGCGTACAACAGCGGCGACCCGTGCGTGCAGAAGGCGGTGGACACCTACCTGCTGGACGGGAAGGTGCCGGCCAGTGGCACCGTCTGCACCCGGAGCGAGTCGGCCACGCCGACTCAGCAACAGTCGGTGGCGCCCGAGGGCACCTGAGTCCGGTACGGCCGGTCAGCTGTCAACCTCACAGGGCCCCCACCGCGCTCGCGGTGGGGGCCCTGTGAGGTGGTTCGTTCGGCAGGGACCTAGTAGACCGGCTTGTCGGGCTCGATCTGGTGCACCCAGCCGATGACGCCGCCGCCGACGTGGACCGCGTCGGAGAAGCCCGCCGACTTCAGGACCGCGAGGACTTCCGCACTGCGGACACCCGTCTTGCAGTGCAAGACGATGCGCTTGTCCTGCGGCAGGTCCTGGAGGGCGGTGCCCATCAGGAACTCGCCCTTGGGGATCAGCTTCGCGCCGGGGATCGACACGATCTCGTACTCGTTGATCTCGCGGACGTCGATGATCTCGATGGGCTCGTCGTTGTCGATCCACTCCTTGAGCTGCTTGGGAGTGATCGTCGAACCCGCGGCGGCCTCCTGGGCCTCCTCCGACACGACGCCGCAGAAGGCCTCGTA
Organism: Streptomyces sp. H27-H5; assembly: GCF_026627505.1. GTDB lineage: Bacteria > Actinomycetota > Actinomycetes > Streptomycetales > Streptomycetaceae > Streptomyces. The sequence goes on along the minus strand of NZ_JAPNLK010000053.1, from coordinate 46,380 downwards.
GTCGATGAGTTCCTTGACGGTCGCGTTGGGACCGCAGACCGCGCAGTCGGGGTCCTTGCGGACCTTGACCTGGCGGTACTGCATCTCCAGGGCGTCGTAGATCATCAGACGGCCGACCAGCGACTCGCCGACACCCGTGAGGACCTTGATGGCCTCGGTGACCTGGATGGACCCGATCGACGCGCACAGCACGCCCAGCACGCCGCCCTCGGCGCAGCTCGGGACCATGCCCGGCGGCGGCGGCTCCGGGTACAGGCAGCGGTAGCACGGCCCGTGCTCGGACCAGAAGACCGAGGCCTGACCGTCGAAGCGGTAGATCGAACCCCACACGTACGGCTTGTTCAGCAGCACGCAGGCGTCGTTGACCAGGTAGCGCGTGGCGAAGTTGTCCGTGCCGTCGACGATGAGGTCGTACTGGCTGAAGATCTCCATCACGTTCTCGGCTTCGAGCCGCTCTTCGTGAAGGACCACGTTGACGTACGGGTTGATGCCCAGCACGCTGTCGCGGGCCGACTCGGCCTTGGACCGGCCGATGTCCGCCTGGCTGTGGATGATCTGGCGCTGGAGGTTCGACTCGTCGACCTCGTCGAACTCCACGATGCCCAGGGTGCCCACGCCGGCCGCGGCCAGGTACATGAGGGCGGGAGAGCCGAGGCCGCCGGCGCCCACCGCGAGCACCTTGGCGTTCTTCAGGCGCTTCTGCCCGTCCATCCCGACGTCCGGGATGATCAGGTGGCGGGAGTACCGACGGACCTCGTCAACGGTGAGCTCGGCAGCCGGCTCAACCAGGGGTGGCAGCGACACGGGGACTCCAGGGTCATCCCCGCAGCCGCGGGGAGCATCAAAGGTTTGTTCTGTTCCGTAACACTGCCACGCCCGACTTCATTCCGAGACACTCGTCCCGATCCGCGAGACGATTTCGTCCCAGTACCCGGGCATCGAGGCCCAGGGGTCCCGCGCCGGAGTGCTGCGCCGGTCCGTGAACCAGACCGTGCCGGCGCCCTGCCACCGGGCGATGCGCACGGCCTCGTCCAGGTGGGTGCGCGGAACCCCGTGCACCAGGTGGCAGAAGAGTTCCGGCGGGTACTCGGCCGTCCACTCCGCCACCTGCGACCAGCGGTAGTCGGCCCAGGTCCCGGCGAAGGTGACCAGCTGATCTGCGGCTTCGGCGAAGCCGGCGTACGGGTGCGTGCCGTGTCCGAGCACGACGCGCAGTCCGTCGCCGAGCCCGCGCAGGGTGTCCACGACCCGGCGGACGCCCTCCAGGTCCGCCTTGTCGCAGGGGGTGTCGGCGAGGTAGAAACCGCCCACCCCGTACCAGTCCCGGAAGCGGTGGGCGTCGGAGATCAGCTCCCCGAACGCGCGCGTTCCGTCTCGCATCGCGAGATGGCCGACGACGGTGCCGCCCGCGTCGCGGAGCTTCGCGGTGGCTTCCGTGCAGTGCGGGTCGGGGCGCCCGCCCGGGCCGTCCGAGACGTTGAGGACGGCCCAGTGCAGGGGGGTGCCGGGCCGGGTCAGCTCGGCCCATTCCACCGGGGCGAGCAGCGGGTGCGCGTACCCGGGGATCCCGAGGCCCATCCGGCCCGCGCCGGTGGCCGCGGACGTCGCCTCCGACGTGGTCAGATGCGGCACGCCGCCTCCATCCAGATGTCGGCCAGGGACTCCTCCAGGTTGATCCGGGGACGCCAGCCGAGCCGGTCGCGGGCGGTGCGCACGTCGGCCTGCTGCCAGGCGCCGCAGCCGTCCGGGTACGGGGCCTGGGGGGCCGACGCGGCCAGTTGCTCGGCCGTCGCCTCGGAGCGCGGCGAACCGATGGCCGCGAGGCCCGGCGGCCGGCCCGGGTGGGCGTGCGGCTGTTGCGGCAGGTCGAGTTCGTGGAGGGCGCCGCCGTACCCCGCGACCCGGGCGAGCACGCCGGCCGCCTCGCGCAGGCGGACCGCGCGACCGGTGCCGATGTTCACGACGCCCTGCGCGGCGGACAGCGAGGCCGCGTGGACGGCGCGCGCGACGTCGCGGACGTCCACGAAGTCCCGCTGCACCCCGAGTCCGCTGAGCTTGAGCTCGCCGTCGCCGGACTGCATGGCGCGCCGCATGGCCTCGGCGAGCCGGCCGAGCGGGGAGCCGGCCGGGGTGCCGGGTCCGACGGGCGAGAAGATCCGCAGCACGACGGCGTCCAGCCCGGAGCCGAGCACCAGCTCGGTCGCGGCCAGCTTGCTGACGCCGTACGGTCCGCCGGGTCTCGGGACGGCGTCCTCGGCCGTGGACGATCCGGGCTGGCTGGGCCCGTACTCGGCGGCGCAGCCGAGCTGGACGAGCCGGGCCCCGCAGCCGCTGCGGCGCAGCGACTCGCAGATGGTGGCGACGGCGACGGTGTTGTGCCGGGTGAGTTCCCGGGCGCCGCCGCGGGTGGCGCCCGCGCAGTTGATGACGACGCCCGGGTGGACGGCGTCGAGGAAGCGGGTGAGCGCTCCGGGGCTGCCGGTGGCGAGGTCGAAGCGGACGTCCGCGTCGTCTCCGCGGCCGAGCGCGGTGAGCTGGACGGCGGGGTCGGCGAGCAGTCGGTCCGCGACGTAGCGGCCGAGGTATCCGTTGGCTCCGATCAGCAGCACCCTCATCGCGCGGCCCCTTGGTTGTTCGGCTGGCCGGTCATCCTGTTTCTCCTTGGGTGGTGGGGTCGACATGGGGGTACAACGCTTCGGCGTCGGCTCCGAAGGGCTCAGGGACGCGCGTGTGCGGAGGCACGGGTCAGCGCGCGGAAGGCGTGGACGAGGAGTCCCGCCGCGGCGGCGCACTGCACCGCCGGGATCGGGACGAGGGCGAGGGCGAGGGCCCCCGCCACGGGCACGCGGTGTGCGCCGTGCCCGAGCAGCAGCCGGGTGAGGAAGAGCAGCACCGCGAGCGGCAGGGCCGCCGCGAGGGGTGTGCCGGCGAGCGCGGCCGCCCCCGTGGCGGCCGCGACGAAGGCGGTGACGGCCGCGGCCAGCAGGGGCCGGATCCCGTCGGCGAAGTCCTCCAGGGCCCGGCTCCCGGCGAGCCTGCGTCGGGCCCGTGCGGCGAAGCCGGCCCCGATCAGGTACCCGGGGGCGGCGGCGACCGCGAGGGCGACGCCGAGGGCCGGGCCGTGCCGGTGGACGGCCCAGCCGACGGCGGCTGCCGCGAGCAGGTGGATCAGGCCGGGGAACCGCCCCCCGACGGTCCGCCCGGGCCACACCAGCACGGCGACGGCGGCCACCGCGGAGAGCGGTCCGGCCCAGGGGATCCCGGCGGCGGTCGTGCCGAGCGCCAGGGCCCCGGGGAGCAAGGAGTATCCGAAGCCGCGCAGTACGACCGGGGAGCCGGCGACGGCGTCGGGCGGGGTGGGCGGGGCGTCCCCGCGGGGGGTCCGCGCGTACAGTTCCTCGGCGAGCGAGAAGACGTCCCGGTGGCGGAAGCGGGCGGCGGTGCGGTCGGTGATGCCGTGGGCCTCCAGCCCGGCGGCGATCTCCAGCGGGTCGACGGCGCGTTCGCACAGGGCGCGGTGCCGGTGCAGGAGTGCCTTCACCGGGTCGCCGGCGGGTCTGCGCCGCGGCGCGACCGGGGTGACGTGCTCGACGCTGGTGCCGGTCATACCGCTGCCTCCGTGTTCGGAGCGGGAGCCGACCCCGCGTTCGGCAGGGCGGGCCCGGGGCCGGCCGCGGCCCCTGCGGCCGGCTCGGGTACCGACGCCCAGGTGGGTGTGGTCCAGTGCCCGGGGACGCGCGCCTCGGGCGGTCGGGAGAAGGGGACCTCCCCGTCGGGCCGGGCGGAGCCCCGGGCGAGGAGCCGCAGGTAGCTCTCCCGGAAGGCCTCGACGTTCTGTTCGACGGTGAACAGCTCCAGGGCGCGGGCCCGGGCGGCGGAGCCGAGCCGTTGGGCCCGCTCGGGGTCCCGCAGCAGCGACAGGCAGGCGTCGGCGAGCGCGCGCGGGTTGCGGGGCGGTACGACGAGGCCGGTTCCGCCGATGACCTCGCAAACGGCGCCGACGTCGGTGGAGACGGTGGCCCGGCCGCAGAACATCGCCTCGGCGAGGGTGATGGGGAAGCCCTCGATGACCGAGGACAGCACGACGACCCGGCCGGTGCCGTACGCCTCGGCGGAGGAGGGGGCGTCGGGTCCGCCGATCTCCTCGAAGGTGACGGGGTTCTCGCCGACCGCGTGGGCGTCGGCCGCCTCGTCGGGGAAGAGCTGCGCCGCGAGCGAGCGGCAGTCGGCGAGGTAGTCCGGGGCCACGGCGGTGGCGAAGATCCGCAGCCGGGTCCCCGGCGCGGCCTTGCGCACCTCCGCGAAGGCGTGCAGGAGGGCGATCAGGTCCTTGGCGGGCTCTATCCGGCCGACCCACACCAGCGTGTCCGGGTCCCCGCACCCGGGGTCCTCCCCGACGGTGGCGAATCGGTCCGCCTCCATCCCGGGGTAGACGGTGCGCATCCGTTCCCGGACGGCCCCGCAGCGTTCCTGCCAGCGGCGGGCGTGGGCGTTGCCGGGGGTCAGGAGGTCGGCCCGGGCGTAGATCTCGGCGGCGAGCCGGGTGTGGAAGGCGGCCAGGAGGGCCCGTACGGCGGGGCGTTCCTCCTCGGAGTGGTCGAGGTAGTGCGCCCGGAGCTGGACCCCGTACTCGGTGACCAGGAGCGGCACTCCGAAGAAGCGTTTGGCCAGCAGTCCGGGGATCGCCGCCACGCCGCCCGCCGTCGCGTGGCAGACGTCGACCTGTCCGAGGTCCTCGTACCAGTCGAGGGACAACGGCCGCAGCGCGCGCTCCAGTTCGTCCACGAACTCCAGCAGGTCCCGTACCTGGGCGCTCCGCACGGTGCGGCTCGCGCCCGGCGCCCGGCAGGCGGACTCCACCGCCCGCACCGCGGTCTCGGACCGCAGGGCGGCGTACATCCCGCCCTGTTCCCGGGCCAGTTCGGCCAGTCCGTACAGGCCGGCGGCGAAGGGTTCGGCCTCGCCGGCGCAGATGCCGCGGACCAGGTCCTTGAAGCAGTCGGCGAACCGTCGCCGCTCACGCCGGGAGTGTGTCCGCCCGTCGTCGCCGGGGGCCCACAGCGGGGCGGTCCGCACCCGTGTGACCTGGCGCGGGAGGGGCACCTTGCCGCGCTCCTCCTGCTCGGCGCTGCGACTCAGCGCGTACAGCTCGAACTCGTGCTGCGGCAGCCCGCGCACGAGCCGGTCGCACCACAGCCTGGCCTCTCCCGTCGCATACGGATAACCACCTTCCGTGAGCAGTCCGATCCGCACGAGTGGCACCCCCGTTCTCCCGTCGCGAGCGGCCTCCGTCGGTCCGGGGACCCGCTGCGGAAGAAACTCAAGCGGATATGCGGATGGCGCGACGGACGGTTGTCCGTCGCGCCACCGGAAGGGGTGAAGAGTCGTAACTTTCCCGTACGGTTCGCGTTCGAGCACGCTAGAAAGGGCCTGCGGCCCTTTTGCCGCAGGCCGCGGGGCACGGGCGCCGCGGCCCCGGCACGATCCGGAAGAGACGGCTCAGGCGTAGGCCTCCTGTCGCGAGGAGCGGCGGTCGCCGGCCCGCTCCGGGTCCAGGGCCGGGACGGCCGCGAGCAGCCGGCGGGTGTACGGGTCGCGCGGCCGGTCGTAGACCTCGTCGACCGGGCCCTCCTCGACGATCCGCCCGGCCCGCATCACCGCCACCCGGTCGCTCACCTGCCGGACCACCGCCAGGTCGTGGGCGATGAAGACGAGCGCGATGCCGAGTTCCCGTTGGAGTTCCGCCAGCAGGGCGGTGACCTGCGCCTGGGTGGTGACGTCGAGGGCGGAGACGGGTTCGTCGCAGACGATCAGGCGGGGCCGGGGGGCCAGGGCGCGGGCGATGCCGACGCGCTGGCGTTGGCCGCCGCTGAACTCGTGCGGGTAGCGGTCGTGGTGGGCGGCCTCCAGCCCGACGCGTTCCAGCAGTTCCGCGACCCGGGCCCGGATCGCGGACTCGTCGCGCTCGCCGGCCGCGCGCAGCGGGTCCGCGATGGACTCGCCGATCGCGCGGCGCGGGTTGAGCGAGGACACCGGGTCCTGGAAGACCATCTGGACGCCGTGCGGGATGCCGTCGCGCGCGGCCGCGCCGGTCGCGGTCGCGTCGCCGGTGTGCCGTACCTCGCCCGTGCTCGGTTCCAGGAGCCCGACGAGCATCCGGCCCAGGGTGCTCTTGCCGCTGCCGCTCTCCCCGACGATGCCGAGCGTCTCGCCGGCGCGCACGACCAGCGAGACGCCGTCGACGGCGGTGACGGCGTGCTTGCCCCGGCCGAACTCCCTGCGCAGGGCGAAGGCCTCGACGACGGGGGCCGGCTCGTCGGGTGCGGGCCGCAGCCGCGACGGGCGCGGTGCGTCGAGGCGGGGGACGGCGTCGAGGAGGTCGCGGGTGTACGGGTCGGCGGGCTCGGCCAGTACCCGACCGACGGGCCCGCGTTCCACGGCCCGGCCGTCGCGCATGACGAGCAGTTCGTCGACGTTCTCGGCGGCCACGCCCACGTCGTGGGTGACGAGCAGCAGGCCCAGGCCCCGTTCCTCGCGCAGTCCGTGGAGCAGGTCGAGGATCTGCGCCTGGACGGTGACGTCGAGGGCGGTGGTGGGTTCGTCGGCGATCAGCAGCCTCGGTTCGCAGGCCAGGGCCATGGCGATGAGGGCGCGCTGGCGCATGCCGCCGCTGAACTCGTGCGGTCGGGCGCGGGAGCGGCGCACGGCGTCGGGGATGCCGACGCGGTCCAGCACCTCCACGGCGCGGGCCCGGGCCGTCCGACGGGAGACGTCGGCGTGGACCCGGTACACCTCGGCGATCTGGTCGCCGATGGCGTAGTACGGGTCGAGGGAGCTCAGCGGGTCCTGGAAGACCATGGCGGCCGTGCCCCCGCGCAGGGCGCGCAGCTGCGGCGCGCCGGCGCCGGCCAGGTCGGTGCCGGCGACCCGGACGGTGCCGGTCACTCGGGTCCCGGTCCCGTGGTGCAGGCCCAACAGGGCGGCGGCCACGGTGGACTTGCCGCTGCCGGACTCGCCGACGATGCCCAGGGCGCCGCCCGCGTCCAGGGTCAGCGAGACCCCGTCCACGGCCCGGAGCCACTCCCCCGGCGCGCCGACCGGGAAGTCGACCACGAGGTCGCGTACCTCCACCAGTGGTTCGCTCATGTCAGGGCCACCCTTCGGTCCGCGACGGCGTACAGCAGGTCGGCGACGGCGCCCGCGACCACGACGGCGGTGCCGATGGCCAGGGTGACGCCCACGACCACGGGCAGGTCCACCACCCGGACCCCGTCGATCAGGGTCTTGCCGAGTCCGGGGATGCCGAACAGCGACTCGGTCAGCACCGCGCCGCCGATCATCGTCCCGAAGTCCACGGCGCTCAGCGCGATCACCGGGGCGACCGCGCCGCGCAGGGCGTGGCGGGTGACGATCCGGCGTTCGCCCACGCCGTAGGCGCGGAAGGTGCGGATGTGGTCCTCGGCGAGTGTTTCCAGGGTGGCGCTGCGCGTCACCCTGGCGTACTTGGCGCTCTCGAAGAAGCCGAGGGTGACCCAGGGCAGCAGCAGGTTCCAGGCCCACTGTTCGGGGTCCTCGTCGAAGGGCACGTAGGTGGGGAACGGCAGCCAGCGCAGGTAGGCGCAGACGACCATGAGCACCAGCAGTCCGAGGATGAAGACGGGCGTCCCGGTGCCGGCGAGGGTGAGGACGGTCAGCACCCGCTCGGTGATCCCGCCGCGCCGCAGGGCGGACAGCAGGCCGGTGCCGACGCCGATGACGAGCCAGATCACGAGCGCGCCGAGCGCCAGCGACACGGTGGCGGGGAGCCGGTCCAGCAGCAGTTCGGTGACCTGCCGGTCGTTCTGGTACGAGAATCCGAGGCAGGGCGCGTCGCAGTGCAGGGTCAGTCCGGCGCCGGCGGAGTAGTCCCGGCCGGCCACGAGGCCCTGGAGGAAGTGCAGGTACTGCTCGATCACCGAGTCGTCGAGCCCGAGCTGTGAGCGGACCTGGGCGATCTGCGTCGGGTCGCAGCGCTCCCCGCAGGCGAGGCGGGCGGGGTCGCCGGGTGCGACGTAGAAGAGGAGGTAGACGGCGATGGACAGGGTGAGCAGCACGAGGAGTGCGCCGCCGGTCCGTTGGAGGACGAAGCGGGTCATGCCTTCCGCTCCTTTCGGCCGGCGCGGGTGCCGACCCGCAGCCGTGAGGCCTCTCGGGGGTCGAGGGCCGTGCGGACGGCGTCACCGAGGACGGTGAAGGCGAGCACGGTGACGAACAGCATCCCGGCGGGCAGCAGGACGTACGTCGGGTCGGCGCGGAACCAGGTCTGGGCGCCGGAGAGCATCTGCCCCCAGGACGGGGTGGGCGGCTTCACGCCGACGCCGAGGAAGGACAGCGAGGCCTCGACCACCATGTTGGTCGGCACGTTGATCGCGGCGAGGGTGATCACGGGCGCGGCCAGCGAGGGCAGCAGTTCGCGGCGGGCGATCCGCAGGGTGCCGTTGCCGGACAGTCGGGCGGCGGCGACGAAGTCCAGCTCGCGCAGGGCCAGGGTCTGGGCGCGCACCATGCGGGCGGTGCCGCCCCAGCCGAGCAGTCCGATGACGAGGATCAGCAGCAGGGGCCGGGGGAAGTCCGGCGGGACCACGGCGGTCAGCGCGACGCCGAGCACCAGCATGGGCAGGGCGATCATGACGTCGGTGGTCCGGCCGATCAGGGTGGCGACGGCGCGGTTGCCGAGGGCGGCGGTCAGTCCGGCCGCGATGCCGACGGTGACCTGGACGGCGGTGGCCCCGAGGGCGACGAGGAGCGAGATCCGGGCTCCGTGCAGGAGCCGGGTGAACAGGTCCCGGCCGGTGCCGGGTTCGACCCCGAGCCAGTGGTCGGCGGAGATCCCGCCGAGGGAACCGAGGGGGACACCGCCGCGCGCCGAGTCGACGAGGTCGTCGTGGTAGGCGTTGGGGTCCTGGCCGGCGAGCTGGGCGAGCAGGGGTGCGGCGAGGGCGAGCAGGACGAGGAGGGTCAGGACGGCGGCGGACGCGACGGCGGAGGGCCGTGTGCGCAGTCGCCGCCAGACCTGCCGCGCGGCGCCCGCGCCCGGGGCGAGTGCCCCGGGCGCGGGCGCCGACCGGTCGGCGAGGAGCGTCACTTGACCGATACCTGCGAGATGTCGAGGACGCCGGTCCAGTCGCTGATGACGACGTTCTTGACGTCCTTGCCGACGAGCCGCTTGTAGACGGGGTGGAAGAGGGGCACGTCCAGGGCCTGCTCGCCGATCTTCCGGTCGAGGGCGCCCCAGCGCTTGCCGGCGGCCTCCAGGTCGGTCAGCTTGGCGATCTCGTCGATCTCGGTGTTCACGGCGGGGTCGTCGAGCTGCGCGTGGTTGTAGTTGGAGCCGTTGGTGACGATCTGTCGGCCGTCGAAGATCGGCGCGAGGAAGGGTGCGCCGGAGGGCCAGTCGGCGCCCCAGCGGGAGATGAAGAAGCCGGGGGTGTTCTTGGCGTCCCAGCGCTTCTCGTTGAAGGCGTTGTTCTCCAGGCCCTCCAGCTTGACCCGGATCCCGGCGGCGGCGAGCGCCTGCTGTACGGCGGTGGCGACCTCGGGGCTGGTCTGCCGGTTCTGCTGGGTGGAGTGGGTCAGCGTGACGTCGACGCCGTCGGGGAAGCCGGCTTCCTTCAGCAGTTCCCTGGCCTTGGCCGGGTCGCCGGTCTTGCCCGCGGGGAAGTGGTCGTACTTGGTGAAGCCGAAGGCCTGCTGCTCGGGGAGGAAGGTGGTCGCCGGTTCGGCGAGCGCGGAGCCGCCCGCCGCGTTGATCACGCTGGTGCGGTTGATCGCGTACGAGATGGCCTGGCGGACCTTCGGGTTGTCGAAGGGGGCCACCTTGGGGTTGAAGGCCAGGTAGTTGATGTAGCCGAAGTGGCCGGTGCCGACCCGGGCGGCGAGCTCCTTGTTGTCGCCGATCTGGGCGAGTTCGGCGGGCCCGAGGTTGGTGTCGGTGGTGACGGCGGCGGCGTCGGCGCCGGAGCTGGTGGTCAGGCGCTGGTTGATGACGGCGGCGTCGAGGCCGGAGCGGACGTCGATCTTGTCCGGGTAGGCCTTGCGCTCCTCGTCGGTCTTCTCGTCCCAGTGCGGGTTGCGGTCCAGGACGAGGTGTTCGCCGTCGTTGTCGTTCTTGACGACCTTGTACGGGCCGGAGGAGACCGGGTGCTGCTCGTACGCGGCCCCGGTGTCCTTGGCCTTGGGAACCGGCGCGAACTGGGTCTGGGTGGCGAGGAAGGGGAACTCCCCCTCGGGCTTGCGCAGCTTGAAGGTGATCGTCTTCGCGTCGGGCACGACGATGGAGTCGAGGCCCTTGCCGCCGTCCTTGTAGGGGCCCTGGTACGCCTCGCCGCCGACCAGCCAGTCCCGCAGGTAGGGGGCGCCGCCGGACAGCTCGGCGGCGAAGGACCGCTCGATGCCGTACTTGATGTCGGCGGTGGTGATCGGGGTGCCGTCCTCGTACTTCAGCCCGTCCTTGAGGGTGTACGTCCACTCGGTGGCGTCCGCGTTCGGCTTGCCGAGGTCGGTGGCCAGGTCGGGCACGACCTTGGCGCCGGCCGCGCCGTCCTCGCGGTTGCGGGTGGTGAGGGTCCGGAACACCAGCGAAGGAACGTTTCCGCCGCCGGAGGTGTAGAGCCGCGCCGGGTCGAAGTCGCTCTGGGGGTCGGCGTTGAGGACGGTGAGGGTGCCGCCCTTGGCGGGGGCGCCGCCGGTGGCGCCGGCCTTGTCGCCGGAGCCGGCCCGGTCCGCCGCGTCCTTGGGCCCGCAGGCGGCGGCGCCCCCGGCCAGTACGAGGCTGACGGCGACCGCGGCCACGCGGCGCGATGTGTGGGACTGACGGAGCATGGGAGAAGGGACCTCTCGGCGTGATGCGAATCGGGGAGGAATGCCACGCGAGGGGCAGCCGCCGAGATCACACCGGTGGACGTCCCGACAGCGGGAGGTCCCGGCGCGAGTGATCGCGCCGTACCGGGGTCATGTCGAAAAAGGGGCCGCGCCTGCGGGCGGATGCACCCGGGCGCGGCGAAGAACGGTGAAGGGCGTCGCGCGCTCAGGCAGGCGTCAGCGACAGAAGATGTCGGCCACGCTGTGCGCGGCCACACCGAGGAGCGCCAGCTCTATGGCGGCGCTCGCGGCGGTGGTGTGGCGGTGCGACATGCGGAGAACAATTACCGACCATCGGACAGCTTGTCAACGCCGGAAATCAACTCCCGGGAAAGACCCACGGGTTGGGCTTGCACTGGATGTTGTCGATGTCGAGCGACTTGGTCTGCTGCTGCATGATCGGCGCGAGCTCGCCGGGCGTCCGGCAGTTCGCGTGCCCGTGACCGAGCCGGTGCCCGACCTCGTGGTTGATGAGCATCTGCCGGTACGCGAACATCTGGTTCGCGCCGTAGGTGGGCGAGCCCTGCGCCCAGCGGAAGGCGTTGATCATGACGCGCTCGGTGGAGGCGGAGTCGCAGGACACGTTGTCGACCGTGGTGTCCAGACCCGACTTCGCGCACCACACGCCGGTGGTGCCCGGACTGGCCAGGGTGATCACGAAGTCCGACTCGCCGCCCGGCACCCGCTCGAAGGTCATCGCGCCGTTGTGGCCCCAGCTCCGCGGGTCGTTGAGGGTGCGGTGCACCGCCTCCGCGAAGAGCTGGGCGTCCAGCCCCAGCTTCTGCTCCACGTCCACCCGGTAGCGCACGAGCCTGCCCTTGCCCGGCGCCTTGGCCACGCCCGGCACGGTGTCGAAGGCGCCCGGGCCGGCCAGCTTCGCGTCGATGGGAAGTTGCAGCGCCATCTTCTGGTCGTACGTCAGCTCCACCGGCGCCGGCGCCGGCGCGTCGGGCTTGAGGCGGTCGTCCGAGCGGGAGGCCGGCGACTGCCCCGGCACAGCGCGACCCTGGCTGTCCTCGGGGCCCGCCTTCGTCTTCCGCTCCGCCTCGCCCTCGGCGATCACCTGCGTGGCCACCACGACGGCCAGCACGGCCGTGACGGCCGCCGCGGCCACCCCGGTGTAGGCGCGGACCTTCCTGGCGCGACCGGTGGCCGGCTTCCCGGGGGCGTCGCCGCCCGCGCCGGGGGAGGCCTCGGGCGTCCGGGGCCCGGGGATCAGGCCCTGTGCGCCGGTGGCGACGCGGGCCTCGCCGGGATCGGCGGCCGGCGGCGCGGCGGCCGGCGCCAGGGTGATCTTCGGGAAGCCGACGGCGGGAGTGCCGAAGGCCGGGGTGTCGGTGTCCCGGGCCGGCGGGGCGGCCGCCCGGGCCCGCGGGACGCCGGGCCGGTCCGCGAACACCGAGCCGGTGGCGGTGAAGGCGCTCGCGCCCCACGCGCCACCGGACTCGCGCTGCTCGGGATGCCCGGCGGGCCGCGCCTGCGGGGCGGGGGACGCGAACCCCTGGTGCGCGACGGTGGGTTCGGGTGCCCGACCGGCCGGACCGGCACCGGCCCGCGGGACGTACGGCGGCGGTGTACGGCGGGGCGCGGGCGCCTCGTACTGCCCGAAGACCCCCGGCTCGTCGAGGAGCGCCGGGTCCTCGAAGGGCCCGGAGTCCCCGAAGACCCCGGGCGGATCGAACGCCTCGAAGGGCGTGGGCTCCGCGGGCGGCCCGGGCCGCTCCGGGGCGGAGTCCTTGCGACTATGTCGTCCCACGCGCCTCAGCCTCTACCATCTTCTTCGCCGTGTGTCGGTTCTTGTGCGTCTCGCAACAACTCCCGGAAAGCGGCCGCGACCACCTCGGGATACTCCATCATCGCCACGTGACCCGCCTCCGGCAGACACACCAGCCGCGAACCCCGGAAGGCCGCGGCCGCCTTGCGCGCCATTCGGTACGAGACCAACTGGTCCCGGCCACCGTAGACCAACAGCGTGGGCGCGAGCACGCGTTGGGCCTGTCGCCACAACCCGTGCTGCCCGCCGAGGGTGTACGCGTCGACGATCCCGCGCGACGAACGGGTCATCGCCTCCCAGAAGTACGGGAGCGCCATGCGGCGCGCCATCTCCTCGACGGCCGCCTCGAAACCCTCCGGTGTCACCCGTGAGGGGTCGCCGTAACAGAGGCCCGTCACCCCCCGGGTGCGCTGTTCGGCGGTCAACCCCCTGGTGAGGCGCAGCAGCAGGGGCGCCATGCCCGGCATGGCCAGCAGGGCGGTCGGCACCGCCGAGCGCTGCACGCGCAGTTCGGGCAGCGCGGGCGAGACGAGCGTCAGGCTGCGCACCAGGTCGGGGCGGGCGGCCGCGACCCGGGTGGAGACGGCTCCGCCGAGCGAGTTGCCGAACAGGTGCACCGGTCCGCGGCCGGCCGCGTCGAGGTGTCGGACGACGGCGCGGGCGAAGCCGTTGATCGAGTAGTCGCGGTCGGCGGGTGGCGGGGACCAGCCGAAGCCGGGCAGGTCGACGGCCTCGCCGTCGACCTCGTCGGCCAGACGCTCCATCAGCGCCGACCAGTTCTGCGAGGATCCGCCGAGCCCGTGCACGAACAGCGCGGGCGGCAGCCCCTCCTTCGAGGAGGGCCGGAATCGCACGTTCAGCTCCAGGCCGGGGAACCGTTCCGTGCGCAGACGCTCTCCCTCGGCCACCCGGACGCCTCCCACCTGGGAGGACGCCTCGACGGTGGACCGCACACCCGGCAGCTCGGTCGAAGACATGGGGCAATGTTACGAGACGATCACGCTCGCCCCCTTGTGCCGGCGGTCACAGGACCACCTGGCGTCGCGGTCGCGATCCTCCTAGGCTCGTAGTACGAGCGAAGGCGAGGGGAGCGCGATGACTGTCGACCCAGCCGAACCGGACACCTTCCGGGAGCGGCTCCGGGAGGACCTCGACCCGGAGACGCCCGAGGCGGATGCCGCGGAGCAGCACATCGAACTCCAGCCCCTCGAAGACGACCCGATCACGGGGGCCGACCTCGACGAGGCGACCGACGGGGACGCCGCCGAGCAGGCCCGCGTGGTCCCCCTCGACGAGGACGACTACCGCTGACCGCCGCGGAAAGGCGCTGACCAGCGGGTCAGGGTGGTCCGTACCGCGAGAAAACTCGGCTTGAACCCACCAGATCCGGTTACCGAAAAGTACGATGGCGGCGCGGCGCAGAGCGCACTGTGTTCTTAGAGAAAGTGGGAGGCGGCGTGACAGCCATCGAGCAGACGGAGGCAGCGCGTCCCCGGGGCACGCGACTGCCGCGCCGAGCCCGGCGCAACCAGCTCCTGGGCGCGGCCCAGGAGGTTTTCGTCGCGCAGGGTTACCACGCCGCGGCGATGGACGACATCGCGGAGCGCGCCGGGGTCAGCAAGCCGGTGCTCTACCAGCACTTCCCCGGGAAGCTCGACCTTTACCTCGCGCTGTTGGACCAGCACTGCGAGTCCCTGTTGTCCGCGGTCCGCACGGCGCTCGCCTCGACCACGGACAACAAGCTGCGCGTGGCCGCGACGATGGACGCCTACTTCGCGTACGTCCAGGACGAGGGCGGCGCCTTCCGCCTGGTCTTCGAGTCGGACCTGACGAACGAGCCCGCCGTGCGCGAGCGCGTCGACCGGGTGTCGCTCCAGTGCGCGGAGGCCATCTCGGAGGTCATCGCGGAGGACACCGGCCTGTCCAAGGACGAGTCGATGCTGCTGGCCGTGGGCCTGGGCGGCGTCTCGCAGGTCGTGGCCCGGTACTGGCTGTCGAGCGAGAGCCCGGTGGCCCGGGACACTGCGGTCGGCCTGCTGACCTCGCTCGCCTGGCGCGGTATCGCGGGCTTCCCGCTCCACGGCACGGAGGGCTGACCCGCGCCTCCGGGGCGGCCGGCGGCTGTTCGCTGCCAGCGTGTCCGCCTCGGGCCGATCGCGTCCCCTCTCCGGGCTAATGTGGACCGGGTACGGCGCGGCTGATCGCGCGAACCGGATCGTCGGAGGGACAAAGCCGTGGAGGTCAAGATCGGCGTGCAGCACGCACCCCGGGAGATCGTGCTGGAGAGCGACCTGAGCGCGGAGGAGCTGGAGGGCGTCGTGGCCGCCGCCCTGACCGGTACTGCGCCGCTGCTGAGCCTCACCGACATCAAGGGCCGCAAGGTCCTGGTGCCGTCCGACCGCCTGGCGTACGTGGACCTGGGTGAGCCGAGTGCGCGCAAGGTCGGCTTCGGAGCGCTCTGAGGCACGGAGAACTGAGCCTCCCTCAAAGGAGGAAAACGACCCGGCGGTTGATTCCGCCGGGTCGTTTCTCTTTGTTCCGCTTCGGGTAGGAGCGCAGTACTGCAACCCGAATACGCCCCGACGTACGGAAAGGGACCTCATGCTGCTGATGGAAGCGCTCGGCTCCGCTCTGTTGGGCCTCGCCCTGTCCGGGGCCGCCGTGCGCAGATTCGCGAAGCGGCTGCCGTCCCCGAGGGTGGTCCTGGTGAGCGGTGTCGTGGGAGCGCTGTTCGGCGCCTACCTCACGCACATGTCGCTCGGGCCGGGTCACAACACCCTGGTGGCGACGCTGATCGGCGGGATCCTGGTGTCGGCGGTCGTGCTCTCGCTCCTGCTGCGCCCCGCCTCGGGCTCCGGCCGGACGCACCGACGCCCTCCGTTTTCGCTCCCCTCCCGGGGCTGAACGGGACCGTCCACCGCCCCCGCCCGACCCCTGACACGAAGTGGCCCCGGCACGGAATCCTTCCGTGCCGGGGCCGCCCCATGACCGCGTGGGGCTCGATGCCCGCGAGGGGCTCAGGCCGCGGGGGGTCAGGCCGCGAGGCCGAGGGCCGCCATCCGCCTGGTGTGCGCCTTGGTGATCCGGGTGAACATCTCGCCCACGGCCGCCAGGTCGAATCCGGCCGCCATCCCGTCGACGCCGCCGACCAGCATCGTGGAGAGCGCGTCGCGTTCCGCGACCACGCGCTGGGCCTGCGAGAGCGCCTCGCCCATCAGGCGACGGGCCCACAGGGCGAGCCGGCCGCCGCAGCGGGGGTCGGCCTCGATCGCCGCGCGCACCTTCTCGACGGCGAAGCCGCCGTGGCCCGTGTCGTCGAGCACGCCGACGACGAGGGCGCGGGTGTCGGTGTCGAGGTGGGTGGCGACCTCGCGGTAGAAGTCACTGGCGATGGAGTCGCCGACGTACGCCTTGACCAGGCCTTCCAGCCAGTCGGAGGGGGCGGTCTGGCGGTGGAAGTCGTCCACGCCCTTCGCGAAGGGCTCCATCGCCGCGGTGGGGTCGACGTCGATCGCCGCGAGCCGGTCGCGCAGCCGCTCGAAGTGGTGGAACTCGGCGGAGGCCATCTTCGCCAGCTCGGCCTTGTCGCCGAGGGTGGGCGCGAGCTTCGCGTCCTCGGCGAGGCGCTCGAACGCGGCGAGCTCTCCGTACGCCAGCGCGCCGAGGAGGTCCTCGACGGCGGCCCGGTACTGCGGCGAGGCGGAGGCCGTCGTCCAGTCCTGGGCGGCGATTCCGAGCGCCTCGACGGGCGTGCTGTCGTCGGCGGGAGATGCGTTTTCTACGGTCGACATGCTCCGCACAATAGCCCGCTCAATGCCCGGTCAAGGCACGACCTATGGCCATCGACACTCCGCTTAAACGCGACTACCAGGTGAATTCACCCAACACACCTGCGCGAATCCGGGGTACAGTGGTAATGCGCCTGCCGAATCTCGGCGGGCCGTCCGAATGAGGATGCCCGGTCGGTGGCCCGATCGGCTCCAACCCGACCGCCCTCGGTGTGGTGTGTGCGTTCATGCGTACCGCCTGCACGAGGGGCCCCCTCAGCGGCAGAAGCGCTTGAGCGAAGGCTAGTGGTCCCGCGCAGCTTTGTACGTACGTCGTAGTACTGCAAGCCCGGCACGGTACGACCCCCATCGCCGCCTCGCGCCGCGTCTCACAGAAGAGGCAGCACCCTGACTACGTTCCGAGACCTCGGGATCCTCCCCGAGACGGCCGAGGCCCTTGAGGCCGTCGGCATCGTGTCCCCCTTCCCGATCCAGGAGATGACCCTCCCCGTCGCCCTTTCCGGCACGGACGTCATCGGCCAGGCGAAGACCGGTACCGGCAAGACGCTCGGTTTCGGCCTCCCGCTGCTGGAGCGGGTCGTCGTCCCCGCGGACGTCGAGGCCGGCCGGGCGACGCCCGCGCAGCTCACCGACGCCCCCCAGGCCCTCGTGGTGGTTCCGACTCGCGAGCTGTGCACCCAGGTCACCAACGACCTCTTGACCGCGGGCAAGGTCCGCAACGTGCGCGTCCTCGCCATATACGGCGGCCGCGCGTACGAGCCCCAGGTCGAGGCGCTCAAGAAGGGCGTCGACGTGATCGTCGGCACCCCGGGCCGCCTGCTGGACCTGGCCGGACAGAAGAAGCTCGACCTCTCCCACGTCAAGGCCCTCGTCCTCGACGAGGCCGACGAGATGCTCGACCTCGGCTTCCTGCCCGACGTCGAGAGGATCATCAACTACCTGCCGCCGAAGCGTCAGACCATGCTGTTCTCGGCGACCATGCCGGGCGCGGTCATCGGACTGGCCCGCCGGTACATGACGCAGCCGACGCACATCCGCGCCACCTCCCCCGAGGGCGAGGGCTTGACCGTCGCCAACATCAAGCAGCACGTCTTCCGTGCGCACAACATGGACAAGCCGGAGCTCGTCTCCCGCATCCTGCAGGCCGAGGGCCGCGGCCTGGCCATGATCTTCTGCCGTACGAAGCGCACGGCGGCCGACATCGCCGAGCAGCTGGAGAAGCGCGGATTCGCGTCCGGCGCCGTCCACGGCGACCTGGGCCAGGGTGCGCGCGAGCAGGCCCTGCGCGCGTTCCGCAACGGCAAGGTCGACGTGCTGGTGTGCACGGACGTCGCCGCGCGCGGCATCGACGTCGAGGGTGTGACGCACGTCATCAACTACCAGGCGCCGGAGGACGAGAAGACCTTCCTGCACCGTGTGGGCCGCACCGGCCGCGCGGGCAACAAGGGCATCGCCGTCACGCTGGTCGACTGGGACGACATCCCGCGCTGGCAGCTGATCAACAAGGCGCTGGAGCTGGACTTCCACGACCCGGTCGAGACGTACTCCACGTCTCCGCACCTGTTCGAGGAGATGAACATCCCGGCCGGAACCGAGGGCACCCTGCCGCGTGCCGAGCGCGTGCGGGCCGGCCTGAAGGCCGAGAACCTCGAAGACCTGGGCGAGACCGGCGGCCGCGGTGGCCGTGGCGGTCGCGGCGCTGCCGCCGCCGCCCCGGTGGCCGAGGAGCGTCCCGCCCGGACCCGTACCCCGCGTCAGCGGCGTCGGACCCGCGGTGGCAGCGAGCAGGCCGCCGAGGCCGTGTCCGTGGCCGCCGCGGTGACCGCCGTGACCCCGGTCGCCGTGACCCCGGTCGCCGAGGCGCCCGAGGCGCCGGCCGTCGAGGAGTCGCGCAGGCCGCGCCGTCGTCGGACCCGTGCGTCGGCCCCGGCCGCCGTGGTCGAGTCCGCTGCGGTGGCCGCCCCGGTCGTCGAGGCGCCGGCCCCGGAGCCCGACTTCCAGATGGCTCCGCTCGTGGAGCCCCCGGTCAAGGCGCGCCGTACCCGGCCGCGCAAGGTCGCGGCGGCCCCGGTCGCCGAGGCCGTGGCGATCGCCTCCCAGGCCGCCGCCGTCGAGGCTCCGGTGGTCGTGGCCACCGCGGTCGAGGAGGCCCCGGTCAAGGTGCGCCGGACCCGCACTCGCAAGGTGGCGGAGCCCGCTCCGGTCGCCGAGGTCGCCACCGAGGCCGAGGAGGCCCCGGTGAAGCCGAAGCGCACCCGTGCCCGCAAGGCCACCGCGGTCGCCCCGGAGGCCTCGGCGACCGTGGTCGACGCCGAGGAGGCGCCGGTCAAGCCGAAGCGCACGCGTACCCGCAAGGCCGTGGCGCAGACCCCCGAGGCCTGAGCCACCCGCCGTACGAGGACGGCCCCGACCCCCTTCGAGGGGGTCGGGGCCGTCCTCGTGTCCGGGCGTACGGGCCGGTAACCTCGGGCCCATGAGCAAGCCACCGCGCCTCACCCTTCCGCCCGCGGCCCGTGCGTACCGCCTGAGGACCGCGCGCGGCGCGTTCGCCGTGCACGAGGCGGGTGAGCCGCTGCGCGGCACCGCCCTGCTGGTTCCCGGGTACACGGGGAGCAAGGAGGACTTCATCGGGCTGCTGGAGCCGCTGGCCGGCGCCGGCTTCCGGGTGGTCGCGGTCGACGGGCGCGGTCAGCACGAAAGCCCCGGCCCGCGCGAGGAGTCCGCGTACGCGCTGGAGGAACTGGCCGGGGACGTGCTCGCCCAGGCGGCGGCCGTGTCCGGCGACGACGGGGACGCGGTCCACCTGGTGGGTCATTCGCTGGGCGGTCTGATCGCCCGGGCCGCCGTGCTGCGCGACCACGCCCCCTTCGCCTCCCTGACCTTGATGAGCAGCGGTCCGGCGGCGATCTCGCCGGCCCAGCAGGAGCGTACGAAGTTGCTGGTGGCGGCTCTGGAGTCGCTGCGGGGGGTGACTCCCGCGGAGTGCATGTCGGTCGTGTGGGCGGCGATGCGGGCCCAGGATCCGGTGGACGCCCCGGCCGATTCCCCCGAGCTGACGGAGTTTCTGCGCCGGCGGTGGGTGGCGACCGAGCCGGAGCAGCTGATCGCCGCCGGTCGGGTGCTGATCTCGGAGCCGGACCGGGTGGCCGAGCTGGCGGCGGTGCCGCTGCGCATGCTGGTGCTGTCGGGTGTCGTGGACGACGCGTGGCCGGTGCCGCTGATGGACGCCATGGCGGAACGGATGGGTGCGTCCCGGGTGATCGTGAAGGGCGCGGAACACTCCCCCAACGCCGAGAATCCGCAGGTCACGGCCGATGCGCTGGCCGACTTCTGGAGCGCGGACACGCCCTGATAGTTAGCCAGTGAAAAAATTTCTTTAGCGTAGGGAATGTTTGCCGCTTACACTTCGTTAACCCTGTGCAAGGAGAACACCGACGAAGGGAGAAGCCCGTGCGCTTCGAGATTCTGCGCCTGGACGATGTCGACGGATCCGCCGTGGACAGCACCGTCGTGGACGCGGCCTCCGTCAACCGGATCGTGCAGCAGGCCGCGTCTGTCGGCCAGCGCATTCTGATCCGACCGGCCGAGACGGCGACCTCCTGACCCACCTGACGCGAGCCGCCTGACGGCCGCCGCGTGCATGGACACCGATGCCCCGCACCGATCCGGTGCGGGGCATTCGCATGTGTGTCGCCGGGGCCGGCCGCCGTGGTGTCGGGGCCTCGTCCGCGCGGATGGGATCAGGAGGTGTGCACGACCTGGAGGACGCCGTTGATGATCTGCTGGACCGCGATGGCGGAGAGCATCATGCCGGCGAGCCGCGTCACCAGGACGACGCCGCCGTCCTTGATGACCCGGATGATCACCAGCGAGTAGCGCATGGTGATCCACAGGACGACGTGCATGGCGATGATCGCCGCCCAGACGGAGACCTGACCGCTGACGCCGTCCGCCTTCTGCACGGCGAGGATGACCGACACGATCGCGCCCGGCCCGGCCAGCAGGGGCATGCCGAGCGGGACGAGGGCGACGTTCACGTCCTTGGTCTGCTTGGGCTCGTCGGTCTTGCCGGTGAGCAGGTCCAGGGCGATGAGCAGGAGCAGCAGACCACCGGCGATCATCAGCGCCGGCACGGACACGTGCAGGTAGTCCAGGATCTGCTGGCCGCAGAGACCGAAGACGGCGATGACGCCGAAGGCCACGCAGACGGCCTGCCAGGCCATGCGGCGCTGCACCTTCGCGGGCCGCCCGGAGGTCAGGGCGAGGAAGATCGGCGTGATCCCGGGGGGGTCCATAATCACAAAAAGGGTGAGAAAAAGGGATCCGAAGACGGCGAAATCAAACACAGTGAGGCCTTGCAGGAGAGAGGGGTGAAGCGAAGAGAGGGCGGGGCGGGCGAGGAACGGGTCCTCGTTACGCGAGCGGTCCGCCGGCGCCGGGCACGGGGAACGCCCCGGTGGAACGGCGCGTGATCTCGCCGTAGATCTCGGGGTCGGTGGTGTACTCGCCGAGGCGACAGGACTTGCGGGTGCCGTGGTAGTCGCTGGACCCGGTGGTCAGCAGGCCCAGGTCCGCGGCCAGTGCGCGCAGCCGGGCCCGGGTGTCCGCGTCGTGGTCCATGTGGTCCACCTCGATGCCGTCCAGCCCGGCGGCCGCCAGGGCCTCGATCGCGGCCTCGGGGACGACCTGCCCGCGCTTGACCGCGGCGGGGTGCGCGAAGACGGTGACCCCGCCGGCCGCCTTGACGAGGCGGACGGCGTCGAAGGGGTCGAGTTCGTGCTTGCCGGCGTAGGCGCGGCCGCCATCGGCGAGCCAGTCCGCGGTGAACGCGTCGGACACGGTGGGCACGACGCCCAGGTCCACCATGGCGGTGGCGATGTGCGGACGGCCCACGGAGCCGTCGCCCGCGATGCGGGCGACCTGCTCCCAGGTGATGTCCACGCCGAGGTCCCGCAGCTTGCCGATCATGGCCTGCGCGCGGGGGGTGCGGTCGTCGCGGACCAGCTCCCGCTCACGGGCGAACCCGGGCTCCTCGGGATCGAAGAGGTACGCGAGCATGTGCATGCCGACGCCGTCGAGACGGCAGCTGAGTTCGGCCCCGGTGACGAGCGTGAGGCCGGCCGGCACGTGGGCGATGGCCTCGGCGTATCCCCCGACGGTGTCGTGGTCGGTCAGCGCGACCACGTCGAGCCCGGCGACGGCCGCGTTGCGGACCAGTTCGGCGGGGGTGTCGGTGCCGTCGGATGCCGTGGAGTGGGCGTGCAGGTCGATGCGCACAGCCGTGCTCCATGGTTCTCGTACGGGCGGGGGGACACTCCAGAATACCCAGCCCCGCGGGCCCCACGGCCCCACCGCACGGCGGGGGCGGTCAGGACGGGCCGAGGATCCGGGGGCTCAGGGCGCCGCAGGGAAGGAGTTCGACCTCGGCGCCCGCGTCGCGCAGATCCGTCAGGACCAGCTCGTCGTACATCAGCAGCCCCGACTGTTCGGGCCAGACGATCGCCCACAGCCACAACCCGCGCGCCTCGCCGGCGAAGACGGCCCGGTCGTCCGGGGCGCCGGTGACGTGCCACAGCGGTGTCGGCCGGCCGGCGGCGACGACCTTGGCGTGCGGCGGACCGGAGACGTCCATGTAGGGGCCCGGGTCGGGCGCGTCGATCCCCGCGTACCGGGCGCCGAGTCCGACGCCCAGCTCCTCGGCGATCAGCAGCAGCTCGCCGATGCCACCCAGGGGCCCGGGGCCCGAGCAGGCCACGGCGGTGGCCCGGCCCCCGCTGCGGTCGTCACCGGCGGCCGCGACCCCGGTGAACAGCCATCCGACCGGCAGCGGCCAGGGCATCCAGACCGGCACCTGCGCCCGGTGGACGACCACGCCCAGGCCCTCGACGCTCGGCGGGATGACGGGCTGCAAGGGATGGACGGCGCCGTGTACCGCGCACTGCCAGGAGTCGGCGAAAAGACCGGGTGCGCGGACCCGGCCACCGCACTTCGGGCAACTCGGTTCGCCCCTCATAGGAAGCACGCTCCTCCCCGCCCGGCGCCCCGTCAAGACGCGATCACCCGTCCGGATCCCATCCGTACCCGCTACCGGCGGCGCTCAGTCCAGTGCGACGGCGCTACGCAGAGGGTCCCGCAGATCCGTGCCGCGCGCGAGCCAGCGCTCCTGGAGCGCCGCGGCGCCGTGCACCCGCTTCCAGGCGGCCTCGTTCGCCGTCATCGGGAGGAGGGGGAGGAAGTGCACGGGGTCCATGGGCTCGTCCAGTTCCAGGTCGGGCACCAGCCCGCCCGGTTCCGCGACGAGCACCGAGGTGAACGGTGCCCCCTCCCAGAGCGGTTCGCCCACGTCGAGCGAGGCCCCCGGGGCGACGATCAGGCCCTCGACGACGGGGGACGCGCCGAGCACGGCGAGCGGTCGCAGCAGCCGGTCGGTGGGGGCGAGGCCCCCTCGGACGGTCAGCACCAGCTCGGCGCGCGGACCGCGCACCGGGTCGGCGACCACGGCGGTGGGGTCGGTCATCGGGTGGGCGGACATGCCGAGGGTCGCGTACCGCAGGAGGTCGCCCTCGGCGAAACGGAGGACCTCGATGCGATCGGTGCCCAGGAAGGTGACGGCGGCGCGGGCGTCGGGTTCACCGAACGCGGTCCGCAGCCGGGCCTCCACAAGAGCCAGAATTTCTGCCATGGAGCGAGCATAGAACTCGTATCCCCCGGGTAAAGGGCGGGTCTTGACCATCCGTCGGCTGATAGTGTTGACAGCTGGTTCGGCCCGCATGCAGAAGCATTGTTTCAAGGGCCGGACGACAGGACGTCCCCCACGGGGGACCGGCCGGAGGAGGTGGGGCTGCAATGGATCGAAGTCGATCGTGCAGTACCAATCGCTCTTCCACTGTCAGGCCGGGCGCACACCGCCCCCTGTGATCTTCCGATCAGTAGAAGAGCGACGGCAGAACTCAGTCCTCTCCGTCCTCCTCCTTCCGCCTGCCGGGGCCTGCCCGCCCGCTCGCAGCCGCGGAGGGTCTCCCACCCGTACGGTCCGCAGCCGTGCGCGCGAAGGAGCCTGCCATGTCGATGCTGCCTTACCTCCGTGCCGCCGTCCGTCCGGCCCTGCGCCGGTCCACCTCCGCGCAAGCCGGCTACGACACCACCCGTGACCCGTCCGCGAGCAGCGCGGTCGTCGACTGCGCCGTGTACCGCGACGGCCGGCGCGCACCCGGACCCGGATGCCTGACGCCCCGTGAGGCGATCCGTCGGGTCCGCGAGGACGGCGGGTTCGCCTGGATCGGCCTGCACGAGCCGACCGAGTCCGAGTTCGCGGGGATCGCCGCCATCTTCGGACTGCACCCGCTCGCCGTGGAGGACGCGGTGCACGCGCACCAGCGGCCGAAGCTGGAGCGCTACGACGACACCCTCTTCACCGTCTTCAAGACGATCCACTATGTCGACCACGCCCAACTGACCTCGACCAGCGAGGTGGTGGAGACGGGCGAGGTGATGTGCTTCACCGGCCCCGACTTCGTCATCACCGTCCGGCACGGCGGCCAGGGCTCCCTCAAGGGCCTGCGGCACCGCCTCCAGGACGATCCCGAGCTGCTGGCCCGGGGACCTTCCGCCGTGCTGCACTCCATCGCCGACCACGTCGTCGACGGGTACATCGCGGTCGCGGCGGCCGTCCAGGACGACATCGACGAGGTGGAGAGCGAGGTCTTCGCCGCGCCCGCCAAGGGCGCCACGCGCGGCGGCGACGCCGGCCGCATCTACCAGCTCAAGCGCGAGGTGCTGGAGTTCAAGCGGGCGGTCGCCCCGCTGCTGCGACCCATGGAGCTGTTGAGCGAGCGCCCGATGCGGCTGGTGGACCCGGACATCCAGAAGTACTTCCGCGACGTCGCGGACCACCTGGCGCGGGTGCACGAGCAGGTCGTGGGCTTCGACGAACTGCTGAACTCGATCCTCCAGGCCAACCTCGCGCAGGCGACCGTCGCCCAGAACGAGGACATGCGCAAGATCACCTCCTGGGCGGCGATCATCGCCGTGCCCACGATGATCTGCGGGGTGTACGGGATGAACTTCGCCCACATGCCGGAGCTCCAGTGGAAGTACGGCTACCCGATGGTGATGGTGACCATCGTCGGGACCTGCCTCACCATCCACCGGGCCCTCAGGCGCCACGGCTGGCTGTAGGGGATGTCCTGTCGATCGGGCCCGGATCCGAGGAGCCCGGCCCGACCGACAGGACACCGCCCTGCGAACCGACCGCGGCCGGCTACGCTGTCCCCATGACTCTCAGCACGTTCGATCTGGCCCTCGTCGAGGAGGCCGGCAAGAAGTCCGGACTGATCTGGGTCCGCGGCTCCGGGGCCGATCGAGCCCTGTGGCACGCCTGGGTGGACGGCGCCGCGCACGTGCTCGGCGACGGACCCGGGGAGCAGCCGTTCCCCGGGCTCGCGGACGGCTCGACGGCCGAGGTCACCGTACGCAGCAAGGACAAGGGCGGCCGGCTCGTCGCCTGGACGGCGACCGTGCGCGAACTCCCGCCGCGCGGCGAGGAGTGGCAGGCCGCCGTGGCCGAGCTGAAGGGCAAGCGGCTGAACGCCCCCGACTCCGAGCTGATGACGGAGCGGTGGGCGCGGGAGTGCCGGCTGCTGCGCCTGGAGCCCGAGGCCGTACGGGACGCGCTGCCGGCCGGGTCGCTGTCCGCGGCCCCGCTGCCCTCGCCCGCGACGACCCGCCGGGCCATCCCGGCGGGGCTGCCGAAGCTGCTGCTGAAGCGGCGCAAGGCCGCGCGCTGAACCTCGGGCCGTGACCACACGCCGAAGGTGAGCCGAGGGTCCGCGGCCGGTCAGCCGCCGGGGTTCGAGCCCTGGCCCGAGCTGCCGCTCGGGCTCGGCTTGACGCCGCCCTGGTTCCTGGTCGTGGGCAACTGGGACCCGTAGTCGACGGTCTGGTCCTTCGCGGGGGGATCCAGCGGGAAGGTCTGGCCCCAGTCCGCGAGCTCCACCCGGCCGGCGCCGCCCGCGCGCTCCATGAGCAGCGGGTAGGGGGTGCCGTCGAGGGACACCGAGAGGCGACCGCCCTTGCCTCCGTCGGCCAGGAGCGGCACCACGCGCGCCTGCCCGACCTTGCTGTACGGGCTCTTGGTGAGCTTGCCGTCGAGGCCGAGCAGCCCGTCGAGGAGGACGCCCATGTCCGTGAAGCCGCGGAACTGCTTGTAGGTGGGGTCGCTCTCGGGCACCTTCACGAACTTGTCGCCGAGCTTGCCGGCCGAGTCGGACTCGCCCCAGAAGGCGGCACTGGCCTTCAGGTAGAGCTGCTCCCCGACGCGCAGCAGCTGGAAGGTGTCCTCCTGGGACTTCACCTCGCCGGTGCCGCCGTCGGACTTCAGGCGCATGTCGAGCGTGAAGGACTTGCCGCCGCTGACCAGGGTGCCGGACAAATGCACCGAGGAGGCGGCGGTCGCCGCCGTCCGCGCCTGCGCCTCGATCTTGTCGGCGGAGAGCTTGCCGACCCCGTTGGTGCCCTTGTCGGGATCCTCGCCGCTGCCGCCGCCGCAGCCCGTTGCGGAGACGGCGAGGCCCGCGCACAGGACGCCGGCGACGGCGGCCCGGCGCAGCCGTGCGACAGGGAGGTTGGCGGTCACGGGCGGGTGCCTCTCGGTGGTTCCTCTGGGGGCGACAGGCAGCGTACCCGCCCACCCCTCGCGGCCCGCGCCCGCGTCCCGAGAGGGGTGCGGGGGCCCCGCGGGGCGGCCCCCCGCACGGCTCGGACGGCTGCGCCACCCCCGGCCGGGCGGCCCCACCAGGACGCTTTCCGGCGGCACGGGCTAGCCTGAGGCTCGGCACGACTCTTGATCGACGGTTGGTTCACGCTCTAGGAGGCGCTCGGATGGCTGCAGGCGCCCCGCGGATCTTCGTCTCGCATCTGTCGGGTGTGCCCGTCTTCGATCCCAACGGCGATCAGGTCGGCCGCGTCCGCGACATCGTCGCCATGCTGCGCGTCGGCGGTCGCCCGCCGCGGCTGCTGGGCCTGGTCGTCGAGGTGGTCAGCCGGCGGCGCATCTTCCTGCCGATGACCCGGGTGACGGGCGTGGAGTCCGGGCAGGTCATCACCACCGGTGTCGTCAACATGCGGCGCTTCGAGCAGCGCCCCACCGAGCGGCTGGTCCTCGGCGAGCTCCTCGACCGGCGCGTGCGGCTGACCGCGACCGGCGAGGAGGTCACCGTCCTGGACGTGGCCGTCCAGCAGTTGCCCGCCCGCCGGGACTGGGAGATCGACCGGATCTTCGTGCGCAAGGGCAAGGCGGGCGCGCTGCGCCGGCGCGGCGAGACCCTCACGGTGGAGTGGTCCGCGGTGAGCGGGTTCTCGTTGGAGGAGCACGGGCAGGGCGCCGAGAGCCTGGTGGCGACCTTCGAGCAGATGCGACCGGCCGACCTGGCGAACGTGCTGCACCACCTGACGCCGAAGCGCCGCGCCGAGGTCGCCAGCGCCCTC
Organism: Streptomyces sp. H27-H5; assembly: GCF_026627505.1. GTDB lineage: Bacteria > Actinomycetota > Actinomycetes > Streptomycetales > Streptomycetaceae > Streptomyces. Next base: position 19,434 of record NZ_JAPNLK010000053.1, on the reverse strand, counting down.
GACGACGACCGGCTCGCGGACGTCATGGAGGAGCTGCCCGAGGACGACCAGGTGGAGATCCTCGGCAAGCTGAAGGAGGAGCGCGCGGCCGACGTCCTGGAGGCGATGGACCCCGACGACGCGGCCGACCTGCTGTCCGAGCTGCCCGAGGACGACAAGGAACGGCTGCTGACGCTGATGCAGCCGGACGACGCCGCGGACGTGCGCCGTCTGATGTCGTACGAGGAGCGCACGGCGGGCGGTCTGATGACCACGGAGCCGATCGTGCTGCGCCCGGACGCCACGGTCGCCGACGCGCTGGCCCGGGTACGGCAGTCGGACCTGTCGCCGGCGCTGGCGGCGCAGGTGTACGTGTGCCGGCCACCGGACGAGACGCCGACGGGCAAGTACCTGGGGACGGTGCACTTCCAGCGGCTGCTGCGCGATCCCCCGTTCACCCTGGTCAGCTCGATCGTGGACACCGACCTGCCGCCGCTGCGGCCGGACGCCTCGCTGCCGGTGGTGACCAGCTACCTGGCCGCCTACAACATGGTCGCGGTGCCCGTGGTCGACGAGAGCGGCTCGCTGCTGGGCGCGGTGACCGTCGACGACGTGCTCGACCACCTGCTGCCGGACGACTGGCGGGAGACGGACTTCCATTCCGAGGAGGCCGTGAGTGGCCACTGAGCGGGGGCGTGGCGATCGGGGCCGCGGCGCCGGTGCCCCGCGCGGCGATGCCGCGCGCAAGCAGCGGCGGGAGCGGCGCGACCATGCCCGCGAGGGCCTGTCGGACCGGCTGGAGGAGGCCGCGGAGCGGCTGCGGGCCGACCGACCGGAACGTTCCGCCGACCGGTCCAAGGGGAGCGCCCCGTCCGGGTCGAGCGCGCTGACGCGTTCGCGCGTCCGTCTGGACCAGCCGCGGGCGGCGCGCCGCCGACTGTTGCCCGAGTACGACCCGGAGGCCTTCGGGCGGCTGTCGGAGAAGGTGGCGCGGTTCCTGGGCACGGGCCGGTTCATCGTCTGGATGACGATCGTCATCATCGCCTGGGTGCTGTGGAACATCTTCGCGCCCGCGCACCTGCGGTGGGACGAGTACCCGTTCATCTTCCTGACGCTGATGCTGTCGCTCCAGGCCTCGTACGCGGCCCCGTTGATCCTGCTCGCCCAGAACCGGCAGGACGACCGGGACCGGGTCAACCTGGGGCAGGACCGCAAGCAGAACGAGCGGTCCATCGCCGACACCGAGTACCTGACGCGGGAGATCGCCTCGCTGCGCATGGGCCTGGGCGAGGTCGCCACGCGCGACTGGATCAGGTCGGAGTTCCAGGACCTGATCAAGGAGATGGACGAACGGCGGCTGTTGGCCCCCGAACGTGACGAAGGCGACCGCTGACGGGCTTACCGGCGGCGTGCCGGCGAGCCGTACCATCGGGTCATGGCTACCGACACAAGCTCCGCCGACGCCGCCGTGCCCGAGCAGGACGCGATCCTGGACGCGCTGGCGACGGTGAACGACCCCGAGATCCACCGGCCGATCACCGAGCTCGGCATGGTCAAATCGGTGGAGATCGGCGACGGCGGCGCGGTCGCCGTCACCGTCTACCTGACGGTGTCGGGCTGCCCCATGCGCGAGACCATCACCAAGAACGTCACCGAGGCCGTCGAACGCGTCCCGGGCGTCACCTCCGTCGCCGTCACCCTCGACGTGATGAGCGACGAGCAGCGCAAGGACCTGGCGAACACCCTGCGCGGCGGCACCGCCGAGCGCGAGGTGCCCTTCGCCAAGCCGGGCTCGCTGACCCGTGTGTACGCGGTCGCGTCCGGCAAGGGCGGCGTCGGCAAGTCCTCGGTGACGGTGAACCTCGCCGCGGCGATGGCGGCGGACGGCCTGAAGGTCGGCGTGGTCGACGCGGACATCTACGGCCACAGCGTGCCGCGCATGCTCGGCGTGGCCGGGCGCCCCACCCAGGTCGAGAACATGATCATGCCGCCCTCCGCGCACGGCGTGAAGGTGATCTCCATCGGCATGTTCACCCCGGGCAACGCGCCGGTGGTCTGGCGCGGTCCGATGCTGCACCGCGCGCTCCAGCAGTTCCTGGCGGACGTGTTCTGGGGTGACCTGGACGTCCTGCTGCTCGACCTGCCGCCGGGCACCGGCGACATCGCGATCTCGGTGGCCCAGCTGGTGCCGAACGCCGAGATCCTCGTGGTGACCACCCCGCAGCAGGCCGCCGCCGAGGTGGCCGAGCGGGCCGGTTCGATCGCCGTGCAGACCCACCAGAAGATCGTCGGTGTCGTCGAGAACATGTCGGGCCTGCCGTGCCCGCACTGCGACGAGATGGTGGACGTCTTCGGCTCGGGCGGTGGGCAGAAGGTCGCCGACGGGCTGACGAAGACGGTCGGCGCCTCGGTGCCGGTACTGGGCTCGATCCCGATCGACGTCCGGCTGCGCGAGGGCGGCGACGACGGCACGCCCGTCGTCCTGTCCGACCCCGACTCCCCCGCCGGCGCGGCCCTGCGCGCCATCGCCGGCAAGCTCGGCGGGCGGGCCCGCGGCCTCTCGGGCATGTCGCTGGGGATCACCCCGCGCAACAAGTTCTAGGCCTCCCCCGTTTTCTCGCGTTCGCTCCCTGCGTCGCCGTCGTGGCGGCGCGGCCGCCCGGTGGCTACCGGTAGGCGTCCAGGTCCCCGATCACCGAGAAGCCGAGCCCGTACGCGCTCATGCCGCGCCCGTACGCGCCCAGGTGCACCCCGCCCCGGGAGCCGGCGAGCACCCAGCCGAACTCCGACTCGCGGTAGTGGAACGGCGTCGGCTCCCCGTCCACCGGCAGGGACAGCGTCGACCAGTCCTCGCCGTCGAGGTCGTCCGCGAGTTCCCAGGCCGCCTCGGTCTGCTGGTCGAGCCAGTCGTCGCGCAGGCTGTGGTCCATCTGGCCGGGCCAGCTGTAGGCCAGCAGGCCCGAGCCGGCCAGCCAGGCGGCCGAGGAGACCGAGGTGGCCTCCAGGACGCCGGTTCCGTCGGCGCTGCGGCGGAGCGGGTTGCTGGCGACGGTGATCACCACCGCGAAGCGTTCCTTCTCGCCGGTGGCGATCTCCCCGCGCACGGACGGCTCGTCACCGTGGCCGGTGGAACCGTGCTCCACGGTCCCGTCCGCGGCGGTGCCGACCTGCATCAGCCAGCGGGGGCCGGTGAAGGCCCCGTCCAGGCCGTACCAGGGGAAGTCTGCCCGCAGGTACCCCTCCGCCGCCCGACGGGCCGCAGGGGCGGGGCCGGCGCCCTCCTGGGCGGCCGCGGGGCTCTGTTGCGGGTCCTGCCGTGCCTGCGGGTCGTCCGCGGGCACCTCGGCGGGGATTTCGGCAGGCTGTGTGCCTACCCGGCTACTGCTCGTCGTCTCCATCTGGGCGGCCTCTCGTTCCCTGGGGTCCGGAACGGCCCTCCCCCTCGACTCGCTGGGGGGACCCCCTCCCTCGGGCGTCCTGCGTCCGGACGGACAGATGGAGGATAGCCATCCGACTCCGGATCGCAGGGCAGGCGGCGGCTCAGGTGGCGTCGGCGTCGAAGGGAGTGCGCTGCTCGGGGGACGGGGCGGCGGGCTTCTTCAGCAGGTCGGGTCCGGTGCTCGCGGCGGGCGCGGCGGCGGCCGCGGACGGGGTCGCGGGCGCGGCGGGCTCCTTGCCGTTCACGGCGTCGGTGACGTCGTTGAGCTCCTTGCGGAGGTCGAAACTGCTGCGGATGTCCTTGAGGTCCTCGTTCTCCGTCAGCTGCTTGCGGATGAACGTCTTGGGATTGAGGTCCTCGAACTCGAAGTCCTTGAACTCCGGACCCAGTTCGGAGCGGATGTCCTGTTTGGCACTGTCCGAGAACGACCGGATCTTGCGGATCACCCCGGTCACGTCCTGGATCATCTTCGGCAGTTTGTCCGGGCCGAACACGAGAATGGCCAGCACGACGATCGTGACCAGTTCGAGTGCGCCTATGTCGTTGAACACCTTGCCGCTCCTCGGCTCTCTTCACGTCGGGCCAGGACAACGGTACCCGGCGATGCCTCGGGACCCATACGCCCGTACCGCACGGGTACCACTTTCGTCGCCGTCCGGCGCCGGGGGGGCGTCGGGCGCGCTCCCGGTGTCACGAGCCGGCTCCCGGTGTCACGAGCCGTCGGCCGAACCCAGCACCACGTCCAGCGTGCGCTCCCTGCCGTCGCGCAGCACGGTCAGGTTCAGCGAATCCCCCGGCCGGTGGGCCCGGATCTTGATGATCAGCTCGTCCCCGCCGTGCACCCGCTGCCCGTCCACCTTGGTGATCACGTCGCCCGCCTTGATCCCGGCGCGGGCTCCCGGCCCGTCGGCGACGACCGAGGGCTTGCCGTCCCCGGCCTTGGTCCCGACACGGGCTCCGTCGCCCTTGTACTGCATGTCGAGGGTGACTCCGATGACCGGATGGGTGGCGTGCCCGGTGCTGATGAGTTCCTCCGCGACCCGCTTGCCCTGGTTCACGGGGATGGCGAAGCCGAGGCCGATGCTGCCGCTCTGGCGGTCGTCCTCGTCGCCGTCCGCGCTCTTGTCGGCGCCCCGGATGGCGCTGTTGATGCCGATGACGTGGGCGCGGGCGTCCAGGAGCGGGCCGCCGGAGTTGCCGGGGTTGATGGGTGCGTCGGTCTGGAGGGCGTCGACGTAGCTGATGTCGCTGCCGTCGCCCTTGTCGCCCCCCGCGGTGATGGGGCGGCCGGTGGCGCTGATGATGCCCGCGGTGACGGTGTTGGAGAGGTCGAAGGGGGCTCCGATGGCCACCACCGGGTCGCCGACCTTGACGTTCTCGGAGTTCCCGAGGGCCAGGGGCCGCAGGCCCCGCACCCCGTCGACCTTGACCACGGCCAGGTCGTAGCCGCCGTCCCGGCCGACGAGTTGGGCGGGCACGCTCTCCCCGGTACTGAAGGTGACCGTTATGTCCTTGGCGTCCGCGACGACGTGGTTGTTGGTGAGGATGTGTCCCTGCGGGTCGAGCACGAAGCCCGTGCCCGTGCCGCTGCCCCCGCCGCCGCTGACGTGGAGGGTGACCACACCGGGCAGCGCCGAGGCGGCGATCCCGGCGACGCTGTCGGGGGCCCGCCCCTTGGAGTCGACGGCGGCCTGCGGGAGTTCGAGGCGGATGCTGCTGCGGCGCTCCGCGAGGACGCCCAGGTAGCCGCCGACGCCGCCGGCGAGGAGGGCGACGCCGACCGCGAGGGCCACCACCTGCCACATCCGGAACCCGCGCGGCTCCGGACCCCGGTCCACCACGTGCAGCGGCCGGGCGGCCCAGGGGTCGTACCGCGGCGCGGCTTCGGGGCCCGCGTCGGGATCGGCCTCGCCGAAGGGATCGACCTCGGGACCGGCCTCGGCACCGATCACGGTCGCGGTGTCCGGGTCCGGAGCGGCTTTCGCGTACGGAGCGGCGGTCGCGTCCGCAGCGGCGTCATGATCGGGAGCGGCGTCCGGGTGGGGCAGGGCCCCGTGTTCCGGGTCCGAGCGCTGCGGGGGCACCTCCGCCGGACGCGCCTTCGCAGGGCCGTCGGGCCGGCTCCACCACTGTGGCGCCCGCGACGCATCGGTCTGCTGGCTGTCGGACATGCGCGCTCCCCGCGTACCTGTCGCACCGCCGGGCGGCGCATCTGCCGCCGATTCAACCAGGTCCGGCCATCGGGGGGAGCCCCGCCCCCGAACCCGCGACGCGAACGACGGGGCACGGGGCGGGGGTCGTCACCGGGACAGCGAGACCGCCGGGCGGGCCGACACGGTGGGGCCGGGCGAGGTCAGCGTGGGCAGGCCGCCGGGGCTGGGCAGCCGGTCACGGACCACGGCGTCGGTCAACGGCGCGTACGGCCCGGGCCGGGTGGCGGGCGCGTCTCCCCGGGCGTTCGGCTCGACGGCGTCCAGCGGCAGCGACCCGCCGAGCGCGATCGCGGCCAACGACACGGCTCCCGCGGCGACGAACGCGAAGCGACGTCTGGGTCGCCCCATCTCATGGATCCGGAAACCCTCGCGCGAAGGCGCCGGTGCGGCGTACCCGAAGGAGGACAACGGGTCGGCGCCCGGCGGGCCGGAGGGCGGCGGCGGGCCGTCGGGATTGCCACCCGGCAGGCCTTGGAGGCGGGCCAGCAGTCCCGCGGACAGCGGCGGGGGCGCGCTCTCCACGAACATGCTCTTCACCCGACGCTGCGCGTCGGCCTCGGCCTTGCACTTGGGGCAGGTGGCCAGGTGGGCGAGCACCCGCTCGCGCACGTCATGGCTCAACTCGCCGTCCACGAGGGCGGCGAGACGGTCGCCCAGATGTAGTTCGGCGGGGGACGGTCGGGCTCCGGTCACTCGGCTCCGCCCTCTCCCCCGGCACCCGGCGCACCCACCGCCACCCCGGCCAGCGCGCGCTGCTCCGCACGGGCCTCGGGAGACCGGTGCTTGAGCGCCTTGCGCAGGTGGGAGCGGCCGCGGTGGATGCGGCTGCGCACGGTGCCGAGCTTCACGCCGAGCGTGGCGGCGATCTCCTCGTACGACAGGCCCTCGATGTCACACAGCACCACGGCCGCGCGGAACTCGGGGGCGAGGGTGTCCAGCGCCTGCTGCACGTCCGCGTCGAAGTGCGTGTCGTGCAGCACCTGCTGGGGGGACGGCTCACGGCTGGGCAGCCGCTCGGCGGCGTCATCACCGAGCGCGTCGAAGCGGATCCGCTGCTTGCGGCGCACCATGTCCAGGAAGAGGTTCGTCGTGATGCGGTGCAGCCAGCCCTCGAACGTGCCGGGCGTGTACGTGGACAGCGAGCGGAAGACGCGGACGAAGACTTCCTGCGTCAGATCCTCGGCGTCGTGCTGGTTGCCCGTCAGGCGGTAGGCGAGACGGTAGACCCGCGCACTGTGCGTGCTGACGATCTCCTCCCACGAGGGAGGGGTCCACGCCTGCGAGCCCGCATCGGCGGCAAAGGTCGCGGTGGTAGCGGATGCGGCGGTGTGGAAGCGGTCAGCAATGTCGGTCACGGATTTCGGCTCGCCGGCCGACCAGAAGAGGCGTCTGAGCACGCCCCCACGATCCACAGGCGCAGCCGCACCTCCCCTGTCGGCTCTGGTGGTGTCCAGTGGAGTCCCTACCATAGCCACCCCTCCCGTCAGCTCCGGATAAAGATCTTTGCAGTAACTTTGCACGGGTCGCGGGCCTTCCGACGCCCCCGCTCGCCGTCTCGTCCACGGGTGTTCGCCGACCTCCGACGTCCGTCCCGCGCACACCTCTTTCAACGCCCGGTCCCATCTGCGGGTTCCCGACGTCAACGGATACAGTCACCGTTGCGCCAACTATGGGGACAGGAGAGGGTCATTAGCGGCAACCGGCAGACGAGCTGGGCGTTCGCCGACGCGTTTGTCGCCGAGGACGACGCTCTGCGATGGGCCCGCGACCGGTCCAGGGAGGCGGGACTGCGTTCGGTCTCCCCCGGAACCGGGGCAGCGCTGCGTCTGCTGGCCGCCACCGCGGACGCCAAGGCGGTCGCCGAGATCGGCACCGGCACCGGCGTCTCCGGCATCCACCTCCTCCACGGGATGCGCCCCGACGGGGTGCTGACCACCGTGGATCCCGAGGCCGACCGACAGGCCTTCGCCCGCCAGGCGTTCCGCGCCGCCGGCTTCGCGGGCAACCGGGCCCGCTTCATCCCCGGCCGCGCGCTGGACGTACTGCCGCGGCTCGCCGACGGCGGGTACGACCTGGTCTTCTGCGACGGGGACCCCTCCGAGTCCCTGGACTACCTCGCGGAATCGTTGCGGCTGCTGCGGCCCGGCGGGCTGGTGTGCTTCGAGGGGGTCTTCTCGGACGGCCGCACGGTCGACTCCGCGGCCCAGCCCGTGGAGGTGCTCCGGGTCCGCGAACTGCTGCGCACCGTCCGTGAGAGCCCCGCCCTGGAGGCCGCGCTGCTCCCCGTGGGCGACGGCCTGCTGTGCTCGGTCCGACGCTGATCCGCCGCGCCCGGTCGCCGCGGGGAACGACGCCGCCGCGGGGGAACGGATGTCGCCGCGCGCCCCGGGCACGGCGCGCGCCCCCGGACCGGTGTCGGCGCGACCTCGCGACCACGCCCCGGGAACAACACTGCCCCGGCCGCGTGACGCGGCCGGGGCAGTGCAGAGAATGCATGGTGAAAGTACTGCCGACCGGTTAGCCGACGACCTTCTTCAGGGCGTCACCCAGGGCGTCCGCTTCGTCCGGAGTCAGCTCGACGACGAGCCGACCGCCGCCCTCGAGCGGTACGCGCATGACGATGCCCCGCCCCTCCTTGGTGACCTCGAGCGGGCCGTCGCCCGTCCGCGGCTTCATGGCCGCCATGCTCGTTCCCCTTCCTGAAACCAGCTCATCGTCAGCCGACGGCCCCATTCAGGCGCCTAATACCCGGCATCGAACACATTGCTTCCCGGCCATTATCCCGCATGTCAGGACCCGATGACCAACATCGGTCGGGAACGCTTCTGCAACGCGCTTGACCAAAACCACTCATTTCGGGGACCCGCCTGCGATACTTCGCCGCTGCCCCGGCAAGAGCCGTCGGCTTTATTGACGCACATCACATGCCCGGCCGGGTTCGGGTCCGCCATGCTGGCCCTTGCACCGACCGATACCGGCCGGTAGCCAAACCCGCGACGAAGGGGGACCCCCGCCATGGCCGACAGCGTGCTCTACGAAGTGACCGACGGACTCGCGACCATCACGATCAACCGGCCCGACGCGATGAACGCCATGAACACCGAGACCAAGGTCGCCCTGCGCGACGCGGTCGAGGAGGCCGGCTCGGACACGGCGGTACGGGCGGTCCTGCTGACCGCGGCCGGCGACCGGGCCTTCTGCGTCGGTCAGGACCTCAAGGAGCACATCGGGAACCTGGCCGCCGACCGCGAGACCGGTTCGTCGCTGACGATGAGCACGGTCGCGGAGCACTACAACCCCATCGTGCGGGCGCTCACGCGGATGCCGAAGCCGGTGGTCGCGGGCGTCAACGGTGTCGCCGCCGGGGCCGGCTTCGGTTTCGCGCTGGCGGCCGACTTCCGGGTGGTGGCCGACACGGCGTCGTTCAACACCTCGTTCGCGGGGGTCGCGCTGACCGCCGACTCGGGCGTGTCCTGGACCCTGCCGCGCCTGATCGGCGCCTCGCGCGCCTGTGACCTGCTGCTCTTCCCGCGGTCCGTGAAGGCGAAGGAGGCGTTCGAGCTGGGCATCGCGAACCGCCTGGTGCCGTCCGAGTCGCTGGCCGCCGAGGCCGAGTCCGTGGCCCGCGCCCTCGCGGCGGGTCCCACGGTGGCCTACGCGGCCCTCAAGGAGTCCCTGGCGTACGGGGCCTCCCACGGCCTCTCCGAGGCCCTCACCCGCGAGGACGAGCTCCAGACGCGTGCCGGGGCGTCCGAGGACCACGGGATCGCGGTGCGGGCGTTCCTGGCGAAGGAGACCCCGAAGTACCTGGGTCGCTGATCGGCCGACCGGCGGTCGGCCGATCAGGCACGCACCGCGCCCCGGCCGCCGGCGCGTCGGCGCGTCGGCGGCCGGGGTGCGGTCAGGGTCCGTCGCGGGAGACGCAGTCGGCGAGGTGGTCGTTGACCAGACCGCAGGCCTGCATCAGGGCGTAGGCGGTGGTCGGGCCGACGAAGCGGATGCCGGCCTTCTTGAGTTCCTTCGCGAGGGCCGTGGACTCGTCGGTGATCGCCGGGACGTCGGCGACGGTCCTCGGCGCCCGACCCGGCCGCTTCGGGGCGTGGGACCAGATCAGCTCGTCCAGCCGCCCTTCCTTCCAGCCCGCCAGGACCCGCGCGTTCGCCAGCGTGGCCTCGATCTTCAGCCGGTTGCGGATGATGCCCTCGTCCAGCAGCAACCGTGCCGCGTCGCTCTCGTCGAACCGTGCCACGGCCGCGATCTCGAAGTCCGCGAACGCCTTCCGGAAGCCCTCGCGCCGCCGCAGGATCGTGATCCAGGACAGGCCCGACTGGAACGCCTCCAGGCACAGCCGCTCGTACAGCGCGTCGTCCCCGTGGACCGGGCGGCCCCATTCCGTGTCGTGGTAGTCGAGGTAGTCCTCGGTGGACACGGCCCACGGACAGCGCGGGTCGCCGTCGGGGCCGATGACCGCGGAGCCCGTCATCGGCCGTCCTTGCCGAGGTCCACCCGGCCCGCCTCGGCGGGGGGCGCGGCGTCCTCGGGCGCGGCCGCGAGCCGCGCCGTGAGTTCCGCGATCCGCGCGTCGCGCTCCGCCAGCTCGGCTCCCAGCCGGTCCAGTACGTCGTCGACCTCGGCCATCCGGTAGCCGCGCGGGGCGACGGGCAGGCGGAGCGCGTCGATGTCCGTCCGGGCGACGGGGCGGGCCTCGGGCAGCCCGTCGGCCACCCGGTCCGGCTCGGCCTCGGGCAGGACCGCCTCGGCACCTCCACCGACGACCGCGAGGGTGACCGCGGCGACGACCACGACCAGCGCGATCAGCAAGAACCAGAACACGATCATCTCCCTGAGAGGCTTCCGGGCACCAGGTTAAGGTCACAGACGAGGCGAGAGGGTCGCCGAAGGAGGAAAGAGCGGGATGCTGCGACTGGGCAGGCGCGAGTTCGACACCGACGAGCCGGTGATCATGGCCATCGTGAACCGGACTCCGGACTCCTTCTACGACCAGGGCGCGACGTTCCGCGACGAGCCCGCGTTGGACCGGGTCGAGCAGGCGGTCGCCGAGGGCGCCGCGATCATCGACATCGGTGGGGTCAAGGCCGGGCCGGGCGAGCACGTGGACGCGGTCGAGGAGGCCCGCCGCACCGTCGGGTTCGTGTCCGAGGTGCGGCGACGCCACCCGGACGTGGTGATCAGCGTGGACACCTGGCGGCACGAGGTCGGCGAGGCCGTGTGCGAGGCCGGCGCCGATCTGCTGAACGACGCGTGGGGCGGGGTGGACCCCCGGCTGGCGGAGGTCGCCGCCCGGTACGACGTCGGCATCGTCTGCACCCACGCCGGCGGGGTCGAGCCGCGCACCCGCCCGCACCGGACCTCGTACGAGGACGTGATGGCGGACATCCTGCGCGTCACGGTGGGGCTGGCCGAACGGGCGGCCTCGCTGGGCGTCCGGCGGGACGCGATCATGATCGATCCGGGTCACGACTTCGGGAAGAACACCCGCCACTCGCTGGAGGCCACCCGGCGCCTGGCGGAGATGACCGACACCGGCTGGCCGGTGCTGGTCTCCCTGTCCAACAAGGACTTCGTGGGCGAGACCCTCGACAAGCCGGTCAAGGAGCGCCTGCTGGGCACCCTGGCCACGACGGCCGTCTCGGCCTGGCTGGGCGCGCAGGTCTACCGGGTCCACGAGGTCGCGGAGACACGGCAGGTCCTGGACATGGTGCGCTCGATCCAGGGGCTGCGGCCCCCGGCGGTCGCCCGCCGGGGACTCGCGTAGCGCGTCGACGGACCTACTTGCCGACTTCCTTGGTCACCAGCGCGATCGCCTCGTCCACGTCGTCGGTGACGTGGAAGAGGTACAGGTCGCGCTCGGAGGCCTTGCCCTGCGCGATCACCGTGTTCTTCAGCCAGTCGATCAGCCCGCTCCAGTACTCCGTGCCGAACAGCACGATCGGGAAGCGGGTGATCTTCTGCGTCTGGACCAGGGTCAGCGCCTCGAACATCTCGTCCAGCGTGCCGAGTCCGCCCGGCAGGACCACGAAGCCCTGGCTGTACTTCACGAACATCGTCTTGCGGACGAAGAAGTAACGGAAGTTCAGGCCCAGGTCGACGTGTTGGTTCAGGCCCTGTTCGAAGGGCAGCTCGATGCCCAGGCCGACCGAGATGCCGTTGGCCTCGCGGGCGCCCTTGTTGGCCGCCTCCATGGCGCCGGGGCCGCCGCCCGTGATGACGGCGAAGCCGGCGTCGACGAGCGCGTGCCCGATCCGTACGCCGGCCTCGTACTCCGGCGAGTCCACCGGAGTACGGGCCGATCCGAACACGCTGATCGCCGGCGGCAACTCCGCCAGCGTGCCGAAGCCCTCGATGAACTCCGACTGGATGCGCAGGACCCGCCAGGGATCGGTGTGCACCCATTCGGAGGGTCCGGCCGAGTCCAGCAGCCGCTGGTCCGTCGTACTGCCCGCCTGGACCTGACTCCGCCTGCGCAGCACCGGGCCGAGCTGCTGCTCCTCGGGCCGACGACGAGCGTTCCCGCCGGGATTGCCGGGGTTGCCCATGATGTGCTCCCTCCTGCTGATCGTTGGATCAGGGTAGGCGCACAAAGGTGACGAGAAGCGGAATTCAGGAGGTCAGCCAGGCACGGAGTCGTTCCTCGCAGTGCAGGATCGCCTTCGTCTCGACCCGCTCGTCGACCTTGTGGGCCAGCAGCGCGTCGCCCGGACCGTAGTTGACCGCGGGGACGCCGAGGGCGCTGAAGCGGGATACGTCCGTCCAGCCGAACTTGGGCATGGCCCGGCCGCCGACGGCCTCCATGAACGCCGCGGCCGCCGGGTGGGCGAGGCCGGGCAGGGCGCCGCCGGAGGAGTCGTCGACCACGAACTCGGTGACGTCACAGTGCGCGAAGACCTCCTTGACGTGGGCCAGGGCCTCCGCCTCGTCCCGATCGGGGGCGTAGCGGAAGTTGACCGTCACCGTGCAGGAGTCCGGGATGACGTTGTTGGCGACGCCGCCCTCGATGCGGACCGCGTTGAGGCCCTCGTGGTACTCCAGCCCGTCGATGACGGGCTTGCGCGGTTCGTACGCGGCCAGGGTGGCAAGGATCGGGCCCGCGCCGTGGATGGCGTTGGAGCCCATCCAACTGCGCGCCGAGTGGGCGCGTTCGCCGCTGGTGCGCAGCAGGACCCGCAGGGTGCCCTGGCAGCCGCCCTCGACCTCGGCGTTGGAGGGTTCGAGCAGGACCGCGAAGTCGCCGACGAGCCAGTCGGGGTGGGCCTCGGCGACCTTGCCCAGGCCGTTGAGGTCGGCGGCGACCTCCTCCTGGTCGTAGAAGACGAAGGTGAGGTCCCGGTTCGGCTCGGGCACGGTGGCCGCGATGCGCAGTTGCACGGCGACGCCGGACTTCATGTCGGTGGTGCCGCAGCCCCACAGGACGTCGTTCTCGTCCAGTCGGGACGGGACGTTGTCGGCGATCGGCACGGTGTCGAGGTGCCCGGCGAGCACGACGCGTTCGCCGCGACCGAGGTGGGTGCGGGCGACGACGTTGTTGCCGAAGCGGTCGACGGTGAGGTGCGGGAGGCCGCGCAGCGCGTGTTCCACGAGGTCGGCGAGTACCTTCTCGTCGCCGCTCACGGAAGGGATGTCGACGAGCCGGGCGGTCAGCTCGGCAGCGTCCAGGGTGAGGTCCAGCTCGGATGGGGACATGGAACCGACCCTAACGCCCGGGTCGCCGCGGGGCCCGGTCCGTCCGTCGGGTGGACGCGTCCCGAAGGGCTCCCCGAGGGCCCGCCTCGAAGCCCGTTCCGAAGTCGGGGGACTCGTCAGGGGAGCCCGTCACCCGCCTCAAGTACGGTGGGCCGCGTGTCCCGCACCGATCACCCCCGTCCGCGTCGCCGTCGGCCTTGGCCCAAGGTCGCCGGCCTGCTCGTGCTGCTCGCGCTCGGCGGCTACCTCGTCGTCCAGTACGAGTCGACCGGCGGTGACGGTCCCCCGTACTGCACGGCCCGGACCTCGGGGGCGGGCGGCGACGACGGCTCGGGCCAGTCCTACGAGTTGTCCCCGGAGCAGGCGGCGAACGCGTCGACGATAGCCGCCGTCGGCATCGCGAAGGGGCTTCCGGAGCGGGCGGTGACGATCGCGCTGGCGACCGCGATGCAGGAGTCGGCGCTGCGCAATCTGGACCACGGCGACCGGGACTCGCTCGGGCTGTTCCAGCAGCGGCCCTCGCAGGGCTGGGGCACCGCGGCGCAGATCATGGACCCGGTGTACTCGGCGGGCATCTTCTACGACCGGCTCGCCGAGGTGAAGGGGTACTCGCGGCTCCCCCTGACGGTGGCCGCGCAGAAGGTACAGCTCAGTGGTTTCCCGCAGGCGTACGCGAAGCACGAGCCGGACGCGGTCGTGCTGACCGCGGCGTTCGGCGGCGAGGGCTCGGTGGACTGCGGCGGTCCCGCTCCCACCGCGCCGGGCGATCCGGAGCGGGTGCGGACGGAGCTGACGCGGATCTTCGGCAAGCAGATGCGGCTCGACGCCCGCGCCGAGCCGGCGACCGCCGGGGAATCCGGTCCGGTCGGGCAGAGCGAGGTCGCGGTCGCGCCGACGCGCGGCACCGACGAGGCCGAGCGGCGGCGCAACCGGCTGGTGGCGCAGTGGGCGGTGGCGCACGCGCGCGACATGGGCATCGCGCGGGTGTCGTACGCCCCGGGGAGCTGGGTCGCGGGCGAGTCCGACGGCCGGTGGCGGGCGAAGGGCGGGACGGGGGCCGGGGGCGTGGCCGGCGATGCGCCCGCCGCGGGCTCCGACGGGGTGCGGATCTTCCTGGCGCGCTGAGGAGGTCCGTCGAACGCCACGACGCGAGGCCGGTCGAAGGCGGCGCGACCGGGGGCTCGTTCACCGGCTCGTTCACGGCCTCGATCAGGGGCTCGTTCGGGCGTGCGGGACGTCCCTCGTACGGGGGTGACCGGTTCGGGGGACCTCGGGGGGTCCGGTCGGACGGAACGCCTGGTGGGCGCGTGTCCGGTGCGCTTTTCCCGGAAGCCGATTAAACGATGCGTTACTGATCCTTTACCCGACGCGTCCGCAACTTCGCCCGCCCCATGAGCGGTTGTACACGGCGTACTCAGCCGCTACCGCTTAGGAGCAACATGTCCCTCCCCCTGACCCGTCGGATCGCCCGTGCCGCGCTGCTCCTCGCAGCCGGCGCAGCTCCCGTGGTCGGTGCGGCCGGCGCGGCCAGCGCCGCGGGCCTGGAGTCCGTGCCGCAACTGGGCGCGCTCACCGCGCCGGACGCCGCCGCCGGCGCGGGCGACACCGCCGCGACGGCCACGGACGCCGTGACGAAGGCCGCCCCGGCCGAACTCACCGGCGCGGCCGGCCCGCTGCTGGCCGGCCTGCCGACCTCGGGCCTGCCGACCTCGGGGCTGCCGACCGACGCGCTGCCCACCTCCGGGCTGCCCTCGGCCGAGACCCTCCCGCTGGGCGGCCTGCCGCTGGCCGGCGGTCTGGGCGGCTGACCACCGCGCGGACGAGAACACCGAGGGGCCGGGAGCACGAACTCCCGGCCCCTCGGGCTGTCCGCGGTGCCCCGCGGGCCGCTCCCGGCTCAGCCGAGGCGCTTGACCGCGGCCTCGACCCGCTCGTCGGTGGCGGTGACGGCGACGCGGACGAAGTTCGCGCCCGCCTCCCCGTAGAAGTCGCCCGGGGCGACCAGGATGCCCAGCTCGGCGAGGTGGGCCACGGTCTGCCAGCAGGGCTCGTCGCGGGTCGCCCACAGGTACAGGCCGGCCTCGCTGTGCTCGATGCGGAAGCCGTGCGCCTCCAGCGCGGTGCGCAGCGCGTCGCGGCGGGCCGCGTAGCGGGCGCGCTGCGCGGCGACGTGGGCGTCGTCGCCGAGGGCCGCGACCACGGCGTTCTGTACGGGGGCGGCGGTCATCATGCCGCCGTGCTTGCGGATCTCCAGCAGCTCGCCCAGCACCGCGGCGTCACCGGCGATGAAGGCGGCCCGGTACCCGGCGAGGTTGGACCGCTTGGAGAGCGAGTGGACGGCCACGATGCCCTCGTACGAGCCGCCGCACACGTCGTCGTGGAGGACCGAGACGGGGTCGGTGTCCCAGCCCAGTTCCAGGTAGCACTCGTCGCTGAACAGCAGGACGCCGTGCTCGCGCGCCCAGGCCACGATCCGGATCAGGTCTTCCTTGGGGATGACCTTGCCGGTGGGGTTGGACGGGGAGTTGAGCCACAGCAGCTTCACGCCGGCCGGGTCGAGTTCGGTCGGGTCGTCGTACACGACGGCCTCGGCGCCGCACAGGCGCGCGCCGACCTCGTACGTCGGGTAGGCGAGCCGGGGGTAGGCCACCTTGTCGCCCGTGCCGAGGCCCAGTTGGGTCGGCAGCCAGGCCACCAGTTCCTTGGAGCCGACCACCGGCAGCACGTTGCGGTGTCCGGCGGCGCTCGCGCCGAGGCGTCCGCGCAGCCATCCGGTGATCGCGTCGCGCAGGGCGACCGTGCCCCACACCGTCGGGTAGCCCGGGGAGTCCGCGGCCTCGATCAGGGCGCGCCGGATGACCTCGGGGACCGGGTCGACGGGCGTGCCGACCGACAGGTCGACGATCCCGTCCGCGTGGGCGACCGCCGTCGCCTTGTACGGCTCCAGCTTGTCCCAGGGGAAGGCGGGAAGACGGTCGGATACTGCGGCCACGGTGGTCTCTGCTTTCTGCTGGTACGGGGCGCCGCGTGCGGCCGGAACGACTCGGTCCCGTCGCGGCGGGCAGCCGAACGGGACCGAGGATGTACGCGCCTTGCCTGGACCGGCGTCGTCAGTGCGACGCGTTGATGTCCGCGGGCAGGGCGGCGACGAAGGGGTGATCGCGCTCGATCAGGCCCAGCTTCGAGGCACCACCGGGCGAACCGAGCTCGTCGAAGAACTCGACGTTCGCCTTGTAGTAGTCCTTCCACTCCTCCGGAGTGTCGTCCTCGTAGAAGATGGCCTCGACCGGGCAGACCGGCTCACACGCACCACAGTCGACGCACTCGTCCGGGTGGATGTACAAGGACCGCTGGCCCTCGTAGATGCAGTCGACGGGGCACTCTTCGATGCATGCCTTGTCCTTGACGTCGACACAAGGCTCCGCGATGACGTAGGTCACGCTCTCGTTCCTCCTCGGTAGGGCTTTCCATATCGCGCGGGAGCGCGGCGTCGTCGATGCCCGCACCTAGTATCTCCGTTCCCGGGCACGATCCGAACAGGAGGGGCGGACAGAGCTGTGGAAATCACTGCCGGTGGGCTGCTGGAGATCCGTATCACCGCTGCTGACGTGGGTAAACGAGTCTCTGTACGACGGGTGGAGGACGGGCGGAGCGGCTCCCCCTCGTTCACGGACACCATCGGGGTTCTCACATCCTGGAACGACGGTGTGCTCACGATCACACGCAAGGACGGCACGACCGTCCGCATCGCGGAATCCTCGCTGGTGGCGGGCAAGACGGTGCCCGCCGCGCCGGCCCGCCGCAGGGGTCCCGCGGCCTCCTTCGAGGAGCTCGCGCGGGTGACGGCGCGGGCCTGGCAGCCGCTGGAGAGCGAGCCGCTCGGCGCGTGGACGCTGCGTGCGGCCGGGGGCTTCACCCGGCGGGCCAACTCGGTGCTTCCGCTCGGTGACCCGGGGATACCCGTCCCGGAAGCACTCGCGCGGGTGACGTCCTGGTACGCGGAGCGCGGACTTCCGGCGTATGTGCAGGCCGCGACGGGCGCGGCGGGGACCCAGGAGCTGCTGTGCGCGGAGCTGGAGCGGCTGGGGTGGGTCAACGAGGTCTCGGCGCAGGTGCGGATCGGGGCGCTCGCGCCGATCGCGGACGTGGACGCGGACGTGTCGGACGTACGGCTGCTGCGCGCCCCGGACGAGCGGTGGCTGTCCCGCTACGGGAAGGTCCGCGACCCCGACCTGGCGCGCCGGATGCTGGTCGAGGGGCCCTCGGTGTGGTTCGCCGTGCTGGGCGGCGGCCGGGCGATCGGGCGGATGGTGGTGGACGGGCGCTGGGCCGGTTTCGGCGCGGTGGACGTCGATCCTGAGCACCGGCGGCAGGGCCTGGCCACGGCCGTGATGGCGGCGCTGTCCCGGCGGGCCCTGGAGGAGGGCGCCTCGGCGGCCTGGCTCCAGGTGGAGGCGGAGAACCCGGGCGCGCGGGCCCTGTACGACGGCCTGGGCTTCGCGACGCACCACGCCTACCACCACTTCCGGGCGGCGGCGTGAGTTCCGCGTCGCGGGCCCGGTTCGCGGAGGAGGCCCGCTCGGAGCGGCCGGACCTGGCCCTGCTGTGCCTGCTGCTGGCGGCGGAGGCCGACCCCGACCTCGACGAGCGCGGCATCGACTGGGCGCAGATCGAGCTCGACAGGCTGGCGGGCATGCTGCCGTACGGCCTGCGCGGCGGGCGGGCGTGGGCCTCGGCCGTGACGGAGCTGCTGGGTGGCCGGCTGGGCTTCCACGGCACGCCGGCGGACTACGAACGGTTGTCGTCCTCCCTGCTGCACCAGGTGCTGCGGCGCCGCCGGGGCCTGCCGATCCTGCTGTCGGTGGTCTGGCTGGAGGTGGCGCGGCGGGCGGGCGCGCCGGTGTACGGGCTGGGCCTGCCGGGGCACTTCGTGGTGGGTTTCGGCGACCCGGAGGAGGGGGTCGTCGTGGACCCGTTCGCGGGGGGCGCCTCGCTGGGCGCCGGTCCCGCGGAGTCGGCCGCAGAGCCCAGGACTCCGGCGCGCACGTTGGACGTCGTGCTGCGGATCCTGAACAACATCCGGGCGTGGGCCTCGACCCGGCCGGAGCACTCGGCGGTCGCGCTGTGGGCGCTGGACCTGTCGCTGCTGCTGCCGTCGCACCCGGCGTCGCTGCGCTACGAGCGGGGGCGGTTGCTGGTGGAGCGGGGCGAGTTCGTGACGGGGGCGGTGGAGCTGGAGGCGTACGCGGAGGTGGTGGACGCGGTGGACGTGGGGGCGGCGGCCCGGATCCGCGCGGAGGCCGTGTCGGCCCGGGCCCTCCTGAACTGAGGACCGGACCGGGGCCGATCAGAGCCAGCCCTTCTCGCGGGCCGTGCGGATGGCTTCGGCGCGGTTGCGGGCGGCGAGCTTCTGGATCGCCGTCGAGAGGTAGTTCCGCACGGTGCCCGGGGACAGGTGCAGGCGTTCGGCCAGTTCCGCGTTGGTCGCGCCGCGTTCCGCCGCCCGCAGGACCTCCCGCTCCCGGTCCGTCAGCGGGTTCGCGCCCTCCGCGAGGGCCGCCGCCGCCAGGGTGGGGTCGATGACGCGCTCCCCCGCCAGGACCCGGCGTACCGCGTCCGCCAACTGCGCGGCCGGCGCGTCCTTGACGAGGAACGCGGAGGCTCCCGCCTCCATCGCGCCGCGCAGGTAGCCGGGGCGGCCGAAGGTGGTGAGGACGACGATGCGCAGCCCGGGCAGGGCCGCCCGCAGTGCGGCCGCGGCCTCGATGCCCGTCATGCCGGGCATCTCGATGTCCAGCAGGGCGACGTTCACGTCGTGGGCGCGGGCCGCGGCCACCACCTCGTCGCCGCGCGCGACCTGGACGAGGACTTCGATGTCGGGTTCGAGGCCGAGCAACGCGGCCAACGCCTCCCGGACCATGGACTGGTCCTCGGCGAGGAGGATCCTGATGGGCCGTGAGGTCATGGGGTCGATCCTAGTAGGGCTTGGTCAGGTCGGCTGTGATTGAGCGTGTCCTTCTGGTTCGGTGTTGCGTTGAGTGAGCGTGACTCCGGACGAAATTGCGGCTGTACGTGGCGAGTTGGAGGACTTCGCGGCGGAGG
>NZ_JAPNLK010000052.1:35063-68320 GCF_026627505.1 Streptomyces sp. H27-H5 | reverse complement strand
CCACCTCCGACCTGGACGATCTCCTGGCCAGGCTCGACCAGCACACCGCCGATCACCCAGAAGAATCCTCCGCCGCCAAGGCCGCGTGATCAACCCCCGAAGGACTTACGACGCAGACCACTTAGGCGACCTCGATGCCGTACTCGCGCAGGAGGTCCTCCAGGCCGCCCCGGTAGCCCTTGCCGCCGATGACGAACTTCCAGTCGCCGTTCGGCCGGCGCCGGAACGATCCGAGCACCAGGGCGGTTTCGCCCGCCCGGCCGTCGGAGACCTCCAGCTGGTCGATCTCCCCGCCGTCCGGCGTGAGGAGGCGGATCCGGGCGTCGGTGAAGCCCGCCAGGTCGGCGTCCGGGTTGACCTCCGGGTCGATGGCGGCGGCGAGCACCAGGCGGTCGGCGTGGCGCGGCAGCCCGTCGAAGTCGACCTCGACCGCCGCCTTGTCGGGGGCGGCCCGCTCGCGGGAGCGAACCGAACCGTCCGGCGTGCGGGGGTTGTTGAAGAACACGAAGTGGTCCTCGCTCAGCACCCGGTTGCCCTCGCAGACGAGCGCGCACACGTCCAGCGCGACGCCGCCCGACCAGTCCATGCCGAGGATGTTGTGCTCGCCCGCCGAGCCCGTGCCCGTACGCTGTGCGGGCACCGAGGCGGACACGGACGCGGGCATCGCGACGGCGACCGTGGCCACCTCCGAAGCCGAAGCCGAAGCCGCAGCCGAAGTCGAGGCAGACGCCGAACCCGAGGCGGACGCCGACGCACGCCCCGCCGGGCCGCTCGCCGCTCCGCCGAGGCGCCCCCGGAGCCCGTACCGGTGCAGCAGGTCCACCAACTCGACCCCGGGAACCAACTCCAGCGGCTTGCCGTTGGCAAAGGTGTACGACCCGGGTCCGAAGGACGAGGTGGTGACCAGCACCCCCTTGTTCGCCCCCGCGTCCTGAACCGTGCCGTACAGGTCCCGCACCGCCGTCGGCGGGACCGTGTTCCGGTAGCGCTTGACCTGCACCACGATCCGACCGCCCCGGATCGGGGCCGGGTCCAGCGCCTCCACGTCGACCCCGCCGTCACCGGACCGTTGGGTGGTCACCGCCTCCATGCCCATCGCCCGGAACAGTTCGGCGACCAGGTTCTCGAAAGCGATGGGATCCATCGTGAAGAGGTCCGGCTCCTCCGCGCCGCCGCCCGCGTGCCCGCCGTGGCTGACGACCGCGCCGACCTCGCCGGGCCTGCGGCCCGACCGTACGGCGGCCGGCTGGTCGGGCCGGGTCGACAGATGCCCGCGCAGCCCGTCGACCAGGCAATCCACCGCGCTGACCTGCTCCAGGCGCAGCCCGGTGAAGTCGGAGCGCGCCGCGAGCACGGTGGCCAGGACGATCTGCGCCTCCCGGCCGGTCGCCGGATCGTGGTCGTCCACGAATCCGTTGACCACCACCGAGTCCAACGCGCCGAACTCGTCCGCCGCGTACAGCTCGCGCAGCACCAGCAGCACGCACTGCGCCAGCAGGTCCCGGTACACGGCCCGGCGCTGAGTGGCCGGCCTGGCGGTCTCCTTGTCCTGGTCGGTGCTCGGCACGTAGCGCACCGATTTGGCCTCGGGGACCACCTCGTACCGCGGCAGTTCCCAGTCCAGCACCAACTGCCGGGCCGCCGGGTCGTACGCGGCGGACACCTGCCGCGGCAGGTCCTCGGGCCACGCCGTGGAGGAGTACAGCGCCGCCGAGAAGTACTCCACGGCGGCCTCGGCGTCCCCGGCCCGCAGCGCGTCGGCCAGCTCGGCGAGGCCGCTGTTGTGCGCCCGGACGTCGACGAGCTGCCCGGCCGCCCACTCGTCGTACTGACGTCGGTAGGAGGCCAGTTGTCCCTGTCGCTGCTGCTCCGCCGCGTGGGCGGCCTGCCAGGCCCGGGTGTACTGCTCGTGCGCCTCGCGCTCCGCCTGCGCGCGCCGGTTCGAGCCGCCGCCCCAGCCGCCGCCCTGCTGCTGGAACTGCTGGAGGTGTGGCATCGGCACGGGGTGGGCGAGCGTGCCCGGGTTGAAGGGCTCCAGTCGCTCGGAGCGGACCAGGGCGGCCATGCGGAAGGCCGGTGCCCGGCAGCCGGCCGCCAACAATCCCTGGAGGGAGGCCACTTCCGCGTCGAGCCGTTCGGTCCTGCGCCGGGCCTCGGCCTCGCGGTGCTGTTTGTACGCGGCCTGTTGTTCCCGCTGTCCCCGGGCCACGTCCCGTTCGTGGGCGCGCTGTCTGCGCTCGGCCTCGCGCTGCTGGATCAGTTGAGTCCGCTGCTGTTGGCGCTGGGCCTCGGCCCAGACCCCGATCAACCCGCTCGACCGACGACTCATCAGATCCGCTCTCCCGCCCCCACCGATATGTATCAAGAAAACACTAATGGGCGTGCGGGGTGCGCGGTCCGAAGACCCCGCACCCCGCACGCCCCGGCATCTGACACGTCAGTCGCCGCACGTCGCGAGGCGTCGCCCCACAGGGCGCCCCCGCACGGTGTGTCCCGTTACAGGGCGCCGCCCGCCAGTGCCCCGACGGGAGCGGGCAACGCCGTGCCCGACCCGTCACGGCGCGGGTCGACGGCCGGCAGCGCCGCCGGTACCCCGTTCTTGGAGGACGCCCGGACCGGGGCGCCCCCGGCCCACGCGAGCACCAACACGTCCTCGCCCTTCAGGAACCGCTGGCAGCGCACGCCGCCGGTGGCCCGTCCCTTGCGCGGGTACTGGTCGAAGGGGGTCAGCTTCGCCGACAGCAGCGAGTCGTCCAGCGTGCCGTGCGAGCCGGCGACCGTGAACACCATGGCGTCCCGGCCCGGGTCCACGGCCGAGAAGTGGATCACCTTGGCGTTGTCGGCGAGCTTGATGCCCGCCATGCCGCCCGCCGGGCGGCCCTGGGGGCGCACCTGGGCCGCGGGGTAGCGCAACAGTTGGGCGTCGTCGGTGATGAAGACCAGGTCCTCCTCGCCCGTGCGCAACTCGACCGCTCCGACGATCCGGTCGCCCTCCTTGAGGGTGATGACCTCCAGCTCGTCCTTGTTCGCCGGATAGTCCGGCACGACGCGCTTGACCACGCCCTGCTCGGTCCCCAGGGCCAGGCCCTGGGAGGACTCGTCCAGCGAGAGCAGGCAGACCACCGTCTCGTCCGCCTCCAGCCCGGTCAGGAACTCCGTGACGGGCGCGCCTCCCGCCAGGTTCGGCGCGGAGTGGGTGTCCGGCAACTGCGGCAGGTCGATCACCGACAGCCTCAGCAGACGACCGTACGAGGTGACGACACCCACGTCGGCGCGGGCGGTCGCGGCCACCTGCGAGAGGATCAGGTCGTGCTTCGCACGGGACCCGCCCTCCTCCTCGGGCAGCGGCTCGGCGTTCGCCGTACGGGCCACCAGACCCGTGGACGACAGCAGGACCCGGCACGGGTCGTCCGCGACCTCCAGCGGAACCGCCGCGATGGCCGTGCCCGCCGACTCCAGCAGCACCGTCCGGCGCTCGGTGCCGAACTTTTTCGCCACCGCCGCCAGCTCCGAGGAGACGAGCTTGCGCAGCTCGTTGTCGGATTCCAGGATCCCGGTCAGCTCGTCGATCTCGCCGGCCAGCCGGTCGCGCTCGGACTCCAGCTCGATCCGGTCGAAGCGGGTGAGCCGGCGCAGCGGGGTGTCCAGGATGTACTGGGTCTGGATCTCGCTGAGGGAGAAGTGCTCGATCAGGCGTTCCTTGGCCTGCGCGGAGTTGTCGCTGTCCCGGATGAGGCGGATGACCTCGTCGATGTCGAGGAGCGCCACGAGGAGCCCCTCGACCAGGTGCAGTCGGTCGCGCCGCTTGCCGCGCCGGAACTCGCTGCGCCGCCGGACGACCTCGAAGCGGTGGTCGAGGTAGACCTCCAGCAGCTCCTTGAGGCCCAGCGTCAGCGGCTGGCCGTCGACCAGCGCCACGTTGTTGATGCCGAAGGACTCCTCCATCGGCGTCAGCTTGTAGAGCTGCTCCAGGACGGCCTCCGGGTGGAAGCCGTTCTTGATCTCGATGACCAGGCGCAGGCCGTGCGAGCGGTCGGTGAGGTCCTTGACGTCCGCGATGCCCTGGAGCTTCTTGGAACCGACCAGGTCCTTGATCTTCGCGATGACCTTCTCGGGGCCGACCGTGAAGGGCAGTTCGGTGACGACCAGGCCCTTGCGGCGCGGGGTCACGTCCTCCACGGCGACGGTCGCGCGGATCTTGAAGGTGCCTCGACCGTTCTCGTAGGCGTCCTTGATGCCGGCGAGTCCCACGATGCGCCCGCCGGTCGGCAGGTCGGGACCCGGCACGAAGCGCATCAGCGCCTCCAGGTCCGCCTCCGGGTACCGGATCAGGTGACGGGCGGCCGCGATGACCTCGCCGAGGTTGTGCGGGGCCATGTTGGTGGCCATGCCGACGGCGATCCCGGAGGCGCCGTTGACGAGCAGGTTGGGGTACGCGGCCGGCAGGACGACCGGCTCGCGCTCCTGGCCGTCGTAGTTCGCGGCGAAGTCGACGGTGTTCTCGTCGATGCCGTCCGTCATCAGTGAGGCGGCGTCGGCCATCCTCGACTCGGTGTAACGCATCGCGGCCGGCGGGTCGTCGTTGCCGAGCGAACCGAAGTTGCCGTGGCCGTCGACCAGCGGCAGCCGCATCGAGAAGGGTTGGGCCATGCGCACCAGGGCGTCGTAGATCGACGCGTCACCGTGGGGGTGGAGCTTGCCCATCACCTCGCCGACGACGCGCGCGCACTTCACGTAGCCGCGGTCGGGGCGCAGGCCCATCTCGTTCATCTGGTAGACGATGCGCCGGTGCACCGGCTTCATGCCGTCACGGGCGTCGGGCAGGGCACGGGAGTAGATCACCGAGTACGCGTACTCGAGGAAGGAGCCCTGCATTTCGTCGACGACGTCGATGTCGAGGATCTTCTCCTCGAAATCCTCCGGCGGCGGGGTCTTCGTGCTGCGGCGGGCCATCGCTGCGCGGCTCCTTAACCATGAAAGGGGGGTGTACTCGGGGTCTGACGGGGACTGACGGGCTGTGGCCGCAAGGCTGGGTCGGCCTTCCGGACAGTGGTGACGCGGACCATTGTGTCCCGAGGCACCGACAACGCCGACTCCGACCCAGGAGTGAACCCGGGAACTTCTCCGGTGGTCGACGCGCTTGCATACAGTGGCAGGTCTGACAGAAATCTCTGCATCGCGATCGAAGGGACCACATGCCCATGGGTCACACGGCCACAGCCCAGGCCGGCTCCGGCGGCCTGACAGCGACCGAGCACCGGCTGGCCAACGGCCTGCGCGTGGTGCTCTCCGAGGATCACCTGACCCCGGTCGCCGCGGTCTGCCTCTGGTACGACGTCGGCTCGCGCCACGAGGTCAAGGGCCGGACCGGTCTGGCTCACCTCTTCGAGCACCTGATGTTCCAGGGGTCCGCGAGCGTACCCGGCACCGGGCACTTCGAGCTCGTCCAGGGCGCCGGCGGTTCGCTGAACGGCACCACCAGCTTCGAGCGCACCAACTACTTCGAGACGATGCCGGCCCACCAGCTGGAGCTCGCCCTCTGGCTGGAGGCGGACCGCATGGGTTCGCTGCTGGCCGCCCTGGACGACGAGTCCATGGAGAACCAGCGCGACGTCGTCAAGAACGAGCGCCGCCAGCGGTACGACAACGTGCCGTACGGCACCGCGTTCGAGCGGCTCACCGCCCTCGCGTACCCCGAGGGACACCCGTACCACCACACCCCGATCGGCTCCATGGTCGACCTGGACGCCGCCTCCCTGGAGGACGCGCGCCACTTCTTCCGCACGTACTACGCGCCCAACAACGCGGTGCTCTCGGTCGTCGGTGACATCGACCCCGAGCAGGCGCTCGCCTGGGTCGAGAAGTACTTCGGCTCCATCCCCTCGCACGACGGCAAGCAGCCGCCGCGCGACGGCTCGCTGCCCGAGGTCATGGGCGGCCAGCTGCGCGAGGAGATCGTCGAGGAGGTCCCGGCCCGCGCGTTGATGGCCGCCTACCGGCTGCCGCACGACGGCACCCGCGAGTGCGACGCCGCCGACGTGGCGCTGACCGTCCTCGGCGGCGGCGAGTCCTCGCGGCTGCACAACCGCCTGGTCCGCCGCGACCAGAGCGCCGTGGCCGCCGGATTCGGCATGCTGCGCCTGGCGGGCGCGCCGTCGCTCGGCTGGCTGGACGTCAAGACCTCCAGCGGGGTCGAGGTGCCCGCCATCGAGGCGGCCGTGGACGAGGAACTCGCGCGGTTCGCCGCCGAGGGCCCCACCGCCGAGGAGATGGAACGCGCCCAGGCCCAGCTGGAACGGGAGTGGCTGGACCGGCTGAGCACGGTCGCCGGCCGCGCCGACGAACTGTGCCGCTTCGCGGTCCTGTTCGGCGACCCGCAGCTCGCCCTGACCGCCGTCGGCCGCGTCCTGGACGTCACCGCCGAGGAGGTGCAGGCCGTGGCCGCCGCCCGACTGCGCCCGGACAACCGCGCGGTGCTCGTGTACGAGCCCCTGCCGGCCGACGAGTCCGACGAGAACGACGAGAACGAAGGGGCGGAGCAGTGAGCGACACCGCAGCCGTCACGATGACCTTCCACCCGCGGCCGGAGGCCGGCGAGGCCCGGCCGTGGGCCTTCCCGGCCCCCGAGCGCGGTGCGCTCTCCAACGGGCTGACCCTGCTGCGCTGCCACCGTCCGGGCCAGCAGGTCGTCGCCGTCGAGATCAACCTCGCCGCGCCGCTCGACGCGGAGCCCGAGGGGCTGGACGGGGTGGCCACCATCATGGCCCGCGCCCTGTCCGAGGGCACCGACAAGCACTCCGCCGAGGAGTTCGCGGCGGAGCTGGAGCGCTGCGGCGCGACCCTCGACGCGCACGCCGACCACCCGGGCCTGCGGGTCTCGCTGGAGGTTCCCGCCTCCCGCCTGGCGAAGGCGCTCGGCCTGCTCGCCGAGGCGCTGCGCGCCCCGGCCTTCGCGGACAGCGAGATCGACCGGCTGGTGCGCAACCGCCTCGACGAGATCCCGCACGAGTCGGCCAACCCGCAGCGCCGCGCCGCCAAGCAGCTCTCCAAGGAGCTGTTCCCGGCCGACCTGCGGATCTCCCGGCCCCGCCAGGGCACCGAGGAGACGGTCGCCCGCATCGACTCCGGTGCCGTGCGCGCCTTCTACGAGGCCCACGTGCGCCCCGCGACCGCCACCGCGGTGGTCGTCGGCGACCTGACCGGGATCGACCTGGACGCCGTCCTGGCGGACACCCTGGGCGCCTGGACCGGCAATTCCGCCGATCCGCTCCCGGTGCCGCCGGTGACGGCCGACGACACGGGCCGCGTGGTCATCGTGGACCGCCCCGGAGCGGTCCAGACGCAGCTCCTCATCGGCCGGATCGGCGCGGACCGTCACGACCGCGTCTGGGCGGCCCAGGTGCTCGGCACGTACTGCCTCGGCGGCACCCTCACCTCGCGCCTGGACAAGGTGCTGCGCGAGGAGAAGGGGTACACGTACGGCGTGCGCGCCTTCGGGCAGGTGCTGCGTTCCACCGCGGACGGCAAGGGCGCGTCGATGCTGGCCATCAGCGGCTCGGTGGACACCCCGAACACCGGCCCGGCGCTGGAGGACCTCTGGACGGTGCTGCGCACCCTCGCGGAGGGCGGTCTGACCGACGCCGAACGGGACGTGGCGGTACAGAACTTGGTGGGCGTGGCCCCGCTGAAGTTCGAGACGGCCGCCTCGGTCGCGGGCACCCTCGCCGACCAGGTGGAGCAGGAGCTGCCGGACGACTACCAGGCCCGGCTCTACGCCCAACTCGCCGCGACGGGCACGGTGGAGGCGACCTCGGCCGTGGTCAACGCCTTCCCCGTGGACCGGCTGGTCACGATCCTGGTGGGCGACGCGTCGCAGATCGCGGAGCCCGTGCGGGCGCTGGGGATCGGTGACGTGAGCGTGGTCGGCAACTGACCTGAAATCGAAGGGGCCCTGGCGAATTGCCGCCGGGGCCCCTTTTGTCCATTTAGTGGTGTGGTTGCTTGTATGTGGTGTGGCGTAGGTAACAAAAGCGCGCACCTGTTTGGCGATTGACTGAAGATCCGCCTAGCGTCGGCCGTGCTGTTCGTCAGTTGTGCCCGCCGCACCCGCGGCACCGGACAGCGATCGCCGAGTCCCCGTCAGGCGCGAGCCTGGGGAGCCGGGGACCCACATGTGTCCCTGGGGTGAATCGGACCGCCTCGCAAGAGGGGGCCCGTAGGAGACCTTCCTGCTCCGAACCCGTCAGCTAACCCGGTAGGCGAGAAGGAAGGAAAGGATCAACCTCTTCATGGCGTTTGGCAGCAGTCGTGTCGCCGGTAAGCACCGTGGTTCGAGCCGTTTGAGCCGCAAGACCGCCGGCTACGCCGGTATAGCCGCCCTCGCCACCACCGGCGTCGTGGGCACGCTGGCCGGCCCCGCGTTCGCCGCGAGCGAGCCCGCCGCCTCCACGGTGGAGGACACCGGCCTCAACGCCGTCGTCGTCGCCGAGGACCTCCAGGGCGAGATCGAGACCCAGGCCGAGTCCCAGCAGCGCGCCGCCGACATCACCGCCGCGAAGGCGCAGGCCGAGGCCGACGCCAAGCAGCGCGCCGCCGAGTCCAAGCGTCTCGCCGAGGCCAAGGCGAAGGCCGAGCGCGAGGCCGCCGAGCGTGCGGCCCGCGAGGCCGAGCGCAAGCGCCTCAACACGTTCGTCGCTCCCGTCGAGGGCTCCTACGTCAGCACGCAGTACCACGCGGGCGGCGGCATGTGGTCCTCCGGCAGCCACACGGGCATCGACTTCCACGCGGCCTCCGGCACCTCGGTCCACGCCGTGGGCGCCGGCACGATCGTCGAGGCCGGCTACGGCGGCGCGTACGGCAACAACGTCGTCATCAAGCACAACGACGGCACGTACACCCAGTACGGGCACATGTCCTCGCTGGACGTCTCCGTCGGCCAGCAGGTCACCCCGGGCCAGCAGATCGGCCTGTCGGGCTCCACCGGCAACTCCAGTGGCCCGCACCTGCACTTCGAGGCCCGCACCGGCTCGCAGTACGGCTCGGACATCGACCCGATCGCGTACCTGCGCTCGCACGACGTCAACGTCTGATCGCTCCGCACCTCTTCGCTGAAGGCCCCGGCTCATCGAGCCGGGGCCTTTCGCGTTGGCGGGAAATGTTTCACATTCAGGGCCGTCCTCGGAAATCATCGTGTGTTGCAATAGAGTCGCGGCACGGTCACGAAATCAAGCGGAGGTCCGGTCTTGCGAATTCCTGCGCACGCGGTATGCACAGCAATCCGCGACGACATCATCTCCGGGGTCTTCGGACCCGGCGGCCGCCTCACCGAGGAAGTACTGGCCCGCCGCTACGGGGTTTCCCGCGTCCCGGTCCGCGAGGCCCTGCGCACCCTGGAGTCCGAGGGCTTCGTCACGACCCGCCGGCATGCCGGGGCCTGCGTGGCCGAGCCGACCGAGCAGGAGGCCTCGGACCTCCTGGAGCTGCGGACGCTGTTGGAGCCCCTCGCCGCCTCCCGGGCGGCCCGCCGACGCACCGAGGCGCACCTGAAGGTGCTGCGCGGACTGGTCAGGCTGGGCCAGGAGCGGGCCAGGAGGGGCCAAGGGGAGGATCTGCAGGCCCTGGGGGGCTGGTTCCACGAGACGCTGTCCCAGGCGTCGGCGAGCCCCGGGCTGATCGCCCTGCTGACGCAGACGCGCCACAAGATCGCCTGGATGTTCTCGGTGGAGGCCCCGATGCGCCCCGTGGACTCCTGGGCCGAGCACGGCGCGATCGTGGACGCGGTGGCGCGCGGCGACGCCGAGCGGGCCCGCTCCCTGACGGCCCTGCACACCGAGCGCGCGGCCGCGGCCCACCGGCGGCGCGTGAGGACTTCGCAACCTGCCGTAAACATGGCGAGCGGCCCGCATTAACAAAGCCCGTATACAAAGGACCGATATACGGAGGCTTCCGCACCTCGAAGTCGCCGCCCGATTTCGTCCCGCTCGATTATCGCGGGCTTGTTTCGGCACGGGATTTCCGGCGTGCGGTAAATCCCGTCCCGATATCGCGCGCGCCGTGCCGCATTCATGCCAGCGCATTTCTGAAACGAAGAAAGCCGCGGCCCCCGGTGCACCGGGGGCTGCGGCTTCGTCGCGTGTGGGTGATCCGAGGGGTCAGACCGTCTCGGGGAGCTCGTCGAGGCCCTCGGCGACGAGCTTCGCGAGGCGGTCCAGCGCCGCGTCGGCGCCCTCGGCGTCGGACGCGAGGACGATCTCCTCGCCGCCCTGGGCGCCGAGGCCCAGAACCGCCAGCATGGAAGCGGCGTTGACGGGGTCGCCGCCGGCCTTCGCGATGGTCACCGGGACGCCGGAAGCGGTCGTCGCCCGGACGAAGATCGAGGCGGGACGAGCGTGCAGGCCCTCGGCCCAGCCGACGTTGACGCGGCGCTCTGCCATGGTGATGCCCTTCAGGTGCTAGCGGTTGTCTAGACCAGTCTCTCACGGCACCCGGAATGCTCGAACCGACCTTCGGCCCGGATCCACCGCCGTTGGACCGTCCCCAGCTTGCACTGATTTGCCCCCGTGTGCCGTACGCGCCGCGCGCGCACCGTTCGGTTGGCCCGCCCCTTAGGGTGTGGCCATGACCACCGAGTCGGACCCCTCGTACCCGGCCCACTGGGAAGCGGACGTCGTGCTGCGCGACGGCGGCACCGCCCGGATCCGGCCCATCACCACCGAGGACGCGGGACGCCTGGTCAGCTTCTACGAACAGGTCTCCGACGAGTCGAAGTACTACCGGTTCTTCGCCCCGTACCCCCGACTGTCCGACCGCGACGTCCACCGCTTCACCCACCACGACTACGTGGACCGCGTCGGCCTCGCGGCGACCATCGGCGGCGAGTTCATCGCGACCGTCCGCTTCGACCGCATCGGCCCCGAAGGCCGGCCCGCCTCCGCACCGGCCGACGAGGCCGAGGTCGCCTTCCTCGTCCAGGACGCGCACCAGGGCCGCGGCGTCGCCTCCGCCCTCCTCGAACACATCGGCGCGGTGGCCCGGGAGCGCGGCATCCGCCGGTTCGCCGCCGAGGTGTTGCCCGCGAACAGCAAGATGATCAAAGTGTTCACGGACGTCGGGTACCAGCAGAAGCGCAGCTTCGAGGACGGCGCCGTCCGCCTCACCCTCGACCTCGAACCCACCGCCGAGTCCCTCGCCGTGCAGCGCGCCCGCGAACAGCGCGCCGAAGCCCGCTCCGTCCAGCGACTCCTGGACCCCGGCTCCGTGGCGGTCATCGGCGTCAGCCGGTCCGGCGGCGGGGCGGGCGCCGCGGCGCTGCGCAACCTGCGGGACACCGGCTTCCACGGACACCTGTACGCGGTCAACGAGGCGGCCTCCGCCGACCTGCTGGACGGTGTCCGCGCCTACCGCACCGTCGCCGACATCGGAGCCCCGGTCGACCTCGCGGTCGTCGCCGTCCCGGCGGACCGGGTCCCGGACGCGGTCCGCGCGTGCGGAGAGCACGGCGTGCAGGGCCTGGTGGTGCTGTCCGCCGGGTACGGGGAGAGCGGCCCGGCCGGGCTGCAACGGCAGCGCGAGCTGGTCCGCCAGGTCCGCTCGTACGGGATGCGACTGATCGGCCCGAACGCGTTCGGGGTCATCAACACCGCTCCGGACGTGGAGCTGAACGCCTCACTGGCCCCCACCCCGGCGTCCGCGCGCGGCCGGATCGGCCTGTTCACCCAGTCCGGCGCGATCGGCATCGCCCTGCTCTCGGGACTGCTGCGGCGCGGCGAGGGACTGTCCTCGTTCGTCTCGGCCGGCAACAGGGCCGACGTCTCCGGCAACGACATCCTCCAGTACTGGTACGACGACGACTCCACCGACGTGGCCCTGATGTACCTGGAGACCCTGGGCAACCCCCGCAAGTTCACCCGCCTCGCCCGGCGCACCGCCGCCGTCAAGCCCGTGGTCGTGGCACGGGGCGGCCGGCACACCCCGGCAGGACACGTGGTCCCCGGGACCCGGCTGCCCGAATCCACCGTCTCGGAACTGCTCAGGCAGGCGGGTGTCATCCGGGTCGACACGGTCACGGAACTGGTCGACGTCGGGTTGCTGCTGGCCGGGCAGCCGCTGCCCGCCGGCCCGAGGGTGGCGATCCTCGGGAACTCCGAATCGTTGGGCGTGCTCACCTACGACGCGTGCCTGACCCGGGGGCTGCGACCCCTGCCGCCGCTGGACCTGACCACCGCCGCCACGCCGCAGGACTTCCGCACCGCCCTGGCCGACGCCCTGGCCTCGCCGGACTGCGACGCGGTCGTCGTGACGGCGATCCCGTGGGTGGGGGAGAACGCCCCGGCCGACGACCTGGCGGGCGCACTGCGCGACGCCGTCGCCGAGCACCCCGGCAAGCCGGTCGCGGTGGTGCACGTCGAGCTGGGCGCGCTGGCCGAGGCCCTCTCGACGGCCGCCGGCACCGTCGCGCCCCGCCCCGCGACCGCGATCACGCCGACCGCCCCGGCGGCCCCGACCACCCCGGTCCCCGGCGCCCCGGTCGCGCAGACCCCGCCGCCGGGCACCCCGCGGCCGGCCGACACCCCGCCGGCGGCCGACACCCCGCCGGCGGCCGACACCGCCACCCGACCCGGCACCGCCGGCGAGGGACGGATCCCGGCCTACCCCGCCGCCGAGCGGGCCGTCCGCGCCGTCGCCGAAGCCGTGCGGTACGCACAGTGGCGGCGGTCCCTCGCCGACGCCGGCCAGGTGCCCGAGTACGAGGACATCGACGAGGCCGGAACAGCCACACAGCTCGCCGCCCTCCTCGCCGGCGCCGCGGACTCCCCGATCACCCTCGACGAAGCCGACGCACGCGCGCTCCTCTCCCGCTACGGGATCCGGGTGCTCCCCACCCTGCCCGCGCCCGACGCCGACGCCGCCGTACGGGCCGCCCGCGCGCTCGGCTACCCGGTGGCCCTGAAGACCACCGCCCCGCACCTGCGCCACCGCGCCGACCTGGGAGGCGTACGCCTGGGCCTGACCACCGAGACGGAGCTGCGGCGCGCCTACGACGAACTCGCCGATGCCCTCGGCAAGCCGGCCGAGCTGCTCCCGGTCGTCCAGGCGATGGTGCCCCGCGGCGTCGACACCGTCGTGCGCTCCGTCATCGACCCCGCCGCCGGCGCCGTCCTCTCCTTCGGCCTCGCCGGCGTCCCCTCCGAGCTGCTCGGCGACACCGCCCACCGGCTGGTCCCGGCCACCGACCGGGACGCGGCGGCCCTGATCCGGTCCATCCGCGCCGCACCCCTCCTCTTCGGCTGGCGCGGCAGCGACCCCGTGGACACCCCCGCCCTGGAGGAGCTGCTCCTGCGCCTGTCCCGACTGGTCCACGACCACCCCGAGGTGATCGGGGTGTCCCTGGAACCCGTCGTCGTCGCCACGGAGGGACTCTCCGTGCTGAGCGCCACCGTCCGCGTGGCCCGCCCGCCCGTCCGCACCGACCTCGGACCGCGCACCCTCCCCAGCTACTAGGTCCTGTCGTCGAAGTGGCGCCGGTAGGGCCCGCGGTGTCCGGTGCCCCGACAACGCGACGAGGTGCGGTACCGGGCGCCGCGGGCCAGGCGAGACTTCGACGACAGGACCTAGGACCGGTCCGGCGCGGTCCGGCTGCCCCGGACGGGCCTTAGGATGGACCTCATGGCGAAATCCGGTACGACGACCCAGGGGCTGCGCGCGGCGATCGAGCGCAGCGGCTACTACCCGACCCTCGTGGCCGAGGCCGTGGAGGCCGCGGTGGGCGGCGAGCCGATCTCGTCGTACCTGGTCCACCAGGAGACGACCTTCGACTCCAACGAGGTGCGCCGGCACGTCACGGTCCTGGTCCTCACCGGCAACCGCTTCATCGTGAGCCACACCGACGAGCAGGCCGCCGACGCCGGGTCGCCGTCCCCGTACGCGACGACGTCCACCGAGTCGGTCAAGCTCGGCAGCATCTCCTCGGTGGTGCTCAGCCGCGTCGTCGCCAACCCCGAGTCGTACACCGCCGGCACCCTGCCGCGCGAGGTCGTGCTGACCATCGGCTGGGGCGCCGTCTCGCGCATCGACCTGGAGCCCGCCGCCTGCGGCGACCCGAACTGCGACTCCGACCACGGCTACACCGGCAACTCCACCGCCGACGACCTCAGCCTGCGGGTCAGCGAGGCCGGCGACGGCCCGGAGACGGTCCGTCAGACCCTGGTCTTCGCCCAGGCCCTGTCCGAGGCCACCGCGGTCTCGCCCGCCGCCGGCCGCTGATGTTCTCCTCCGCACCCGCGAACTGGGACGAGCCCGAGCTGCTGGACCTCGCCGGCGCCCCCGTCCCGCACTACGGCACAGGCTCCCTCGCCGACCTGCTGCCGACCCTCGCGGCCGGACAGGGCGTCCCCGGCCTCGCCGCCGGGATCGCCGAACTGACCCCGGCCGACCGGAACTGCGTCTTCCTGGTCGACGGCATGGGCTGGGAGCAGATCAAGGCCCACCCGCAGGAGGCCCCGTTCCTGGCCTCCCTGCTCGCCGGCTCGCGCGGCGGCACCGGACTCCCGATCACCTCGGGCTTCCCGGCGACCACCGCCACCTCGCTGGCGTCCGTCGGCACGGGCCTGCCGCCCGCCCGGCACGGCCTGCCCGGCTACGCGGTGCGCAACCCGGCCTCCGGCGAGCTGATGAACCAGCTCCGCTGGCAGCCGTGGACCCAGCCGAAGACCTGGCAGCCGTACCCCACCGTCTTCCAGCTCGCGGACGCCGCCGGCGTGCACACCGCGCAGGTGTCCGCACCGGGTTTCCAGACCACCCCGCTCACCAAGATCGCACTGAGCGGCGGCACCTTCCACGGCCGGATGACCGGCGAGGAGCGGATGGACCTGGCGGCCATCCAACTGGCCGCCGGCGAACGCTCGCTCGTGTACACGTACTACAGCGAACTCGACGGAGCCGGTCACCGGCACGGAGTCGACTCCGACGTCTGGCGCGGTCAACTCATGCACGTCGACCGGCTGGTGCAACGACTGGCGGAGCAACTGCCGCCCCGCACCGCCCTGTACGTGACCGCCGACCACGGCATGGTCGACGTCCCCTTCGACGAGGACGCGCGGATCGACTTCGACGAGGACTGGGAACTGGGCGCGGGCGTGGCCCTGCTGGGCGGCGAAGGGCGGGCCCGACACGTCTACGCGGTGCCGGGAGCCGAGGCCGACGTGCTCACCGTGTGGCGCGAGGTGCTCGGGGACCGCTTCTGGATCGCGAGCCGCGAAGAGGCCCTGCAACTCGGCTGGTTCGGCGCCCCGGGGGAGTGCGACGACCGTGTGCTCGGCCGGATCGGCGACGTCGTCGCCGCCGCCCACGCCGACGTCGCGATCACCGCGTCCCGCAACGAGCCCAACGAGTCGGCGCTCGTCGGCATGCACGGCTCCATGACCGCGGCCGAGCAACTGGTCCCGCTCCTCGAAATCCGCACCTGACCCACGCACCCCACGGCCGCCCACCCTGCTGCCCCGACCCGAAAGGTCCCGTACTTCCCATGCCCGAGCTGGTGTTCTTCTCCGGAACGATGGACTGCGGAAAGAGCACTTTGGCGCTCCAGATTGCCCATAACCGCGACGCGCGGGGGCTTCAGGGCGTGATCTTCACGCGTGACGACCGCGCGGGCGAGGGCAAGCTGTCGTCCCGGCTGGGTCTGGTGACGGAGGCGATCGAGGCGCCGGAGGGCATGGACTTGTACGCGTACCTGGTCTCCCAGCTCTCGAAGGGCGGCAGAGCGGACTACGTGATCGTGGACGAGGCCCAGTTCCTGGCCCCGGAGCAGATTGACCAGCTTGCGCGCATCGTGGACGACCTGGACATGGACGTCTTCGCCTTCGGCATCACGACGGACTTCCGCACCAAGCTCTTCCCGGGCTCGCAGCGCCTGATCGAGCTGGCGGACCGCCTCGAACAGCTCCAGGTCGAGGCCCTGTGCTGGTGCGGGGCCCGCGCCACGCACAACGCCCGTACGGTGGGCGGCGAGATGGTGGTGGAGGGCGCGCAGGTCGTGGTCGGTGACGTGAACCGCCCGGCGGAGGAGATCGGCTACGAGGTCCTCTGCCGCCGCCACCACCGCAAGCGGATGACGAGCGCTGCAGCCCACGCCGGCGCCCTCTCCCCGGACGTCCTCCCCGTCAACCACGCCTGACCCTTTTCTTCCATGCCGGCGGCCGAGTTACCGGAGACCGTGGCTGTCGAGACGGTGGATGAGGCCGGGCCGGCTCCGGTAGGTGTCGCGCAGGAGCCCCAGACGCTGCTGGAAATCGACACCCTGTCCGGCGTGAGCGCAGGCATCGCGCAGGTCACGAAGGAGGGCGACAGCCGCGTCGTAGGCACTGGTCTTCTTGGAGGCGCTGTGTGCTTCGGCCTGGTTCCAGATGACGTCCGCCTCGGCGGCGAGTGCGGTCAGGCGCGTGGCGCGGGCTCGCAACCGGTCGCGTTCGGCGTGCCCGTGGCGCTCGGCGCGGCGGGTGTGCGCCGCATCCAGCAGCCGGGCGGCGGTCCGGCGAGGTGAAGAGGAACGCCCGGCTGCTCGACCGGACCGACGGCCTGTGGAACGCCCTCTTCGAAGCGGTACCGCGCATCGGGAGTGCCGTACTGGTCTCGGGGTGGCTTGAGTCGGTCTTCTCGCAGGAGTACGCCGCCGGCCTGCGGACGCTGCTGCATCGGCTGTACGCGGCTCGCGGCCCGGTCGCCGGCGACGCGCTGCGCAGCGCGGTGTGGCAGGCGGTGACCGCTCCCTACATCCTCGACGATGTGCCGCCCGAGCGGCTGCGGGGGCTGGCGCGGTAGCAACGACCGTGACGTGCGGCTGTTGCTCGACGCCCTCGCGGCCCTCGGGGCCGTCCGAAGCGACGATGACACCGTGGAGCCCCGGCGATGCCAATGACAGACTCCAGCAGATGTAACCCACCCGTCCCAGGCGACACTCCTGGGCGGGCTCGGTGTGGGCGCGCGGCCCTCGTACTCTCGCGCCCGAGAGTCGGACGGTGCCGAAGGGCTGCGGGGAGCGGTCCCGGCTCAGCTGACATGGCGGATGCCCCAGTAAGAAGACCCTGGCGCTCCAGATCGGGCACAACCGCTCCGCCCGGGGGCTGTGTCCCAGGGTGGCCGGGCGGACTACGTGATCGTGGACGAGGCCCAGTTCCTGGCCCCCGAGCAGATCGACCAGCTCGCGCGCATCGTGGACGACCTCGACATGGACGTCTTCGCCTTCGGCATCACCACCGACTTCCGCACCAAGCTCGTCCCCGGCTCGCAGCGCCTCATCGAGCTGGCCGACCGGATCGAACAGCTCCAGGTCGAGGCCCTGTGCTGGTGCGGCGCCCGCGCCACCCACAACGCCCGCACGGTGGGGGGGCGTCATGGTCGTGGAGGGCGAACAGGTCGTGGTCGGCGACGTGAACCGGCCGGCCGAGGAGATCGGCTACGAGGTCCTGTGCCGCCGCCACCACCGCCGCCACATGACCTCCGCCGCGGCCCACGCCGGCGCCCTTTCCCCGGACGTCCTCCCCGTCAACCACGCCTGACCGGCGCGTGACGCGCGTCGCGCACGCCGCCGCGGGCGCGACGAGGGGTCAGTTCCGGGAGTGGACCAGGGTGAAGATCGCCCCCTCCGGGTCCGCGACCGTGGCCAGTCGGCCGTTGAATCCCTCGCGGGGCGGTTGGACGACGCGGCCGCCGAGGCCGATCACCCGGGCCGCGGCCGCGTCGGTGTCCTCGACCTCGAAGTACGTCATCCAGTGCGGACCCCGGTCGTGCGGCAGCGAGCGGCCCACCCCGTGCACGGCGGCGACCGGGCGGCCGTCCAGGCGCAGGGTCAGATAGTCGAAGTCGTCCGTCGCGTCCGGGTGTTGGCGGGCCTCGTGACCGAAGACGTGCTCGTAGAACTTGCCGACCGCCGTGGTGTCCTGCGTGACCAACTCGTTCCACACCGGGGTGCCGGGGGCACCGTGCAGCGCGGTGCCCAGATGGCTGCCCGCCTGCCAGATGCCGAAGATGGCGCCGAGCGGGTCCGAGCAGATCGCCACCCGGCCCGCGATGCCGGCGTCCAGCGGGCCCACCGCGACCGTGCCCCCGCAGGCGCGGATCACCTCGGCCGTGGCATCGGCGTCGTCGGTGGCGAGGTACGTGGTCCAGGCGACCGGCAGGTCCCGGTCCGGGGGCATCTCGCCGACGCCGGCCACCTCTTGGCCGTCGAGCGAGGCTCTGACATAGGGGCCCAACTGCTCCGGGCCCGGTTGGTACTCCCATCCGAAGAGGTCGGCGTAGAACTCCTCGGTGGGGCCGAGGCCGTGCACCATCAGGCTCACCCAGCACGGTGTACCGGGCTGACGCCTGGTTGCCTTCGCTGCCTCGGTCATGTCAGCCGTCTCCTCAGTCGTGGGCCTGTCCTCGAAGTGATGCTTCCACTTCGAGGGGTTCGGCGCGCCTCGACCGGGCCGCGTTTCCCGGGAGCGGAGTAGAGATGACCGAATCAGTGCGGCCCGTCGCGGCGCGTTGATGTCCGGCTTGTTACACGGCGTGCCGGGATGGGGAGGAAGATGTGCCCCATGACTGCGATCCTCTCGGCTTCCGAACTGATGAGCGAACTGACCGGAAACGCGCCACCGGCGCTCTTGGACGTCCGCTGGCAACTGGGTGGCCCCGACCAGCGGCCCGCGTACGAGGCCGGGCACCTGCCGGGCGCCGTGTACGTGGACCTGGACCACGAACTGGCAGGTCCCGTGAGCGCGACGGGACTTGGTGGGCGCCATCCCCTGCCGGACCCGGAGGCGTTCGGCGCGGTGATGCGCCGGGCCGGGGTCCGCGCCGGCGCCCCGGTGGTCGTGTACGACGGCGGACAGGGCTGGGCCGCCGCCCGGGCGTGGTGGCTGCTGCGCTGGACGGGGCACACGGATGTTCGGGTCCTGGACGGGGGCCTCGCGGCCTGGACGGCAACCGGTGGTGCGGTGACGGCCGACACATCCACCTCCACTGAGGGTGATTTCAAGCCAAACCCGGGTGCGCTGGAGGTCCTCGACGCGGACGGGGCGGCCGCGCTGGCCCGTTCGGGTGTCCTCCTGGACGCCAGGGCGGGGGAGCGGTACCGCGGCGAGGTCGAGCCGATCGACCGGGTCGGCGGCCACGTGCCGGGCGCGGTGTCCGCACCGACCTCGGAGAACGTGGAAGCGGACGGGCGGTTCCTGCCCGCGGCGACGCTGCGCGCACGGTTCGAGGCGCTCGGGGCGGCGGGGCAGGCCCCGGTCGGCGTCTACTGCGGGTCGGGGGTCTCCGGCGCGCACGAGGTGCTGGCCCTGGACGTCGCGGGCATCCCGTCCGCGCTGTACGCGGGCAGCTGGTCGGACTGGTCCTCGGACCCGGCCCGCCCGGTCGCCACGGGCCCGACGCCGTAACGGGGACGGAAACACGGAGGTCGGGAGCGCCGCGTTCACCGCGCTCCCGACCGTCAGGTGCGGGCGTTCCCGCCCCTGACGCCACTCCTGTCCCGCTACTCCTGCTTCTTGCGCCGGGTGCCGAAGACGATCTCGTCCCAGCTCGGCACCGCGGCGCGCCGGCCCGGGCGGACGCCGTCCGCCTCGGCCTGCCGGTCGGTGGTGCCGGTCAGCCGGTCGCGGTGACCCGCCACGGTGCGCGGCATCAGGACGTCCGCGTACGCGCTGCCGGCTCCCGCGGAGGCGGCCGGAGCCTCCTCCACCTCCGGCTCCTCGGCCGGCAGGTCGACGCGTTCCGGTACCACCATGTCGCCGCGGAAGCTCGGGACGGCTTCCAGCAGGCTGGTCAGGGTGTCCCGCTCCTCCTCCGGTTCCGGGGGCGGGGCGGGCCGTTCGATCTGACGGTCCAGGGCGCGGTCGAGCGGCCGGTCGCGAGGCAGGCGCGCGATCCTCGGCACGAACGGGAAGCTCGGCTCGGGCGTCGCGGGCAGGTCGTCCGATTCGCCGATCAGGGAGCGGGCCTCGTCGTCCACGGCCACGACCAGCCGGCGGGGCGGGTCGTACGTCCAGCTCGCCGAGTGCGGTTCGCTCGCGACCCGGTAGACCAGCAGGACTTCCCAGGTGCCGTCGTCGCGGCGCCAGGAGTCCCATTGCACGGACTCCTTGTCGGCCCCGCGCAGTGTCAGCCGTTCCTGCACGGCCTCGCCGAGCTGGGGACCGGTGTTCTCGCCGGGGCGGCGCACGGGAGTCTTGCGGGCGCGTTCCGCCATGAACGCGCGCTCCGCGAGCACGGGACCCTCGAACCGGCGTACCCGGTCGACGGGGATGCCCGCGAGTTGAGCGACCTCCTCCGCGGAGGCGCCGGCTCGTATGCGGGCCTGGATGTCGCGAGGGCGGAGGTGGCTCTCCACCTCGATCTCGATCTGGTTCAGGCGCGCACGATCGTTGCGCACGGCAGCCCGGAGACGCTCATCGATCGGAAGCGTGTACTCCATGCTGTCCGCAGCCTTGAGCACCAGTCGTGTGCCGTCATTGGAGACGGCCACGACACGCAGTTCGGGCATGGGGACCTCCCGGGTGGTGCCTGCCGACGTCACGTGCGTCGCTGCTTCCGCTAGTCGAGTGTGGCCTGCCCGGGTGCAGCCTGCCACAACCTTGCCGAGTTAAACCGGCGTGTCGGGCATGCGCCCTTGATCGCCGTTATGGCACGGTTACCTGTTGGGTACGCACAGTGACCAAGCGATTACTGTGCGCAGCAGGAACCCGTGCAACACCGCGGCATCGCCGGTCTCGAGTGCCGTTTCTCCATCGTCCGGCCCCCTCTCCCGAGTCCGGACATCCGAAAGGAAGGACGGCCCCAGGGCTCGCCACAGTACTCCATTCGGGCCACCCAGGTGGACCGCCGCGCCGCCGAACTTGTCTCGGGCGGCGGGAGTTGAGCTGCCCTGAATGCGGTCGGTATCCGGCCGGACCTGCGCCCCGGTCGGTTTCGGGGTGTCCTGCTTCACAGAATCCCCCGAAACGGAACTTTCTGTTTCGCTCAGGTGTCAGTAACTGCTGGAAGAGGAGAAGCGCGAGAGGCAGGGCACGCAGGGGATGGCGATGGGTCAGAAGACGACGCGGGACACGGTGGACGCGGAACCGGAGAAGAAGAAGATCGATCTGAGCGTGGCGCAGATCGCGGGTACCTCCACCGCCACCGTCGCGGCGGCTCTGCTCGCCTCGCAGATGGGGGTGTACGGCACGATCCTCGGAGCCGGCGTGGTGAGCGTGGTCGCCACCGCGGGCGGACCCCTCGTCCAGCACCTGTTCCGACGTACCGGCGACCAGCTGCGCGAGACCGCCCGCCCCAAGGCCCGTCAGGTGCCCGTGGTGCACAAGGACCAGGCGGCGGACGGCTCGCTGCTGCCGGGCGCGGCCCTGCCCTCCGAGGAGTTCGGCGACGCGACCGTGCACGGCACCCGCGTACGGGGCTGGAAGCGCACGGCCGTCGCCTCCGGGGCCGCCTTCGTCATCGCGCTCGGCGGACTCGGCACCTACGAGGCGATCGCCGGCACCTCGGTCAGCAACGGAGGCGCCACCATCCTGTCCGGGGGCACCCGCAAGGCCGCCGACCACAAGCCGAGCACCCCGCGGGAGGACCCCGGTCGGGGCACCGACGGTGAAGGCGGCGGCAAGGGCGAGCGGGACGGCAAGGGCGGCGAGAGCCCGGGAACCGGGAAGAGCTCCCCGGACCCCTCGGCCTCCCCGGGCGGCGAGAGCCCGGGACCCGACCCGACGCCCTCCCGCTCCGGGGAGTCGACCCCGGCCCCGACACCGCCGAAGCCCGACCCGGGCACGACGCCCGCTCCCACCCCGACCCCGACTCCGGGGAAGTCGACCGGTGGTTCGGGGTCCGGTTCGGGCTCCGGTTCCGGCGGGACGGGCACCGGTACCGGACCCGCGCCGAACCCCTCCTGAACCGGGGTCAGCTCCCGAGCACGCGCCGCAGGTAGTCGTTGCCGAACACTCGGTCCGGGTCCAACCGGTCCCGGAGCCCGGTGAACTCGGTGAAGCGCGGATACACCCCGGCGAGGTACTCCGCGTCCCGCGTGTGCACCTTGCCCCAGTGCGGCCGTCCGCCGTGCGCGGTGAAGATGCGCTCCGCCGCCGTGAAGTAGGCCTCGTACGGGGTGCCCTTGTACATGTGGACCGCGATGTAGGCCGTCTCCCGGCCCGACGCCGTGGACAGGGTGACGTCGTCGGCCGGCGCCGTCCGGACCTCCACCGGGAAGCTGACGCGCAGGTCGGATCCGTCGACCATCGCCTTCAGCTCGCGCAGCGCCCCGACGACGCGCTCCCGCGGGAGCGCGTACTCCATCTCCACGAACCGGACCCGGCGCGGGCTGGTGAACACCTTGTACGGGATGTCCGTGTAGGTGCGGGCCGACAGCGCGCGGCTGGCGATGCGGGCGATGCCCGGGACGGCCGCCGGGACGGCGCGCCCCAGCGAGTTGACGGCCTGGAAGACGCCGTTGGACAACAGTTCGTCCTCCACCCAGGCGCCCACCGCCCCGGGCGGGGCGGCCGGGCCCTGGCTGCGGTTGTTCCGCTTGGTGTTGCAGTTCCCCGTGTGCGGGAACCAGTAGAACTCGAAGTGCTCGTTCTCCGCGAAGTGCTCGTCGAACTCGGCCGTCACCCGGTCGAAGGGCATCGGCTCCTCGCGGGCGGTCAGGAAGAAGAGCGGCTCCACGGCGAGGGTGATCGAGGTGAGGATGCCGAGCGCGCCGATGCCGAGGCGGGCCGCGGCGAAGACCTCCGGGTTCTCCTTCTCGGAGCACGTCAGCAGTCGGCCGTCGGCCGTGACCAGCTCCAACCCGCGGATCTGCGCGGAGAGGGAGGCCGAGTCGCGGCCGGTGCCGTGGGTGCCGGTGCTGGTGGCGCCGGAGACCGTCTGCTCCATGATGTCGCCCATGTTCGTGAGCGACAGGCCCTCCTTGGCCAGGGCCTGGTTGAGGTCCTTGAGGACCGTCCCCGCCGCCACCGTGACGGTGCCGGCCGTCCGGTCCACCGCCCGGATGCCGGTCAGGGCCTGCGGCCGGATCAGCACGCCGTCGGTGGCGGCGGCCGCCGTGAAGGAGTGGCCGGTGCCGACCGCCTTCACCTTCAACCCGTCCTCGGCGGCCCGACGGACCGCCTCCTGAAGCTCCCCGACCGAGGTCGGGGTCACCACGCGGGCGGGCGCGGCACTGACGTTGCCCGCCCAGTTACGCCATGTGGCCGGCGTCCTCGCCGCCCCGGTGTACCCGCTCTGCCCTGCTGTCGCCGTCCCCATCGGTGCCTGGCTCCTCCCCTTGCGCCGGCCTCGTCAGCCGGCGGAATCCCGCGAACGCCACCGCGGCCGCGGTCACCCCCGCCGAGAGCGAGACGACGTACCCGGTCCGCGCGCCGGCCGCGTCGACGACCCAGCCGGCCACGGAGGACCCGAGCGCGATGCCGACCGCGAGGCCGGTGCTGATCCAGGTCATGCCCTCGGTCAGCTTCGCGTGAGGTACGTGCGCCTCGATCAGGGCCATCGTGGTGATCATCGTGGGAGCGATGGCGAGGCCCGAGACGAAGAGCGCCACGGCCAGAAACGGAAGGTTCCCGGCCAGTAGGAGGGGGATCATACTCACGGCCATCGCACTGATGCCCAGCATCCAGCGAGGTTCGGCCCTGCCCTTGAAGTGCAGCAGGCCGAAGACGATGCCCGCGAGGCAGGATCCGAAGGCCCAGATCGCCAGGAACACCCCGCCGAGGGCCTTGTTGCCCTGCTCCTCGGCGAAGGCCAACGTCGAGACGTCCACGGACCCGAAGATCGCGCCGGTGGCCGCGAAGGTGGCGACCAGGACCTGGAGGCCGGGGGAGCGCAGCGCCGAGGACCGGTCCGTGTGCGGGTGACGGGGGTGGGGCTTCGGCTCGGTGGCGGTGAGCGCGGTCAGCCACCACACACCCGTCAGCAGGCAGACGAGCGCGACCACCGGGCCGGCCTCCGGGAACCAGCTCGCGGACAGGGTCGCGGCGAGCGGCGGACCGACGATGAAGCACAGCTCGTCGAGGATCGACTCGAACGAGTAGGCGGTGTGCAGTTGCGGGGTGTCCCGGAAGAGGGTCGTCCATCGCGCGCGCACCATCGAGCCGACGCTGGGCACGCAGCCCGCGACGACGGCGAAGACGAAGAGGGTCCACCGGGGCCAGTCGGTCGCCGCCGAGAGCAGCAGGCCCGTCACGGCCGCCGCCGCGACGAGCGTCGCGGGGCGCAGCACCCGCCGTTGCCCGTACTGGTCCACCAGCCGGGACACCTGGGGGCCGACGGCGGCGGCGGAGAGCGCGATGGTCGCGGTGATCGCGCCCGCGAGGGCGTAGCTGCCGCCGAGCTCGGTGATCATCGTCAGCACGCCGATGCCGACCATGGACAGCGGCATCCGACCGATGAGGCCGGCGGCCGTGAACCCCTTGGTGCCGGGGGCCGCGAAGATCGCGCGGTAGGGACTGGGCACGTTGCG
Organism: Streptomyces sp. H27-H5; assembly: GCF_026627505.1. Classification (GTDB taxonomy): domain Bacteria; phylum Actinomycetota; class Actinomycetes; order Streptomycetales; family Streptomycetaceae; genus Streptomyces. The sequence continues at coordinate 43,836 of NZ_JAPNLK010000052.1, read as the reverse complement.
CTCCGTAAGGGACGTCTGTGGCCCCCACAGATTACGGTCGCCGACAAGGAGCCCGCATGGGGAAAAACCAGACAGAAGTGAGGGTGACCTTATCTTCGAACCCCGGCCCCGGGCGCGCCGGGTCCGTTTCCCGCCCCGAGCCGGCGGGTGGCAGGATTCGAGCATGTCTGACCAGCTCCGTGCCTGCGCCCCCCGAGCGGCCGAGGACCTCGTCGCCCCGTACGACGCCCTCCTGCTGCTCTCCTTCGGCGGTCCCGAGGGCCCCGACGACGTCGTCCCCTTCCTGGAGAACGTGACGCGGGGGCGCGGCATCCCGCGCGAGCGGCTCAAGGAGGTGGGGCGGCACTACTTCGGCTTCGGCGGGGTCAGCCCCATCAACGGGCAGAACCGCGAGCTGCTGGACGCGCTGCGCAAGGACTTCGCGGAACACGGGCTGGACCTGCCGGTCTACTGGGGCAACCGCAACTGGGCCCCGTACCTCACCGACGTGCTGCGCGAGATGGCCGCCGACGGGCGCCGCCGGATCGCGGTGCTCGCGACCAGCGCGTACGCCTCGTACTCGGGCTGCCGGCAGTATCGCGAGAACCTCGCCGACGCCCTGGCGCGGTTGGCCGAGGAGGGGGTGGAGGAGCTGCCGCGCGTGGACAAGCTGCGGCACTACTTCAACCACTCCGGGTTCGTGCGGCCGATGATCGACGGCGTGCTCGCCTCCCTGGCCGGGCTGCCGCAGGACGTGCGGGCGGGGGCGCGCCTGGTGTTCACCACGCACTCGATCCCGACCGCCTCGGCGGACACCTCCGGCCCGCTGGAGGGGCACGGCGAGGGCGGTGCGTACGTCCGCCAGCACCTGGACGTGGCCACCGTGATCGCGGAAGCGGTCCGCGCCGAGACGGGCACCGAACTGCCCTGGGACCTCGTCTACCAGTCGCGCAGCGGCGCCCCGCACATCCCGTGGCTGGAGCCGGACATCTGCGACCACCTGGAGGCCCTGCGCGCGCAGGACACCCCGGCGGTCGTGATGGTGCCGATCGGCTTCGTCTCGGACCACATGGAGGTCCTCTACGACCTCGACACGGAGGCCACGGCCAAGGCCGCCGAACTGGGCCTGCCGATCGCCCGCTCGGCGACGGTCGGCGCCGACCCGCGGTTCGCGGCGGCGGTCCGCGACCTGCTGCTGGAGCGGGCGGCGGCCGAGCGCGGCGAGCCGGTCGAACGGTGCGCGCTGGGGCTGCTCGGCCCGAGTCACGATCTGTGCGCGGTGGGCTGCTGCCCGGCGCGCGCCCCGCGGCCGGCCGCCGCGGGAGCGGACAGTCCGTACGCCTGACCTACCCCAGGGAGTGGCACCACCATGATTTCCGCGGAACTGAAGGCCGAGCTGCTCGACGTGGGTCTGGAGGCGGCCCGCCGGGCGGGTGAACTGCTGCGCGACGGGCGACCGGCGGACCTCGCGGTGGCCGCGACCAAGTCCAGCCCGATCGACGTGGTGACCGAGATGGACATCGCGGCGGAGAAGCTGATCACCGAGATCCTCGGACGGCGGCGTCCCGAGGACGGACTGCTCGGCGAGGAGGGCGCGGACACCCCCGGGACCAGCGGCGTGCGCTGGGTCGTGGACCCCCTCGACGGCACCGTGAACTACCTGTACGGGCTGCCGAGCTGGTCCGTGTCCGTCGCCGCCGAGTACCGGGGCGAAACCGTGGTCGGGGTCGTCGCGGCCCCGATGCGCGGGGAGACGTACCACGCGGTGCTCGGCGGCGGGGCGTGGCTGGGCGACGTCCGCCTCGGTTGCCGGCCGGCGGCGCCGCTGGACCAGGCGCTGGTCGCGACCGGATTCGCGTACGTGCAGACGCGGCGGGCGCACCAGGCCGAGGTGGCCCGGCGGATCATTCCGCTGGTGCGGGACATCCGGCGGGGCGGCTCGGCGGCCGTGGACCTGTGCGACGTGGCCGCCGGGCGGCTGGACGGGTACTGGGAGCGGGGGCTGAACCCCTGGGACCTGGCGGCGGGCGAGCTGATCGCGCGCGAGGCGGGGGCGCTGACCGGCGGCCGGCCGGGGCGGCCCGCCTCGGGGGAACTGGCGCTGGCGGCCACGCCGGCCGTGTTCGCCTCGCTCCAACCGCTGCTGGACGAGGCGGAGGCCTGGCGCGACTGACGTCCCTCGGAGGCCCGGCCCGACGGGTGGGCCCACGGAAAGACCCCGGGCGCCGAGTGGGCGGCCGGGGTCGGGGTCCGGGGCGGGGTGGGATCAGGCGGCCGTGACGGATACGCCGTGTTCCACGGGTACGCCGTGTTCGGCGGCCAGGCGCTGGAGGTCCTCCAACTCCGCCTGTTCCACATCCGCGAGGTGGTCGTCGCCCGTCTCACGGGCCTTGCTGAGGTCGGACTGGGTGGCCTCGATGCGCTGCAGAAGGCCTGCGGTGAATGCGTCCATGGTGGGTGCGCCCCCTCTTCATGGGTAGCGACGGGTGAGCACGTGGCAGTCCGCCGTCAGGAGTGGTCGGGGTGTGCAGTCGTCCTCCCCGGAGCCCCGGGCTCAGAAACCTCGCGAGGCCGGGGAATCCTCACTTCCACCCGGGGGAAGGGCGGCCGAGCGGCGCCTTACAGCCGGTTTACCGCCGAAACGGGCAGGATGGGCGACGCAATACACGTGTGCCCTTCTGGGCTCGAAGGAAGGAAACGACGTGCGCGTACTCGTCGTCGAGGACGAGCAGCTGCTCGCCGATGCGGTGGCCACCGGCCTGCGCCGGGAGGCCATGGCCGTGGACGTCGTGTACGACGGCGCCGCGGCCCTTGAGCGCGTCGGAGTGAACGACTATGACGTGGTCGTGCTCGACCGGGACCTCCCCCTCGTGCACGGCGACGACGTCTGCCGCAAGATCGTCGAGCTCGGCATGCCCACCCGCGTGCTGATGCTCACCGCCTCCGGCGACGTGAGCGACCGGGTCGAGGGGTTGGAGCTCGGGGCGGACGACTACCTGCCCAAGCCCTTCGCCTTCACCGAGCTGACCGCGCGCGTGCGGGCCCTGGGGCGGCGTACGACCGTGGCCCTGCCGCCCGTGCTGGAGCGGGCCGGCATCAAGCTGGACCCGAACCGCCGCGAGGTCTTCCGCGAGGGCAAGGAGGTGCAGCTGGCGCCGAAGGAGTTCGCGGTGCTGGAGGTCCTCATGCGCAGCGAGGGCACGGTGGTCTCCGCCGAGCAGCTGCTGGAGAAGGCCTGGGACGAGAACACCGACCCCTTCACCAACGTGGTCCGGGTGACCGTCATGACCCTGCGGCGCAAGCTCGGCGAGCCGCCCGTGATCGTCACCGTGCCGGGCTCCGGATACCGGATCTGACGGGGATGCCAGCGACACCGGCGCCGCCTGCGGCGCCACCGAAACCCACCTGGGACCCCGGGCAGCCCGAGGGTCCCTTCCCTTGGCTGCGGCCGACGATCCGGATACGGCTCACCCTGCTGTACGGCGGGATGTTCCTGATCGCGGGCATCCTGCTGCTGTCGATCATCTACCTGCTGGCGGCGCAGGCGCTGCGGGAGGGCAACGGCACGCCCTTCAAGATCGTGGACGGGACCGACGTCACGGTCATCAGCAACACCTGCCCCGGGGTGGCCGGCAAGGGCCAGCCGCTCGACCAGTTCAACGCCGCCATCAACGCGTGCGTCCTGGAACAGCGCAGGCACGCCCTGGACGACCTGCTCAGCCGGTCGCTGATGGCCCTGCTGGGCCTCAGCATCATCGCCTTCGCCTTCGGCTACGCGATGGCCGGCCGGGTGCTCTCGCCGCTCGGCAAGATCACCCGTACCGCCCGTCGGGTGGTCGGCTCCGACCTGACCCGGCGGATCGAGCTGGACGGGCCGGACGACGAGCTCAAGGAGCTGGCCGACACCTTCGACGAGATGCTCGACCGGCTGGAGCGGGCCTTCACGGCCCAGCAGCGGTTCGTGGCCAACGCCTCGCACGAGCTGCGGACGCCGCTCGCGATCAACAGGACGCTCCTGGAGGTGCACCTCTCCGACCCGGGGGCCCCGGTGGAGCTCCAGCAACTCGGCAAGACGCTGCTCGCCACCAACGAGCGCAGCGAACAGCTCGTCGAGGGTCTGCTCCTGCTGGCCAGGAGCGACAACCAGATAATCGAACGCAAGCCCGTGGACCTCGCCGAGGTCGCCTCGCGGGCCATCGAACAGGCCCGCGGCGAGGCCGGTGCCAAGGGCGTGGAGATCCGCGGTGAACGCGCCTTGGCGGTCGTCCAGGGCAACGGCGTGCTGCTGGAGCGGATCGCCCTCAACCTGGTGCAGAACGGCGTCCGGTACAACGTCGCCGAGGGCGGCTGGGTGGAGGTCGCCACCGAGGTTCAGCACGGTCACGCGGTGCTGCTCGTATCGAACACGGGTCCCGTTGTTCCCGCGTACGAGGTGGAGAACCTCTTCGAGCCCTTCAGGCGGCTGCGTACCGAACGAACGGGCAGTGACAAGGGTGTGGGGCTCGGTCTCTCGATCGCGCGCTCCGTGGCCCGCGCACACGGCGGCCGCATCCAGGCGACGCCCCGCGAGGGCGGTGGCCTCGTGATGCGTGTCACGTTGCCCCTGTGACCTGGGGTCCCGCGTGTTCGCTGTTGGCTGAACGAGCCGAGGGTGAAGGCGAGGGAGCCTGTGTGATCGATCACATTGTCGAGTGTCGGGTCATGTGCGTTCGGTGACCCGGGGAAGGCCGGAAAGCCCGGGAAGTCCGGGTTTCCGGCCCCCATGATGGCGGGAAATACCCGGGGTGGCGTTTGTGCAAGACGGCCCCCGGACCGTGTACGGTCCCGGTCGTCATCCCAGCCAAATGCGCCTTCGGGCGTGCGGCTGGGTGTCGATTGAGTAACAGACCTTGATGTGAGGCAAAATCTCCGCCTCAGGTCGGGCACAAGTCCGGCCTCTCGCGCGTTACGTGCGCTGAGACACCGCTAAATCCCAGAGGGGGAGAGCGAACAATGGCAACGGACTACGACACCCCACGCAAGACCGACGACGACGTTGACAACGACAGCATCGAAGAGCTGAAGGCCCGGCGCAACGAGAAGTCGTCGTCGAACGTCGATGTGGACGACTTCGACGCGGCCGAAGGCATGGAGCTTCCCGGTGCGGACCTCTCCAATGAGGAGCTGGCCGTACGGGTCCTGCCCAAGCAGGCCGACGAGTTCACCTGCATGAGCTGCTTCCTGGTGCACCACCGCAGCCAGCTGGCACGTGAGAAGAACGGTCAGCCGATCTGTCGCGACTGCGACTGAGAGGCGTCGGCCGTGACAGGCTCGACGCCATTTCGGAAGCGACGCTTCCGAAAGTCTGGTGATCCGGCGGAGACGCAGGTGGGAGCCACGGACCCGGCAACGGGCCCTGGAGCCCCCGGCGTACCCGCCGTGCCCTCCGACACCGCCGCGGCGGTGCCGTCGGCCACAGCGGCCGACGAGGAGTCCCGGCAGTGGTTCGGGGCTCGTCGGGTGCAAGCCGTCAAGAACGGTGTGCGCAAGGGCGGCGAAGGTGCGAAGGCCGCCGCCCTGTACATCACCGACCGAATCATCGAGAACGCACCGCGCGTTCCGGTTCGGGACCTCGCGACCCTGCGCGCGCAGTTCCCGGACCTCGACCCCGATCGGCTCGCCGACAAACTGATCACCGGCGCCGCCAACGCCACGTCCGCCGTCGGCGCGGGCATCGGCGCGGCGGCGATGCTGCCGGTGCCGCCCGCGATGCCGGCCGAAATGGCCGCGGAGATCACCGGGGTCGCGCTGATCGAGCTGAAGCTCCTCGCCGAACTCCACGAGGTCTACGGGCTCCGGGCGCCGGGCAACCTCGGGGAACGCAGCTTCGCGTACCTGACGTCCTGGACGGAGGAACGCGGAGTCGACCTGACCAAGCCGACGACGCTGAACGCGGCGCTCGGCGGTCAGATGAAGCGCGAACTGCGCCAACAGATCATGAAGCGGATGTTCCGCAACCTGCCCAACCTGATGCCGTTCATGGTGGGCGCCGCGGTCGGCGCGGTCATGAACCGCCGCGACACCCGGAAACTCGCCGAGAAGGTGCGTGCGGACCTGCGGACCCGCGCCGTGGCCTGGGGCCCTCCCGCAGCTGCCGCCCCTTGAGCGGCCCACCCAGCCCCTTCCCGAGGCCATCCGGAGGGTCATCGAGGGCCCCGACGCGCAAGGGCGAGGCTGACGACCGCCCCCGGGGCGCCGCCCCGGACCTCCCGGACTCAGCCGGCCGCCGGCGCGGCCGGGCTGTTCTTCGCCGCGCGAAGGGCCGCGACCAGGGCCTGCGGCTCACGGGTGGAGACGTACACGTAGGGAGTCGGGTCGGCCGGATCGGTGATCTCCACACGGACGGCCGTCGGCACGTAGCTGCGCATCAGCATGAAGGCGCGGGTGTCGGCCTTGTACGTGCGCCAGGCGCGCGCCTCCTCGGCCTCCAGGATCTCGGGCTCGCCCAGGGCCGTCACCGGGATCCGCGCGTCACCCACCGCCAGCGCGCCGTTCACCACGCGCACGCGCGCGGAACCGTACGAACTCACCACCATCCCCGCCAGCGCGCTGCCCCCGACGAGACCCAGCAACATCGGCAGCGTGCCCAGCGGCAGCAGCATCAGCGCGCACGCGACGCCGAGGAGCACGGCGATGCCCCACCAGGCGCGGGGAGCGGTCAGGCGTTCGTCGTGGTGCGCGGGGGAGGGCTGCATGGGTCCAAGCCTGCCACGAGGCGACCGTCGAACCGCCGCGCGGGTAAGGTCAGCGGCTGTGAGTGGACGAAACACGGCCTTGACGCCGCCGGCCGATGCCACGGCGCCGGTCAGGCACCCCGACGCCCCGGGCCCCGGCGAACTCCTCGGCGCGCACTACGAGCACTGTTTCGGCTGCGGCGAGGGACAGCCCCACGGGCTCCACCTGGAGGCACGGGCGGGCGAGGGTGTGCGCGTCACCGCCGAGTTCACCGTCAAGCAGGCCCACCAGGGCGCCCCCGGTCTCGCCCACGGAGGCGTCCTCGCCACCGCGCTCGACGAGACGCTCGGCTCCCTGAACTGGCTGCTGCGCGTCATAGCGGTGACCGGCCGGCAGGAGACGGACTACGTGCGGCCCGTGCCCGTGGACACCGTGCTGTACCTGGAGGCGGAGGTGACCGCCGTGGCCGGGCGGAAGATCTACTGCTCCGCGGTCGGCCGAATAGGCGGACCCGAGGGACCGGTCGCCGTACGCGCCGACGCCCTCTTCATCGAGGTGAAGGTCGACCACTTCATCGACAACGGACGGCCCGAGGAGATCCGGGCGGCGATGGCCGACCCGGACCAGGTCAGGCGCGCACGCGCCTTCGAGGTGAACCCCTGATGTCTCAGAACAACCACGACTCCCGCCGTGGAGTCGACGTGTTGATCCGCCGCGTCGACCCCGAGGTGCCCCTGCCGGCCTACGGTCACCCCGGTGACGCGGGATGCGACCTGGTCACCACCGAGGCCGCGGAGCTCGCGCCCGGCGAGCGGATCGTGCTGCCCACCGGTGTGTCCATCGCGCTGCCCGACGGGTACGCCGCCTTCGTGCACCCGCGCTCGGGCCTGGCCGCCCGTTGCGGCCTCGCGCTGGTGAATGCCCCGGGGACGGTGGATGCCGGGTACCGTGGGGAAATCAAGGTGATCGTGGTCAATCTCGACCCGCGCGAGAGCGTCAGGTTCGAGCGTTTCGACCGCATTGCCCAGCTGGTTGTCCAGCGGGTCGAGAAGGTGCGCTTCCACGAGGTGGCGGAACTTCCCGGCTCGGCCCGGGCCGAGGGGGGTTTCGGCTCCACCGGCGGTCATGCGGCCGTGGCCGGATCCGAGGCTGGTCAGCAGGGTGGGAATGGCTACGCTTCGGTCGTAACCGACCGGGAAGGACAGTGACGTGTTCGGACGTCGCAAGAAGAACGACTCCGTCAGGGACGGCGGCGCGGCCGAGCAGGTCGTCGACGGCGCACGCGCCGATGAGCGGGACGACGCCGAGGCGCTCGACGACGACGCCAAGCCGCGTCGGATGAACCTGCCGCCGGCCCCCAGGCCGGACGGCCCCTGGGACGTTTCCGAGGTGATCGGCAATCCGGAGGACGGCCGTGTCGACCTCGGGGGCATCCTCGTACCCGGTGTCGAGGGCATGGAGCTGCGCGTCGAGGTCGCCGGTGACGCGATCGTGGCCGCGACCGTGGTCCTCGGCGACAGCGCCGTGCAGCTGCAGGCCTTCGCGGCGCCCAAGAAGGAAGGCATCTGGGGCGAGGTCCGCGACGAGATCGCCACGGGCATCACCCAACAGGGCGGCATCATCGACGAGGTCCAGGGCCCCCTGGGCTGGGAGCTGCGCGCCCAGGTCCCCGTACCGCTGCCCGACGGCCAGACCGGCGCCCAGCTGGTGCGGTTCGTCGGCGTCGACGGCCCCCGCTGGTTCCTGCGCGGTGTCATCTCCGGCCAGGGCGCGGTGCGCCCGGATTCGGCCGGCGTGCTGGAGCAGATCTTCCGGGACACCGTCGTCCTCCGCGGCGACGGCCCGATGGCTCCCCGTGACCCCATCGTCCTGAAGCTGCCGAACGACGCCCAGATGGTGCCGGACGGCGTGCAGACCACCGAGGAGCCCGAGGGCTCCCGCTTCGGCGGCGGCATGGGCCAGCTGGAACGCGGTCCGGAGATCACCGAGGTCCGCTGACCTCGCTCGACGATCGGTCCCGGTCGGTGGGCCGCACCCCCGGGGGGGGGCGCCGCCGCTGCTGGCGCTGCGGGTTCCTGCG
>NZ_JAPNLK010000052.1:0-35053 GCF_026627505.1 Streptomyces sp. H27-H5 | reverse complement strand
AAGGTGCCCGCCGCCGGCTGAGGCCGGCCCCCGGGGGGGGGGGGGCCCCACCGCCGTTCCCGGCCGACGCGTCAGGGATCCGTCAGGGATGCGCCCATCGCCGCACATCGGCGCGTGAACTGCGGGGACGTCCCCGAGAATGGGCGCATGGGACGCGGCAAGCTACGGATATACCTCGGCGCGGCACCCGGTGTGGGCAAGACGTACGCCATGCTCTCCGAGGGCCACCGTCGGGTGGAGCGCGGCGGCGACTGCGTCGTCGGCTTCGTCGAGCACCACGGCCGGCCGCGCACCGAGGTCATGCTGCACGGACTGGAACAGGTGCCGCGCAGGGAGTTGACCTACCGGGGCGCCGGGTTCACGGAGATGGACGTGGACGCGCTGCTGGCCCGCGGACCCGCCGTGGCACTGGTGGACGAACTCGCGCACACCAACGTGCCGGGCTCCCGCAACGCCAAGCGCTGGCAGGACGTGGAGGAACTGCTCCGCGCGGGCATCGACGTCGTGTCCACCGTGAACATCCAGCACCTGGAGTCCCTCGGGGACGTGGTCGAGTCGATCACCGGCGTCCGCCAGCGGGAGACCGTACCCGACGAGGTGGTCCGGCGGGCCGACCAGATCGAGCTGGTCGACATGTCCCCGCAGGCCCTGCGCCGCCGCATGGCGCACGGCAACATATACACGTCCGACAAGGTCGACGCGGCCCTGTCGAACTACTTCCGCCCCGGCAACCTCACCGCCCTGCGCGAACTCGCGCTGCTGTGGGTGGCCGACCGGGCCGACGAGTACCTCCAGCAGTACCGGGGCGAGCACGACATCCGCTCCACCTGGCAGGCCCGCGAACGGATCGTCGTCGGTCTCACCGGCGGGCCGGAGGGCCGCACCCTGATCCGGCGCGCCTCCCGGATGGCGGCCAAGGGCTCGGGCAGCGAGATCCTGGCCGTCTACATCGCGCGCAGCGACGGGCTGACCGCGGCCTCGCCGAAGGAGCTCGCGGTCCAGCGGACCCTGGTGGAAGACCTCGGAGGAACGTTCCACCACGTCATCGGCGACAACATCCCCGACGCCCTGCTCGCCTTCGCCCGTGGGGTCAACGCCACTCAGATCGTCCTCGGCTCCAGCCGCCGCAAGACCTGGCAGTACGTCTTCGGGCCGGGCGTGGGCGTCACCGTGGCCCGGGAATCCGGGCCCGACCTCGACGTCCACATCGTCACGCACGAGGAGGTCGCCAAGGGGCGCGGACTGCCCGTGGTCCGCACCGCCGCCCGACTCGGGCGACCCCGGATCGTGGCCGGCTGGGTCGTCGGCGTGCTCTGCCCCGCCCTCCTCGCCCTCGTCCTCGCCAACATCGACGGCGACCCCGGCCTCGCCAACGAGATGCTGCTGTTCCTGGCCCTGACCGTGGCCGCCGCGCTGCTGGGCGGACTCGTGCCCGCGCTGGCGTCGGCGGCCTTCGGCTCACTGCTGCTGAACTACTTCTTCGCGCCGCCCGTGCACCGGTTCACGGTCTCCGACCCCAAGAACATCGTCGCCATCTCGGTCTTCTTCGGGGTGGCCGTCGCCGTCGCCTCCGTCGTGGACGTCGCCGCCCGACGGACCCAACAGGCGGCCCGGCTGCGCGCCGAGTCCGAGATCCTCTCCTTCCTCGCGGGCAGCGTCCTGCGCGGCGAGACCACCCTGGACGCGCTGCTGGAAAGGGTGCGCGAGACCTTCGCCATGGAATCGGTGGCCCTGCTGGAGCGGGAGAGCGACGTCGAGCCCTGGTCCCCGGCCGGCAGCGTGGGCCCGCGTCCCGCGGCCCGGCCCGAGGACGCGGACGTGGACATGCCGATCGGGGACCACATGGCGCTGGCCCTGTCGGGGCGCGTACTGCCCGCCGAGGACCGCCGGGTGCTCGGCGCCTTCGCCGCCCAGGCCGCCGTGGTCCTGGACCGGCAGCGCCTGGTCGGACAGGCCGAGGAGGCCCGCCGGATGGCCGAGGGCAACCGCATCCGGACCGCGCTGCTGGCCGCCGTCAGCCACGACCTGCGCACACCCCTGGCCTCCATCAAGGCGTCGGTCAGCTCGCTGCGCTCCGACGACGTCGAATGGTCCGAAGAGGACCGGGCCGAACTCCTCGAAGGCATCGAGGACGGCGCCGACCGGCTCGACCACCTCGTCGGCAACCTGCTCGACATGTCTCGCCTCCAGACCGGCACGGTCACCCCCCTGATCCGCGAGATCGACCTCGACGAGGTGGTCCCGATGGCGCTGGGCGGCGTACCGGAGGACAGCGTGGTGCTGGACATCCCCGAGACCCTGCCGATGGTCGCCGTGGACCCGGGGCTGCTGGAGCGGTCCGTCGCCAACGTGGTGGAGAACGCCGTGAAGTACAGCCCGGCGGGGGAGCGGGTGCTGGTCGCGGCCAGCTTCCTCGGCGACCGGGTCGAGGTACGGGTCGTGGACCGCGGCCCCGGGGTGCCCGACGAGGCGAAGGACCGGATCTTCGCCCCCTTCCAGCGGTACGGGGACTCCCCCCGGGGCGCCGGGGTGGGCCTCGGCCTGGCCGTCGCCCGCGGTTTCGCGGAGGCCATGGACGGCACCCTCGACGTGGAGGACACCCCCGGCGGCGGGCTGACCATGGTGCTCACCCTGCGAGCGGTGCCCGGGGAACGCACTCCCTCGCGTGTCACGGTGGACGGCGAGGAAGGGACCGGCCCTCCCGCGCCCGCCCCGTCCCCCGCATCCCCCTCTCCCCCTCACTCGTTCGATCGACCGGTCGACCCCTCCGTACGACAGAAGGCAGGCCCTCAATGACCCGGGTGCTCGTGGTGGACGACGAACCCCAGATCGTCCGAGCCCTCGTGATCAACCTGAAGGCGCGCAAGTACGAGGTCGACGCCGCCGCCGACGGGGCGAGCGCCCTGGAACTCGCGGCCGCCCGCCACCCCGACGTGGTCGTCCTCGACCTCGGCCTGCCCGACATGGACGGCGTCGAGGTGATCAGGGGCCTGCGCGGATGGACCCGGGTGCCGATCCTGGTCCTGTCCGCCCGGCACAGCTCCGACGAGAAGGTCGAGGCACTGGACGCCGGCGCCGACGACTACGTCACCAAGCCCTTCGGCATGGACGAGCTGCTGGCCCGGCTGCGCGCGGCCGTCCGCCGGGCCGAGCCGGCCGCGGGCGCCGGCGAGGACGAGGTGATCGTCGAGACGGACGGCTTCACCGTGGACCTGGCCGCCAAGAAGGCGGTGCGCGCGGGGCGCGACGTACGCCTCACCCCCACGGAATGGCATCTGCTGGAGGTGCTCGTCCGCAACAGCGGCAAGCTCGTCAGCCAGAAGCAGCTGCTCCAGGAGGTCTGGGGGCCCTCCTACGGCACGGAGACCAACTACCTGCGGGTCTACATGGCGCAACTGCGGCGCAAGCTGGAGGCGGACCCCTCGCACCCCCGGCACTTCATCACCGAACCGGGCATGGGATACCGCTTCGAGAGGTAGCGGGCGCGCCGGTACGCTTCCTGTATGAGTGCTGAACCGCGTCCCGAGAAGCCCGCGAAGCCGGCCAGGCCGGCGGGCTGGTTCCGCCGGATGATAGAGCGGCTTTCCACCTCGCAGGAAGAGCTGCATTCGGCGGAGCTGCAGGAGGACGCAGAAGCCGCCGGCTGCACGCGGATCTGCGACTGCGACGACCGCCAGATAGTCAAGGTGACCGGAACGCTGCGTACCGTGACCCTGCGGCCGCGCGCCGGGGTTCCCGCCCTGGAGGCGGAGCTGTTCGACGGCTCGGCCCCGCTGGACGTGGTGTGGCTCGGACGTCGCTCGATCGTGGGAATCGAGCCGGGACGGCGCATGATCGCCTCCGGCCGTATTTCGATGAGCCATGGGCGTCGGGTCCTCTTCAACCCGAAGTACGAACTCCGACCGCTCGGACAGGAGCAGTAACCGGTGACGTCACTCGACAAACCGACCACGCCGGCGGATCCGCCGGAGCCCGCGGCGGACCAGAAGGCGGTGACGCAGGCGGCGCTCTTCGACGCCTTCGGCGGCATCCGCGGCACCGTGGAGACGATGCTCCCCGGCCTGCTCTTCGTGATGATCTACACGATCAACAAGGACGTGAAGAGCTCCGCCATCGCCGCGGGGGCCGTCGCGGTCCTGCTCGTGATCGTGCGCCTGTTGCGCAAGGACACCGTGAAGCACGCCTTCAGCGGGGTCTTCGGCGTGGGCGTGGGCGTGGCCTTCGCCCTCTTCACGGGCAGCGCGAAGGGCTTCTACCTGCCCGGCATGATCTACGGCGTGGGCCTGGGCTTCGCGTTCACGCTCTCGGCACTGGTCGGCTTCCCGCTGCTCGGCGTGATCCTCGGACCGGTCTTCAAGGAGAACCTGTCCTGGCGGACCCGCAACCCGGGCCGCAAGAAGGCGTACACCAAGGCCAGCCTGGCGTGGGGGCTCATCTTCCTCGCCAAGTACGCGATCCTCTTCCCGCTGTACTGGTGGGGGGACGCGACGCAGCTGGGGTGGGTCCTCATCGCGCTCAAACTCCCGCCGATGGTGCTCGCCGTGTACTTCACGTGGGTGTTCCTCGCGAAGGCGCCGCCGCCGATCGACGTGATCGCGGAGTGGGAGGCCGAGGAGGCCGCCGAGAAGGAGGCCAAGGCGGCCGCCAAGGCCGCCAACGCCTCGACCGAAGGACGCCACCGGGCGCCGTAGCCGCCGGAACGCGCGAACGATGAAACGCGAGGGGCGGGGCAGCCGATCGGCTGCCCCGCCCCTCTCACATTGACGACAGGACCTAGTGGCGGGCCTGGAGGAGGTCCTCCAGCTGCTCCTCGCGGGCCTGGGCGGCCACGAAGAGGAGCTCGTCGCCGGGCTCCAGGGTCTCCTCGCCGTGCGGGGTCAGGACCCGGTTGCCGCGGATGATCGTGACCAGCGAGGTGTCCTCGGGCCAGCTGATCTCGCTGATCTGGGTGCCCGCGACCGAGGAGTCGGGGGGCAGGGTCAGCTCGACCAGGTTGGCGTCACCGTGGCTGAAGCGCAGCAGCCGCACGAGGTCGCCGACGCTGACGGCCTCCTCGACCAGCGCCGACATCAGGCGCGGGGTGGATACCGCGACGTCGACGCCCCAGGACTCGTTGAAGAGCCACTCGTTCTTCGGGTTGTTCACCCGCGCCACGACCCGGGGAACCCCGTACTCGGTCTTGGCCAGGAGCGAGACGACCAGGTTGACCTTGTCGTCACCCGTGGCGGCGATGACCACGTTGCAGCGCTGCAACGCGGCCTCGTCCAGCGAGGTGATCTCGCAGGCGTCGGCCAGCAGCCACTCCGCCTGCGGCACCCGCTCCACGGAGATGGCGGTGGGCGCCTTGTCGACCAGCAGCACCTCGTGGCCGTTCTCCAGCAGCTCACCCGCGATGGAGCGGCCGACCGCGCCGGCTCCGGCGATCGCGACCCTCATGCGTGTGCCTCCTCAGGCCCCTCGGCGAAGGCCGCCTCGACTTTGTCGATCTCGTCCGTACGCATCATCACGTGGACGAGGTCGCCCTCCTGGAGGACGGTCGCCGACGTCGGCAGCGTGGCTTCACCCAGACGGGTGAGGAACGCGACACGTACGCCGGTCTCCTCCTGCAGTTTGCTGACCTTGTGGCCGATCCACGCCTCGGAGGTGTGCACCTCGGCGAGCTGGACACCGCCGCTCGGATCGCGCCACAGCGGTTCCGAGCCCGAGGGCAGCAGCCGGCGGAGCATCTGGTCGGCGGTCCACCGCACGGTCGCGACGGTGGGGATCCCGAGGCGCTGGTAGACCTCGGCGCGCTTGGGGTCGTAGATGCGGGCGGCGACGTTCTCGACGCCGAACATCTCACGGGCCACCCGAGCCGCGATGATGTTGGAATTGTCACCACTGCTGACGGCGGCGAAGGCACCCGCCTCCTCGATGCCGGCCTCCCGCAGGGTGTCCTGGTCGAAGCCGACCCCCGTGACGCGGCGGCCGCCGAACGATGCCCCCAGTCGACGGAATGCGGTGGGGTCCTGGTCGACGACCGCGACCGTGTGCCCCTGCTGTTCCAGGGTCTGCGCGAGGGCGGAGCCCACTCTTCCGCAACCCATGATGACGATGTGCACGGCCGTCCTTCCGGCTGACAGCGGCTCGCTGATTTCCAGCCTCATTGCATGCTCTGGCTAAACAGGGTCTCAGACCATGGCCCAAGCTACACACGGGTGGTCACCAGTGTGACCATTTGGGGTGCGGGGAGCCCCTCATTGGCCGCTCATTGCCTTGTAAAGGGGCCGGGGGTTCGTCAGGCGGATTTCGAACGCTTACGATCCTCTGCGTGTCCAAACTGACCGACGTGCCCAAACGGATCCTGATCGGCCGGGCGCTACGCAGCGACCGCCTCGGAGAAACGCTCCTCCCCAAGCGGATCGCCCTTCCCGTCTTCGCGTCCGACCCGCTCTCGTCCGTGGCCTACGCCCCGGGCGAGGTTCTGCTGGTCCTCTCGATCGCGGGTGTGTCGGCGTACCACTTCAGCCCCTGGATCGCGGTCGCGGTCGTGGTGCTCATGTTCACCGTCGTCGCCTCCTACCGACAGAACGTCCACGCCTACCCGAGCGGCGGCGGCGACTACGAGGTCGCCAACACCAACCTCGGACCCAGAGCCGGCCTCACCGTGGCGAGCGCCCTGCTCGTCGACTACGTCCTCACGGTCGCCGTCTCCATCTCCTCCGGTGTGGAGAACCTGGGATCCGCCGTCGATTTCGTCATCGAGCACAAGGTGCTCTCGGCGATGATCATGATCATCCTTCTCACGCTGATGAATCTGCGCGGAGTCAAGGAATCCGGGAAACTCTTCGCGATCCCGACCTACGTGTTCGTCGGAGCCGTCTTCGTCCTCATCGCCTACGGCGCCTTCAAGGGCCTCGTACTCGGCGAAGACATGAAGGCCCCCACCGCGGATCTGGAGATCAAACCCGAACAGCAGGGGCTCGCCGGATTCGCCCTCGTCTTCCTGCTCCTGCGCGCCTTCTCCTCGGGCTGTGCCGCCCTCACCGGCGTCGAGGCCATCAGCAACGGCGTCCCCGCCTTCCGCAAGCCCAAGAGCAAGAACGCCGCCACCACCCTCGCCCTCATGGGCGGCCTCGCGGTCACCATGTTCTGCGGGATCATCGGCCTGGCCATGGCCACCGACGTGAAGATGGCGGAGAACCCCCCGGTCGACCTGCTGGACAACGGCGTCCCCGTCGGCGCCGACTACGTCCAGCACCCCGTGATCTCCCAGGTGGGCGAAGCCGTCTTCGGCAGCGGCAGCTTCCTCTTCATCATCCTGGCGATCGCCACCGCCCTCGTCCTCTTCCTGGCCGCCAACACCGCCTACAACGGCTTCCCACTGCTCGGCTCGATCCTCGCCCAGGACCGCTACCTGCCGCGCCAGCTGCACACCCGCGGCGACCGGCTCGCCTTCTCCAACGGCATCGTGCTCCTCGCGGGCGCCGCCATGCTGCTCGTGTGGCTGTACGACGCCGACTCGACGAAGCTGATCCAGCTCTACATCGTCGGCGTCTTCGTCTCCTTCACGCTCAGCCAGATCGGCATGGTCCGGCACTGGAACCGCCACCTGCGCTCCGAGCGCGACCAGGCCGCCCGCCGCCGCATGCACCGCTCGCGGGCGATCAACACCTTCGGCGCCTTCTTCACCGGCATGGTGCTCGTCGTCGTCCTCGCCACCAAGTTCACGCACGGCGCCTGGGTCGCCCTGCTGGGCATGGTCATCTTCTACGGAACGATGACCGCGATCCGCAAGCACTACGACCGCGTCTCCGCCGAGATCGCCGCCGCCGAAGGCCCCAGCGACGACAGCGTGCGCCCCTCCCGGGTCCACTCGATCGTCCTGGTATCCAAGGTCCACAAGCCCACGCTGCGGGCCCTGGCCTTCGCGAAGCTGACCCGCTCGGACACCCTGGAAGCGCTCAGCATCAGCGTCGACCCGGCCGAGACCAAGGCACTGAAGGCCGACTGGGAACAGCGCGGGATCAACGTCCCGCTCAAGATCCTCGACTCGCCCTACCGCGAGATCACCCGGCCGGTCGTCGAGTACGTCAAGGGACTGCGCAGCGAGAACCCGCGCGACGCCGTCAGCGTCTACATCCCGGAGTACGTGGTCGGCCGCTGGTACGAACACCTCCTGCACAACCAGAGCGCGTTGCGCCTCAAGGGCCGACTGCTCTTCACCCCCGGCGTCATGGTCACCTCCGTGCCGTACCAGCTGGAGTCCTCGGAGCTCGCCAAGCGGCGGGCGAAGAAGCGCCAGGACTGGAACGCGCCGGGCGCAGTGCGCCGCGGACCGGTGGACACCCCGCGGTCGCGGCCGAAGGACTCGGCGAAGTAGGGAGCCTGGGGCCGGGCCCGGGGGCGCCCGGGGGACTGGGCCCGGCGGGGCCCGGGCACTCGGCCGACCGGGGGGCCCGGGCGGCCGGGTCGGCCCGGGTTCGGGTTGGTGAACGGCCGGACGAGATCCACGTAAACTGGTGGGTCGGTCGTCCGGCCGTTCCCTTTTCAGCTTTTGGAGTCTCCCCACCATGACCGAGCAGATCGAGAAGCAGTCACTGGTCGGGGAGGAGTACGAGGTCGAGGTCGGCCCCGTCGCGCACGGAGGCCACTGCATCGCCCGCACCGCCGAGGGTCGGGTCCTGTTCGTCCGCCACACCCTGCCCGGCGAGAAGGTCGTCGCCAAGGTCACCGAAGGCGACGTGGACTCCCGCTTCCTGCGCGCCGACGCCATCGCCGTCCTGGACCCCTCCAAGGACCGCGTCGAGGCCCCCTGCCCGTACGCCGGCCCCGGCAAGTGCGGCGGCTGCGACTGGCAGCACGCCAAGCCGGGCGCCCAGCGCCGGCTCAAGGGCGAGGTCGTCGCCGAACAGCTCAAGCGCCTCGCCGGCCTCACCCCGGAAGAAGCCGGCTGGGACGGCACGGTCATGCCCGCCGAAGGCGACAAGCTGCCGGCCGGCCAGGTACCGCAGTGGCGCACCCGGGTCCAGTTCGCGATCGACGACGACGGCCGGGTGGGCCTGCGCAAGCACCGCTCGCACGACATCGAGCCGATCGACCACTGCATGATCGCCGCCCCCGGCGTCAGCGAACTCGGCATCGAACAGCAGGACTGGCCCCAGATGGAGTCGGTGGAGGCCATCGCCGCCTCCGGTTCGAGCGACCGCCAGGTCGTCCTCACCCCCCGCCCCGGCGGCCGACTCCCGCTGGTCGAACTCGACAAGCCCGTCTCGGTCCTGCGCGTCGAGGAGAAGGACGGCGGAGTCCACCGCGTCCACGGCCGCCCCTTCGTCCGCGAGCGCGCCGACGGCCGCACCTACCGCGTCGGGATGGGCGGCTTCTGGCAGGTCCACCCCCAGGCCGCCGACACCCTCGTCAAGGCCGTCATGCAGGGCCTGATGCCGCGCAAGGGCGAGATGGCCCTCGACCTCTACTGCGGCGTCGGCATCTTCGCCGGCGCGCTCGCCGAACGCCTCGGCGAGACCGGCGCGGTCCTCGGCGTCGAGTCCACGAAGCGCGCGGTCGAGGACGCCCGCCACAACCTGACCGACTTCCCGCGGGTCCGGATCGAGCAGGGCAAGGTCGAGCAGATCCTCCCGAAGACCGGCATCACCGAGTGCGACCTGGTCGTCCTCGACCCGCCCCGCGCCGGCGCCGGCAAGCAGACGGTCCGCCACATCGCCGGCCTCTCCGCGCGCCGCATCGCGTACGTCGCCTGCGACCCGGCGGCCCTGGCGCGCGACCTGGGCTACTTCAAGGAGAACGGCTACAAGGTCCGCACGCTGCGCGTCTTCGACCTCTTCCCGATGACCCACCACGTTGAGTGCGTGGCGATCCTGGAGCCTGCCGCAAAGGGTCTCTGACCTGCAGGTTAGGGCAGTGTGCGTTATGTGGGCTGTGGGCGTTACGGGCGATATCTTGACGCACGTGACGCACGTGACGCACGTTTGACGCACGCCGTCAGCAATGCCTGACGGGTCATCAGCCGTGGAAGGGTGCCTCTCGCAACAGGTTGTGGGCCTGCTGCGGGTGGCACCCTTTTGGGTTGTGGGCTACCAAGCTGGCCCGTGTCTGGCCCTCCCTCCGACTTTCCCACTCCGGACACGCTCTGTGACAAGAGGGGGCTCGCCTAGCCGGCGCCGTGCGCGCTCCAGCCATGCAGGACGGCTGCAAGTCGGCGGCGCGAGGTTCGGGAAGGTCCGGCAGGCAGAGCGCCCCGTTTGAGCGGGTTCAGCCGTTACACGTGGCCGTCGGCCCAAGGCATCCATGTCCGACTCCGTCCCCTTCCGGTCCAGTCGGCAGGGACGGGCACGGGTCATGAGCTTGTGATCACGTGCGGGCAGGTCAGCGCTGCAGGGTGAGGACACCCGGCCGGTACGGCAGCCGGTCGTAGGGGCCGCCCACGTTGGGGGACTTGCCTTGGTAGAGGAACTGCAGGTTGCAGGGGTCGATGGTCATGGTCTGGTCGGGGTTGTCGCGGACCAGATCACCGTGGCTGATGTCGTTGGTCCAACTGGCACCGCTGTTGGCCTTGCCGGCGAAGGGGTTGCTCTCGGTGGCGGCCTGCGGGGTCCACGAACCGCTCAGGCTGGAGGCCGTGAACGAGCGGAAGTAGCGCTGCTCATTCGCACCCCGAGCCTCAATGATCATGAGGTACTGGTTCTGGCCCTGGACCTTGTAGACCTGCGGCGCCTCGAACAGGTTCTTCGCCGTGTCGCTCATGACCGTCGTGTACGACGAGCCGAAGCTGCCCGGGAAGTTCCCGATCGGCATGCTCGCCCGGTAGATCTTGCCGTTGTCACCGGCGAAGAACAGGTACATGTTCTGGTCGTCGGCGATCAGGGTCTGGTCGATCGGGCCGGTGGGGGAGTTGTCGGTGCTGGGGAGGCTGCCGGTGAACAGCGGCTGCGGCGCGGACCAGCCGTTGGGGTTGGTGGGGTCGCTCGACAAGCGGTAGCTGAAGCGCGACGCACCCCACTGGTACGCCAGCACCCAGATCTTCTTCGGCGCGAAGTAGAACAGCGTGGGCGCCACCGCGTTCTGGTTCATCTTGGTCTGGCCGGCCGACGCCATGTCCGACCAGTTCGTGAAGGGACTCAACATCATCGAGCCCCAATCCGACCCCGTGTAGTTCGTCCCGTAGACCAGGTGCTTGCCGTTGTACGTCACGGTGGTGAAGTCCTTCAGCGCGGCCCACCCGTTCGCCGGCTGCGCCAGCGCACCCGTCGACGTCCACCGGTAGGCCGACGGAAGAGAACACGTGCCGCTCGGCGGTGCGGACAGGCCGGTCCACTTCTGGTTGCTGCCGCCGTTGCACGTCGAGATCTCCACCGCCGTGCCGTTGGCCGTACCGGAGCCCGTAGCGGCCAGGCATAGCCCGGACTCCACGCCGACGATGGTGCCGTCGGAGTTCACCCGCCACTGCTGGTTCGTACCGCCGTTGCAGCTCCAGATCACCACCCGGGTACCGGCCGCGGTGGCGTGGCCCGGAACATCCAGGCACTTGTTGCCGTACACGGTGAGCTGGTTGTTGTCCGTCAGCGTCCACTGCTGGTTGGTCCCGCCCCAGCAGTCCCAGAGCTGCAGGTTCGTGCCATCGGTCTGGCTGGCGCCCGGCACATCCAGGCACCGGCCGGAACCGACACCGCGCAAGAGGCCGCTGGTGGCCGCCTGAGCCGGGTTGGCGACGAGCGTCGCCGCCGAAGCGACCAGGGCCGCGAGCACCACAGACAGATGTCTGCGGCTGAAACCCAGTCTGCGCATGGGAGCCTCATTCCTTGAGTAAGCGTTTCCCGTCGGCCCCGTCAGAGGCTGTCCGGACTGTCGATGCGCGGCGCCCCGACCCTCTGGTGTTCGTGATATCGAACGAGGGCCGAAGCGTCGGGCACACGGGAGGATGGAGAGCGACCAGGATCTGTCTACATCCGCAGCGGACCTCAGTTCCTCAAGATGCGCCACCGGTTGTCGGCGGTGCCGTCGTCCGAGTCCTGGACCGCAAACGCACCGACAGCGGTGGAGTCGTTCGCGATGGCGAGCAACTTGTCGCTGTGCACGTTACGGATCTTGTAGGTCCCGTCCCCCTGGTCGAGCAGCGTCCATCTGTGGTCGGCGGTCCCGTTGTCCGACCACTGCAGAGCGCGGCCACCGTCGGCCGTGGACATGTTCAGGATGCCCAGGGGGAGACCGCTGCCCACGTTGACGAGACGGACGCTGCCGCCGCCGTTCCAGTAGACGGTGTAGTTGTGGCCGTGCGCGTCGTGGAACGGGCCCAGGTTGACGGTGGAGCCGTTGGCGGTGGCGGTGAAGGCGAGCGTCCAGATCGCTTCCGGCGCCCAGGCGTTGCGCCCGTCGGGGATTGCGCCGGCGACGTTGAGCAGCCACGGCTGCGACCAGGTGACCAGGTCCGTCGACTCCCACACCACCAGGTCGCGGCTGCCGTTGTTCACGGCAACCTCCCAGTTCTGCCCGCAGCTGATGCACAGGTCGGTGGCAATGATCCAGTACTTGTCACCGCCGGGGGATCTCACCAGTGCGGGGTCACGTACCCCCGTCGTGCCGATCGTGGAGCGCAGGATCGGTGCTCCGCCGTTGAGGTCGTTCCAGTGGAGGCCGTCCGTGCTGTGTCCGAGGTACATCGGGTGGCCGCCCCTTCCCCGGTGAAGTGCAACATCAGGTAGCCCGGGTCGGCGGCGGCCGCCCGGTCCGGTGTGATCAAGGCTTGGGATGTGAAGAGCAGGCAGGCGGCGAGCAGTATCGCCGACAGCCGGGCGCGAAGCGCGGACATGTACATCTCCCGTCGTTCTGCAAAGGCCGCCACCGGGCGAAAAGCGCCCAGATCGGGATGCGGGGCCTGCTCTTCGGCTTCGTCATGACCACGTGCTACGACCGCAAGGGGCACAAGGGCCCGCACCCCGCAGCTGGCCTGATCCTGCCAGCCGGCGCGGTTCACTTCCCGACGGTGTTCATCGGGACGGTTTGCAGGTGGTCTGCCTTGAGCAGGGAGAGCGGAGAGCTACGTCGCAACATACTGTTAACGCTCACAATCTAGGGTCAAGCCCCCGTCGTCGACCGCGTCTCCGCTTGCCCCGCGCTATATCCAAAGGTGATCTCTGGGACCTTGACGCGGTTTCTGTGAGCGTTAACACTCATGTAACGCCAGCCCAGAGCGGCACCCACCGGGGCCTCCAGCGGGGTTCACTCACCCCGCCGCCCGGTCGGCCGTACCGACCTCGAAACGAACCCGGCCCCCTCCACCCCGGGCCGGTGCTCGACCCCGCTCGACCCGATCCGAGGCCCCTGTCGAGGTCGCGGCGATCGCGGCATACCACTGGAGGAATAGTGCGCAAGGTTTCGATGGGCCTCGCTGCTGCGGGCCTCACCTTGGCTCTGACGGCCTGCGGCCAGAGCGCCAACGGTGTGGGCGACGGAGCGGGCGGCGGTGACACCAAGGGCGGTCTCGTCGGTATCGCGATGCCCACCAAGTCGTCGGAGCGCTGGATCAACGACGGCGACAACATGGTCAAGCAGTTCCAGGCCAAGGGCTACAAGACCGACCTGCAGTACGGCGACAACGTCGTCGAGAACCAGGTCTCGCAGATCGAGAACATGATCACGAAGGGCGCCAAGCTGCTGGTGGTCGCCGCCATCGACGGCTCCTCGCTCACGAACGTCCTCCACAAGGCCGCCGACGCGAAGATCCCCGTGATCTCGTACGACCGCTTGATCCGCGGCACCGGAGACGTCGACTACTACGCGACCTTCGACAACTTCAAGGTCGGTGTCCTGCAGGGCAGTTACATCGTCGACAAGCTGGGCCTCGCGAGCGGCAAGGGCCCGTTCAACATCGAGCTGTTCGCCGGCTCGCCGGACGACAACAACGCCACCTTCTTCTTCCAGGGCGCCATGAGCGTGCTCCAGCCGTACATCGACCAGAAGAAACTGGTCGTCCAGAGCGGTCAGACCAGCCTCAGCCAGGTCGGCACGCTGCGCTGGGACGGCGGTGTCGCACAGTCCCGGATGGACAACCTGCTGAGCAAGTCGTACACATCGGCCGGCGTCGACGCGGTGCTCTCCCCCTACGACGGCATCTCCATCGGCATCCTGTCCTCCCTCAAGGGCGTCGGCTACGGCAGCTCGGGCAAGGCCCTGCCGATCGTCACCGGCCAGGACGCCGAGCTGGCCTCGGTGAAGTCCGTCATCGCGGGCGAGCAGACCCAGACCGTCTACAAGGACACCCGCGAGCTGGCCAAGGTCGCGGTCCAGATGGGCGACGCCCTGCTCACCGGCGGCCGGCCCGAGGTCAACGACACCAAGCAGTACGACAACGGGGCCAAGATCGTCCCGGCGTACCTGCTGCAGCCGGTCAGCGTCGACAAGGAGAACTACCAGAAGGTGCTGGTCGACGGCGGGCATTACACCGCCGACCAGCTCAAGTAGCCACGGGCCTCAACGCAGGGCCGCACCAGAGCCGGGCGCGTACGGGCGGGGCAGTCGACCTGACAGGCCCCCGCCCGTACCGCCCCTGTCGAACGGATGCACCACCATGGCCGGACCCGTCCTCGAGATGCGTTCGATCAGCAAGTCCTTCCCCGGTGTCCAAGCGCTCTCCGACGTCACCCTGAGCGTCGCCCCCGGCGAGGTCCACGCCGTCTGCGGTGAGAACGGCGCCGGGAAGTCCACCCTGATGAAGGTGCTCAGCGGGGTCCACCCGCACGGCTCCTACGAGGGCGAGATCCTTTTCCAGGGCGAGTCCTGCGCCTTCAAGGACATCCGGGCCAGCGAACAGCGCGGCATCGTGATCATCCACCAGGAACTCGCCCTGGTGCCGTACCTCTCCATCGCGGAGAACATCTTCCTCGGCAACGAGCACGCCACCCGGGGCATCATCAGCTGGAGCACAACGCTCACCCACGCCAAGTCGCTACTGCGGCGGGTCGGACTGGACGAGAGCCCGCACACCCGGATCGCCGACATCGGCGTGGGCAAGCAGCAGCTGATCGAGATCGCCAAGGCGCTCGCCAAGGAGGTCAAGCTGCTGATCCTGGACGAGCCCACGGCCGCCCTGAACGGCGAGGACAGCCGCAAACTGCTCGACCTCATCCTGGAGCTCAAGGCCCAGGGCATCTCCTGCATCCTCATCTCGCACAAGCTGGGCGAGATCGCCCAGGTCGCCGACTCCGTCACGATCCTGCGCGACGGCCGGACCATCGAGACCATCGCGGTCGGCGCCGAGGGCGTCTCCGAGGACCGGATCATTCGGGGCATGGTCGGCCGCGATCTGGAGCACCGCTACCCCGAGCGCACCCCCGAGCTGGGCGAGGTCGCCTTCGCCGTCGAGGACTGGACCGTCCACCACCCGATCGACCATCAGCGCAAGGTCGTCGACGGCGTGTCGCTCGAAGTGCGGCGCGGCGAGATCGTCGGTATCGCCGGTCTGATGGGCGCGGGCCGCACCGAGCTCGCGATGAGCGTCTTCGGCCGCTCGTACGGGCGCCACACGGGGGGCCGGGTGCTGCTGGACGGCAAGGAGATCCGCACCCGCACCGTCCCGGAGGCGATCGGCCACGGCATCGCGTACGCCACCGAGGACCGCAAGCACCTCGGGCTGAACCTGATGGACGGCATCAGCCGCAACATCTCGCTGAGCGCGCTCGGCAAGGTCGCTCGGCGCGGCTGGGTGAACGAGCACGAGGAGACCCGGGTCGCGGAGTCCTTTCGCAAGACCATGAACATCAAGGCCCCTTCGGTGTTCGCGGAGACCGGGAAGCTCAGCGGCGGCAACCAGCAGAAGGTCGTCCTCAGCAAGTGGATCTTCTCCGGGCCGGACGTACTGATCCTCGACGAACCCACCCGGGGCATCGACATCGGCGCCAAGGCCGAGATCTACACGGTGATCGCCGAACTCGCCGCCCAGGGCAAGGCGGTGCTGATCATCTCCTCCGAACTCCCCGAGCTGCTCGGCATGTGCGACCGCATCTACGCGATGGCCGAGGGCCGGCTCACCGGTGAGGTGGACCGCGCGGACGCGACCCAGGAATCACTCATGCGCCTCATGACCGTGAGCGCTGCGACCGAGAACGAGCAGGTGTAAGGCATGGCCCAGGCAGAGACCACGGACACCCCGGGCACCACGGCCCTCAAGACGGCCCTGCCCGTCCAGCCCGGCGGCGGTGGCGGCATCGGCCCCCTGCTGGTGCGGGCGCTGCGCGGCAACATACGCCAGTACGGCATGCTGGTCGCGCTGGCGCTCATCGTCGTGGTGTTCCAGATCTGGACTGACGGCATCCTGCTCCAGCCCCTCAACGTCACCAATCTGATCCAGCAGAACAGCTACATCCTGATCCTGGCCATCGGCATGATGATCGTGATCATCGCCGGCCACATCGACCTCTCGGTCGGTTCGCTGGCCGCCTTCGTCGGCGCCGCCGCGGCCGTCATGATGGTCAAGCACGACGTGCCGTGGCCGCTCGCACTGGCCGCCGCCCTGCTGATCGGCGCGGCCGCCGGTGCCTGGCAGGGCTTCTGGATCGCGTATGTCGGCATCCCGTCCTTCATCGTCACGCTGGCCGGCATGCTTTTGTTCCGCGGCGGGACGCAGATCCTGCTGCAGGGCCAGTCGGTGGCTCCCTTCCCCAAGGGCTTCCAGAAGATCAGCAGCGGCTTCCTGCCGGAGGTCGGCCCGCAGACCGACTACCACAACCTCACGCTGCTGCTGGGGCTCGTCGTGCTCGCGGTGGCGGTCCTCCAGGAGGTCCGGGGCCGACGGCAGGCCGCCCGCTACGGCCTCGACCTGCTCCCGCTCGGTTTCTTCCTGGCCAAGCTGGGCGCCATCGGCGCCGCGGTACTGGTGTTCACGCTGCTGCTGGCGAGCTACCACGGCTTCCCGATCGTGCTGCTGATCCTCGGCGTGCTGCTGGTCGCCTTCGGCTACCTGATGCGCAACTCCATCCTGGGCCGCCACACCTACGCGATCGGCGGCAACGAGGCCGCGGCGAGGCTGTCGGGCGTCAAGAGCAAGCGCGTCGTCTTCCTCGCCTTCGTCAACATGGGTGTGCTGGCCGCCCTGGCCGGCATGGTCTTCGCGGCGCGTCTCAACGCGGGTACGCCGCAGGCCGGTATCAACTTCGAACTGGAGGCGATCGCCGCCGCGTTCATCGGTGGCGCCTCGGCCTCCGGCGGCGTGGGCACGGTGCTCGGCGCCCTCATCGGCGGCCTGGTGCTCGGCGTGCTCAACAACGGTATGTCGCTGGTCGGTGTCGGCACCGACTACCAGCAGGTCATCAAGGGCCTCGTGCTGCTGGCCGCGGTCGGTTTCGACGTCTACAACAAGCGCAAGGCCGGCTCCTGACCCGACTCCATCCGTACGGGTCCGGCCGCACCCGTGGGGGGCGGCCGGACCGGTTCTCGACTCTGGTAGAAGGTGGCGTCGCCCTTGGCCAGGGTGGTGGCGACCGGCTGGACGTAGAGCAGGAAGTCTGCCGCAGCTACTGTCCCGGCATGCTGTACGACTCGTGGGGGACGAGGACGTCGTTCTTGCCGTCTTCGGACGTGGTGAACTGGTTGTGACCCGGGCCGTACTGGCTGGTTGCCGTGTTGCTGGTGAAGGCCGGCGTCCGGCTCTTCCTCCGGGAAGCCGGGTTCCCTCCTGGGCGGCGTGGCCGCGCGCGGCCGGGCGCAGCCGGGTCAGCCGGGGTCCACCGAGAACCGGTAGACGGTGGTCGAGCGGTACTCCTCCCCAGGGCGCAGGACGGTGGAGGGGTAGCGTGGGCGGTGCGGGGAGTCGGGGAAGTGCTGGGTTTCCAGCGCGATCCCGGCGAAGGCCCGGTACGGTGCGCCGCCCGGGCCTGTCAGTGAGCCGTCGAAGAGGTTCCCGGTGTAGATCTGCAGGCCGGGCTCGGTGGTCAGGCACTCCATCCGTCTGCCGCTGGCGGGGTGCGCCAGTACCGCCACCTGCCGCGGGTCCTGGCCCTCGTGCGGACGGAGCACCCAGTTGTGGTCGTAGCCTCCGCCGGCCAGGGTCAGCTGCGGGTGGTCGGCCGTGATCCGCTCGCCGACCGGGCGCGGCTCGGTGAGGTCGAACGGGGTTCCCTCGACCGGGAAGTGCGGGCCGTACGGGATCAACTCCCCGTCCACGGGCGTGTACTGGGCCGCGTCGACCTGGAGCACGTGGTCGAGGATGGTGCCACTGCCCTCGCCGGCCAGGTTGAAGTAGGCGTGGTTGGTCAGGTTGACCACTGTGGGCGCGTCGGTGGCGGCCTCGTACGCGAGTGTGAGCGAACCCGCACGGTTCAGCAGACAGGTCACCTGGACGGTGAGCGCGCCGGGGAAGCCCTGGTCGCCGTCTGGGCTGTGCAGCGTGAAGCGGACGCCGACGCGGCTCGGCTCGCGCACCTCTGTGGCGTCCCAGATGCGCGCGTCGAAGCCTTCGGGGCCGCCGTGCAGGGTGTGGCTGTTTCCCTGGGTCCGCAGCCGGTGGACGGTGCCCTCGACGGGCAGTTCGCCGCCTGCGATCCGGTTCGCGTAGCGGCCGACCGTTGCCCCGAAGTACTTCGCCTCGCCGAGCATGTCCGCCACGCTCGCGCCGCCCAGCACGATGTTGGCGCGGTGCCCGTCCCGGTCCGGTGCGTACAGCGCCTGGAGCCGGGCGCCGAGGCTGAGCACCTCCGCCATGACGGCGCCCTCGGAGCCGAAGGCCCAGCGGTCGACGACCCGCCCGTCCGGGAGGGTCGCGTACGGCTCGCGGCGGATCGTCAGGGAACGGTCGTCGAGGCGGGTGGGCGCGTCGGGCATGGCTGTTCGTCACTCCGATTCGGGGGACCGGGACGGGTTCGGGAGGACCGGAAGGGCGGCGGCCCGGGAGGACCCCCGCCTGCCGTCTGCGTCAGAAGCCCTGGGCCAGGCGGTGGTAGGCCTGGTTCCAGCGGATCTCCTTGGTGAACTGGCGGATCGTGGTGTCCGCGTCGATGACCAGCAGCTCGGTGGCGAGGATGTCGGCGAGGTCGCCCAGCTCCTCGGTCCCGATCGCGCTGGACAGCACCGTGTGGTGGGGCGCGCCGGCGGTCAGCCACGCCTCGGTCGAGGTGCGCAGGTTCGGGCGCGGCTGCCAGACGGCGCGCGCGACGGGGAGGTTCGGCAGCGGTTCGAGGGGCTCGACCACGTCGATCTCGTTGGTGACCAGGCGGAACCGGTCGCCCATGTCGGCCAGCCCGACCACGACGGCGGGACCGGTCCGGGCGTCGAAGACGAGGCGGACCGGGTCCTCGCGGCCGCCGATGCCCAAGGGGTGGATCTCACAGGACGGCACGTCCGATGCGACGGTCGGGCAGACCTCCAGCATGTGTGCGCCGAGGATCAACTCCCGCCCCGGCTCCAGGTGGTAGGTGTAATCCTCCATGAAGGAGGTACCGCCGGGCAGCCCGGTCGACATCACCTTGAGCGTGCGCAGCAGGACGGAGGTCTTCCAGTCACCCTCGCCGCCGAATCCGTAGCCGTCGGCCATCAGCCGCTGCACGGCCAGGCCGGGCAGCTGGCGAAGGCCGCCGAGGTCTTCGAAGTTGGTGGTGAAGGCGTGGAAGCCGCCGTCCGCCAAGAAGCCCCGCAGACCCAGTTCGATCCGCGCGGCGTAGCGCAGTGAGTCGTGCCGGTCGCCGTCCGCGCGGAGTTCGGGCGCGAGGCGGTAGGTGTCCTCGTACTCCTTGACCAGTTCGGTCACATCGGCGTCGGCGGCCGCATCGACGGCTTCGACCAGGTCGTTGACGCCGTAGGTGTTGACGGAGACTCCGAAGCGGAGTTGGGCCTCGACCTTGTCGCCCTCGGTCACGGCGACGTCGCGCATGTTGTCGCCGAATCGCGCCAGCTTGAGGCTCTGCAGCTCGGACCGGCCGGCCGCGGCCCGAGCCCAGGAGGCGATCCGGGCGGCGACCGAGGGGTCGCCGACGTGTCCGGCGACCGTCTTGCGGGCGACGCCGAGTCGGGACTGGATGTAGCCGAACTCGCGGTCCCCGTGGGCCGCTTGGTTCAGGTTCATGAAGTCCATGTCGATCGATGCCCAGGGCAGTGCGACGTTGGCCTGGGTGTGCAGGTGGAGCAGCGGCTTGCGCAGCGCGTCCAGGCCCGCGATCCACATCTTCGCCGGGGAGAAGGTGTGCATCCAGGCAATGAGGCCGATGCAGGCATCGTCGGCGTTGGCATCCAGACAGACCCGCCGGATCGCGCCGGCGTCGGTGAGCACGGGCTTCCAGACGATGTTCACCGGTATGCCGGAGTCGCAGTCGCCGAGTGCGTCGGCGATCCGGCGGGACTGCTCGGCGACCTGACGCAAGGTGTCGTCGCCGTACAGCCCTTGGCTGCCGGTCAGGAACCAGACCTCGCGGCCCTCGATTGCCTTCTGTGCCTTCATGGGGCGTGAGTCTCCTTAGCGGTCAGTGGGCTGCTGGCCGTACATGTTCTGGTAGCGGTAATTGAGGCGATTGATGTCGTCCTGCGCTATCGGCAGGGTTTCGCCGAGCTGGCGGGAGATGTGGACGGTGCGGGCGACGTCCTCGCACATCACGGCGGCCTTGACGGCGGCCTTGGCGTCCTTGCCGATGGTGAAGACGCCGTGGCTCTTCATCAGGACGGCCGGTGAGCGGTGGCCCCGGAGGGTCTCGACGATGCCGCGGCCGATGGAGTCGTCGCCGATCAGCGCGAAGGGGCCGACGGGGATCTCGGCGCCGAACTCGTCGGCCATGGCGGTGAGGACGCAGGGCACGGCCTCGCCGCGCGCGGCCCAGGCGCTCGCGTAGGTCGAGTGGGTGTGGACCACTCCGCCGACCTCGGGCATGTGGCGGTAGACGTAGGCGTGCGCGGCGGTGTCCGAGGACGGGGACTGGTCGCCCTCGACGACCTTGCCGTCCAGGTCGCAGAGGATCATGTTCCGGGGCGTCAGCTCGTCGTACGAGATGCCGCTCGGCTTGATCACCAGCAGGTCCTCGCCGGGGACGCGGGCGGAGACGTTGCCGGCCGTCCAGACGACGAGGTCGTAGCGCACCAGCTCCTGGTGGAGGTCGCTGACCTGGCGGCGCAGCAGATCGATCGGGGAACTCATGGTCGGACCTCGCTCTTCTGGGCGGCCGGGGTGGCCTCGGGGTCGGTTCGCGGGGCGGTGAGCGCCGCGTTGCGCAGGGCGCGGAGGCGGTGGAGGAGCTTGTCGGGGCCGGTGCCGAAGTGGTCGTGCAGGGCGCGGTACTCGGCGTGGAGGCAGTCGTACGCGTCGGCGCGCGCGGTGTCCGGCTGGTAGGCGCCGCGCCGTACCCGGCCCATGGCCGCGGCCGCGGTGCGCACGTCCGGGTGCGCGCCGGCGGCGACGGCGGCGTGGATGGCGGAGCCGAGGGCGGGGCCCTGGGCGGACTCGGCGAGGGAGACGGGGCGGCGCAGTACGTCGGCGTAGATCTGCATGAGCAGGGGGTTCTTCTTCAGCCCGCCGGTCACGATGAACTCGGTGACGGGGACGCCGCCCTGCTCCAGGGCGTCGATGATGGTGCGGGTGCCGAAGGCGGTGGCCTCCAGCAGGGCGCGGTAGATCTCCTCGGGGCGGGTGGCGAGGGTGAGGCCGACGATGACGCCGGAGAGGTGGTGGTCGACCAGGGTGGAGCGGTTGCCGTTCATCCAGTCGAGGGCGACCAGGCCGTGGCCGCCGACGGGTTGGTCGGCGATCTTGCGGGACAGCAGTTGGTGCAGGTCCTCGCCGGTGGCTTCGGCCTCTGCGCGGTAGTGGGTCGGCACGCCTTGGCGCAGCCACCAGGCGAAGATGTCGCCGACCGCGCTCTGCCCGGCCTCGTAGCCGTAGGCGCCCTCGACGATGCCGCCGTCGACGACTCCGCAGATTCCGGGGACGTCGGCGAGGGCGGGGCCGTT
Organism: Streptomyces sp. H27-H5; assembly: GCF_026627505.1. Taxonomy (GTDB): domain Bacteria; phylum Actinomycetota; class Actinomycetes; order Streptomycetales; family Streptomycetaceae; genus Streptomyces. The sequence continues at coordinate 13,138 of NZ_JAPNLK010000052.1, read as the reverse complement.
GACGACGTGGCAGGTGGAGGTGCCCATGATGGCGAGCAGCTGGCCGTTCTCGACGGCCTGGGCGGCAGGGGCCGCGACATGGGCGTCGACGTTGCCGGTGGCGACGGTGATGCCCTCGGGCAGCCCGGTCCAGGCGGCCGCCTCGGCGGTGAGGGAGCCGGCCCGGGATCCCAGCGGCGACAGCGGATGCTCCAGCCGGGTGCGCGCGAAGTCGGCGAAATCGGGGTGCAGGGCGGCGAGGTAGTCCTCGCTGGGGTAGTGGCCGTCCTGGTGGATGCCCTTGTATCCCGCCGTGCAGGTGCTGCGGGTTTCGACGCCTGCGAGCTGCCAGACGATCCAGTCCGCGGCCTCGATCCAGCGCTCGGTGGCGGCGTAGGTGTCCGGGTCCTCCTCGAGTACCTGGAGCGCCTTGGCGTACTGCCATTCGGCGGAGATCTTGCCGCCGTAGCGGGAGATCCACTTCTCGGCGCGCAGGTGGGCGAGGTGGTTGATGCGGTCGGCCTGGCTCTGGGCCGCGTGGTGCTTCCAGAGCTTGGGCCAGGCGTGCGGGCGAACGCCCAGCGCGGTCTCGGCGAGCGGGGTGCCGTCGGCCCGTACGGGGAGGACGGTGCAGGCGGTGAAGTCGGTGGCGATGCCGATGACGGCGGCCGGGTCGATGCCGCTCGCGGCCACTGCGGCGGGGACGGCGGTGCGCAGCACCTCGCGCCAGTCCTCGGGGTGCTGGAGGGCCCAGTCGGGCGGCAGGGGCTGACCGGTGGTGGGGAGTTCACGCTCGATGACGCCGTGCGGGTACACGTGGACGGCGGAGCCGACCTCCTCGCCGTCGCGTACGCGGACCACCACGGCCCGGCCGGAGAGAGTGCCGAAGTCGACACCCACGACATGGCTCTCCGCGGTCTGGGGGGGAGGGGTCACGGTCACTTCACATCCTTCGTACGGAGCCCCGAGCGGGCGCAGCGATGCCGCCGGGGCATCGTCCGGCGATGGTTAGCGCTAACAATTGGCCTGTCAAGGGCGGGCTCGCCTTCAGCCGATCAGACCTTGCGACGGCCGGCGATCAGGCGCTGGAGCAGGATGAAGACGAACAGCAGGCCGCCGACCACGATCCTGGTCCACCACGAGCTGAGCGTGCCCTGGAAGCTGATGACGGTCTGGATCAGGCCCAGCACGAGCACCCCCAGCGCGGTCCCCAGCAGGTATCCGGACCCTCCGGTCAGGAGCGTCCCGCCGATCACCACGGCCGCAATCGCGTCCAGCTCCAGGCCCACCGCGTGGAGCCCGTAGCCGGAGAGCATGTAAAAGGTCAGCAGTACTCCCCCGAGCGCCGAGCAGAAGCCGCTGACGGCGTACACGGCGATCTTCGTCCGCCCGGCAGGGAGCCCCATCAGCCGGGCCGACTGCTCGCTGCCGCCCAGCGCGTACACGTTCCGGCCCAGCCGTGTGTAGTGCAGGACCACGAAGGCGATCACCAGCACACCCAGCGCGATCAGAACACTCGGCGAGACGAACAGGTCGCCGGGCAGGGGGATCCGGGTCTGGGCGAAGGCCGTATAAGCCGGGTCGGTGAGGGAGATCGAGTCGATGCTGATCGTGTAGCAGAGGCCACGGGCCAGGAACATGCCGGCGAGCGTCACGATGAACGGCTGGATCTCGAAGGAGTGGATCACCCATCCCATCGCGAGCCCGGCGCCCGTCCCCACCGCCAGGACCAGCGGGATCACCAGCAACGGCGGCCAGCCGTGCTGTTCCACCAGCCAGGCGGAGATCATCGTCGACAGTGCGACCATCGCGCCGACCGACAGGTCGATCCCTCCGGTCAGCACCACGAAGGTCATCCCGATGGCGACCACCAGCAGGAAGGCGTTGTCGATGAGCAGGTTGAGCAGCACCTGCCCGGAGAAGAATCCGTCGTACTGGACGGATCCGGCACCGAACATCGATATCAGCAGGGCCGATGTGACCAGCAGCGGGATGTACGCGCGGCCACGCGCAGCCGTGATCGCGCTCATGCCCCCACCTCCGTGTTCTCTGTCGTCAGCGGACGCGGCCTCGTGCCGCGCCCGGTCCGGGCCCGTCGGCGCGCGGCCTTGGCCCGGAAGGCGGGTGACTGGATCAGGCAGACCGCGATCACCACGAAGGCTTTGAAGACCAGGGTGGTCTCCGGCGGGATGCCGATGGTGTAGACGGTGGTGGACAGGGTCTGGATGATCAGCGCACCGATCACCGTGCCGCCGAGCGAGAACCGGCCGCCGGTCAGCGCGGTGCCGCCCACCACCACGGCGAGGATGGCGTCCAGCTCGATCCAGAGCCCGGCGTTGTTGCCGTCCGCACTGGAGACGTTCGAGCTGATCATGAGCCCGGCGACCGCGGCGCACAGCGCGCTGAAGACGTACACCAGGCATAGCAGGCCCATCGCCCGGATGCCGACGAGGCGGCTGGCGACCGGGTTGCCGCCGACCGACTCCAGCAGCAGCCCGAGCGCCGTACGCCGGGTCAGCAGCGACGTCAGCAGCACCACCACGACCGCGAGCAGGATCGCGAACGGCATGGTGAGCCAGTAACCGCCGCCGATCAGCTTGTAGGGCTCGCTGGTGACGGTGACGATCTGGCCGTCCGTCACCAGCTGGGCGACACCGCGTCCGGCCACCATCAGGATGAGGGTGGCGATGATCGGCTGGACACCGACCCCCGCCACCAGTACGCCGTTGATCAGCCCCAGGACGAGGGCCACCGCCAGGGCGATGGCGACGGCGCCGAACACCGTGCCCGGGCTTGCCGGGTCGGCCGCGCCGCTGATGTGCAGGCAGGCCAGCGCGCCCGCGATGGCGACGGTGGAGCCGACCGAGAGGTCGATGCCGCTGGTCGCGATGACCAGCGTCATGCCCAGCGCCACCAGGATCAGCGGGGCGCCGAAGTGGAGGATGTCGATCAGGCTCCCGTACAGGTGCCCGTCCTTGACCCGGATCGCGAAGAAGTCCGGAGTGAACAGCACGTTGGCCAGCAGCAGGGCCGCGAGCACGGTGGCGGGCCAGAAGAGGCGGTGCTTGGTCATGACCGGGCTCCGCTCGCGATCGTCGCCATGATGCGCTCGGGAGTGAGCGATCCGTCGTTCGGCAGCTCTGCGACCAGCCGGCGGTCCCGCAGCACGCCCACCCGGTGGCTGAGCCGCAACACTTCCTCCAGCTCGGCCGAGATGAACAGCACCGACATGCCGTCCCGGGCCAGCGAGGCCACCAACTTCTGGATTTCGGCCTTGGCGCCGATGTCGATGCCCCGGGTCGGCTCGTCGAGGATCAACAGCTTGGGGTCGGTGATCAGCCAGCGAGCCAGCAGTACCTTCTGCTGGTTGCCGCCGCTGAGATGGCGCACCAGAGCCTCGGGGTTGTCCGGGCGGATGTCCAGTGACCGGATCCAGCGCAGCGCGATCTCGTCCTGCTTGGAGCGGGAGAGCGGACGCGTCCAGCCGCGGGCCGCCTGCAAGGCGAGGATGATGTTCTCGCGTACCGTCAACTCCGCCACCAGACCCTCGTTCTTGCGGTCCTCCGAGCAGAAGGCGATCCCGTACGAGATCGCGGCGCGCGGCGTGCGCAGCGCGACGGTGGCGTCCTCGATCCGCACCGAGCCCTGGGAACTGCGGTCGGCACCGAACAGCAGGCGGGCCGCCTCCGTACGCCCTGACCCCAACAGCCCTGCAAATCCTACGACTTCACCGGGCTGGATGGTGAGGTCGTACGGCTCGATCGCGCCGGTGCGACCCAGGCCGTCGGCGCTCAGGAACGGCATGGTTCCGGCTTCGGCGGCGGCCTCGTGACGAGTGGTGCCCGACAGCTCCTCCAGGCTCCTCAGTTCGCCGCCGATCATGCGGGCGACCAGTTCGACCTGGCTCAACTCACTGATCGGGTACTCGCCTTCCAGCTTGCCGTTGCGCAGGATGGTCATCCGGTCGCAGATCTCGTATATCTGGTCCAGGAAGTGCGAGACGAACAGGATCGCCACGCCCTGGTCGCGCAACCGGCCTATCACCGCGAATAGTTGCCGCACCTCGTCGCGGTCCAGGCTGGAGGTCGGCTCGTCCAGGATCAGCACCTTGGCCGAGACGTCCACCGCCCGGACGATCGCGACCAGTTGCTGGACCGCGATCGAGTAACTGCCCAGTGGGGCGGTGACGTCGATGTCCAGGTCGAGGTCGGCGACCAGCTCTGCGGCGCGGCGGCGGAGGGCCGACCAGTGGATGAGTCCGAGGCGGCGCGGTTCACGGCCGACGAAGATGTTCTCCGCGACCGACAGGTTCAGGCAGAGGTTGACCTCCTGGTACACCGTGCTGATCCCGGCCTGCTGCGCCTGCAGCGGGCCGGGGATGTGCACGGGCCGGCCGCTCAGCACGACCTCGCCGCCGTCCGACGCGTAGACGCCGGTGAGCACCTTGATCAGCGTGGACTTGCCGGCGCCGTTCTCACCCATCAGGGCGTGCACCTCGCCGGGGAAGAGCCGGAAGTCGACCCCGTCCAGAGCCACCACGCCCGGGAACTCCTTGCGGATCCCGTGTACTTCCAGGACCGGTTGCTGTGCACGGTGCGCAGGCATCCGCCCCCTCCTCTCGTGGTCGCGACCGGGGCCGGCCGGGTCGGATCCGGGTAGCCCCTGGTCACCGGGCCGGTCAGTACTGGCGGGTCGGCAGGGCGGCCGCGGCCTGGTCCTGGGTGAAGACACCCTCTTCGGTCTTGATCCGGCGCGGCACCTGTTCGCCGGCCTTGACCTTCTTGATCAGGTCCATCAGCTGGTCGCCCAGGAGGGGGTTGCACTCGACGAGGACGTTGATCTTGCCCTGGCTCATCGCGGTGAAGGCGTCCTTGACACCGTCGACCGAGATGATCTTGATGTCGGTACCGGGCTTCTTGCCGGCTTCCTCGATGGCCTGGATGGCGCCGAGTGCCATGTCGTCGTTGTGTGCGTAGAGCACGTCGATCTTCGGCTGGGACTTCAGGAAGGCCTGCATGACCTCCTTGCCCTTGGCGCGTGTGAAGTCACCGGTCTGGGAGGCCGTGATCTTGAGTTTGGGGTCCGTCTTGATGACGTCGGCGAAGCCCGATTTGCGGTCGTTGGCCGGGGCGGAGCCGGTGGTGCCCTGCAACTCCACGATGTTCACCGGGGCGGTCTTGCCCTGGTACTCCTTCACCAGCCAGTCGCCGGCCTTCTTGCCCTCCTCGACGAAGTCCGAACCGAGGAAGGTGGCATAGAGCGACTCATCCTTGGAGTCCACCGCGCGGTCCGTCAGAACGACCGGGATGTGGGCGGCCTTGGCCTCCTTGAGCACGGTGTCCCAGCCCGATTCGACCACCGGCGAGAAGGCGATGACGTCCACCTTCTGCTGGATGAACGAGCGGATGGCCTTGATCTGGTTCTCCTGCTTCTGCTGGGCGTCGGAGAACTTCAGCGTGATCCCGGCCTTCTTGGCCGCATCCTGGACGGACTTGGTGTTGGCCGTGCGCCACCCGCTCTCCGCGCCGACCTGGGAGAAGCCCACGGTGAGCCGACCTCCGGAGTCCTTGCCGTCGGCCGAGCCACCACCGGTGCCGCCGCCGGAACCGCAAGCGGACAGAACGGCGACCATCGTGCCGGCGGCCAGGGCCGCCGCAGCTCTCTTGGACATCGTGGGATTCCTCTCGAGTGGGGAGGCCGCTCCCGGCGCCGACGGATCGACCGCGGGCAGATCGACCGGGCAGGCCGACCGGCGCGGGAGGCGGTGGAAACACCGTCGGGGGCGATAGGCGCCCGGTGCGGCGTTGGTGCAGGCGGCGGTGCGGTCCGCGCCGTCCATGTGAACGGGATGTAGCGGTGCCATTTCGCTTGAGTGAGATTGTTAACGCTCACAATTCCATGGGCAAGGGGGCCACCATGCCGTTACCCAATCTTGACCAGGCCGTCCGCGCGCTGCCGGCTATCGACGCGCCACCGGGCCGGCACTGCGCCGCAGCACCATCTCCGGCGAGATCAGCACGTGGCTGCGGGCGTGGCCGACGCCGGTCAGCTCCTCCACCAGCAGCTCAAGAGCGCGGCGTCCCAGCTCGCCGAAGTCCTGACGCACGGTGGTCAGCGGCGGGGCGAAGTACGCGGCTTCGGGAATGTCATCGAACCCGACCACGCTGATGTCCCCCGGAATCGCCCGTCCCGCCTCATGGAACGCGCGGAGCAGGCCGAGGGCCATGTGGTCGTTGGCGCAGAAGACCGCCGTGACCAGAGGATCCTCGGCGATCCGTAGTCCGGCCTCGTACCCGGACCTCGCGCTCCAGTCGCCGCTCTGTACCGGTGGCACCTCGGCGCCGCCGGCCTCGAGGGCCTTGCGCCAGCCGTCCTGTCGGGTCTTGGTCTCCAGCCAGCCGGACGGGCCGGCGACGTGGTGGACCGTGGCGTGCCCGAGGTCGAGCAGGTGTCGGGTGGCTGCCATCGCGCCCGACTCGTTGTCGACGGCGACCATCGGCACTCGGGACTGGCTGCCCGACCCGACCGCGACCACCGGCACCGCGCTGGACAGCTTCGCCACCGCGCTCACCGCCGAGATCTGCGGCGCGATGACGACGATGCCCTCCACGCCCTGGTCGCGGAGCCGGTCCCCCGCCTCCTGTACAGAGCGGCTGTCGAGCGAACGCAGGCTCGCGACGCTGACGAAGTACCCCGCACTGCGCGCGGCCTGCTCGATCCCGTCCAGCATCGAGGCGGGCCCGTAGAGTGCGCTGCCGAAACTGACCACCCCCAGGGTCTGGGAGCGGCGGGTGACCAGCGCGCGGGCTGCCGAGTTGGGGCGGTAGTCCAGCTCCCTGATGGCGGCGAGCACCCGGTCCCGGGTGTCGGGCCGGACGTGCGGTGCACCGTTCAGCACCCGGGACACGGTCTGGTGGGACACGCCGGCGACCCGCGCCACATCCGCCATCACAGGCTGGCGGGACTCCGGCTCGGTGCTTGCAGTTCCCACTCAAGGCCCCCTCATCCGGTCGTACCAGTGCGGATCACAGCCGCTCAGTGCCTACGAGTGACGGCGCTCGGCGGTTGGACCGCTGTCGGGATCCGGCCGATGGCGCAGGGCTTCGCAGACACGACGACTGTCTCATGAGTGCTCGCGAGAGTGTATTTGTTCGCGATCACATGACCTGTCGCAGCCTGCGAGGTCCGCGCAACTCGTCCTCGCCTCTCCCACGTCCCCGGCCAGGGCCCCGGCCCGCGTCGCATCGTCGCCGCGCTCTCCGACCCCGCCTTCGCCTCCCGCTGCACCTCAAGAGGTCCCGTGGTGACACCGACGAGACCTCCTGCAGCGACCAGCAGTTCGTTCTCGGCGACTCCGGCAAGACCGCCCTGCTCGATCTGCGAGCCGCCACCGGGCGGCCCTCACGCAGCCTCCCCCAGGAGACCTGGCAGTCCCTCCTCCGCCGCCGTTGTGCTGGGGGGGGTGAGATCGTGAGTCGTCAAGGCCCGGGTCTCGATAGGGGTGACGTTGTACTCGGTCTCGATTCGTCCCAGTACAACGTGCGCCGGTGGTCACCCCGCCGATCAGCGGAATCGCCCCCGCCGACAGGCGGAAATTCATCGCCGTGGGTGTGGTCCGTTACAGGCAACGCCCACTCCAGCCACCCAGGGCAGTCACACGATGGCTTTGGGTGATTGCCGTCGTGTCTCCGGGACCTTTCTGGGTGCGGAGTGTGACGGGGCGGCCGAACGTGCCTGGGTGGGGGTCTCAGTCGGGCCATACGGGGGCCTGCAGTTCGACCAAGAAGATGGGTCAACGGAGAGTGCCTGCGCAGCAACAGTCCGGCACGGCCGCGGGGGTCCTCTCGTCGAAGTGGTTGATCCAGGTGCGAGTGCGGCGAGAGCCATCAAGCCCGCGTCGACGGCCCCAGGCGGCAGGAGCCGCCACAGCGCCGTGCCCGTGCCCACCCGGTCGCCCCCCCACACACACATCCCACCGCACCCGAAGCCTGCCTCTCCGGGCGCCGAGCGCGCCAAGATCCGGACCGTTTCCGGCCCAGCCATCGTGTTCACCGCGGCCTGGTCCCGATTCTTTCGCCGCGGGCCGCTGGACCTGCTCAACGGCGCCCCACGCTGGCGAAGTTCCTCCGATGAGGTCTCAGCCTTCGCCCAGCCTGCCGTCGGAAACCGCCGCGCACGTCGGCTGACTTACTGAGCGGACGGCGACAGCCCTCCCCCCTCCCCGATCTGACGCTGGAACGATGCGGTCTCAGTGGCCCGGGACCGGACTTTCGGCGGGCGGCAACCTTTTCCGGAGCGGCGGCAACTGACGGGCAAACCAGAAGGCGATCACACCCACAGGTCGCCCGATCCCCCGCCGCATGCCGCCGCGCACCGCTGACCTGAGCGCTTGTACGGGGCAGGGCCGAAGAAGGAGTAGCCCCCATGAACGAGACGGATCCCACGGCGGACGGCCGCAGCCGGCGCAAGGCCGCGGCCGGTGGCGAGCGGCGTACGCGAGGGCGCCACCGCCGGCGCGGGATAACGATCGGCCTGATGCTGGGCGTGCCTGGAGTCCTCGGCCCCTACCTGCTGTTCGTGCAGGCCGATTCGAACGCCGCGACGGTGGATGCCGACGCCTACTACACGCTGGCGTCCGTCCGCAGCGACAAGGTGCTCGACGTGCCGGGGGCGGACACGTCGGACGGCGTATGGATACGGCAGGCGAGCCGCATGGCAGGTGCCGCGAGTCAGCAGTGGCGGCTGAGGCAGGCGGGGGACGGCTACTACGAGCTGGAGAACCGCAGCAGCCACAAGGTCCTCGGAGTGCGCGGCGCTTCCACGGGGTCGGCCGCCGCCGTCGAGCAGCAGACCGACCGCGGTTCCGCCGCGCAGCAGTGGAAGATGCAGGACGTGGGCGGTGGGGCGGTGAAGTTCGTTTCCCGGAGCAGCGGCATGGTCCTGGACGTGTGGGGCGGCTCCAGCAACGAGGGTGTGCCGCTCATCCAGTACGCCGACCGAGGCAGCACCAACCAGCAGTGGCGGCTGGTGAAGGCCGTCGGCTCGGGCGGGTACACCTGGCACAACGCGCAGATCGTCGGTGGCGGTTTCGTCACCGGGCTGGTCTTCAACCCCGCCCGTAAGGACCTGCTGTACGCCCGGACCGACATCGGCGGCGCGTACCGCTGGGACGCGACCGCCGCCCAATGGACCTCGTTGACCGACTGGATCGGTGGATCCGACTGGAACCTGCTCGGGATCGAGAGCCTGGCGACCGACCCGGTCGACCCGAATCGCCTGTACCTCGCGAGCGGCACCTACACCAACGACTGGGCGGGCAACGGCGCGATCCTCCGCTCCACCGACCAGGGCAAGACGTTCCAGCGCACCGACCTGCCGTTCAAACTGGGCGGCAACGAGGACGGCCGGTCCATGGGCGAGCGCCTGACGGTGGACCCCGCCAACCACGGCACGCTCTACCTGGGCACCCGCAAGAACGGGCTCTGGCGCAGCACCGACTACGGCGTGACCTGGAGCCAGGTCACCGCCTTCCCCGTCAAGGACGGTGCGAGCAGCGGAGTCGGCCTGTCCTTCGTGTCCTTCGGCCCGGCCGGCAGCCGGACGATCTACGTCGGGGTGGCCGACAAGACCACCTCGCTGTACCGCTCCACCGACGGCGGCAGCAGCTGGCAGGCCGTGGCCGGCCAGCCCACAGGGCAGCTGCCGCAGCACGGTGTGCTGTCCGGCGACGGCTCGCTGTATCTCACGTACACCAACGCCCCGGGCCCGAACGGGGTGACGGCCGGTTCGGTGTGGAAGTACACCCCGGCCGCCGGGGCCTGGAAGAACATTTCGCCGTCCAGTGGTAGTTACGGCTTCGCCGGGTTGGCCGTCGATCCGCAGCGTCCGTCCACGGTGATGGTTACCACGCTGGACCGCTGGTGGCCCTCGGACGAGGTGTACCGGTCGACCGACGGCGGCGCCTCCTGGAAGGCACTCGGAGCGACCTCGGTGCGGGACAACTCCGCGGCGCCGTACGTGGGCACGGGCATCGGGCACTGGATGGGCGCGTTGGCCATCAACCCCTTCGACTCCGGGCACGTGCTGTACGGCACCGGGTCGGGGATATGGGGCAGCAACGACGTGACCGCGGCGGACAAGGGGGGTGCCACGCACTGGACGGTCCCGGCCAAGGGGCTGGAGGAGACCGCGGTCCTCGGGCTGATCAAGCCCCCGGGCCTCCCGCTGATCAGTGCGCTCGGCGATGTCAGCGGATTCCGGCACGAGGACCTGACCAAGGTGCCCGCCAAAGCGCTCTCCGGGCCGCTGTTCTCCAACACCACCGGCATCGACTTCGCCCAGGCGAAGCCGGGGTTCGTGGTCCGGGTCGGTCTCGGTGGCGAGCAGCACGGCGCCTATTCGACCGATGGCGGGGCCGGCTGGACGCCGTTCGCCGGGGAACCCGTGCGCGGAGCGGGCGGCGGGGTCGTGGCGGTCTCGGCGGATGGCGCCGTCGTCGTCTGGACCCCCGCGGGCCAGCGACCTTTCCGCTCTACCGACCGCGGTTCGACCTGGACAGCCGCCTCCGGTCTGCCCACGGACACGGCCGTGGTGGCCGACCGTTCCGCGGCGAACACCTTTTACGCCCTCAAGGGCGGCACTCTGCACGCCAGCACCGATGGCGGCAAGAGCTTCACCGCCCGGGCCACCGGCCTGGGTGACGGCCAGCTCAAAGCGACCCCGGGCGTCGCCGGTGACCTGTGGATCACGGGCGGAAGCAACGGACTACTGCACTCCACCAATGGCGGGGCGAGCTTCAACAAGCTCGCCGGCGTGCAGCAGGCGCACGGCGTCGGCTTCGGCAAGCCTGCCCCGGGCGCCACCTACCAGGCCCTCTACCTCAGCGGGACGCTGAAGGGCGTCACCGGGGTGTTCCGCTCCATCGACGGCGGTTCGACCTGGGTCCGAATCAACGACGACCAGCACCGGTTCGGCGGGAGTGTCATCTCCGTCATCATCGGCGACCCGGACGTGTACGGCCGGGTCTACCTGGGCGGCTACGGCCGTGGCGTGGTGTACGGCGACATGTCCTGATCGCCTCGGGCCGGGGCGGGCGGCCGTGCGCGGCGCCCGCCCCGGTCTCGGCGATATCGGCACCGGACCGGACCGGACCGGACCGGACCGGACCGGACCGGACCGGAGCGGCAACCTTTTCGCCTTCGGCGGCCACTGAGAAGTGCGACGTCGACTCGATCTACCGAACGGATGGGCATGAGGACAACGAAACACGGTGCTCCGCGGCCGCGGCGCAGACGCGGGGCGGCCGTCGGCATTCCGTTGGCGGTGATGGCCGTCGGTGCGCTGGCCTGCCTGGCCCTCACGCTCCTCCCCGGGAGCCGGTCCGGTGCCGGGCTTCCCGCCGACGCATCCGTAGCGGCTGCCCCAACGAACGCACCGTCCAGTTCCGGGTCGTCGCCAGCAGTGGTCGGCGCCGCGACCGCATCGACGCAACCGACGGTCACGAGCCCGCCCCCGCCGTCAGCCGCCAGTGTCCCGACGCCCTCGGCCTCCAGGCCGGCACGCACGGAGTCGGCAGCCTCTTCGTCGGGACGGATCAAGCCCTCGGTCAGCTACCGGGGAGTCGCGACGTCCTATGCCGCGGGTGACGGCAATGGTGCCTGCCTGTACGGACCGTCCGGTGATCTCATGATCGCGGCGATGAACCACACCGACTACGAGTCGGCCAAGGCGTGCGGGGCGTACGTGCTGGTCCGCGCCGCCAACGGGAACTCCATCACGGTGCGGATCGTCAACGAGTGCCCCCTGCCCTGCGGACCCGGGCAACTCGACCTCAGCCAACAGGCCTTCGCCAAACTCGCGAACCCCTCACTCGGCCGGATCCCGGTCACCTGGACGCTGCTGAGCCCCGCCGCGCCCGACAACCTCTCCATCCGGTACAAGACCGGGTCCAGCCGCTCCTGGTGCGGCGTCCAGGTGGTCGGGCACCGGAACCCGGTGGCGGTGCTCGAGCTCCGGACCGCCACCGGCTGGCGGAAGCTGCCCCGCACCGACTACAACTACTTCCTCTCCGCCGACGGCAGCGGATGCGGCGGAGCGATCAGGGTCACCGACCTCTACGGAGAACAACTGACCGTCGAGGGGATCGCACTGAAACCGGACGTCTCGCAACAGACCCGCGTCCAGTTCGCCCGGCATTGACCGTGCCGTCCACCCACCGTCACAGATCTGCCCCCGCGGTCGGCCACTGTCCGGCCGCGGTGACGGGCACTGTTACGCTCGAGCCGATTGTTAACGCGCACATAGCAGGGAGAGGGCGACCGAGGGAGATGCTCCTTCATGACGCGTCCGCGGAGTTTCACGACTTCTTCGAACGCCACTACGCCGAACTGGCCCGTCTCGCCCATCTCCTGACAGGCGAGACGGACGCGGCCGACGACCTTGCCGCGGACGCCCTGGTCGCCCTGTGGCAGCGCTGGGACCGGCTTCGCAAGGCTGACCACCCGCTCGCCTACGCTCGCGGCGTTGTCGCCAACATGGCGCGGGAACGGATCCGCAGTGCGGTGCGCGAGCGGCGCCGGATCGCGCTGTTCTGGTCCCGCAGCCCGGAGCAGGTGGCGGGGCCGGACGTGGCGGCCGTGCTGGACGTACGTACGGCGCTCGCCCGGCTGCCGTTCCGCAAGCGGTCGTGCGTGGTGCTGCGCCACGCCTTCGACCTGTCGGAGCAGGACACCGCGGCGGTTCTGGGCATATCGGTCGGTACGGTCAAGAGCCAGACCTCGAAGGGAATGGCCGAGTTGGAACGGATACTTGGCACACGAGCGGTCGGCGACCTGGTGGCGGGGAGGAGGAACCGGTGAACGAGGACATCACCCGTCGGCTGCGCGACGCCGCCGAGGCCCACCAGCCCGATCGCGCCCGGATGCTGGCCCGCCTGGAACGCGGCGCGGCCGACGGCACCGTCCGTCACCGCACACCGTCCATCGCGAGATCCTGGCCCAAGGCCGCCCTCGCAGGCCTCGCCATCACCGCCACCCTGGCCACGGGTGGTCTCGCGGTCGCGGGCATCGTCCGGACTCCGCCACCGTCGGACAGCGCCACCACCCCCGCGACCCCGTCCCCGACGTTTCCTTCCCGTCCGACGCCGTCGGCTCCCCCCACC
>NZ_JAPNLK010000051.1 GCF_026627505.1 Streptomyces sp. H27-H5 | reverse complement strand
ACTTCCTGCCCTCAGGCCTGCCCTTCGGCAGTCCCGAGGACTGCCTCGACTGCGCCTGCTACCTCTACCTCGGCGACCAGCCGACCTGACCAACACCCCTCCACGAACTTTCGCGGTGCAGCACTAGTCACCCCACGAAGCAGCCGCACGGCCCGCGAGCCACACGGGTCGACGCGTCGGGCCCCTGTCCCCCGAAGGGGCGGGGGCCCGACGCGTTCCCCGCCCCCGTGGCGGCGAACCCGATCCGGAGGGCCGTCAGGAGCGCCTCGCGGTCGTCCACGAGGACTTGGCGGCCTTCCGCACCAACCCCGACCACAAGGGCTCGCCCCTCCTGACGCTGACGCGGAACGGTCACCGGACGCTGGAGGCGATCACGACGCGCGCGACCCGGGCCCACGGGGTGATCACCGAGGGCATCTCCCCGGCCGAGATCGCCACCGCGCGCGGCCTGCTGCGCCGCCTGATCGAACAGGCTCGCCGACACCACGATCAGGAGCCGGCGGACGAGACTCCGTAACGCCGGGCGCCCCTCCGACTGCACGGGCGCCGTTGCCCCACCGGTCCGACCCCGCCCCGAGAGGGCCGCTCCGGGGCCTCCGTCAGATCATGCGGTGGGGCTCCCCGGGGTGCGGAGGGTTCGGCGGATGGCGTTGCGCAGCCAGTGGTGGGCTCGGTCGGCTGCGTGGCGGGGGTGCCAGGCCATGCCGACGCTCACGGTCGGCAAGGCCACCGAAATGTCCAGGAGTTGGAGTCCGAGGGCGATGGCGTCGCCCGTGAGGGGCGAGGGGGCGTCGCCGGGGAACGCGGCAGGTACGAGGCAGACGATGTCGCTGCGCGCGGCCAGGGTCATGGCGGCCAGGTGGCTGGGGAGGACGATGCCGACCCGCCGTTGAAGGTTCTGCTCGGCCAGGGCGGTGTCGAGCGGGCCGGTGAACCGGCCGCGCCGGCTGACCGCGACGTGCTGGGCGGCGGCGAGCCGCGCCGGGGTCACGGGGCCTTCGGTCAGCGGATGGCCGGGCCGGACGGCCGCCACCATACGGAGCCGGACCAGTTCCTCGACCCTGGTTTCGGGATCCACATGGTCGATGGCCCCGACCTCGAGGTCGATCCGGCCGTCCCGCAGAGCCGGGCCGGCCTCCAATTCCTCGGCCCGGAGCCGGAACGAGACCCCCGGCGCCTCCTGTTCGGCCAGGCGCAACAGTCCGGGGGCCAGTGCCGCGCCGACCAGGTCGGCGGCCTGAAGGGTGAAGGTGCCGCGCAAGGTGGCGGGGTCGACGGCGGTATCGGGGCTGAGCAGGGCCCCGATGCTCCGCACCACGGCCGCGGCTTCCTCCCGCAGGGCCAGGGCGCGCGGGGTGGGAACCATCGCCTGCCCGGCCCGGACCAGCAGCGGATCCTGCAGGGTGCGGCGCAGTCGGGCGAGCGTGCGGCTCATGGCGGCGGGCGAGGTGTGCAGACGGGCGGCGGCCCGAGTGACGCTGTGCTCGGCCAACAGGGCATCCAACGCGATGGCGAGATTGGCATCGAGGGCCGAGTCCGGGCTGTTCACCAGCATTATTCCATTTCAGTCAATGATTGCGTGCCGATGTTCCCATTGTGGCAGCACCGGGGTCCTCCGCAGGATGAGGGACGTACCGACCGGCACGACCTGCGAGGTTTTCATGATCGTCATTACTGCTCCCACCGGGAACATCGGCCGTTCCCTGCTCTCCCTGCTCCTGGAGTCCGCCCCCGCCTCGGGCGAGGAACTGCGCGTGATCGTGCGCGACCCCGCCCGGTTGCCGGACGCGGTGCGCGGACGCGTCGAGGTGATCACCGGTTCGCACGGCGACGCCGAGGTCGTCGACCGGGCCTTCGAGGGTGCGGACGCGGTCTTCTGGCTCGTTCCCCCGGACTCTTCCCTGACCCCGCAGGACGCCTACAGCCGCTTCAGCGGGCCCGCGGTGAAGGCGCTCGCCGCCCACGGCGTCGGTCATGTCGTCGGCGTCTCCGCGCTCGGCCGCGGCACCCCGCTCGCCGACCGGGCCGGCCTGGTCACCGCCTCCCTCGCCTTGGACGACCTCATCGCCGACAGCGGCGTCGCCTACCGGTCCCTGGCCAACGCGTCCTTCTTCGAGAACCTCCTGGAGGAGTCCGACTCGATCCGTGACAAGGGCGTCTTCGTCGACGTCGTCGACGGCGACCGCAAGGCCCCCTTCGTCGCCTGCGCCGACATCGCGGCCGTCGCCGCCGGCCTGCTGCTGGACCGCTCGTGGACCGGTACCGACAGCGTCCCGGTCCTCGGCCCGCAGGACCTGTCCCCCAACGAGCTGGCCCGCATCATGACCGAACAGCTCGGCTGCCCCGTCCGTTACGAAAGGCAGCCGCTCGACGAGCTGTACACCACCCTCGTCGGCTACGGCCTCAACGAGGCGTTCGTCCAGGGCATCGTCGACATGAAGCGAGCCAAGGACCAGGGTCTGGACGCCGGCGTCGCCCGCACCCCGGGCACTTCCTCCCCCACCCACTTCGAGGAGTGGTGCACCCGGGTCCTCAAGCCCGCCGTCCTCTCCTGAAGCCCACCGCCGTCGCCGGAACACACCCGGCGCCCAAGTCACCCTGCCCAAACGCCACTTTGGAGGCACCCCCATGCCCGCAGTCACGACCGAACCACTGGTCACGGCGTTCATGCTCGTCAAGACCACACCCGAGTGGCTCGCCCTGACCGTCCAGGAACGCGTCAACGCCTTCACCACCCAGGTGCTGCCGGTGATCGAGGCCAAGACCACCGGTGTCCGGTCGCGCTTCTACGACACCGAGTTCTACTCCGCGCGCGTCACCGACGTCTGGATGTGGGAGGCCGAAGACCACCACGCCTACCAGCTCCTCATCGACGCGCTGCGCGAAACTCCTTTCTGGGAACGCTACTTCGAGATCGTCGACCTCCTCGTCGGCACCGAGAACGGCTACGCCCGCACCTATGGCCTCGAACCCGTCGCCACCATCGCCACCTGACACACCGCCACACCGCGTCGTCGTCCCTTCCGCGAGGTCGGCGCCGGGAAGGGGCGGAGCGCCCGGAGCGCGTCTGACCCGTATTGGCCGGCCGGCGGCCATCGGACGCACCCCGGCGTGCCCGTTCCGGGCCCGCCGTCAACGCGGCCGAGGACGGTGACCCGCGCCAGTGCGGGCGTTTGCCCTCCGGTGGTCTCGGAGAGTGCCAGGATGAACGGCAGTGCCGGTACCCCGACTCCGGGAGGACGAGATGACCGCGCCAGAGGCCACGGGACCCAAACTGCCGCCGGATCATCCGCCGAAGTCCCCACCTCCGCAGCCGCGGCCCGCGCAACCTCCCCGACCCACGCCCGACACGAAGACCCACCAGCCGGCCGTGAGGGCGCGGCCGCGCATGCAGATCAGGAACCGTCGGACAGCCGGCCTGACGTTCGCGACGAATCAGTGGGCCGCGCGGAAGGCCGCCGACGAGGCGCTGGCGAGAGCACGCTCCTGGGGGTACTCGGCCGTGGACGCGGACGATTTCGCGGCGGCCGTGCGCATCCTCGTCGAGACGGCCGTCGCCGACGGGGGCAAGCGGGTGAGTCTCCATCTCGCCGACCAGGACCGGAAGATCCTGCTGGTGGCGCTCAGTCACCGGACCTGTGCCCCGGAGGACGCCGTGCTGGCCCGACTCGCGGCCGTACGTGCCGTGGAGAGTTGCGGCACCGATGCGGCACCCGACGGACGCCGTGTCTGGGCCCTGCTCGACACGGCGCCCCGCCCCCGCCGTACACCCGCGGCCTGACCGGGCGGCCGGACAACACGGCCTGCCGGCAGCCCCCGACCTCCCGGGCCCCGGCCGTCACCCGACCTCGGAATCGGCCGACAGCCCGGCCGGGGAACGTCGTTCGCGCGCGTCGTAGAGTCGAGGGGATGAATCGCGACAATACTTCAGAGATCCCCGGCACCCCCGGCGCGGACGCCGAGTTGCCGATGTTGACCACCGCCCAGGCCTCGTACCTGAGGGAACTGGCCGCCCCCTATTCCCGGGACGGCCACCACCACTCCCTCTTCGGCCTCGGGCACACGTGCGGCCAGGCTTCGGAGAGCCGTTGGCCCGAATTGGTCGCCGCCCACTTCGCGGCCCTGCGGCGGGCGAGCACCGGCGGCGAGAGCGCCGAGGAGCTCCTGCGCGGCACGCACGCCCGGCTGTTGCCCCTCGCCTCGCTCACACAGGACCTCGTCGCCGGCATGCGCTACGCGCGCACGGTCGCCGACGGGCTCGTCTTCGCCTACGCGCTCGACGGACCCACCAGCGTGCGGATCCTCACGGACGCGGACGTGGAGCGAGCCGGGCCGGAGGAGTTGGGGCGGGCCGCGTACGCCAACCTCATGGGTGTGCCCGTCACGCACGAGGAAGTGTCCGTCGGAGGGCGGGCGCGCCTGCACTCCCTTCACGGTGACTCGCCTTTCGTCGCGAGCAAGGCGCTGTTCCTGTCCGAGGCGGCCCGGCAGGTGACCGGCGAGCCGCTGCCGCGCGACGGCGCCCTCGTGATCGTGCCCAACCGGCATCTGCTGGCCTACCACCCGATCACCGACGGTTCCGTGGTCGATGCGCTCAACGGTCTGGCCTCGTACGCCCTCAGCGCCCACGAGGAGGGGCCGGGACAGCTGTCCCCCCGGGTGTACTGGTGGCACGACGGCGCGCTGACATCGCTCACCGTCATCGACGAGGACACCCGGACCTTCTCGCTGCGGCCGCCGCCGCGGCTGCTCGGCCTGATGAAGGGCCTGGTCCGGCTGGACCGGGCGGGGCGCCTCGCGACGCCCGCCGCGGCCCAGGCCTCGGAGATGTCCGATCTCGCCCGCGTGGCGGCCGAGTCGACGGGCCGCCTCGCGCGCGAGCCCGTGGACCCGGCAGGTCTGGGCGACGCCTTCGCCGATGTCCTGGCCCTCGGCCATGCCCGCTGCGCCGATGACCCCAACCTCGCGAACATCACCACCTGGGATGCCTGGGCCACCGCCGTGCAGCTCGGCTCCGCGCTGTTCACCGGTGCGGGCCCGCAGGAGTGCCACCTGGGCGAGGACCTCGTGACCCGGTTGCCGGCGATTCCCGCCGAGCCGCCCGCCGATGCCCGGGCCTGGCTCGACGCCGTGTACCTCGCGATGGCCTGCCGCCAGATGGACCGGATCCACCGCCTGTGCCGCGTGCCGTTGGCCCGGCTCCGCGAGGACGACTCCGTCGACGAGTACGTACTGCACTGGATCGACACCCTCCAGACGTACTTCTCCGACCGCTCGTTGGACGAGGCCGTGCCGAAGCTGGTCGCCGTCATGGAGACCTCGGTGCCCGAGGTCGTGGCGCAGGCTCCCGCGGACTTCGTGAACCGGGTCGACTTCCACCCGGCGGCTCTCTTCCACCGCCTCATCGCGGGTGACCACGATGCTTTCGCCGAGGCGCTCGCCGAAGCCCTCGCGGACCACCGCGGCTACTGGGGCGATTCGGCGGCGCCGCGCGCCCGGGTGGCACTCGGGCCGCTCGCGATGGCGTGCCTCGCCCACGACCACGGCTTCCCCGTCGATCCGAAGCAGCCGTACCTGCCCGCCTACCTCCTCGACCGGCAGCGGATCGAGGACATCCCCTGAGGACCGCGCTCGTCGCCCCGGCCCCCTGGCTCGTCTGACGCGGTGCGTCGGGCGGCCGGGCCCGTCGAACCCCGGCTCCCCGTCCCGTGCGCGGGAGGGGGAGCCGGGCGGGGGCCGAGTCTGCGGCGTCCGTGTGTCAGGCGCCGGGTCGCAGGCCGGCCAGCAGGATCTCCAGGGCCAGTTCCGTGGCCTCGGCGAGGGGAGTGTCGTCGAGGAGCGAGGCGACCGCGAGCGTCGCGAGGCCGTGCACGGTGGAGAAGGCGACCTGTGCGAGCTGAACGGGCTCGCCGGGTCGTACCGCTCCCGTCTGCTGCCCCTCTTCCATGAGCCGGGCGACGATGAGCAGGCTCTCGTGTCCCCTCTCGCGCAGTTCGTCGCTGGAATCGTCGGCGTGCTTGACGGCGAACATCAGCTCCAGCAGCGCCGTGTGCTCCACCGCGAAGTCCACGTACGTCCGGCCCAGCGCGGCCAGTCTCGCCCCGACCGGGCCACCTCCCCCGCCCCCGGCCGCCGAGGCCAGGCGGGCGTTGAGGGTGGTGAAGCCGCTGACGGCGAGTGCGTCCAGGAGGGCTTGCCGGTCGCGGAAGTGACGTGCCGGCGCCGCGTGGCTCACGCCGAGTTCGCGGGCCAGGCCGCGCAGCGTCAGGCCTTCCGCCCCCGACGTGGTGAGGATGACCTCCGCCCGCTCCAGCAGGGCAGCCCTGAGATTCCCGTGGTGGTACGGGCCGTCGGCCAAGGCGGTCTCCTCTGCCTCGATGTTGTCATTGACTACAATGATGTCGGTGCCTACATTGAGTATGACGCAACCCATGGAAGTGGAGCAGCCGACATGTCGATGATGTACCGGGGCACGGTGGCCCTGATCACCGGGGCGAGTGCGGGACTCGGAGCCGAGTTCGCCCGCCAGTGGGCCGAGCGCGGCGCCGACGTGGTGCTGGTCGCCCGGCGCCTGGACCGGCTCACGGAGCTGGCGGGCGAACTGGAGAAGCGGTACGGGATCAGCGCCACCCCGATCGCCGCGGATCTGTCCCTGCCCGGCGCGGGCGCCGCCCTTCGCGCCGAGCTCGACGAACGGGGCATCCGGATCCAGACGCTCGTCAACAACGCGGGATTCGGCAGCCACGGCCCGTTCCTGGAGCAGGACGCGGCGCAGGTCGACCGGATGATCCAGCTCAACATCGCGGCGGTGGCCGGGTTGACCCGCGCCTTCCTGCCCGACCTGGTGGCCGACGGCCGAGGCGCGCTGGTCGCCGTCGCCAGCACCGCCGCCTACCAGCCCACTCCGGCGATGGCCGTCTACGGCGCGAGCAAGGCCTTCGTGCTCAGCTTCACCGAGGCCATAGCGTACGAGACCCGTGGCAGCGCCCTGCGTGTCCTCGCCGTCTCCCCGGGGCCGACCAGCACCGAGTTCTTCGACGTCGTGGGAAGTCAGGACGCGGTCGTCGGCACGGTCGCCACCTCGGAACAGGTCGTCTCCACCGCCCGCCGGGCCCTCGAACGCGGCACCACCCCGGCGAGCGTGGTCGCCGGCTTCGGCAACCGCCTCTCCGCCCTGGCCTCCGGTCTGGCCCCCCGCCGGCTCGCCCTCACCGTCGCGGGTCGGGCCCTGAAGGCCTGACCGCGGCTTCCCGGTCAACGGTGCGGAGGGGGCTCACGGACGGGTCCGGTCGGAGAGCGCGCGTCAGGCGTCGGACGGGACCCCGCCCGCGCCGGCGGGGGCGATGTTCTGGTTGGCGTGGAAGAAGTTGTCCGGGTCGTACGTCCTCTTGATCTCCGCCAGCCTGTCGTAGTGGTCGCGGTAGGTCGCGCGCACCCGGTCCTGGTCCTCCCCCGCGCCGATGAAGTTCACGTACGTGCCGCCCATCGAGTGCGGGCGCAGTTCCTCCCAGTAGTCCACGGCCCACTGCCTGATCAGCTCCGCGTTCGCGGGGTCCGGGTCGATGCCGCCGATCACGCCCGACCAGACCGCGTCGCGGTAGGCCCATGCCGTGTCGTCCTTGCCGACCCGGGCAGCGGCGCCGTCGATCGGGTAGAGGTGCATGGTCGACAGGCCGGTCGGGAGGTTCTCGGCGTACTTGAGGTGGACGTCCAGCGCCCCGTCGGTGATCCGGTCGAAGAAGTGACCGCGCCAGTACCACTGCAGGCCCTTGGGGATCAGTTCGTCGAACATGGTCTGCAGGGCCGGGTACGGCATCGGGGTCGTGAAGTGGAAGGCGGGCGCCCCCGGTTCGTTCACGCGGGCCAGGACATCGCCGAGGTCCTCGGGATCGCCGGTCCAGCACCAGACGACGGCGCACATCTTGTGCCCGTGGATCTCCTCGGGGAACGGCGGGCCCGGCGGCACCGCCAGCGCGGCGAAGAAGCCGTTCAGCTCCACGGGCGCCGCCGGCAGGAACTCGCGGTACCAGCGCAGCACTTCGCGCGTGGCGTCGACCGGCCAGAGCGTGATGGACACGCCCACCGTGTCGACCGGGTGCAGTCGGAAGGTGAAGGAGGTCACCACGCCGAAGTTCCCTCCGCCGCCCCTCAGCGCCCAGAAGAGGTCCGGGTGCTGCGAGGCGCTCGCCGTGACGAAGGTGCCGTCGGCGAGCACCACGTCTGCGGCCAGCAGGTTGTCTATGGTGAGGCCGAACCTGCGGGTCAGGTGGCCGTGGCCGCCGCCCAGGGTCAGACCGCCGACTCCCGTCGTCGACATGATCCCGGCGGGTGTGGCCAGGCCGAAGCCGTGGGCCGCGTGGTCGAGGTCGCCGAGCTGGGTGCCCCCGCCCACGATGGCGGTCCTCGCCTCCGGATCCACCCGGACCCAGCGCATCGGCGACAGGTCGAGCGTGATCCCGTCGTCGACCAGGCACAGGCCGGGGCCGCTGTGGCCACCGCCGCGCACGGCGATGTCGAGGCCACTGTCGCGGACCAGGCCGATCGCGGCCCTCACATCGGCCGCGTCGGCGCACCGCACGAAGGCGGCCGGCCGCCGGTCGATCATCGCGTTGTAGAGCTTGCGGGATTCGTTGTACTCCGGGTCTTGCGGGCCGATGACCGGGCCGCGCAGCGCGGTCCGCATCGCCTCCAGCGTCGTGCCGTTCATGGCATCTCCTGACAGCGGACACTTCCAGCGTCCCGCCCCACGACGGGCACCGCAATCGGGCGCGCCCGGGCCCCCGCCCACTGCCTCGATCGGCCAGGTCGGAGCCCGTCGTGGGCCACCGGTCGGCCCCTCGTTCGGGTGCGGCCGGCTCGCGCGCGCCGCCGGACCACCGTCTCGTGGTGCGCAGGAACGCGTACCGCGATCGCCATGTCCACCACATCGGCTGCGGCGGGGCGCCCGACGGTGGAGGAGAACGGCGGAGCATGCCCATACCCGGATCCATGAGAGGCCGTCCCCGGCACTACGCGGCGACGCTCGCCGTGACCGCCGTCGGCTCCACGCTCTTCCTCGGGCCGCCACTGGCCCCCGCCGACGGCATGCCGTCGCCGTCGGTGACCGCGTCCGCGTCGACGGCCGGCCGGGGGCGACTGGACTGGCACCCCTGCGTGCCCGGCAGCCCCTTCGACTGCGCCGCCTTCAAGGTGCCGCTGGACCACGACGAACCCCGCGGCCGCGCCCTCGACCTGGCGGTGGTCCGGCGGAAGGCCACCGACCCGGGTCGGCGCGTCGGCACCCTGTTCTTCAACCCCGGCGGCCCCGGCGGGCCCGGGACGGTCCAGATGCCGGCCAATTACGGCGCTTTCCCGAAGGAGCTGCGGGAGCGGTTCGACATCGTCAGCTGGGACCCCCGCGGCATCGGCAACAGCACCGCGGTGAACTGCTTCGACAGCCCCGAGAAGGCCGCCGCCTGGGCTTCGGGCAAACCGGTCGGCTTCCCGGTGGGCGCGACACAGCGGGCGTCCTGGATCGCCGCGTACAAGGATCTCGGGCAACGCTGCCAACAGCGCGATGCCGAACTCCTGCGCCACGTGTCGACCGCGGACACCGCCCAGGACCTCGAACTGCTCCGCCGGGCGGCGGGCGAGCCGCAGCTCAACTTCCTCGGGGTCTCCTACGGCACCTTCCTGGGCGCCACGTACGCCAACCTGTTCCCCGACAAGGTCCGCGCGATGGTCCTCGACAGCAACATCGACCCGCAGGCCTGGACGAACCACGCCTCCCCGGGCGAGGCGCGTTCCACGACGCTCCTGCGCATGGGCTCGGACCGCACCGCCGCGGCGACGCTGGACCGCTTCCTCACCCTCTGCGGCTCCACCACGACCGCCCGCTGCGCCTTCTCCGCCGGCAGCCCGAAGGCGACCCGCGAGAAGTTCGACGGGCTCACGAAGCGCCTCCGGGAGCGTCCGGTGGGCGAATGGACGTACTCCAGGACGATCGCGGACGTCGTGAGCGGCCTCTACATCGTCCACCCTGGGTGGACGGACCTCGCCGGTCGGCTCCAGGAGCTGTGGCGGGGCCGCGTGCCCGGGCAACCGGTGTTCCCTCCCCCGCCGCCGGTCGCGCAGCCGAATCCGTACCTGGGCGACGAGCAGGCGGCCGCCGTGTGGTGCGGCGACAGCCCCAATCCGCGCGACCCCGCCGTCTACCACTCGCTGGAGGAGGACAGCGCCGGCCGCGCGGGCGACGCCGGACGGTACTGGACCTGGGCCGCGGAGCCCTGTGCCACCTGGCCGGCCCGTTCCGCGAACCGCCACACCGGCCCGTGGGACAGGCCCACGGCGCACCCCGTGCTGGTGGTCGGCACCACGTACGACCCCTCGACGCCGTACTCGGACGCTCAGGCCATGGCGAAGGAGCTGGGCCGTGCCCGCCTGCTGACCCACGACGGGTACGGGCACACCGCGCTGTTCAACAACTCCAGCAGTTGCGTCAACGCGTACGAGAGCCGGTACTTCGTCGACGGCGCCCTGCCGCCGCCCGGAACGACGTGCCGCCCGGACACGCCGCCCTTCTCCTCGCCCCGCCCGCTCGCGGGCGTCGCCGCCGGCGGGGTGTTGCGGAGGGGCTGAGCCGGTCCGGCCTCCTCGGCGCTCGCCCGTTCCCGAAGCCGTCCCGTCCCGCGCCGTCCTCGCCCCCGCGGGAAGGGTGAGGAGCCATACTGGAACTCCACGCGCGGGAGCCTGTTTCGAGGCTCCCGCGCATCGGGCCGGCCGGGTGGCGGCGACTCACTGCCGAGACTTCGAGGGGATCCGTTCATGACAACAGCGAAAGACCTGTTCTTCCTGGCCATGGAGCGGCAGGTGAACCAGCCCGTGGGACAGGGCGACCTGTCGCTCGCGCTCGCGGGCGCCGAGCTGATCGACCTCCTCGGCGCCGGGGCCGTCGTCCTGGACGGCGACCGGATCGTGCCGGAGGGGGACCCGCAGCCGGATGACCGCCTCCTCGGCGAAGCGGCGGAGCACCTCGTTCGCCAGGTGCCCCACGAGCGGGTCGAGGAGTGGCTGTGGCGCAGGGGCGGCGACCTCTCCGGGAGTTACCAGGACGCCCTGGAGAAGGACGGTCAACTGGCCCCGCGGCGAGGGGGGTTGTCGCCCTTCGGCGCCGACCGCCTGGAACTGGTCGATTCGCCTTCCCGGAGCCGGGCCTTGAGCCGGTGGGAGGCCGCCGAGCCGGTCCTCGTCGCCCTCGCCTCGGTCGTGGGCATCGAGAGCGGGCAGTCCGAGGACGAGCCGAACCTCGACGACGAAGCGGTGACGACCGTGTTGGCGGTCGTCAACGACGCGGTCATGGAGCTGGAGGCCGTACGTCAGAGGCGGACCATCGAGAACTCGGCCTTCGCCAACCTCTGGCGAGGCCCGTGACGGGAGTTCGGCACGGCGGCGGGCTGATGAGGGGCCGCCCGAGGTGTCGAAGGAGCAGATCTGCGGCTGAACGGGTGAACCGGGGAAACCGGCGAAACCTGTGCGGGGTCCACGCGTTGATCAAGGCACTTGTCACCGTCCACTCGTGCACCAGAGAGATCAATGATGATTAAGAAGATGATGGCCACCGCCGCCGCCACCGCCTCCATCCTCGGCGCGGGCGCCGCAGTGGCCGCCCCGGCCATGGCCATCGGCAACGACAACGGCGTCAACACCGTGAACGGCAACGGCGCCTCGCAGATCTACGGCAACCAGAAGACCGCCGGCGACCAGAGCCCGCAGCTCAGCCTCGTCCAGGGCACCCTGAACAAGCCCTGCATCGGCCTGCCGGCCAAGGTCAACGCCCAGTCGCTGGTGGCCGTGCTCGCCAACGTCGGTGTCCAGGACGTCAACGTCCTGTCCAACCCGCAGAACCAGCAGTGCACCGAGAACTCCACCCAGGCCAAGGGCGACGAGCCGCTCTCGCACATCCTGGACAACATCCCGGTCCTGTCCGGCAACCTGTCGGCCGGCAGCTGAGGCACCGCTCCCCCACCGGCCGGGGCCCCCGACGCCTGCGCGAGTGCCCACGAGGCCCCGGCTTACCCATCCCGATCCCACGGCTTCGCCTCGTTTGTCGGCGCGCACCACGCGCCGCGCGCGGGGTTGTTCGGGCGGGGTGACCATCGACACGCACGCAGAGGAGCCTCCCACCCCGAAGGGTGGGAGGCTCCTCTGCGTGCGTGTCGCTCTTCCGCGAGGCGGGACGCCACGATGCGGTGTCCCCGGAGCGCGAGGGCGGCAACAGCGCGATAATCGGCGGATGTTGAACATCGGATCGGTCGTGTTGGGTGTGTCGGACGTACGGCGTGCGGTCGCGTTCTGGACGCGGGCTCTGGCCTATGTGCCGCGCGACGCGGTGAAGGAGGACTGGGTCGTGCTGGTACCGGCGTCGGGAGTCGGGGTTCCCCTCGCTCTCGGACTGAGCCGGACGCCGGCGCAGGAACATCCGCGGACCCACCTGGACCTGTACGCACGGGACGCGGCCGATCAGGCCGCCGAGGTGGACCGGTTGGTGTCCCTGGGCGCCGAGCGGGTCGACTGGGACCTCTACCCCGCCGACCCCGACTTCGTCGTTCTCGCCGACCCCGACGGCAACCGTTTCTGTGTCATCGACACGAGCCGTGGCTGACGAGGGGGCGTCACCCCGTCAGGCCTCGGGTGGTGACGCGGCGGGTCCGGGCGGCGTTGTTTCCTGCATGGACGACACTCTCGAACTTCTCGACATCCTGCTCGACGGCGTCACCGGCCAACGGCTCAAGCTGATCAGCGAGGACGAGGCCCGGGCCCTGATGGTCCTCCTCGGCTTCCTCGACGACGACCGGCAGGACGCCGATGTCCGCGGCGCGGCGGTCGAGATGCGGTCGCGTCTCGGCTCCCGCCTCGCCCGACCCGCCACCCCCGCGGACGCCTCGCCGACCGAAGCCGTTCCGGATCTCTGACACCCCTTCGTACTCACTGTGGAGCAGTCGATGGCCGTACACCGTGTCGTGCCGAACATCGTTTCCGATGCCGCGCAGGAAAGCCGTGAGTTCTACGGCCTGTTGGGCTTCGAGGAGGTGATGAACCACGGTTGGATCATGACGCTCGCCTCGCCGTCCAGTCCGACGGCGCAGATCAGCTTCATGAGCGCCGACAAGACCGCGCCGGTCAACCCCGACATGAGCATCGAGGTGGACGACGTGGACGCGGTCCACGCGGCCGTGCTGGAGCAGGGCGCCGAGATCGTCCACCCCTTGCAGGACGAGGAGTGGGGAGTGCGGCGCTTCATGGTCCGCGATCCCAACGGCCGGGTCGTCAACGTGCTCGGCCACCTCTGACGCCCGAAGGTTTCTCGGTGGAGCCTGCGGGCGCCTCGGGCCGGATGCGGCGAGGGGCCTCCCGTTTCGAGGCCCGCCCGCCGGGGTCGGGTCAGAACGCGAAGACGGCGTTCCCGTTCAGGGTCGCGGACATGACGCAGGCGTTGGAGAAGGTGTGCTTCCAGGCGACGCGACTGCCCTGCCACACGCCGTCCGCGGTGACGGTGACCGGGTCGTAGTTCATCGGACACGCACGACCGGGGTTGGGGGCGGCCAGCAGGCGGTCGAAGGAGCCACCGGTGGCTTTGAGGGCCGTACAGGCGGCCTTGGGGTCGGGGTGCGTGCCCTGCGCGCTCGGTGCGCAGCTGAGGGTGGCCGCCCGGACGACGGTCGCCGCGGAGTCGTCTCCCTGGGCGAGGGTGAAGACCATGGCGGACGGGGCGTACAGGCTCGCGGGCTGCGCCTCTGCCGCGCCGGCGGCGCCGGCAAGGCTGAGGAGGGCAGCGGCAGAGACAGCAGCGAAGCGGTGACGCACGACTAGCTCACTTTCGATTCAAAGGTTGAGCACGACGATTATTTGCACTATCGCGCTTCGATGAGGTCAACCCTGTCTGATCTGAAGGGCCATTGCACATCGATGGCCGCTTTACGGACACACCGTTCGAATACCGGAGACCGAATGACCGTTCGGGCAGCTCAGGGGGGATGTGCGCGCTCCGTAGTGGTGCGTCAACACGGGGTGACCATGGGCATGACGTGCCGTCCTGAGGCTTCTGACCTGCTGCCGGCCGCGCGCGGTTCATCGGACGGTCATTCAGCTTGGCCGGATCGGGACGATCCGAACACCCGGCCGGGCCCGCGACTCCTCGTCGGGGCGCGGCCGGGCAGGGCGTGGGGCGGGCGGTCAGGGCGTCGTGCGGCCCACGTGGGCGCCCCTTCTCGCCGCCCCGGGTGTCCACCCCCTGCACCCCTCCGGGCGATATCCGGTCCCAGGGCGAGCACACGGCTGTGACCAGCCACGACATCGGCCGACGGGATCGCCGTGGACGGCGGGGTGTGGGCCGTTCGGAGGCAGGACGAGATGTCGCCCCGCCGCGTCGGGGCTACGTTCCGCTGGTATGACGTACGCACCACCCCACCACGAGTCCGGTCCCACTCGCCGTGCCCTCCTCGTCGCCGGCGCGGGGGCGGGGGCGGCGCTCGCCGCGGGCTGCGCTCCGGGGGGCGAGAGCGGCGCTCCGGCGGCCACGTTCAGCGGCTCCGCCTCGCCCCGCCCGGCCGCGGAGGACCCCACTCCCGGTGCGATGACGCTCTTCAAGGACCCGGCGTACAACTTCAACGGTCTCCTCGCGCTGGGTGCCGCCGGGGCCGGGGCCAGTGAGGTCGGCGAGGTCCTCACCGCCGTGAACGCGATCAACCAGGCCGGCCTCTCCGCGCAGACGTACGTCGACACGTTCCGCAAGCTCGGCGACAAGCTCCTGAAACCGCCGCCGGGCGCTCCGGCGGACGACCAGACCAAGCGGTTCCGGGCCTTGCGCGCCGCCCAGTACTACGGGCAGGCGCTGTTCTTCGTCCTCGGTTCGAAGGATCCGGGGTCCGAGGAGCAGCTGTACACGTCGGGACGCGGTGCCTGGGACGCCTTCTGCGACCGGTGCGAGCCCGCCCCGGTCAAGGCCTCGGTCCCGTACGGCACGACGCCGCTGCCGGTGTGGTTCTTCCGCCCCGACGAGTCGAACGCTCCCCGCCCCACCGTGATCCTCACCAACGGGAGCGACGGGCAGAACGTCGACATGTGGACCTACGGAGTACCGGCCGCGCTCGCACGCGGTTGGAACGCACTCGTCTACGACGGGCCGGGGCAGGGACAACTGCTCTTCGTCGACCGGGTGGTGTTCACCCCCACCTGGGAGAAGGTCGTCACCCCGCTCGTCGACTGGCTGTCCGCCCGCCCCAACGTGGACCCCGGCAAGATCGCTCTGACCGGTCTGAGCATGGCGGGCGATCTCGCTCCCCGGGCGGCGGCCTTCGAGCACCGGATCGCCGCGCTCGTGGCCATGCCGGGCTGTGTCGAACCGTGGCTGGGTTTCCCGCCCGAGATCCGGGAGATCCTCACGGGCGACAAGGAGGAGACGAACGACATCTGGAACAAGAAGGTCGTTCCCGAGCTCCCTCCGGACGCCGCCGCCGTGATGAAGAAGCGCTTCGAGCCCTTTTCGATCCCGGCGATGCTCCAAGCCCGGCAGGGCAAGCTGTTCACCGACTTCTACACCCCCGCGACCCGCATCCAGGCACTGGCGATCACCTCGGTCGTCAGCCGGATCAAGGCACCGACCCTGGTCCTGGACTACGACGACGAGCAGTTCTACCCCGGCCAGCCGCGCCAGATGTACGACAAGCTCACCTCGCCCAAGGACTACCTGAAGCTGACCGCCGCGGAGGGCGCGCAGCTCCACTGCTCCCCCATGGCCCCACAGCTGCACTGCGAGGTCGTCTTCGACTGGCTCCAGGACACCCTGTCGGGCAACTGACCCCGCCCCCGACCGGCCGGGTGGCCGGTGGTACCAATTCCTACGTGAAGGAACAGACTCAGGGCTCGACCGTCCGCGTGTTCATGGCGCTCGCCCCGCCCGACGAGGCGAAGGACGAGCTGGCGCGGGAACTGCGGCCCGCCTACGAGGCGTACCCGCGCATGCGGTGGAACCGCATCGAGGACTGGCACATCACCTTGGCGTTCCTCGGGGAGCTACCGGCCTCGACCGTGCCGCTGCTGCGGCCGCCGCTCGCCGCGTTGGCCGCTGTGCGTCGACCCCTGCGCCTGGCCATGCGCGGCGGCGGGCACTTCGACGAGCGGGTGCTGTGGAGCGGGATCGAGGGGGACCTGGAGGGGCTGCACGGACTCGCCACCGAGGTGCGCGCCCTGGCCCGGGAGTGCGGCGTGGACTTCGAGGAGCGGCCGTTGCGGCCTCATCTGACGCTGGCCCGATCCCGCCGCGACGACCCCTCCAGCGTCGTGAAGGTGGCCGCCGAACTCGCCGGGTTCACCGGTCGTCCCTGGCAGACGGAACGCCTTCACCTGGTGGGCAGCAACATCGGGCGCGGCCCGGGGGCGATCCACTACCGCGACATCGAGTCGTGGAGCTTCGACGGGCACTGACCGGTCCCGGGCGACGTTCTCGGCCGATGCGGGGTGCCGTCGGGGCGCGGGTCGCGCCGCGCCCCGACGGTGGAGGTGGGGGCCGGTTCCAAGAGCCCCTCACGGCGTGATTCGGAGCTCGACCGCGGTCGGATGGGTGTGTGTCGCGGGCTCTTTAGCCGGCGAGCATTCCGGTGCGCAGGCGGGTGAGGGTGCGGGTCAGGAGGCGGGAGACCTGCATCTGGGAGATGCCGAGTTCGGCGCCGATCTCGGCCTGGGTCTTCTCCTGCCCGAACCGCATCGACAGGATCTGCCGATCCCGCGGCGCCAGGTCCTTCAGGAGCGGAGCCAACGTGTGGAAGTCCTCGAACAGCTCCATCGCGGGATCCACGTCACCCACGGTGTCGGCCAACGAACGCGGCTGCGCGGACGGCCGGCTCCCCGAGGACGTCGACTCGTCGATCGACCCGCTCGTGTAACCGTTGGCCGCCACCATGCCCTCGACGACCTGCTCCTCCGACAACTCCAGATGCTCGGCCAGCTCCCGAACCGTCGGCGCCCGACCGAACACCTCCGTCAACGCCTCCTGGCTCTTGGCCAGCTCCGTCCGCAGCTCCTGCAACCGACGCGGCACATGCACCGCCCACGTCGTGTCACGGAAGAACCGCTTGATCTCCCCCGTGATGAACGGCAACGCCAACGTGGAGAACTCCACCTCACGCTCCGGATCGAACCGGTCGATCGCCTTGATCAGACCGATCGTCCCGACCTGGATGATGTCGTCCAACTCGATCCCACCACCCCCGGTGGCACGCCCCCGAAAACGCCGGGCCGCGAAGTTCACCAACGAGATGTTCATCTCGATCAACGTGTTCCGCGCGTACTGGTACTCGCGCGTCCCCTCCTCCAACGACCGCAACCGCACCAGGAACAGACGCGACAACTCCCGCGCGTCCGAAGGCGCCACCGCACGCGCGTCATCGATCCGCGGCAACACCGACGAACCGGAACCCTCGACCACCGACCCGACAGGCGGCACGACCTGCACATCGAGAGCGGGGCTGACAACTGCGGCGGCGTGGGACATGGAACCGTTCCTCCCCTGGACGGATGACTTGCAGGGCCCGTCTTCCCATGCGACGCGTTCTCACACCCCGCACTCGCGCTTTTTCTTTCGAGGGGAAGACGGGCCTGCGGCTCCCCGTCACCGGGGCCGGACGTCGAGGGTGGCCGCCATCTTCCGCAGAACGCGGTGCTGCCGAGTGGCGGTCCATGCCATCCAGCCCAGGAAGCCCGCCGCGAAGACCGCGAAGACCACGGTCTGAAGGCCACCGGCCGTGAACCCCACCAGGACCACGATGGCCGTGAACATCAGGGCCAGGAACGCCAGCGCCACACGACGGTGCCGGGTCGCCCGCAGCCTCTCCTGGACCAGGCGCCCCATGTCAGCCCG
Source organism: Streptomyces sp. H27-H5 (assembly GCF_026627505.1). Classification (GTDB taxonomy): domain Bacteria; phylum Actinomycetota; class Actinomycetes; order Streptomycetales; family Streptomycetaceae; genus Streptomyces. Next base: position 51,674 of record NZ_JAPNLK010000051.1, on the reverse strand, counting down.
TTCGTCGGCCGATTCGGGGACCTCGCCGTGGCGCAGTCGGTCGTCCAGCGACGCGTACTCCTCGTTGGAGACGCCCCCGGCCGCACGGCGCTCGCGGCGGCGGGCGAGGAACAGGACGCCCAGCGCCCCCACGGCACCCACCGCGGCACGTACGACGGCCTCCATCGGGGACCGTCCGGGGCTGAGGAGCAGGATCACCCCCGCACCGATCGCGACCATGAACAACGCCTGGGCCCACAGGTGTGTGGCCAACCACTTGTTCAACGCTCTCACGCGTCTCCCCCAACCCTCTTGTACGGCAACGACTTTGAGCCTCGTGTGCCCATGGCCGGTGCGCCCATGCGAAGAGGTGTGGCGGCTGGTGCGTGGCGGCCGGCGGGCCGCGGAGGGTCGGCGTGCGGTGCGCGATCCGGCCCGTCACTGCTCGCGCATGCCCCACGGGGATCCGTAGGCGGTGAGCAGGTCCAGGAAGGGGCGGGCGGGCAGGGCCTCCGGGCCCAGGACGCCGGCGCCCTTCCAGACGCCCGAGGCGAGGAGTTCCAGGGCCACGACGGGGTTGACGGCCGTCTGCCAGACCACGGCCTGGCAGCCGTACTCGCCCATGGACCACTCGTTGTCGACGACGTGGTAGAGGTACACCTCGCGCGGGGCGCCGTTCCTGGTGCCCTTCACCCAGGTGCCGGCGCAGGTCTTGCCGGACATGCGGTCACCGAGGGTCGCCGGGTCGGGCAGGCAGGCGGCGACCACGTCCCGGGGGGAGACGCGGACGGGGCCGTCCGGGCCGGGCACGGTCACCGGTTCGGTGCTGTCCAGGCCCAGCGCGTGGAGGGTCTTGAGCTTGCCGATGAAGTCCTCGCCCAGGCCGTACTTGAAGGTGACCCGCCGGGCCTTGAGCCACCGGGGCATCAGCAGCACCTCCTCGTGCTCGACGTTGACGCACTCCACGGGCCCGATGCCCTCGGGGAAGTCGAAGACCTCGGCCTCGCTGAACGGTTCGGTGGTGAACCAGCCGCGCCCCTCCTCGTACACCACGGGCGGGTTGAGGCATTCCTCGATGGTGGTCCAGATGTTGAAGGAGGGGGCGAACTCGTATCCGTCGACGGTGAGGTTCGCGCCGTCGCGGACCCCGAGTTCCTCGATCTCGTCGAAGAGCTCGTCCGCGGCGTGGCGGGCGAAGACGTCCGACAGGCCGGGTTCGACGCCCATGCCGACCAGGGCGAGACGGTCCGCCGTGCGCCACGCGTCGGCCAGCTCGAACTGGGCGTCACCGAGGCGTACGCCGCACCGCTCGTAGGGGCGGTCCGGGTCCGGGTACGACAGGGACATGGCCATGTCCAGGTAGTGCGTGCCGGCGCCGAGGGCTGCCCGGAACAGGGGCATCACGAACCGCGGATCGGTGGCGTTGAGCAGGACGTCGTAGCCGCCGGAGGAGAGCAGGGCGGTCACGGCGGCCTCGTCGGAGGCATTGGCCCGGACGGCGTCGAAACGGGTCTCGGCCGGGTCGAGGGCGGCGACGGCCGCCTCGGCGCGGGAGAGGTCGTAGTCGGCGACGGTGACGTGGGTGAGGAACGTGCGGCGGGCGGCGATCCGGGAGATCGCGGTGCCGACGCCGCCGGCACCCATCAGGAGGACGCGCATGGTCAGACCCTTCTTGCGGGTGGGGAGGGGTGGAGGACGGCATCAAGGCCTTCCCTCGGGGGATCAAACCCGCGCCGCCGAGGTAACGTCAATGGTGTTGGCGTAAGGGTGCGCATGGGTGGAGGAGGAGTCGATCGTGGCCAAGCAGGTGGTGCCCGAGGAGGGGCGCAGGCGACGGCGTCCGACGCGCACGGGAACGGTGTTGTCAGAGCGGCTGATCGTGGAGACGGCGCTGCGGATGCTGCGTGAGCACGGCAGCGCGGGGCTGAGCGCGCGCAGGTTGGGGGCGGCGCTCGGCGCCGATCCGAGCACGTTGTACCGGTACTTCACGGGCATGGACGAGCTGACCCGGGCGATCGGCGAGGAGCTGATCGGGCGGGCGCTGGACGGCTGGGTCGCCGGCGGGGACTGGCGGGCCGACCTGCGCGAGCTGGGGCTGCGGATCCACCGTGCGTACCTGGCACATCCGCAGGCGGCGGTGCTGACCGCGAGCCGGGTGAGCGGACGGCCCCGGGAGATCGCCGCGGACGAGGCGGTGCTGGGAGTCCTGCGGACGGCCGGTTTCGAGGATCCGGCGGCCGTGCGGATCTATCACGCGTTCATCGACCAGAGCCTGGCCTTCTCCGCGCTGGACGCCGGGGCCCTGGCGCTGGCCGAGGAGGACCGGTCGGCGGACGAGGCGATGTGGGAGACGACGTACGCGGCCCTGCCCGCGGACCGTTACCCGCACATCGCTGCCACGGCGGGGCTGCTGGCGGCACGGATGGCGGACAGCGCGTATCCGGTCGCGCTGGAGATGCTGCTGGAGAGCGCGGCGGCGCGGCTGGCCGCAGGTGGACGGTGACGCCGGCGCCACGCGGAGCACCGACCACCGGCGGACCGCCGCGGCATTCGATCGGGGAAACGCGCGCGACGGGAGGCAACAACGGCTCCCCGCACGGAAGATTGGCCCCATGACCGTTATCGCGAACATCGACTCGACCCGTCCCGTGACGACGCTGATCAACGTCTTCACGGTCGCCCCCGAGCGCCAGCAGGAGCTGACCGACCTGCTGGCGCGCGCCACCGAGGAGACGATGAAGCACCGTCCGGGCTTCGTCAGCGCCACCTTCCACGCCAGCCAGGACGGGCGACGCGTGATCAACTACGCCCAGTGGGAGTCCGAGGAGCACTATCACGCGGTGCTGGCCGACCCCGAGGCCCGCGCCCACATGAAGGCGGCGTCCGCCCTCGCGACCGACATCCAGCCGCGACTGTTCCGCGTGACCTCCTCCCACCGCAAGGACGAGCCGACCCCTGGCGGGCACGTCGAGGCATGATCCGGCGATCGCCCGTCCGATCGTGGCGATCACCCCTCGCGTTTTCTACAAAGCTGTAGAAGCATGGGCGCGGACACCCGGACCGACCCCTTTGCTGATCCTTTACCATGGGGGCTGGGTGTCCCCGCCGGGTGGGCTCGCCGGCGATCACCGCGAGCAGTCCGACCGCATGACCCCCGATGAAGCCCGAGCACGCCCCGTTGAAGACCGATGAAGAAGAAGGAGCAGCAGACCCGCGATGGGTGAACCTCCCAGTCCGAGCCGTGCCACGTCCTGCCCGCGGATTCTCAGCCCGGGAGCGGGGGTGGCACGGTGACCCAGGTCCTGCTGCTGCTCCTGGCCCTCGCGCTGACGCTGGCGTGCGCGGTGTTCGTCGCCGCCGAGTTCTCGCTCACCACCGTCGAGCGCAGTGAGCTCGACCGCGCCGTCGCGGCGGGCGAGCGCGGCGCCGAAAACGCCTTGAAAGCCGCCAAGCGCCTCACCTTCCAGCTCTCCGGCGCCCAGCTGGGCATCACTGTGACCTCGCTGGTCATCGGCATGCTGGCCGAGCCGGCCGTCTCCGCGCTGCTGCGGGGGCCCCTCGAAGCGGCCGGCCTGCCCGCCGGCGCCGTGTCGACCACCGCGACCCTGTTGGGCGTGGCCCTGTCGACGGTGGTGTTGATGGTGGTCGGCGAACTCGTACCGAAGAACTGGGCGATCGCCCGCCCGCTCGCCGTCGCGAAGGTCGTCGCCGGACCCCAGCGGGCGTTCACCGCCGCGTTCGCCCCGCTCATCCGGCACCTGAACAACGCCGCGAACCGTCTCGTGCGGCGCTTCGGCCTGGAGCCCGCCGAGGAGCTGGCTTCCGCCCGCACCCCGGAGGAACTGGTCGCCCTGGTCCAGCACTCCGCCCGGGCGGGCGCGATCGAGGCCGACTCGGCAGAGCTGTTCGTCAAGACCCTGCACCTGGCCGAGCTGACCGCGGAGAACGTGATGACCCCGCGCGTGGACGTCCGGGCACTGGAAGCCCGCGCGACGGCCACCGACGCCGCGCGGCTGACCCTGGCCACCGGCATCTCCCGCTTCCCCGTCTACCGCGACACGCTGGACGAGGTCATCGGCACGCTCCACATCCGTGACGTGTTGGCCCTGGACGAGGACGAGCGCGGCAGCACCCCGGTCACCGACCTGATGACCTCCGCATTGCTGGTGCCGCACTCCCTGCCGGTCGACACGCTCCTGGGACGGCTGCGCAAGGCCCGCACCATGGCCGTGATCATCGACGAGTACGGCGGCACCGCGGGCGTCGCGACGGTCGAGGACATCGTCGAGGAGGTCGTCGGCGAGGTTCGCGACGAGCACGACCCCGTCGAGGTCCCCGCGCTCATCGAGGGACCGGACGAGGACGGCCGACGCACCTGGGAGGTGGACGGCGGCATCCGTGTCGACGAGCTGGAGGAGATCGGCTTCGACGTCCCCGAGGGTCCCTACGAGACGGTCGCCGGCCTCCTCGCCTCCGTGTTGGAGCGCATCCCCGTCGAGGGGGACATCGTCAGGTTGGACGGCTGGGAGCTGGCCGTCCTCGACATAGACCATCACCGGGCCGACCGGGTTTCGATCCTCGCGCCCGCCGATTCCGTCGTTGACCAGGAGCAGAGCCGATGACCGCGATCCAGCTGTTGATCGGCGCGTTCACCCTCGTCACCAACGCCTTCTTCGTCGGCGCCGAGTTCGCGCTGATCTCGGTGCGCCGCAGTCAGATCGAACCGGCGGCGCTCAAGGGCGACCGGCGGGCGAAGAGCACCCTGTGGGCGCTCGAACACCTCTCGGCGATGATGGCCACCGCCCAGCTCGGCATCACGGTCTCGTCGCTGGTCCTGGGTGCGGTTGCCGAGCCCGCCATCGCGCACCTGCTGGAACCGCCCTTCGAGGCCATCGGCATCCCCGAGGGTCTGATCCACCCGATCGCGTTCGTCATCGCGCTGACCGCGGCGACGTACCTGCACATGTTGATCGGCGAGATGGTCCCCAAGAACATCGCGCTCGCCGCGCCCGCGCCGACCGCGCTCCTGCTCGGGCCGCCCCTCGTCACCCTCACCCGGGCGCTCCGTCCGTTCGTCTTCGGCATCAACGCCTTCGCCAACACACTGCTGCGGCTGCTCAAGGTCGAGCCGAAGGACGAGATCGCCTCCGTGTTCAACGACGACGAGCTCGCCCGGCTGATCAAGGACTCCAGCGCCGCCGGACTCATCGACCCCGAGGACGGAGAACGCCTCCGCGACGCCCTCGAACTCGGAAGGCGAGCCGTCGGCGAGGTGATGGTGCCGCTCGGCGACACGGTCACCGTGGGGCACGAGATCACCCCTCGCGGGCTGGAGCGCATCGCGGCCGAGTACGGCTACTCCCGCCTGCCCGTCACCGGCCCCGGCGGGGCGATCCTCGGCTACCTCCACATCAAGGACGCCCTCGCGGCGCTCGACCGCGCGGCGCCATTCCCCCGCGGGGCGCTGCACCCGATCGTCAAGGTCTCCCTCGGTACCCCGATGGACGACACGATGACGGCCATGCGGGACGCCGGCACCCACCTGGCCGCCGTCACCGGTGGCGAGGGCGAGGTCCTCGGCTTCGTCACCATGGAGGACCTCTTGGAGGAACTCGTCGGCGCGGCCACGCACGAAGGCGACGCCTGACGCAGCCCGTCGGCCGGCGCCTCGTGGCGTCGGCCGGCGGCAGATGCGCCTCGCGGGCCGTTCCGTCACGACGGGGCGGCCCGCGAGGCGCATCTCTGCTTGTCGATCCCCCCGGCGGGTCCGATTCCGCACCGGGGTAGCGTCTGCCGGTGAATCCCCGTCCTGACGTTCTTCCACGGCTCCGTCGTACTTCCACGGCTCCGTCGACCGAAGGCGACCGCGCGACCTCGTGGACAGAGTCCCTGCCCGCCGTCGACCCGCGGGCCGACGGGGGCGTCGTACGGAGCGAGGGGCGGGCCCACATGAGCGGCATGGAACAGGCGGACGCGGCGGCATTGCGGCCGCGCGGTCTGGTGGACCTGCGGGGGCGTGACGTGGGAGCGGACCGCCTGTCCTATCCCCCGGGTGCGGTGGTGGTCATATCGGGTCTGCCGGGCAGCGGCAAGAGCACCCTGTTGCGCAACTGGTCCCCCGGCACGCTCACGGTCGATCCCCGTGACGTCCGCGAGGCCTGCCGGGCCCGGGTGCCGGCCCGCCTGCCCTACGCCGTGTACCGGCCGTGGGCCCGGGTCGAGTACGTACGGCGACTGCACGAGGCCCTCGGCACGGGCAGGCCGCTGCTGGTCCACGACTGCGAGAGCCGGCCCTGGATCCGCCGCTGGCTGGCGCGGTCGGCGGCGCGGGACGGCCGTGAACTCCACGTGGTGATGCTGGCCGTGTCCGCCGCCGACGCGCTCGCGGGCCAGGAGGCCCGCGGCCGGTGGGCGCCGGCGCGGGTCTTCGCCCGGCACCATCGACGGTTGGAGCGGCTGTTCCTGGGGCTGGAGGTGCCCCGGCGGCTGCCGCCGAGGCCGGGCGGGCCCGTGCCGGTCCCGCGCGGGTTGGCCGGAGCCGCGTCGTTGGTGGTCCTCGACCGCGCGTTGCGCGGGCGCTTCACCTCCGTCGACTTCGGCCGCACCGCGCCGGCCCACAACAGCCCGGCGGGCGTGCCCGTGGAGGCCGCGCGGCGCCCCGTGTCGTCACCGCGGCCGTGAGGCCGTGAAGGTCGGGGGGCGGCCGGGACGGCGCGGCGTTCCTCGTCGGGCCTGTTGCGGCCCTTGCCGCCGCCGAGCCGCCGAGCCTGCGCCGGCCCGCATCGCCGAGCCTGTTGCGGCTTTCGTCGCCGGGCGTCCCCCGGCGCGTCTACTGGTACGGGTCGAAGGGGATGCCCGCCGGCTTGGCCTTCGCGAGGTGGGACGCGAAGGAGTCGTCCTTCAAGCCGAAGTGCGCGCTGCCGAAGTCGGCCTGGCTGAGCTTGTCCCGCAGCGTCGCCGGGTAGCCCGACCAGCCGACGAGCGCGGGGAACTGCCAGGTGCCGCGGTGGTTCTCGGGCGGCTCGTCGTTCGTGTTCGCGGCGCGGAAGCAGTGGGTTCCCACGCCGTCCTTGTGGTAGACGACCTTGGCGTGGGTGCCGTCCCAGCGGATCTGGTCGCGCGTGTGGAGGTTGAAGTCGCCGTGGGCCGAGGTCGCCACGTACTTCGCCTCGTCGTTCTGGATCCACACCACGACGTGTTCCCAGTCGTGACGGTGACCGCCGAGCCCGATGCCGGGTATGGCCTGGTCCTTCTCGAAGTACAGCGCGTACACCACGGCGCACCACCCGTTGTTGCACTTGGCGCGGGAGTAGCTGTTGGTGTTGGCGAGGTCCGAGGCGTCGCGGCAGTTGCCGTTGAGGGCGCCGCTGGGGTTGAGGCCGCCGTTCAGGACTCCGGTCGGCCCTATGGCGGGTGTCGGGTAGCAGCCGTCCGTGTCGTAGTCGAAGGCCGGCTGGAAGGTCAGCTCGACGGCCTCGGCGTTGGTGGGGAGTGCCGGGGGCGGAGCCGCGAAGGCCGTCTGGGCGACGGCGAGGACCAGCGCGAGGGCGGTGCCGACGACGACGGATGATCTCCGAATGTGATGACTGGTCCGCACAACAGGCCTCCGGCCGTTCGGTTCGGGAGTGGCGCGTGGCTCCCGACCCTGTCGGTCGGCGCGCCGGGAGCATCATTGGCGAACCTCGACGGCACAGCAAGGGTCCCGACAACAGGTGTTCACCGCCCACCGGGGCACGCAACACGTCGATACACAGGGCGAGTTGGGACCGCCCCGTGCCGACGTCCGGCCTGCCGCACGGGCGACCGGCCGGACGTCGGCGACCCTCGACCCATGGGACAGCCGTCGACGCCGGAGCGGACCTGGCCCGAAAGTCGTCTCCGCCGATCCGGCGACCGGACCGACGCGCACGGGCGCGGGCGTGGCGTGCGGCCGCCGAACGGCGCGTGGTTCCGCTCGAAACAGTGACATGAGTCACGGGGCGCAGAGAGATCACGGAACCATTACGTCCGCTACCACCTCCCGGACATATCGACATTTGTCCGTTGGGGATCGACATTCCCCTCTCCACCGAAATGGGCGAATCGGCAGGTGAGACGGGAGGGGGCGATCGGCCCTGTCTGGCGGGATTCTGATGAGACGTCACCCGTCTCGCGCATCGCGTGGACCGGCCGGGCAGCACGACTGCGCATCCTTTTCAAGCCCGGTGATCGGCGCCGGCGTGCGAGCCGACGCCGAGACTTGCCAGCCCTGTACGGGGCTTCTAAGAATGGCGGCCCGCCCGGCGCTCCAGCAGCTCAGGCGCAGGACGCTTCGCAGAAACCAAGTGAGGTCACGCATGAAGCACCGTAAGAGGACGCACTACAAGAAAATATCGATCGCCGCCGTCACCCTGGGCATCGTGGGCATACCCACCGCCGCCATGGCGTGCCTGGACACCCAGGAGTCGGGTGCGGCAACCGCCACCGGCCGGCACGTGCGCCCCTCCCACAGTGTCCCCACCACCAGTGCCCCCACCCCCGACGCGTCGCTCCAGAACCTGGCGGGCGACACGAGCACTCCGATCGCGACGATCGAACCGTCGGCGCCCTCCACGCCGACCACCCCGGCCACGCACCGTACGCACAAGACGAAGCCGTCGACCGGCGCGAAGAAGCCCCCCACGGCGACGAAGCCCGAGAGGCCGTCGCAGCCGTCTCCGGTCACCCCGCCGGCCCCCGTCGCCACGACGGAGCCGACCAGCCCGACCGCGCCGTCCTCCGGTCCGGCCGCCGAGGTGGTGGCCCTCGTCAACCAGGAGCGCGCCAAGGCCGGCTGCTCCGCGCTCACCGTCAATGCGAAGTTGACGACCGCCGCGTTGAACCACAGCAAGGACATGGCCGCGAACTCCAACATGTCGCACACCGGCTCCGACGGCTCGGACCCGGGCGCGCGCATCACCCGCGCCGGCTACAGCTGGATGACCTACGGCGAGAACGTCGCCTACGGCTACAGCACGCCCGAGCAGGTCATGAACGGCTGGATGAACAGCCCCGGACACCGGGAGAACATCCTCAACTGCGCGTTCAAGGAGATCGGCGTCGGCCTCGCCGAGCCGAACTCGTACTGGACGCAGGACTTCGGCGCCGCGCGCTGACCAGCCGGCATCCGGGATCGGTGAGTCCCGGGCGCGCGGCCCCGCGGCATCGGGCCGAGGCGGGGGCGACCTGACACGGTCGCCCCCGCCTCCGGCGTGTCACGACCGGGCGGGCGTGCGCGGAGTCGCGTGCTCTCGTACTCATCCGGCGGGGTGGGCCCGTCCGTCCGTCACACGGTCGCCTCGAGCGGGGCGCTCGCTTCGGTGGGCCGTGGGCCAGTGCCATGTCCACACCGTGTTCCTCTTCTCGGTGACCGGGCCCTGGTCGGGTGCCGGGGTGTGGGTGGCGCGCGGGTGGACGGTCAGTACCGGCCCGGGTCCGTCGCGGTACGCGCGGTCCCAGGCGAGGAGGGACGTGGCCAGGGTGTCCGCGGCCGCTTTGGCGTCCGGACCGAAGGCGTGGACTCCGAACTCCCGTCGGGGAGTGCCGGTGGTCCCCTCGTCGGCGCGACGTTGGACGAGGTGGGCCGGCGAGCCGTCGGTGACGAGGGCCGCCGCGTCCGTGTCCTCGGGGAGGTGGAGCGGACCGGCCTGGGCGCGATCGCCGGTCAGGCGGCAGAACCCGGGCAGGGTGGAGGCAAGCCACACCTGGAGGCCGGCCTCCGAGGCGTCGCCCCGGACGGTGATCCCGGAGTCCACAGTTCGACACGGGTGTCGGTCAGGGCGCGGTCGAGGCCGTCGAGCGGGGCGGGAGCGGTGTCCTCCCAGCGGATCCCGTAGCCGGTGTTCCCGATCGGGATCGAGGCGTCCTGCCATCGCCCGGCGCTCCGCACGGGGGCGGAGGCGCACGCGTCGACAGCGGTGGAGACCAGCAGTCCGTCGCGCTTCCGGAAGGCGATGGTCCACGTGCCCGGTCTTGGTTCCAGCCGAGGAGGACCTCTCCGCGCGGGTTGGTGAGGACGACCGCGACACCCGCCGTGGCCGCCGGGTCGGGCCGCCCCTTCTCCCGATGGATGACGTCCGTCGTGGGCGCTCCGGTCAGCAGGAGCGTGGTCGTACCGTCCGTGTCGAGACGCTCGATGTGGTGCCAGCCGGTCGAGACCATGGCGATCTCGCTGCCGTCCAGGCAGATGGTGCGAAGCGTCTGGGGGTGGTGTTCGGCGTGCGGGGTGATGACGCACAGCCTCCCGCCGGGGGCCAGGAGGGCGGCCAGTTGCGCCAGGACCCGGGTGCGGTCGGGCAGGAGGGCCAGGGCCCGGCGCAGGGTGATGAGTGCGTACCCGCCGGCGGGGGCGAGGGGGGCGAGGTAGCCGGCGGTGATGTCGAGCCGGTGGAAGGACACGGTCGGCGGGGAGGCGGCGGCGTGGTCGACGGCGGCCGCGGCGAAGTCCACGGCGTCGACGCGGTAGCCGAGGGTGTCGAGCAGGCGGCCGACCTCGCCCGTACCGCACGCGACGTCCAGCGCGCGCGGGCTCCGCACGCCTTCGGGTGGGGTAAGCCGCTCGCGGGGGCGGTACAGGCGGAGGCACGGCCGGTCAGTGGTACGGGCCGGTCATCGGTTCCGTCCGGTCCGGCGCCTCCGTGAGGTGGGCGATCGAATCGCCGGGCTGCTGGAAGTGGAGCGCGAACGGGTGGCCCGCGCGGTGGGCTTCGAGACCGGCCCGGCAGTAGGCGACCATCGGTTCCGGGAGGTCGTCCACGTGGTGCCAGGCCATGGCGTCGCACAAGTGCGGCTCCGTGATGCGGGGTTCGCCCGTCCAGCGCCGTACCTCGAAGAACACACCGATCCGCGCACCGCCGAACGGGGAGCGGTGGTGCACGGTCACCGCGTGCGACACGTCCCCCCGATCGATGAGGACGCCCGTTTCCTCGCGTCCCTCCCGGATCACCGCCTCGACGAGATCCTCGTGCGGACCGTCCAGGTGCCCGGAGGGCAGGTGCCACATCCCGGCCGCGTACACCGCCCCGGCCCGCCGCGACAGCAGGACCTCCGGCCCCCGCACGCCGTCGCGGCGCAGCAGCAGGTGCGCGTCGACCGTCAGTTTGTACCTCGCTCCCCCGCTCACCGCGCGCCGCCCGGGCCGACCGCCGCCGAGGACGGGCGCCGGACCGGCTCCCCCGGGGCCGATCCGGCGGCCGGCCACTGCTCGGTGTAGGGGCGGCCCGCCCGGATCCCCTCGATCGCGGCCCGGGTGTACGGCACGATGGGCTCGGGCAGGGCGTCGAGGGGCCACCAGTCCCAGCTGACGCACTTGTCCGGCTCCCGGACCTCCAGGTCCCCTGCCCACGCGTCGGCGCGAAAGACGAGTTGCATGCGCGGGCGTCCGTCGCCGCCTTCGTCCAGGACGTGGACGACGTGGACCAGTTCGAGGTCCTCGGGTCGGATCCGCAATCCGCCTTCTTCCCATGCCTCGCGCACGATGCAGGCGGTCGCCGGCTCGTCCTCGCAGTGGCCGGCCAGGAAGTGGTGGGTCGAACCGGCGAACGCCGAATCCGGGTGGCGCAGGCCCAGGAGCACCTTGGCGTCCCGCTCCAGGTAGAGGTGCACGCCGACGATGTTGAGGCGGGTCCGGTCCACCGGCGCCCTCCGCATCTCGGCGGAACAAGACCGCGGTGGAAGCAAGACTCCTCCAAGGTGGACACGAAACCGTACGGTGCTCGAACAACAGGCGCGGTGGTGCCACCGACACGGTTCCCCGAGGGCGAATCGATCGAACGTGTCTGCGAGCGCCGGGCGATTCCCCGTATTGCCGGGGCGAAGGCCTCAGGGCTTCACACGACCGGGTGGAACATGCGCGGTGACACCCGTTGGGGGCATTGCGTCGCAGTCGTGAACGCATCGACCCTGGCACCCAGCGCCCGTCTTCCGCGGCTCGACGGGAGGTTCCGGGGTCTTCGTTTGCGAACGGAGGGTACACCGATCCGCCCCACCCGAACCGCGGGGCGACGTGCCCCTGCGCCATGCGGGTGACAAGCGGGGAATACGGACGAAGCGGGGCAGATTCCTCCCGTCGAAGGTCTCCCCCGCTGAAGGAGTGTGCCGTGGCCCTGTCCCGTACCGAGCGTGAGCAGTTCCTCGCCGAGCCCCATGTCGCCGCCTTCGCCGTGAGCGCGGGCGCGGACGGTGAGCGTGCCCCGCTGACCGTCCCGATCTGGTACCAGTACGCTCCCGGCGGCGACCTCTGGATCATGACCGGCCGGGACTCCCGCAAGGCCGAACTGATCGGTTCCGCAGGCCGGTTCACGCTGATGGTGGACCGCCTGAAGCCGACGATCCGGTATGTTTCGGTCGAGGGCCCGGTCATCTCGACGGCGCCGGCCCAACGAGACCAGCTGGTGGAGCTCGCCTCACGGTACCTGCCGGCGGAGAAGGGTCGACGGCTACGTCGACTTCGCCTGGAAGGACCACGGTGAGCAGCTCGTCTTCCACATGCGTCCGCAGCGGTGGGTGAGCTCGGACCTCGGCACGGTCTGACCGCGCCGGAGGAACGGCAGAACGGAAGAACGGCAGAGGGTGGAGAGGGGCGGCAACGTCCGGACGTGCGTCACGGCCGACCGCGTGGTGCGGCCGGCCGTGACGACGGGCATCCACTCAGGTCCGGTGCACTGACGGGCAGGACCGGGCGGAGTGGTTAAACGGGCGTGCCGGGGAGGGTCGTGAAGCCGGGGGCGCACGCCGTGGGGAGGGTCGCGGGCGTGAACGGCGTCGTGCTGTTGGTGACGCAGCGGGCCTGGTGCAGCTTCCCGTTGCTGCCCAGCAGGGTGATGAAGAGGTGGCCGGGGTCCTCCTCCGTGACCGAGACGGCGGTGCCGCGCGTGCACTTCGGGGCGCCGTCGAGCAGACCGAGGTTGATCCAGACACCGGGGTTGCGGCTGTCGTTGAGGAACGCGTGGCCCTGGCGGTCGGTCGCCGCGCGGAACACGGTCTCGAACAGACCACTGCTGGAGTAGTCGACCACGGCCGAGCTGACGTCACGGTCCGTCTGACACTTGTGGCTGTCGGCCGAGGCGGGGGCGCCCTTGGATTCCGGGCCGTCGGCGACCGCGGACGGCACTGCCAGCGCTCCCAGGAGCATGGCCCCCGATACTGCCGCGACACTGCGTGCAGCCCAAGCGAGCTTCCTCATGTGCATCCTTCCGGTGAGTGCGAACCCGCCTCCGATGACACGAAGGCCGGGCGTTCGTGGACAGGAGCGATCGACGCCCGATCCGCGCGCCACCGCCCCCCGCCCCGTACCGGGAGGCCGAAGTCTCCGTACACGGGGCGGGCCACGGCCCTGTCCGGGAGAGAACCTCGCACGCCCACCCCGCACACATCCGCACACCATTCCGAACCGTCACCCGCAAGGGTGTGGTGTAGCACCGAATGGAAGGGAGCCCCCCTGAGGGCCCGCCGGTCCTCTCGTTCGCGGAACCGGTCACCGCGTCGGAGATCACCGCGTCGGAAGTCACCGCATCGGGGAACCCGGCGTGGGCGGTGCCGGCGTCCGGGTGACGACCCGGGCCGTGGCGGATCAGGACGGTGACGGTGGCCGCCAGGGAGACGGCGGGCCCGCTGCTCCTGCCGGCGACGGCTCAGCGGCCGGAACGACGTGGTCCGGTCCCGGGGACCGCAGGCCGCCGGACGTGACCCGGCGGCAGTGCCCCGGAGGCGGTGACCCGCAAGCGGCCCGAGTTCCGAAGGGCCCGACGGTGAACGAGCGCCGAGGACACGCGGAGGAGTTCGGCCGGTCCGGTGGCCGCTTCGACATCGCGCGTGGCAGGGCGGGCGCTCCTACCATGGGGGGAGACACCGTCGGGGGCTCGGGAAACGCTTGTCCGATCGACCCGGACCAGAGGTGAACGACCATGGGCAGGTATCGCCCGGCGCATGTTCGACGGTCCACCCGGGCCGCCATACCCGCCGTGGCGGCCGTCCTGCTCGCCGCCCTCTGCGCGGGCACCGCCCCCGACCGGGCGGTCGCCTCCGCGCGGCAGGACCTCGATCCCGCCACCGTACGGAAACTGGACGCGGCGATCACGAAGATCATGGACGAGGCCGATGTACCGGGTCTCAACGTCGGTCTGTGGATCCCCCGGCGCGGCACCTACGAGAAGTCCTTCGGTGTCGCGGACAAGAAGACCGGGACTCCCATGAAGTCCGACCTCTACACGAGGATCGGAAGCATCACGAAGACGTTCACCATCACAGGCGTCCTCCAACTGGTCGACGCGGGCAAGGTCGGACTCGACGACCCGATCTCCCGGTACGTCACCGGTGTCCCCGGCGGCGACTCCATCACCCTGCGCCAGCTGGCGGGGATGCGCAGCGGCCTCTTCAACTACACCGAGGACAAGGCGTGGTTGGCGCAACTGCGCGCCGACCCGCATCGGACCTACACCCCGCGCGGGCTCCTGGACATCGCCTTCAGACAGCCGCCGGACTTCGCCCCCGGCACCAAGTGGCAGTACAGCAACACGAACACCGTGCTGCTCGGAATGATGATCGAGAAGGTCAGTGGGCAGAACCTCGGCGACTACCTCAAGGAACACGTCTTCACCCCGTTGAAGTTGAACGACACCTCGCTGCCCGACGACAGTGCCGTCCCCGACCCGCACGCCCACGGGTACACGGACTTCACGCCCAACGGGAGCGTCGCCGACGCCACGAACTGGAATCCCTCCTGGGCCTGGGCCGCCGGTGGGGTCATCTCCGATCTCGACGACCTGCACACCTGGGCTCCGGCGTTGGCGGACGGCACACTCCTCACCAAGGAAACGCAGGCCGAGCGGTTGAAGACCCGATCGGTCGGCGTCGCCGGGGCCTCGTACGGTCTCGGCATCCTCGATTTCAACGGCTGGCTCGGCCACAACGGGGAGTTGCCCGGCTACGAGTCCATCGCCGCGCAGCTCCCGGCCGAGGACGCGACCCTCGTGGTGCTGGTCAACACGGACATCGACTACAAGGGCAAGAGCCTGTCCTCGATGATCGGGAACGCGGTCACCTCCATCGTGACGCCCGACCACGTCTGGCCCGTCCCGCCGGCCCAACCGTCGGCGACCCCGAACCCGAGCACGCCGAGCGGGCCGACCACACCGAGCACACCGAACAGCGGCGGCCCCGGCACGACCTCGGCACGGTAGGCGTGGTTCGGGCACGGCGGCTGCGAGCGTGACAGGTGGCAAGGGGCAGGGGGCAGGGGGGCTGGGGCGCCCGCCTCCACCCGGCCGCATCCTACCGGCGGGGCCGGGGGCCGCGCGGGGGCGAAGGGGGGCGTGTGACCATGGCACTTCGGCACATCAGCACCTCATGGGGGGACCATGCGCACGCGTACCATCGCCGTCTCGACCGGCCTCGCCGCGCTCACGGCGTTGCTCGTCCTGGCCGGTTGCACCTCGCCCGGCGGGAACCCGGGCGAGAGTCCTCGCGGGAGCGGGAGCGGGAGCGGCGCCGCCACTCCCCCTCCGGTGGCGTCCACCGCGCCGGGCGGCGCCGGCGGGTACGAGGGGCCCCGGCCGCAGGACCAGAATCTGCTGGCCTGGACCGGTGACCCCAACGACGCGGGGCACGTGACGGCGCAGTCCGTCGCGGGCGTGGCCGGACGGGTCACGCTGGTGCGGATCGTGCTGCGCGAGCGGACGGCATGGTCCAACATCTGGCTGGGGTTGGCCGGCATCGACCCGAACGCCCGGCTCTCCGAGTGCCACCTCGGTGTCTACGACGCCCGGGGGACCCTGCGCGCGTCGACCGCGGACATCTCGCCGCAGCTCATGACCGACGCGATAGCCAAGCCGCTGCCCCTGTCCAAGCCCTTCACCGCCGAACCCGGCACCTACTTCGTGGCGCTGCTCCTCAACGGGAACTGGGCCACCAACGCCCTCACCCTCAAGTCGACGGGGGCCGGGATCTCGGTGAACGCGGGCCTGACCCCGCCGAACCTCCGCTACAGCACCGTCTTGACGGGACAGACCTCGCTCCCGGCCACCTTGAACCTCGCCGAGCAATCCACCAGCACGATCAACACCGGCTGGGGCAGCCAGTGGTACGCCGTCTCCTGAGGCGGCGTACCTCGTGACGTGGGCGCCGGCCACGCCCACGTCACGGGTGCGGCGGGGGCCCGAGGATGAGGTCGATCAACCGCCGTGCGGGAGCGGTGGGGTTGGCGGGGTGTACGAGTTCGGTGCGGTGGATCAGGCGCGGTGCGCGGATCGGCACCGCCGCGACGGCCGGGAGCGAGGTGGCCGACGACAGGGGCAGTGCCGCGAGTCCGTGGCCGGCGGCGGCGAGCGCGGCGAGGCCGAAGAGGTCGGTTCCGCGGTGGCGGATCCGCGAAGGGAATCCGTCGGCGCGGCACACGGTACGCAGTCGTTCGAGGGGAACGGCGCTGTCGGGGGCGTCGATCCACTGGGCCTGGGTGAGGTCGGGCAGCCGCAGCGATCGGCGCTCCGCCAGCGGGTGGTCGAGGGGAAGGATCACCGCCAGGGGTTCCTCGGTCGCGGCCAGGGTGGTGGTGGGGCCGAGGTCCGGCAGGGGCAGGGGGTCGCTGGGGGCGGTGATGCCGTCGACGAGGCCGAGGTCGGCCCGTGCGGTGAGGACGTCCTCGATGACCGCTTCCCGGCTCAGGACGCGTACCTCCACGTCCACGCGCGTGCCGGCCCGCAGTCGGGCGAGGGCCCGCGCGACCGGCGTGCCGAGGGCCGCGGGCGAGCACGCGAAGGTGAGTCGGGTGGTGGGGACCTGGTTCAGGCGGGCGATGTCGGCGCGGGCGGCGTCGAGGCGCAGCAGCAGGGCGGGGACGTGTTCCATCAGCCGGGCACCGGCCGGCGTGGGGGTCACGGGCCGACGTTCGACCAGCCTGGTGCCCAGGTCGGATTCGAGTGCGGCGATGTGCTGGGACACCGCGGACTGGGTGTAGCCGAGGGCCGAGGCGGCGGTGGAGAAGGAGCGGTGGTCGAGGACCGCGACGAAGGTGCGCAGCAGATGCGGATCCATGGGCATCAGTATCACTGATGAGCGCACCGCACATCATCGTTGGACCTGATGACCGGTTGTTCCGCAGGATGGTTGTCATGAACCCCACCGCACGTGTCGCCCTCGTGGGCGACCGTTCCGACTCCGTCCACTCCCATGTTCGCGTCCCCGGCCTGATCGAGGCGCTGCGCCTGCGCGACGGGCTGGACCTGGACGCCTACTGGATCCCCACCGAAGAGGCTGGGCTGGGGGTGGAGGGCTTCGACGCGGTCTGGGTGCTGCCCGGCAGTCCGTACCGCAGCGAGAGCGGTGTCCTGACGGCGATCCGTTCGGCACGCGAGTACGGCGTTCCCTTCCTGGGCACCTGCGGCGGTTTCCAGCACGCCCTGTTGGAGTTCGCACGGAACGTCTGCGGTCTGGAGCGTGCCCGACACGCGGAGAACGATCCGACGACCGCGCCCGAGGATTCCGTGGTCGTCGCCTTGGCCTGTTCACTGATGGGTCACGAGGGGACCGTACGCGTGGCCCCGGACTCGCGTGCGGCCCATCTGTTGGGGTCTGCTCGGACCCGGGCGCGCTACCACTGCGCCTACGGACCCAACCCGTACCACCTCGAACTCCTGCGGGCACACGGGCTGACCTTTCCGGGCACCGACGAATCCGGCGAGGTCCGCATCGTCGAACTGTCCACGCACCCGTTCTTCCTGGCCACGCTCTTCCAACCGGAACTCGACGGGGACGGCACCCGCGCCCACCCGCTGATCAGCGGATTCGCCGCTGCCGCCGTCGAGCGTGCACGAATCCGCACCTACGCGATCTGACGGTGCGTCCGATCAGGCGCGTCCTGTGTGTCCGCGTGCGCGAGGGGCTGTTCTCCCGGCCGGGCTCCGCCCTGCCGGTGGAAACAGCCCCGACGCACCACGCGTGGTTCGGATCAGACGGCGGTCGCGGCCACTGCCTTGTCGGCGGTCACCGCAGGAGCCTCGGCGGCCACGGGCCGGGTGGCCGTGTAGTAGACCGTGGAGCCCTGCTTGGCACGCTCGGCCAGGCTGCGGGCGACCAGACGCTCGGTGCTCGTGCGCACCAGGTTGTCGTTGAGGCTGCGGTCCGGGTGCGCGATCGCCAGGGCCTGGGAGATCTCACCGGCCGTCTTCGGCTCCGTCTGACCGGTCAGGTGCTGGTGGATGAGTTCCGTCAGCGGGACCTGGTTCTTGTCCGACGCCGCCGCCTTCTTGGCCACGGGCTTCTTCGCGGCCGGCTGCTTCGCGGCGGCCGGCTTCGCGGCGGACTGCTTCGGCTCGGCGGCCACGGCGGCCGCCTTCGTCTCGGCGGACTTCGTCGCGGTGGCCTTGGTCGCCGTGGACTTGGCCGTCGTGGACTTCGGCGCGGCCGACGTCTTCGTCGCCGTCGCCTTCTTCGCGGAGCCGGTGGCCGTGGTCTTCGCTCCCGCCTGCTTCCTCGTGGACGTGGCGGCCGGCGCGGCCGTCGCGGGCTTCTTGCCGGACCGCGGTCCGGGCACCGCGAGCGCGTTGTCGCCGAGGGCGGAACGCATCCCGACGAGGAGTTCGTGGTCCTGCTCCAGGCCGGCCAGACGCTCCTGGAGGGAGGTGATCTCCTCGCGAATGCGGCCCTGTTCGGCGGTGTTCAGATCAAGGTCGGCGGTGACCTTCTCGGCGTACTGGGACTTGAGAGTGGGAATCTCCTGCGCGGGCATGAGGGCTCCTCGATCGATGTGTGTGGTGCGGACTCTACCCACGCTGCCTGTGAAGTGTGTGGGTGTGGGCAATTCCGATGAGCAGAGACCGGTTGACTGCTAGCGGTTCTCGAACGCCCTACGCCGACGCCCCGTTCGACTGAGGGGACACCTCGGGGGGTCGTGCCACTCATCGTCCCGCCGTCATGGGGAGCGGCTTCGTGTGCCACCGACGTGACCAACTCGCCCTGACGGAGGCCGGGTTGTTCCAGTCGGACCCGGTACCCACCGGCTTCCCGAAACGGCGACGGCCCCGCCGCATGCCGACGGGGCCGTGGGTCAGTGACCCGGTAGGGCGGGTCAATGGGAGACGGTGACCACGATCTTGCCGATCTGGGCGTTCGACTCCAGGTACCGGTGGGCCTCGACGATCTCGTCCAGTTCGAACGTCCGGTCCACCACCGGCCGGAAGGCGCCCGAGCGCAGACCGGACGCCACGAAGGCCTGCGCCCGTCGCAGTCGCTCGGGCCGGGCGGTCGTCTCCAGCATGGTGTACGTCCGCATGTTCAGCGCGGGCATGCCCAGATCGAGGCCCGGGTAGGGGGTCGGCAGGCCACTGAGGGCGCCGTACACGAGGAGCATCCCGCCGG
The DNA here is from genome assembly GCF_026627505.1 of Streptomyces sp. H27-H5. Lineage (GTDB taxonomy): Bacteria > Actinomycetota > Actinomycetes > Streptomycetales > Streptomycetaceae > Streptomyces. The sequence continues at coordinate 32,327 of NZ_JAPNLK010000051.1, read as the reverse complement.
CGGCGACCACCTTCCCGAGTTCCAGTACACCGGGACCGGCGACGGCGTCGAAGACGTACTCCGCGCCGCGGCCGTCGGTCGCCGCGAGCACCCGCTCGACCACGTCCTCCTCGTCGGTCACGATCACCTCGGCCGCGCCCTGTGCGAGCAGGGCCTCCCGCTTGGCGGCGGTGCGGGTGAGGGCGATCGACGTGGCACCGATGCGCTCGGCGACCTGGATGGCGGCGAGTCCCACGCTGCTGGACGCAGCGTTCAGTACGACCGTGTCGCCGGGACGCATCCCACCGACTTCCACGAGCGCACCGTAGGCCGTCACGTAGGGCATCCACACCGCGGCGCCCTCGACGGCTCCGAGGCTTTCGGGGCGGCGCAGCACCGCCGAGGCGGGCACGATCGCCCGTTCCGCGTAGACCCCGTGGTCGTTCTGCGAGAAGCCGGGAACGGTGCTCACCGGCTGTCCGGGCCGTAATCCGGTGACGCCCTCGCCGACCGCCTCGACGACTCCGGCGGCCTCGGAACCCAGGCGCGCGGGGAAGCGCTTCACCGGCTCGATGTAGAGGCCGCTGCGGAACAGCGCCTCCGCCCGGTTCAGGCCGATGGCGTCGACACGGATCCGCACCTCACCCGGTCCCGGCTCTCCGACCTCCGCGTTCTCCACCCTCAACACCTCGGGCCCGCCGAGTTCGTGGAACAGCACCGTCCTGGTCATCGGGTTCGTCATCGGGTCGTCCTTTCACCTGGGGAAGGGTCGTCCATTCACCCCATCCCAAAGTGCGATGACTGTCAAACTTTTATGACCGTCGTACGATGGGGGCATGGACACCGACCGCGTCCCCTCACACCCCGACCTGCGGACGATCACCCTCCAGCAGGTGCTCGAAGCCGTCGTCGAGCCCGTGCGGCGGAGCATCCTCATCCAACTGCGCGACTCCCCCACCGACATCAAGTGCGGGGCGTTCGACCTTCCCGTGAGCAAGTCCACGGCGACGCACCACTTTCGGATCCTGCGCGAGGCGGGCCTCATCCGGCAGTACTACGCGGGCACCTCACGGATGAACGCCCTGAGGCGCGCGGAGACGGACGAGGCCTTCCCCGGCCTCCTCGACGCGATCGTGGCCGCCGAGGCCACGAGGTCATAGGGGCGGGACGACGCAGGGGCGGGACGGCGTAGGGGCGAAACGAGCGGCCCCCGTTGCTCACACCTTCGCAACGGGGGCATCGCGCGCCGCCCGACCCCGCGATCGAGGCCGGGACGGCGGCGTGGGCGGGTCAGAGGAAGCGGCGGATGGGCAGCACCGCGGTCTCGCGGGCGCGCTGGCGCAGCGAGCGGCGCTTCCACCGGCCGGCCTTGATGCGGTCACTGACGTCCAGGTCCTGGTCGTAGTGTGCGTCGAGCACCTCTGTGAACTCGACGTCCATGACCGCGAGCATGACCTCCTCGTCGTGGTCGAGGGAGCGCCGGTTGAAGTTCGTCGAGCCCACCAGGGAGACGACGCCGTCCATGGTCATGACCTTGGCGTGCATCATCGTCGGCCGGTACTGGAAGATCTCCACGCCCGCGGCGGTCAGGGCCTCGTAGTGGTGCTGTCCCGCGAGCTGGCACACGCGCTTGTCGGTGTGGGAGCCGGGCAGCAGGATCTGGACCGCCACGCCCCGGCGCGCCGTCGCGCACAGCAGGTCCACGAAATAGGTGTCGGGGGCGAAGTAGGCGGTGGCCAGACGGACCCGTTCCTCCGCCGATTCGAGGACGACGCGCATCAGCGTCTGCATGTCCTGCCAGCCGAAGCTGGCCGAGCCGCGGACCACCTGGACGATGGCCTCGCCGGCGGGCTTGTGGTCCACGAACCGGTCGCGGTCGTCGAAGAGGTCATCGTGGCACTCCGCCCAGTTCTGGGCGAAGGCCGCCGCGATGCCGTCGACGGCCGGTCCGCGGAGTTCCACGTGGGTGTCGCGCCACTCCTTGGGGTTGCGCGCGTCGCCGCACCATTCCTCGGCGATGCCGACGCCCCCGGTGAACGCCACCTCCTCGTCCACCACCAGCACCTTGCGGTGGCAGCGGTGGTTCTGCTTCAGCGGCGAGAGGTAGAGCGGCTTGCGGAACCAGGCGACCTCGACGCCGGCGTCGCTCATCTGCTCCAGCAGCTCGCCCTCTATGAGGCGGCTGCCGAAGCCGTCCAGCAACAGGCGCACCCGGACGCCCGCGCGGGCCCGACCGGCCAGCGCCTCGGCGAATCGGCGCGCGATGTCGCCCTTCCAGTAGACGAACGTCATCATGTCCACCGTGTGGCGGGCCGAGTCGACCCGGTCCAGCATCGCCGTGAAGATCTCGTCCCCGTTCCGCAGGGGGAGCACGCTGTTCCCCTCGGTCGCGGCCACGCCGATCAGGCGTTCGAGGCGCCTGCGGATGCGACGAATGCGCCGGTCGGCGAGGGAGGCGGGGTCCGCCATGTCCGGGCTCGCCACGTCCGCGCCGCCGGGGTGCTGCGCCAGATCTCGATCCGTCATGTCCATGCTCCTCAAAGTCGCCCCAGTATGGCGGCTCGTATCACCCCTGTCGGCACCAGGTCCGTCCGCGACACCCGGCGCGGTGATCGCGGCGGGCCTGTGCTTGAAGCGGGGTGGTCGGGGCAGACGCCACCAACGATCTTGAACACGACCAGGGGGCGCGCGCCGATGACCATACCCGTCCGACCCGAGTACACCGCCAGACCTCGGTACCGGTTCAGCACGCGCTCCACCGCCCGCTGGTTCGTCATCGCCGCCCTGACGGTGTGCGGCGCGGGCCTCACCCTGCGGGTCCTGGCCGACGCCGCCCGGGAGCACCCCCTCGTCGCCGCCCTGGTCGTCCTGGCGTGCGTGGCGGTGGCCGGGTGCTCGGCTCCCGCGCGGCGCAGCCTGCGGATCCGCAGGGCGGCCCGGCGCACCGCGCGCACCCTGCGGTGCGCCGCGGCCACCGCCGTCGAGACGGCCGAGACGGCGGAGGTCGAAGCGGCGGCAGCCGCCGCGGAGGCCGAGGCCGTCGCGGCGGCGGAAGCGGCTGCGACGGCTGTGGAAGCCCCGGTATACGAGGTCCGCGGGGGCGACTACACCCTGCTGGACGCCTACGAGTTCGAGCAGGCCGTCGCCGACCTCTGCGAGCGGGACGGGTGCCGCGATGTCCAGGTCGTCGGCGGGGCCGGGGACCTGGGGGCCGATGTCCTCGCCACCGCCCCCGACGGCCGCCGCGTCGTGATCCAGTGCAAGCGCTACGGCCCCACCAACAAGGTGGGTTCCCAGGACATGCAGCGTTTCGGCGGCACCTGCTTCGCCGTGCACGAGGCCCAGCTCGCGGCGGTGGTGACCACGAGCGAGTACACCCAGCCCGCCGTCGAGTACGCCGAGCAGTGCGGGATCCTCTGCTTCGACCGGCAGGCGCTCGACGACTGGTCGGCCGGCACGGGTCCGGCGCCGTGGGACACCGCGTACGGCGTGGACGACCCCGCGGTCGTGGCCTGACCCCCGGCGGACTGTCCCGTACCGGTGGGACACCCACCGGTAAGGCCCACCGGTACGGCCCACCGGTAAGGCCCGTCCTGTCGGCCCCGTCCGGAATGCCCGGGCGGGGCCGACGCGTGTCCCCGGGGCCTCCCGTTCAGATGCGTCGTACGTCGACGGGCGGTTCGGGGTCGGCGCCCACGATCTCGGGTTCCAGACCCTCCGCGGGCGTGGTGCGGTCGCGACCGACGTCGGACCGCCAGGCCTCGAAGGCCAGCGTGGTCGCGGTGACCACGGCCAGACCCAGCAGCCAGCCCCCGAGCACGTCGCTCACCCAGTGCACGCCGAGTGCGATCCGCGTGTAGCCGACGCCCAGCACCGTGAGGCCGGCGAGCAGCCACGGCAGCGGCCGCCACGTGCGGGGCACCAGGGGCAGGAGGGCCAGCAGCAGCACGGCGCAGGAGGTCATTGCGGTCATGGCGTGCCCGGAGGGGAAGGAGAAGCCGGGCGCGTCGGCGACGGGGTCGGGCAGATGGGGGCGGGCGCGTTCGACCACGTTCTTCGTGAGCAGGCCCAGGAGGCCGCTCCCGATCGCGGTGACGGCCGCCCACACGGCCAGGCGTCGGGCGCCCCGGAGGAGGAGCCACACCACCAGGGCGGCCACCAGCAGGCGCATCGTCAACGGCCCCCACACGACGTTCGTGAGGAAGTCGAGCACCCGCACCCATCCGGGGCGGCCGAGGGCGGAGTGGTGGAGCTGTTCGGCGGTGTGCCGGTCCAAGCGGTACAGGGGCGCCCACCCGGACTCGACGAGGACCAGGGCGAGGGCGAAGGGCACGGCCACGACGGCGGTGACGACCACCGTCGCCAACAGCCGCACGCCGAACCTCGTGTCGGGTCCGAAGTGGCGGGACATGAGTCCCTCCAGGAGTCGCCGCGGTCGGCCGGTGCGCTGAACCATCGTCGGGGTGTTCCTTTCCGTGGGGGGAGATGGGCGGGGGGTCTCGTCAGACCCCGGGGTCGTCGGTGATCGGGGCCGCCACCCCGGCCCGTACCGCTTCCAGTTGGGCGGCGAACGCGAGGCCCAGGAAGAGGGCGAGCGAGGTGAGGTAGGACCAGAGCAGCAGCGACATGAAGGCGCTGAGGGGTCCGTACACGTTGCTGAAGGAGCCGCTGGCCCCGACGTAGAGGCTCAGTCCCCACGTCGCCACCAGCCACAGCGCCAGGTAGACGCCGGCGCCGAAGGCCAGCCAGGTGTAACCGGGCTGGGTTCGCCGCGGGGAGCGGCGGAAGATGGCGCTGGTGGCGATCACGGCCAGCAGGATGCCGACGGGCCAGCGCAGGATCTCCCACACCCGGGTGGTGGTCGGACTCAGCTGGTAGACCTCCGCGACGGCCCGGGTGAGGTCGGCGCCGAGGACGGTGACCGCGAAACTCAGCCCCAGGGGCAGCCCGGCCAGCACGGCCATCATCAGCCCTCGGGTGTACTTGCGCAGGAACGGGCGGTCGCGTTCCACTCCGTAGATGCGGTTGGCCCCGCGTTCCACCTGGCACAGGCTGGTGGTGATGTTGACCACCGAGAACAGCAGTCCGAGCCAGAGCGCGGCCTGGCTGCCGTCGCCGACCTGGCGGCGGCTCTGTAGCAGGGCGTCGTCCACGACGTCCTGGCTGGGTCCGCTCGCGAGCCGCCGGATCGTCAGTTCGGCGATCCGGCCTATGTCCTCGGTGTGCAGCACGCTGGAGAGGCCTATGACGGCGATGGCCAGGGGGACGATCGACAGGACCGTCTGGAGCGCGAGCGCCCGGGAATGGCTGAACCCGTCGGCGTAGCGGAACCTCATGAAGGCGTCCCGTACGAGTCTCCACCCGCCGTGGCGGCGCAACGCGGCCCACGCCTCCTCGGCGGACAGTTCCTCGCCCTCCATCCGCAGCTCCGCCTCCACCGCCATCACGTCGCGGCGCTGTGGTACCCGAGTCGCTGTGCCCATGCTGTCCCAACCCCCCGTTGCAGGTCCGTAGGTCTTCGTTCCGCGCGCACGTTCAGCCGGCGGTGGTGACGGCGCTGCCTTCCGGCACGCCCGCGGCGACGCGCGGTCGCGGTGTCGGCAGGCACAGCCGCAGCGCGCCCGGTTCGACCTCGGCGGTCAGGTGGGCACCCGACGTGACGGCGTCGCCGTCGAGCTCGCGCGGGTGCGGCCGGGTGAAACGGATGTCGATCCGCGCGGCGTTGAAGTACTCCAGTGCGCCGCCGGCCACGGCGCCGGCGGGTGTGCCGGGCGCGGCGGATGCCCGACCGGGCAGGGTGCGGGACAGGACGTGTCCCGCCGCGACGAGCCATCCGGCGGCGCCGCGCGGGTCGAGGAGCACCATGTCCAGGCGGCCGTTGTCGGGTCGGGCGTCCGGCAGGAGCGGCAGCCCGCCCTGGAGGGTGCCGACGTTGCCGATGACGACCATGCGGGCCCGTCGTTCCAGCGCGGCGCCGTCGTCGAGCCGGATCGAGAGCCGCATCCTCGGGTCGCGGAGGTGGCCGACGGCCGACACCACGTACGCGGCCCAGCCCACCCGGTCCTTGAGCCGGTCCGATGCGTCCCGGACCATGGCCGCGTCCAGGCCGGCGCCGGCCATCACCGTGAAGCGGGCGGGTTCGAGCCCGTCGCCGCTCAGCCTGCCCATGTCGATGCGGGTGGTCCTCCCGGACAGGGCGGCGTCCAGTGCCTCCGCGGGATCCGCGGGGAGCCGCAGGTTGCGGGCGAGGAGGTTCCCGGTGCCGCAGGGGACGACGGCCAACGCGATGTCCGTGCCGGCGAGCACCTCGGCGCAGGCGCGTACGGTGCCGTCGCCGCCGCAGGCCACGACCAGGGTGGTTCCGCTGTCGCCGATCCGCGCGGCGAGCCCGCCGCTGGGGTCGTCGGCCGAAGTCGGCGTCCACACCTGGTCGGTGTGGCCCCGGTGGTGCAGGACGGAGCGCACTCGCTCGGCCAACTCCTCGTCGCAGGAGTGGGGATGACGGACCACGACGACCCGACCGGCCCCGAGGCCCTCGGGGTCCGCGTCGACGTCGGCATCGGCCGGGGTGCGGGTCGTGGGGAGCGCGGCGCCGCGGGCCGCGGCGGAGCGGGCGTCGTCCCGTCGGGCGTGGGCGGGGAGGAGCAGCGCGTACCCCACGACGAACAGCGTGCAGGCGCCGTTGAGCAGGCCGCCCAGTACGTCGGAGGGGTGGTGCATTCCCCGGTACAGCCGGGACAGGGCCACGGCGACGGGGATCAAGGCGAAGGCGCCGACCGCGAGAACGCGTCGGACGCCGTGCAGTCGGGTGGCCGCGAGCACGGCCAGTCCTCCGAACAGCGCGGTGGCGGCCCCCACGTGCCCCGAGGGGAAGCTCGACGTCGGCGGAGCCGGGTCCAGATGGGGCACGTCGGGTCGGGAGCGCTCGACGACGAGGGTCACGAGGAGGAAGACGGCCGATTGCGCCGCGACGGACAGGGCCAGGAACGCCGCTTCCCTCCGCCACGCCACACGGGGCAGCAGCAACAGCGCCGCGACGAAGAGGAGGGTCAGACCGATCACGCTCTGGGTACTGGCCAGCAGGGACAGCCACTCCGAGAGCTCCGTGAAGGGTTCGCCGCGATGCGCGGCGAAGGCACGGTTGACGCCGTCCTCCGCCGACAGCGGCCACCGACCCGCCAGGGGAACGGTGATCAGCAGGCCCAGGCCCGTCATCAGGGCGACTTGCACGGGGAGAAGCAGCAGCATGCCGCCGCGTCTGGCGGCATCGTCGCGTTCGTTGCTCATTGACGCCGTGTTACCCGGCGGGGCCGAGTCATGCGCCCTGTGGGCGCCGGTCGGATCACCGGCGCCGTCGGTCGATGCGCGCCGTCGGCGCGGTGTCCGGTCGAGGCGCGCGTACTTCCTCTTCCGGGCGGGCGGCGCGCACCCGGAAGGGGGTCAGCGCGGGAGTCGGGTGGGGCCGCCGTAGCGGGGGCGGCGGCGCTTGACGGTCGATTCGGGTGCCGGTTCCGGGTTGGAGAATCCCCCCGGCACGACGGGCCGGGCCGGTGCGGGGCCGGGTGCACTCGCGGCGGCGGCCGGCGCGGTGAGGGGACGCTCGGCCCGCCCGAGCACGACGACATGGGAGATGAGGGGGGCGCAGGCCTGGCAGATCTCGGCCAGCGTCCAGACCTGGCCGATGGCCGGGTTGTGGACCAGCAACAGCATGGGGGCGCCGAAACAGCTCGCCCGGGTGTCCTCGTGGAGCGAGCACTCGGCCGCGCGGCAGGCACAGTCCGCCTGCGGCTGGACGGTGACCAGCCGGGCGTGAGCCCGGGCGTGCTCGGCGGCGAAGCGGCGCATGGCGTTGGTGTCCCGCGACCGGGGAGGCATGCGGCAGGTGGGGGTGCTGCAGGTGAGGGTGACGGTGTGGTCGGCGTGGCCGGTGAGGCGGATCGTCCAGGTTCTACCGGGGACGCGCGAGCCAGGAATGATCGTCAAGTCAGACGTCCGTTCGGTGATGCGGTGAAGTCGGTCGGGGTAACTATTCCCGTGTCCGGGCCTGTCGGCACAAATGGATTGCGCGCGGTCTGTCAGCACGGGCGGACAGGGCGCGCACGGCGTCTCGCGCGGTGCGCGACGGAGCGTCTGCCGGGTCCACGACCAGGGCTCTTTGTCGCACGCAACCCGGTCGGATGTCAACGCCGCCCGGCCGGGAGGGCATCGTGCAAGAGCCGGCCGGGGCGCGCGCCGCGGTCGGTCCGGTCAGTACAGGAGGATCCGGGTGACGACCACCTGCGGCGGTTCCGCGTCCTCGGCGATGACGTACTCGACGATGCCCAGCGTCCCGTCGTCACCCAGCGGCAACAGCCGACACTCCGGCCACTCCTCGGCTGTCGTGCTGCCCGGCACGAGCCCGCGGGACTCCCCGATGCCGACCATCGCCGCGATGATCGACCCCATGGCCCACGGGGGCAGATTCGGGTCGATCATGAATCGGGCGACGTCCTCGGAGAGCACGCAGGGCAGGCCTACGGGGTCGCTCTCGCCCTCGTGGGTGTCACTCAACTGGCCGTCCCATCGCCCTTCGACACGGTCGTGTGGTTCGAGTGTGCCCTGTGGGACTCCGCGGTGGGCCCTTGCCCGACGTACCGCCGTCCGTGACCCGTACGTGGCGGCCGGATTGACGCATGGCCGGGCACGACAACCATCACACGCTCGCCCCCGAACGGCTTCGGCCGTCAAGTACGGCGCGGGAGAACGGCTTTGCTCCAAGAGGGGGTTTACCTCACGCCGGGCGGGTCATACGCGTCGTGCGGCGGGTTGCCACTTCGAGTGGTGCGGCGACCCGTCGAGATCGGTAGGCGCGCGTGCCCGTCCCCCCGGCCGCGCGCCCGCCGACCGGCACGATGCTGCCGTCCCGTCGCACGCGGCGCCGGGCTCGGGTGTTCCCCCCACCCGGAGCCCGGCCGAGCCCCCGGCGGCCACTGCCCGAACCAGCGGCCCTCGGGCACGGACGGGACGGCAGCACGTCATCGGCCTCCACCCGGCACCTGTGCGGGGCACCCAGCACCTGTGTCGGGTGCCCCGCACCCCGTACCCGTGGCTTCGCCGGCCTCGGGGCACCGTGGCGAGAGGCGGGCCGTGCGTCGCGTACAGTGGGGTTTACCGACGCGGGGTGGAGCAGCTCGGTAGCTCGCTGGGCTCATAACCCAGAGGTCGCAGGTTCAAATCCTGTCCCCGCTACTGAAGGTCCGGCCCCCCGACGCCCAGGCGTCGGGGGGCCGGACTGCTTTCCCCCGGGACTGCCGCATCGGCGGTCGGCGTCGGCGGTCGGTTCAACCGCTGCACGATCGATGCGATGTGCGTGGCGGAGTCCACGCGTCCATGGTGGAGACAAGGACGACACCCGGGACCTCAGTCACCGGTCCGTCCTCGTCTGGACAGGAAGATGCCATGTCCGATCGACGCGTCCCGCCGGGAGAGACCCCTCCCGGTGAAGGTTCCATCGCCGAGGCCCACCAGGAACGGGCCGATGGCGGGATCTTCGAACACCCTCGGGCCCTGCTGGCCCTCATCGCCTTCGGGGCGGTGCTCTTCGCGGCGTTCTTCGCCGCCCGCATCGCGGGCTTCTGACCACTCCCGCCGACCGTCCGGCGCTCGGCGGTACCCGCGCGGCCCGGGACCGACGCGGGGTCTCGGCACGCCCGATCGGACCTGATCGGACAAAATTAGGCACAATCGATGCAAGTGGACGCTCCCCCGCACGCGAGAGGCGAGGAACCATGCAGCTCAAGGACGAACTACCCGTGGATCACAAGCTCGCCGGGATCTACCGCTACGGCGCGCTCGTCTGTGGCCTGATCCTGCTGGCCTTCAGCGCCCTCGGTTTCGCGGACGCGCTGAGTCCGTTCGACACCTCGGGCGGGCGGATCGCCGGCATGACGACGAACTCCACGCTCAGCGCGATCTCGCTGGTCGTGGGGCTGGCACTGGTCGTGGGCGCCTTCATCGGGGGAAACTTCGCCTCGATGCTGAACATGATCGTCGGCGGGCTGTTCGTGCTGAGCGGCTTCGCCCACCTCTTCGTGCTCGACAAGCCGGCGAACGTGCTCGGCTTCGGCATGAGCAACGTCGTGTTCAGCTTCCTCATGGGACTGCTGATCATGACCTTCGGGATGTACGGGCGGGTCTCCAGCAAGCTGCCGCACGACAATCCGTACTGGCGACAGCGCCACACGGCTGAGGGCGGTCCGGAGCGCGCCACCCCGGCCACAGCCCTGCGTGAGCTGGGGAAATAGGCCGGGCGGGGTCACCCGTCGGCCCGGGCGGCGGTCCGGTCGGTACTCCGACCGGACCGCCGTTCGAGTGGTAGCGGCACCGGGTGGCGCAGTGCCGCGCTGCGCGGACCGCCGCAGTGGGCATGCATCGCCGTGGCCGTTCCCGGACCGAAGGAGCACGCATGCACGGGCAGATGCTCGGGATCTACCTCAACGACCACCTGGCGGGTTCCACGGCCGGCGTGGGCCTCGCCCGACGCATCGCCCGCGCACACCGACGCACACCCCGCGGGCCGGAACTGGCCCGTCTGGCGAACGAGATCGCCCAGGACCGGCACGACCTCCTGGCCATCATGCACTCCCTCGGTCACGCCCCGCGCCGTCACAAGGTCCTCGCGGGCTGGGCCGGAGAGCGGGCCGCCCGCTGGAAGCTCAACGGCCGCCTGGTGCGGCGTTCGGGCCTGAGCCGGCTCGTCGAGCTGGAGACGTTGCGGCTGGGCACCGAGGGCAAGGCGTGCCTGTGGGCGACGCTGCTGGTGGTGGCTCCGGGGCAGACCGGACTCGACCAGGAGCGTCTGCAAGGGTTGCTGGACCGCGCCCAGGAACAGATCGACACGTTGGAGGGCCTGCGCCTGACCGCGTCGGCCAAGGTGTTCACCGCCGGCCGCGCGACGGCCTGAGCCGTCACGCGGCCGGCGGTGAACCGGTGGGGCATCGGGCGGTCCGCGCGAGGCGCGGCGCCGACCCGGTGAAGTCAGCGGGCCCGGTGCCGGGCTCGACTGCCGCCCTGGTAGGCCAGGACGGCGGCGAGGATCATCGGTGCGACAAGAAGAGCCACCACACTCATTGCGCTTCCCTTTCTCCTGGGGTCCTCCTCCGTCTCACCCGATACGGCCGGGCCAAACCCGTACGACTCATCCGCAATGCGCCTTCGTTCAGCGCCGCGCCGGTGCCGCGAAGGGGATCGAGGTCTCCTGCCGGTCGCCGAGGCAGTTTGTCTTGCGGACAGAACAGCTGGAATACATCACGGCCGTGACCCGGCTCGGATCGCTGCGCCGCGCGGCAGAGTCCCTGCACGTCTCCCAGCCGGCCCTGAGCGAGACCGTCCGCAATCTGGAACGCGAGCTGGGTGTCGACCTCCTGGACCGCCGCCGCTCCGGTGCCCGGATCAGCGACGCCGGCCGTGAGCTGTTGCCGCACATCGTCGGGGTGCTGGACGCGGTCGACACGCTGCGCCGCGCCGCCGACGCGCGGCACCGCACCACCCGCATGATCCGGCTGGGCACCGTGAACGCGGCGACGGTGCCACTGCTCGTGCCCACCCTTCAGGCGTTCCGCCGCTCCCATCCCGGCCGTACTGATGGTGATCCAGCGCCCGCGGTCGACCACGACGACGAGGTCGGTGCACGCCCTGCACACGATGTTCGTGCGGAGCGCCGCGGCCTACACGGGGGCGGGTCCGGAGCGTGGGGATGCGACGGCGGCCGTCGGGTGGCCGTAGGGGGTGTTCGCGCACCCCGATCGGGCGATGTGCCGTCCCAGGGCGTCTCGAATCCGGCCGGCCGGCGTTACACGACCCGGAACATGATCATCGCCCCGGCATCCGTCGCGACACGACGCGGTGGGCGGCCGGGGCCGCCGGATTGCACGAGGGAGCACGATGACCGACCTCACCGCGGTGGACGCGGGACGCACGAGACTGGCCGCGCGGTGCCGTGAGGTGTGCGAGGCGCCGCCGTTCTCGATCGGCGTGTTCGCGGCGATCCTCCTCAACGCCGCGCTGCTGGGCGTCGAGACGTACAGCGGCCTCGCCGTCGACTACGGGCCCCTACTCCACCTGGCCGAACGATTCTGCGTGATCGCGTTCACCCTGGAGATGCTGGTCCGCCTGGGCGCGCACGCCGATCGACCGAAAGCTTTCTTCCGGGATCCCTGGAACGTGTTCGACCTGCTGGTCGTCTCCTCCGCCTTCGTGCCGTTCCTGCGGGAGAACACCACCCTGTTGAGGCTCCTGCGGCTGGCGCGGGTCCTGCGCACCGCGCGGTTCATGCCGCAGTTGCGCGTCCTGTTGGTCGCCGTGGGCCGCAGCCTGCCCGGCACCGTCAGCTTCCTGTTCGTCGGTGCGCTGATCCTCTACGTGTACGCGATGATCGGCTGGATCTGCTTCGCCGCGCACGACCCCCAGCACTACGGCTCCCTCGGCCGCGCCGGGCTGACCCTCTTCCTCCTGATGACGCTGGAGGGTCTCGGCGACGCCGTGCACGCCGGGCTGGCCGTCTCCCCCTTCAGCATCCTGTACTACGCCTCCTACGTCCTGCTCGCCTCGTTCGTACTCGTCAACGTGCTGATCGGCGTCGTCCTCAACTCCCTTGAGGAGGCACGTGAGATGGAGGCGGCCGAAGCCCTTCGGGAGAGCGCCGCGCACGCGGCCGACGCACCCGCCCCACCGGTCGGGGTCGGCGCCGCGGGGGAGGAACCGGAGCCGGCCGACGCGCTGCGTCTGCGCATCGCCGCGGTGCGCAGTGCGCTCGACGACATGGAGGCCCAACTCGACGTCCCACACGTCCCGGACGCGGCCTCGATCGGCGGTTCCCCTCCCCCGGCCCACGCCTCGGCCGGCGCTGTGTGAGGGATTGCGCCCGAGAGCGGGGTCGTACGGCGCGCGCGTGGTGGCCTGGCACCGGGGTCGCGGCGTGCGCGAGGATCTCCCCATGGACGACTCGGCACACTTCACGCGCACCTGGCAGGTCACGGCCTCCGGCGGATACGACACCGCGTGGGGGCGGTTCGAGGAGGACCGCCTCCAGGCGCGGGGCCGGGCGCTGGGGCTGGAGGACGGCCCGTACTGGGTCACGTACCGGCTCGTGACCGGTCCCCGCTTCGTCACGCGGGAGCTGCACGTCACCGTCGACGGTCCCGGTGCGGTGAGGCGTGAACTCGACCTGCGCCGGGACGAGGCGGGACGGTGGACGGTCGACGGGCAGCCGCGGGAGGAGTTCGAGGGCGCCCTCGACTGCGACCTCGGCCTGTGCCCGCTGACGAACACGATGCCCGTGCTGCGGCACGGGCTCCACCTGAGGGACGCGGGCGCACCGGAACGGCCGTTCCTGATGGCCTGGGTGTCCGTTCCCGATCTCGTCGTGACGCCGTCGGAGCAGGTGTACACGCCGCTGGGCGGCCACCGGGTCCGCTACGCCTCCGGCTCGTTCACCGCCGACGTCGAGTTCGACGCCGACGGTCTCGTCCGCCACTACCCGGGTCTGGCCACCGGCCTGCACGCCGGGCCCGAGGGGTCGGCGTCATGAAGGTGGTCCTGACGAGGGCGAGCGTCGCGACGGGCCTCGCCGCACTCGCCGGGCCCGGAACGCCGCGGGGCGTCTGACGCGGGCCCGCGGGACCGTTCGCCGTTCCGTACGCGATGCGGCGCCCCGGTACACGTCGCGGCGCCCCGGTACACGTCGCGGCGTACTCAGAAGGCGTTGCGGCGTCGGAGCCCGAACGGGCGGCCGTCGGGGTCGACGAGCAACCGGTACAGCGGCATGACGACCCCGCGCGTGGTGCGCGGCAGATCGGGCGGGCGGTAGGTCCGCAGGCGGCCCGCCGGCCGGGGGCCCCGGCACCCGCCGTCGTGCCACGCGTCGAGTGCGGCGGCGCTCGACGCGAACGCGTCGAAGGCGGCGACCGGGTCGCACACGAGGTCGGCCGGGTACCGTGAATCGGGGGCCGCGGCATCGAGGTGTTCGAGCGAGAGTTCCAGCCGCAGGTCCCTGGCGTGGCGGCGGGCACCGTCCCCGAGCCCTCCGGGGTCGAGCGGCGGGCGGACGTCGGCGGTCTCGTCCAGCACGGCGCAGTTGAGTTCCGAGTCGTGTGTCCAGGAGCGGAGGTTCACGTTGTCCGATCCGACCGAGGCCCAGACGTCGTCGATCACGCAGACCTTGGCGTGCACGTACACGGGAGTCCCCGCGTGGTTCTCCAGCCCGTAGACCGCGACGCGGTCGGCGCTCGCACGCCGCAGCGCCTCCAGCGCGGTGAGCCGTCCGACGAGGTTCATCGGCAGCGTGACCCGTCCGTCCTGTTCGGGGACCGTGGGGATCACGGCGATCAGGCGCAGTTCCGGGTTGTCGCGCAGCGCCCGGGCGAAGGACTCGACGACCTTCGGGGACCACAGGTACTGGTCCTCCAGGTAGATCAGCGCCTGTGCCCGTCGCAGCGCCTTGAGGTAGCTGCGCGCGATGCTGCGTTCGCCGTCGGGCGCGAAGGGGTAGCCGCGCCACAGCCGGTTGGGGTAGGTGCGCAGGATCTGTACGGCCTGGCTTCCGCACGGTCGGGGGTCGGGCAGCTGAGGGGGAAGGCGGTCCGCGACCGTGTCCTCCCGGTCCAGGAGCGCGCGCAACCGGACCATCGGGCTGCGGCTGAGGGGTCCGGGGTCGCACCAACGCTCCCGGAACCCCGCCTCGATGTCGCCGACGGCCGGGCCTCGGACGGCCAGTTGCACGTCGTGCCACGGTGGGCGGTCTCCGTAGGCGGAGGCGAAGGGCGGCGCCTGGGGGTCGCCGCGGTGCGAGGCGTCGTCGTTGCGGCCGTGGCAGAGGTCGATGCCACCGACGTACGCGACGTCGAGGTGGGGGCGCCCGGGATGGCGCAGGACGACCAGTTTCTGGTGGTGGGAACCCCCGGGGCGCACGCGCATGTCGAGCAGGCACTCGCCGCCGGCCTCCTCGATCTCCTCGCCGAGGTGGCGGTTCTCGCTCTCGCTGAACTGGAGCCCGTCCAGGTGGGAGCGCCAGATCAGCCCTTTGACGATGACTCCGCGCCGCGCCGCCTCGCCCAGTACGGCGCCGATCTCCGTGCCGGGGCCGTCGAGCCGCTCGTCGGGGTCGCCGCGCCAGTCCGTGAACAGCAGGAGGTCGCCCTCGCGCTGCGCCCGGATCCCTTCCAGCAGTTCGGCGAAGTACGTCGCGCCGTGCACCAGGGGGCGCACCTGGTTCCCTCGGGTCCAGGCGGCTCCGTCAGGGTGGCGCGCGTCGAGCCGGGTCGCGGCGTTGCCGCGTTCATCGGCGGTGATCATCCAGTCACTGAGCTTCACGGGTGTGGGCCTCCGCCCTGGCGTCTACCCGCTCGGGGCGCCGTCATCCGGCGGTGTGCGGGACCGGTGGGGACGGAGTGTCGTGTTCACCGTGCGGACGTGCGGCGGCCGGGTCGCGTAGGTCGCCGCTTCGTGTCGCCGTTCGACCCTCGCCCTGTTCATGTACCTGACAGTCTGGAGTTCCCGTGACCCCCCCGCGCCGTCTGCACGCGGCATCCGTCGTCGCTGCCGCGCTCGTCGTCCTGACCGCGGCGGCGCCGCAACAGGCACAGGCCGCGCGCCCGCTGCCCTCCGTCACCCCGCGGTCGGAGACGGCGACGCTGTACGACGACGAGGCCGGAGGCAACGCCAACGCCGACGATCCCGCGATCTGGCGCAACGCCGCCGATCCCGATCGCAGCCTGGTCATCGCCACCGCGAAGGAGGGCGGGCTGCGCGTCTATGACCTCGACGCCCGCCAGGTCCAGGCGGTCGCCGCGCCGTCCACGGGCGCGCCCGACGACGCCCCCGGGCGCTTCAACAACGTCGATCTCGTGCACGGTCTGCGCCTGTCCGGCGGACGGGCCGACGTGGCCGTGACCACGGACCGCGGGAACGACCGGCTGCGGGTGTACCGGGTGCAGGCCGGCCGGCCCGGTGGGCCGCTGGTCGACGTGACCGATCCGAGCGCTCCGCCGGTGTTCTCCGCCGACCAGGCCGAGATCAACGAGCAGCGGACCGCCTACGGTCTCGCCACCTGGACCGATGCCCGTACCGGTCGCTCGTACGCGCTGGTCAGCCGCCGCAACCAGACCCGGCTCGCCCTCCTGGAACTCACGCCGACGGCTGCCGGCACCGTCACCTACCGCACGGTCCGCACGCTCGACCTGCCGTTCTCGTTCCGGCTTCCGAACGGCAGGACGTGGAGCCCCTGCGCCGAGCCCGGGGAACTCCCCCAGGTCGAGGGCATGGTCGTCGACCCGGCCAACGGTGTCCTGTACGCGGGCCAGGAGGACGTGGGCATCTGGCGGCTGCCCGCCGACCTCACCGGCACGCCGAAGCTCATCGACAAGGTCCGCGAGTACGGCGTCCCCGGGGTGTACGACGAGAAGACCGAGGAGTGCGCCGCGGGCGCCGACCCGGGCTTCGGCGGCCGCAGGCTCGCCGCGGACGTCGAGGGACTGACCCTGGTCACGGGGCGTGGCGGCGACGGCCACCTGCTCGCGTCCAGCCAGGGCGACGACACCTTCGCGGTCTACGACCGGGAGGTCGACGAGCACAACGCGTACGAGGGCGGCTTCCGCGTGTCGGCCGCGAACGCCACGCTCGACGGCTCGGAGCAGTGTGACGGGGCGGCCGTGCTCAACGCCCCGCTGGGCAGGCGCTTCCCGCGCGGTCTGCTCGTCGTCCAAGACGGCCGGGACACCCCGGCGGACACGGAGCGGGAGGCCACCGGCTTCAAGTTCGTGGACCTGGGCAGCGTGCTCGACCGACTCTGACCCCATCGGGCTCCGCGCATGCGGAACCCCGCCGAAGCCCCGCGGCGCCGAACGTTCGGCGCCGCGGGGCTTCCGGCTCCCCGGGCCCGTTCGACACCGCCGGCCGGGAGCGGGACGATGAAAAGCGAAACCGCCACACGATCCGGTTCGGCTATCTGATGTCACTGTGTGTAAAGGATCTCACTCGGGGAACACGAAGGGTCCGACGGTCGAACCGACAAGGTGGGTGTGCGCGCATGAACGACATTCAGGCGACAGACACGTCAGTCCCCGCTGATCTGGTGATCGAGGACGATTGCGCGGCCGGCATCGCCCGGGCCCGCGACGTCGCCCGCGTCTACGCCGCCAGTCTCGATCCCGCCGCTCCGGCCGACACCTCGGACGCCCTCCAGCTCGTGGTCTCCGAGCTGACCACCAACGCCCTGCGGCACGGTGGCGGCCACTACACCCTCCACCTGAGTTCCGGACCCGACAGTGTGAGCGTCGCGGTGAGTGACAACAGCTCCGTACTCCCCCAGGAGCGCACCCCCGACCTCGCCGGACGCGCCGGCGGTTTCGGCTGGCACATGGTCCGCCACTACTGCCGCAGCCTGGCCGTCACCCTTGTGCCGGGGGAGGGAAAGACCATCCTCGCCGTCCTGCCCCTGTGACCACGAGGACCGTGGCCGCTCCCCCGTTCACCCGTGACCCGTTTCCCCGTTCACTCGTTCACCCGTTTCCCCGTATGCCGGATCGAGAGTTAAGCGAGATTGCGAAATGGCCGATGACGCCTACCTGTTCCTGCTCCCCGAACGCCATCCGCGGCTCGGGGCGGCCCTGGCCGCCGTGATGCCCCTGGAATGCGCCGAGACTCCCGCCGTCCACGGATGGCTGCAGGCCCACGGCACGTCGGAGTCGTCGGAACACGTCAGGATCCTGCCGGCCGGGTCGGACGTACTCATTCCCGAGGGCGCGGAGCGGCTTCCCGTCCCGCTGAGCGACGACGAGACGGCTCGCGTGCACCAGGAGTGCGCGTCCCCGTCGGTCACGCACATGGAAGCGGAACTCCTGGAGTACAAGCACACGACCGAGGACTGGGAAGCGCTCGTCCACCGGGCTCTGACCGCCGGCATTCCCGCGCCCCGGATCGTCCAGCTGACCGGACTGGACCCGCAGAACGTCGCCCACCTGATCCAGGCGTGAGCGGTGGCGGCCCGCGTCCCTCGGGACGGCGGGCCGCTCACTCGTCCGAGTGAACACGACGGGTGACGCGCGCCAGGCCGCCCCCGCTGTACCGCGCGGCCCCGCCCGGTACCGGGCCACGCCCGTGGCGTCGCCCGCCGCCCGACCGCCCGGCAACCGGCCTTCCGCGGCCCCCCGCCCGGCTTGCCGCGGACCACAGGCCTCCGCAGGCTGTTCTCGCTGATCTTCGATGACAGCGCTCAACCGTGGGAAAGGAATCCGTCCCGTGTCAGAGGCACTCTCCGACGACCTCAAGAAGCTGATCGACGACACCCCCGTCTTCGCGACGGTGGCCACGATCCAGCCCGACGGCAGCCCGCAGCTCTCCGTCACCTGGTTGGCCCGTGACGGCGACGACCTGTTGATCTCCACCACCGTCGGCCGTCGCAAGGAGGCGAACCTTCGCCGCGACCCGCGGGCCACCGTCATCATCAATCCGCCCAACGCCCCCTACACGTACGCCGAGGTGCGGGGCACCGTCTCGCTCACCACCGAAGGCGGGCAGGAACTGATCGACGCCCTCTCCCGCAAGTACACGGGCAAGGAGTACGCCGATTTCAACCCGGCCTCCAAGGACGACGCCCCGCGCGTGGTCCTCCGCGTGACGCCGCGCAAGGTCGTCGGCTCGCTCTGAGCCCCCCGTTCGACGGCGGGACGAGCTGCTGAGGCACGGGGCCGGAAGCCCCCCACCACCGGCCCCACCTTCTTCCGGGGGGTCGGCAGCAGCTCGCCCGGCAGCCCCTGTGCGCGGGGCTGTTCCTCGTCGCTGTCCGCTTGTTACTGTCGCGCCGTGTCGCGCATAGAGATCGATCTACTGACCGCCGAGTTCTTCGCCGCCTTCGACAACCGGGGTGGCAAGCGCGCCGACGTGGAGCGGATCCGTCGGCTCCTCCTCCCGGGCGGGGTGATCGTGAAGACCGGACCGGAGTTCACCGTCTACACCGTCGAGGAGTTCATCGCACCCCGTCGAGCCCTGCTGTCCGACGGCCGGTTGCTGGAGTTCACCGAGTGGGAGACCTCCGAACGGACCGAGATCGCCGGTGACATCGCGTCACGGTTCGGCGAGTACCGCAAGTCCGGGATCCTGGACGGCGAACCGTTCGAGGGTGGCGGAACCAAGACCATTCAGTTCGTGCGCACCCCGGAGGGCTGGCGGATCTCGGCGCTCTCCTGGCACGACCGACCCTGACCGCACCCGCGTTCGCGGGGACAGCGGGTCGGCCGGCTCTACGTCAGGCCGCGCGGAAGGCGGTGGCGCGGACGCTGTTGCCGCAGATCGCGAAATTGCCGCCGTCACTCGGGGCGATCTGGGTCTTGGTGCCGGCGACGCCGACGACCATCGTGGGTGCGGCGATCGGCTTGGCGCCGGAGGCGCAGTAGCCGTCGGCCTCGCCGAGGACCGGCGGGAAGGTGAGTTGGGACGCCGCCCGGCCACCGACCGCGAGTTGTACGGGCTTCGCGCTGCCCGTCCGGGACACGCTGAGCGGCTTGTTCCGGTCGGGTGAGCCCTGGCCGGCGAGTGCGACGGTGGGGAAGCCCGCCAGCACGCACGCCTTGGGGCCCTTGTTGACGACGGTGACCCGCGCCTGACCGGTTCCCGAGGTCCCGCTGACCGTCAGTTGGCCGCCCTTGCACTGAGCGGCGGGAGCCCGCTGAGGCGTCGCCTGGTCGGCCGCCACGGCCGATCCGGCGCCGGCCAGCGCACCACCCGACAACACCAGGGCCGCCAAGAGCGAACGGCAGGCCCGGGCACGGCTCCTCTTCTTCGCTGCGCATTTCATCGTTGGTTCTCCCGCGGTGTCAGGGAACGTCGTGCATGACCCCCTCGACGGGGCTCCGCGGCCGGCGGACGGCGACATCATGGGCGTACGGCCGGTGCACCGGGCGGTGAGACACCCGTCTCCCTCATCGTCCTCCGGGTCCCCCGGGGTGTCGACCGGGGCGCGGCAGGCCCCGGGGGACGCGGCGACTGGGCGGGCAGTCCCGCAGGGTGTCAGTGGGCGCCGCCCTCCGTGAGGAGGATGTGCCGTACGTCGAGGTAGCGGGAGCGGAACCCGGCCTCGGAGTAGGCGAGATACAGCTCCCACATGCGCTGGAAGACGTGGTCGAAGCCGAGTTCCGTCACCCGGGCGGTGTGGCCGGTGAACCGTTCGCGCCACAGCCTCAGGGTTTCGGCGTAGTGCTCGCCGAATCCGTGGTCGGCGGTGACGCTCAGGCCCGCCCGCGCCGCCTCGGTGCGGATGGCCTCGCGGGAGGGGATGAGGCCGCCGGGGAAGATGTACTTGCTGATCCAGGTGTGGCTCTGGGCGGTGGCGAGCATCCGGTCGTGGGCCATGGTGATGGCCTGGAGCGCGATGCGGCCTCCGGGGGCGAGTGCCTTGCGCAGCGCGTCGAAGTACGCGGGCCAGTACTCGGCGCCGACGGCCTCGATCATCTCGACGCTCACGATGGCGTCGTACTCGCCCCGGACGTCGCGGTAGTCACACAGTTCGACGCTGACGCGGTCGGTGTGGCCTGCGGCGTCGACGCGGCTGCGGGCGAGGTCGCGCTGCTCGGTGGAGAGCGTGATCGTCACGACGTCGGCGCCCCGGGCGGCGGCCCGCAGGGCGAGTTCGCCCCAGCCGGTGCCGATCTCCAGCAGGCGCGTCCCGGGGCCGACGGAGGCGAGGTCGAGCAGGCGGTCGATCTTGCGGTGTTGGGCGTCCTCCAGCGATTCCTGCCGGGCCGGGAACGCGGTGAAGAGCGCCGAGGAGTAGATCATGCTCGGGTCGAGGAAGAGTTCGAAGAGGTCGTTGGAGAGGTCGTAGTGCCGCTGGATGTTCCGGCGGGCGCCCACGGGGGTGTTGCGGTGTGCGTGGGGGCGGCGACGTATCCACGCGCGGCGCAGTTCGGCCAAGGGCGCGGGCACCAGTGCGTCGACGTGCGAGGCGAGCACCGTCAGGGCCCCGACGAGATCGTCGCTGTCCCATTCACCGGCCATGTAGGACTCGCCGAATCCGATGAGCCCGTCGGCGCCGATCCGGCGGTGGAAGGCGTCCGGGTCGTGCAGGACGAGCGAGGGTTCCCCTCCCCGGGGGGCACGGGCGTCGCCCCCCGGGGAGGCGTCGCTCCTGAGGGTGAGGGGCATGCGATCGAACGCGCGACGCAACAGGGCCCTGGCCACGGCCGTGCGCGCGGCCGAGGCCGGTGGCAGGCGATGGACGTCCGGCCACAGGGAGGGTTCGCCCGGTCGCTGCTGCGGGGCGTCCGCCGCGTGCCGGCCCGGGGCGGGGGCCGCGATGGGGTGAGCGGGCGCGGGGTGACCGGGCGCGGTGCCGCGGACGGAGGTGGTGGGGCGGGGCGTCGAGGTCGTCATGGGAGGCCTTCGCGGGTGCGGACGGATCGGGGTGGGGGCAAGTGCCGTGACGGGGCGGACGGGTGGAGGCCCCGCTGCCGCCGCCTCTTCACGTCGATGCACGGTTGTCCCCCTCACGACAGTCGACATGCCGTGTGCCACGGCCGGTTCACCCGTTCTTCGGAGGCCCGGGCGGAGCGGATTGGTACGGACGTCCCGCATGTTGCGCTCGGTCGTCGCGTTCCGGTTGTCACGTCCCGGTTGCCGTGTTCCGGTCGTTGTGTCCCCGCTGTCGCGTTCCGGTTGTCGTGCCGGTCCGCCCGGCCGAGGCGCGGGTCAGGCGGGGAGGTCGAGCAGGAGCAGCGGACTGCCGGTGGGGAGGGGGGAGCCGCCCGCGGGTTCCAGGGTGACGCCGACGGCGGTGGCCGCGCCGATGTCACCCGTCAGCAGGACGGCGCCGCTGTGGTCGAGGAGTCCGGCCGGCCGCATGGTGACCCCGTCGGAAAACCAGAGTTGGTACGTCCTGCCCTGCGGGGGCGGGGGCAGCCGATCGGCGATCACGACGGCTCGGCCGCGTTCACGGGAGGTCACGAGCGTGGCGGAGGCCCCGGTGGCGAAGGCGCCGCGCACGGTGCGGGCGTCGGACGCGGTGATGACCGCGCTCAGGTCGCGGGTGCGGGAGTCCAGTCGCAGCGCCTGTTGCTGCACCTGCTCCGCCTGCCGGCCCTCCCACACCGTGATTCCCCCGAGGACGGCCGCGGCGGCGATGCCCGCGGCGATCCCGAAGCCCCAAGCCTTGCCCCGGGCCAGGGCGAAGACCCCTGTGGGCGCGACGGGTTCGGGTACCCGAGGGGGAAGCCGGCGGACCGAGTCGATGCGCTGGAGCACCGCCTCCTTGAGGTGTTCGGGAGGGGTGTGCGCCACGGCCGTCGCGAGGCGACCGGCCGTGTCCAGGTAGCCGGGCAGTTCCGTTCGACACGCCTCGCAGTCCCGCAGGTGTCGGGTGAAGCGGTCGTGTTCGTCACCGGTGAGTGCGTCGAGGGCGTAGGCGCCGATGAGGGCGTGGAGCTCGTCGTCATGTTTCACGTGGTCACCCCCATGCGGTCGCTCGGTGGATACGTTTCGCCGGGTATCCGGTTCGTACTGGCGCGAAGACGGGAGGAAACGTCACTGCCGGGGCTCCCTCATCGGACCGTGTCCGGTCCGGCGTCTCGCTGCTTGTTCGTCGCCGGACCCCGTACGGATTGGCCGGAAACGGTGCGCATGCCCCGGACGGGGCATCCGTGTGCGGACCCATCCGGCGGAGCCACGGCCTCGAATGCAGGACGTGAGGATCTACCGAAGGACCGTCAAACGCGGCGCGCTCGCCGCAGCGAGCGGACTGCTCGCCGGCTACACGGCTCTGGCCGTGGGCGAGCTGGCCGCCTCCCTCGTACGGCCGCAGGCCGGCCCCGTCACCGTGGTCGGCGGAGCCGCCATCGACCGGACACCGGCCTGGCTCAAGGACTACGCGATCCGCACGTTCGGACAGAACGACAAGCTGGTGCTCCAGCTCGGGATCCTGGCCACCATCGGCCTCCTGGCCGCCCTGCTGGGCCTGTTCGCCCTGCGCCGTCGACGTACGGGATCCGTGGGCATCCTGCTGTTCGGGCTCGTCGGCGCCGGCGCCGCGCTGACCCGGCCGGACTCGGCCGGAGTGGGCGACGTCCTGCCCTCGCTGCTGGGCGCCGTGGCCGGGGCGCTCGTCCTGTACGTACTGATCGGCAAGCTGAACGGGGCGGACGGGACCGCCTCCGCGGATCCGGGCGCCGACGGCCGGGCCGCCGAGGACGCCGGGCCGGGCACCGGATGGAACCGGCGCGGCTTCCTGATCACGGCGGGCATCACCGCTCTGGCCTCTACCGGAGCGGGGGCCCTCGGCAGGGCGCTGACCGGCCGCAGCGGTCAGGGGGCGTCCGCCTCCCGGGCGGCCGTGCGGCTCCCCGCCCCGGCCTCGGCGGCCGCCGCGACCCCTGCCCGTGCGGCGCTGCGGATCCCCGGGATCAGCGCCTTCACCACCCCGAACAAGGACTTCTACCGCGTGGACACCGCTCTGGTCGTCCCCAAGGTGGACGCGGACACCTGGCGGTTGCGGATCCACGGCAAGGGCGTGCCGCGCCCGCGCACCTACACCTTCCAGGACCTGCTGGACCGACCGCTCATCGAGCGGAACATCACCTTGACGTGCGTGTCGAACGAGGTGGGCGGCCCGTACGTGGGCAACGCCCGCTGGCTCGGCGTACCCCTCGCCGACCTGCTGAGGGAGGCGGGGGTCAAGGCGCCGTCGAAGGGCGGCCCGGCCGATCAACTGGTGGCCCGGTCCGTGGACGGCATGACCCTGGGCACGCCGGTCGAGGATCTGCTGGACGGACGGGACGCGATGCTCGCGGTCGGGATGAACGGCGAACCGTTGCCCTTCGACCACGGTTTCCCCGTCCGCATGGTCGTCCCGGGCCTGTACGGCTACGTGTCCGCCTGCAAGTGGCTCCAGGACATCGAGCTGACCACCTTCGACTCCTACGACCCGTACTGGGTCAAGCGGAAGTGGGCGCGGAAGGCACCGATCAAGACCCAGGCGCGCATCGACACGCCCAAGCCCTTCGCTCAGGCCGGGGCGGGCACCGTGATGGTCGCCGGTGTCGCCTGGGCCCAGCACCGGGGCATCGAGCGGGTAGAGGTCCGGGTCGACGACGGCCCGTGGCAGGAGGCGCAGCTCGCCGAGCAGGACACCACCGACACCTGGCGCCAGTGGTCCTACCCCTGGAAGACCACGCCCGGTGGTCACAACCTCACCGTCCGCGCCACCGACGGCACCGGTCAGGTGCAGACCGAGCAGCGCGCCCGGACCATCCCCGACGGCGCCAGCGGCTGGCACAGCGTGTTCGTCACCGCCACCTGACCCCGCCTGACCCGCCCCACGCCCGCCAGGCCGTCGTTCGCCCGGCTGCACGCCGTGTCGGCCGTACGGCCCGCACCGCCCCCACGACCACCCGACCCGACACGCGGGGCGGCCGACCACACCCTCGGCCGACCCGGGTGTCGGCGCGCCCCCCTCACCTCACCCGGCACGGGCTCGCTGCCCGACGTGCGCGGGCGACCACGGAGCGTCCGATTTAACCCCACATTGACACAGAAGCGTGCCAATTCCCGATGCGCACCATCTTTTCTCCCGTCGGCATCGAATAAGAGTCATGACGTCGGGCTGTGGCCCGTACGGGGATCGGAGCCCGCGAAGCCGGTCCGTCCCCGATGAGCCGGCCGAAGGTGCGATCCGCGTGACGCGGTCCACGGGAGCCCGATGAGCGCGCCGGCCGGATGCCAGGAGCACCGGACCGTGGCCGTCGGAAACCGAGGGAGCCCACCATGACGGGAAGGCCCACCGAGGCGTTGACCCCCGATCGGGAGGACCGGGCGTCCGCCCGGGGCGATCCCCACGCCCCGCACGCCGCCGTCGAAGGGATGCTCGCCTCGATCCTGGCGGACGTCACGCACGTCGAGCGGGTGCCGGTGCGGAGCCACTTCTTCGAAGAACTGGGCGCCGACTCGATGGTGATGGCGCACTTCTGCGCGCGGGTCCGCAAGTCCGAGGGCCTGCCGCCCGTGTCGATGAAGGACATCTACCGGAATCCGACGATCCGAAGCCTTGCGACGGCGCTCTCGGCGCCCGTTCCCGAGCCCCCCGGCGGGTCGATCGAGGCCGTCGAGCCGCTGCCGCCGGTGTTCCCTCCCCCGGTCGGCGTGCCGCGTCACCTGCTGTGCGGCGTGCTCCAGGTGCTGGCCTTCCTCGGCTACTCCTACCTCGTCGCCCTCGCGGGCGTCCTGGGGTACGAGTGGGTCTCCGCGGGGTCGGGAGCCGTCGAGGTGTACCTGCGGTCGGTGCTGTTCGGCCTGGTCGTCTTCGTGTGGCTGTGCGGCTTCCCGGTCCTGGTGAAGTGGGTGCTCATCGGCAGGTGGCGACCGTCCCAGGTCCGCGTCTGGAGCGTGCGCTACGTCCGCTTCTGGGTGGTCAAGACGCTCGTCCGGTCCGACCCGTTGGTGCTGTTCGTCGGCTCGCCGCTCTACGTCCTCTACCTCAGGGCGCTCGGCGCCAGGATCGGACCCGGTGCCGCGCTCTTCTCCCGGATCGTGCCCGTGTGCACGGACCTGCTGACCGTCGGCGCCGGAGCGGTGGTCCGCAAGGACGCCTACTTCACCTGTTACCGGGCTCACCGCGGTCTGATCCAGACGGGTCCGGTCACGCTCGGCGCGGACTCGGTGGTCGGCGACGCGAGCGTCCTGGACGTCGCGACCGCCGTGGGCGACCGCGCCCGGCTCGGCCACGCGTCCAGCCTGCACAGCGGGCAGACGATCCCGGCCGGCGCGCACTGGCACGGCTCCCCCGCGCAGCCGGCCCCGGTGGGCTTCACGATGGTCGACCCGGCCGACTGCGGTACCTGGCGCAGGGCCCTGCACGGCGTCCTCCAGGTCCTGGCCGTGCTGCTCGTGTACCTGCCGCTGACGTTCGGCGGTGTGGGCCTCCTGCTGGCCGAGGCCCCGCAGCTGGCCTCGGTCCTGGCGCCGGGCCCCACCGCGCTCTCTTCCTGGACGTTCTACGTCGAGGCGCTGACCGCCTCGGCGGTGGTCTTCTTCGGGGCCGTTCCCCTGGGTCTCCTGGTGATCGCCGTCGTTCCCCGGCTGCTCAGCCGGACCCTCACCGCGGGCCGGGTGTACCGGCTGTACGGATTCCACCACGGGGTGCACCGGGTGATCACGCTGATGACCAACAGGCGTTTCCTGAACCGCCTCTTCGGCGACAGTTCCGCCGTCGTCCACTACCTGCGGTGGTGCCTCGGGTACGACCTCTCGCGCGTCGAGCAGACCGGCTCGAACTTCGGCACGGAGGTGAAGCAGGACTCCCCGTACCTCAGTTCCGTGGGCAGCGGAACCATGATCGCCGACGGTCTGTCGATCAACAACGCCGAATACTCGGGGAGTTCGTTCCGCGTGTCCCGGGTCGCGATCGGCCCCCGCAACTTCCTCGGGAACAGGATCGCCTACCCCGCCCGGGGCAGGACGGGCGACAACTGCCTGCTCGCGACGAAGGTCATGGTGCCCGTCGACGGGGCGATCAGGGAGGGCGTGGGCCTGTTGGGTTCGCCGAGCTTCGAGATTCCCCGATCGGTGCTGCGGGACAGCGGCTTCGACGAGCTGCGGAGCGGTGCGGACCTGCGTCGCCTGCTGCCCGCCAAGAACCGGCACAACGCCGCCACCATGGCGTGGTACCTCGGTGTGCGGTGGCTGTACTTCTTCCTGGTCACCCTGCTCTTCGCGGTCGCGGCGGAACTCTACGACGTGCTCGGCGCGGTGGTGATCGCGCTGGCCAACGTGCTCGTGGTGCTCCTCGGCACGCTGTACTTCGTGCTCGTCGAGCGGGCCGTCACGGCGCTGCACTCCCCCGGCCCGCTGTTCTGCTCGATCTACGACGTCCGCTTCTGGCGGCGCGAACGGTACTGGAAGGTGCCGTCGGACGCGTACCTGCGGCTCTACAACGGCACTCCGTTCAAGGGCCCGCTGTGGCGTCTGCTGGGCGCGCGGATCGGCCGTGAACTCTTCGACGACGGCTGCGGTCTGAGCGAACGGCCGATGGTCACCATCGGGGACCACTGCACGCTCAACGCGGGCAGCGTGGTCCAGTGCCATTCGCAGGAGGACGGCGCCTTCAAGTCGGACACCACCACGCTCGGTTCGGACTGCACGGTGGGCGTCGGCGCCCTGGTGCACTACGGCGTGACGCTCGGCGACGGTGCGGCGCTCGCTCCCGATTCCTTCGTCATGAAGGGCGAGACGGTGCCGCGGTACGCGTACTGGGGTGGGAATCCGGCCCGACAGATCGGCCCGGACGACGACGGGCAGCAGCGGAGGTGGGAGTGATGGGAACGACGGAGAGGGCGGACGAGCGGTTCCCCGACCCCACGGAGACCGACCCTGCCACGGGCACCCCTGCCACAGGCTCGGGCACTGACCCTGCCACAGACTCGGACTCGGACTCGGACTCGGACTCGGACTCGGCGGGAGGGTTCACGACCGTCCCGCGATGGACCCGTGCACCCCTACCCGGCACGGCCGAGTACCGCGCGGTGATCCCCGACGCCCTCCTGGCCGCCCTCGACCACCTCGCCGACCACCTCGGCGTGAGCCCGGCGTCGGTGCTGACGGCCGCGCACCTCAAGGTCCTCGGCGCGCTGTCCGGGGAGTCCGAGGTCGTCGGGGCCTGCGTCACCGCGCCGGGCGGCGCCCCACGGCCCTGCCGCCTGGCGCTCACGACCGGTGCCTGGCGAACGCTGGTGCTCGACGTACACCGGGCGCTGTCCGCCCTGCCCGGGCCGCCGACCGGCCACCGAGAGCCGTCCGTCGACTCCACCGGCTCCGCCGCGCCCGGCCCGCACCTCCCCGGTTCCGCACCCGTCGTCGTGTTCGATCCGTACGGTGAGGACGACGGGCCCGCCGACCGCCCCGACGGCGGCGGCCCGGCCCTGCGGATGTCGGTGACGCGCCGGGAAGACGGTCGGCGGGTGTGGCGGCTGCGCCACCGGACGGACGCGTACGACGAGGACTTCGCCGCACGGGTCGTGGGATACCACCGCACCGCGCTGGAACTGCTCACCGCCGACCCGGACGCCGCACCGGGGCCACAGAGCCTCCTGGACACGGCCGAACTCCACCATCAGATCGAGGAACTCGCCGGACCCCGCCGGGAGCTGCCGGCGCTGCGGGCCCACGAGGTCTTCGCGCAAGAGGCCCGGGCGCATCCGAACGCGGTCGCCGTCGTGCGGGGCGCGCGGCAGTGGACGTACGGGGAACTCGACGCACGCGCCAACCGGCTGGCCCGCGCCCTACTGGCCCAGGGCCTGCGCCCGGAGGACGTGGTGGCCGTGGTCGGTGAGCGCGACCTCGGCTGGACGGCCGCCGTGCTCGGGGTCCTCAAGGCGGGCGGTGTCTACCTGCCCGTCGAACCGCGCTTCCCGGCCGAACGCGTCGCCGCGATGCTCGACCGGGCCGCGTGCCGGTTCGCACTGGTCGGGCCCGGTGACACCGGCCCGCTCGACCGGGCGTTGGCCTCGATGCCGGAGGTCCGGGTCCTGCCCGTCGAGGCGGCGGACGACGAGAGCCTGGATGCCACGGACCCCGGCGTGCACGTCCCCCCGGAGTCGGCGGCGTACATCTACTTCACCTCGGGTTCCACCGGCGAACCCAAGGGGGCGCTGTGCGAGCACGCCGGTCTGCTCAACCACCTCTACGCCAAGATCGACGACTTGGGGATCGACCGGGGAACGGTCGTCGCCCAGAGCGCGCCCCAGTGCTTCGACATCTCCCTGTGGCAACTGCTCGCCGCGCTGCTCACGGGTGGACGGACGCTGCTGGTCGAACAGGAGGCCGTCCTGGACGTCCCGCGCTTCCTGGACACCCTCGTCCTCGGTCGGGTCAATGTGCTCCAGGTGGTGCCCTCCTACCTCGAAGCGGTCCTGTCGTGTCTGGAGCGCGCCCCCCGCGAACTGCCGGACCTGCGCCGCGTCTGCGTCACCGGCGAGGCGGTCAAGCGGGAACTCGTCCAGCGCTGGTTCGCCACCGTGCCCGGTGTACGGCTGGTCAACGCGTACGGGCTCACCGAGACCTCCGACGACACCAACCACCACGTCATGGACCGGGCACCGGACTCCGATCGCGTCCCCCTCGGCCGGCCCGTGAACAACGTGCGCGTCTACGTCGTCGACGCCGACCTGTCGCCCGTGCCGCTCGGCGCTCCCGGCGAGATCGTCCTCTCGGGCGTCTGCGTGGGCCGCGGGTACGTCAACGACCCGGAGCGCACCCGGCTCGCCTTCGGCCGCGACCCGCACCGGCCGGGCAACCGCCTCTACCGCAGCGGCGACCACGGCCGCTGGCTGCCGGACGGAGCACTGGAGTTCCTCGGGCGCCGCGACCACCAGGTGAAGATCCGCGGTTTTCGCATCGAGGTGGACGAGATCGACATCGCCCTGCTGCGGGTGCCCGGGATCCGCGACGGTGCGGTGGTGGCCGCGGGGCGCCCGGGCCGCGGCCGGTACCTGGCGGCCTTCTACACGGGACGCGGCCCGCTCGCGGCGGCCGACGTGCGGGACCGGCTGAGCGCGAGGCTCCCCGCGTACATGGTGCCGTCGGTGATCCAGTGGCGTCCGGACCTGCCGCTCACCCCCAACGGCAAGATCGACAAGCGGGCCCTGATCGCCCTGGCGTCCGCACGCGACCCGGCGGTCGAGGACCGTCACCGGCCACCCGGCACCCCCACGGAACGGCGCATCGCCGCCGCCTGGGCCGGCGCGATGGGCATCCCGGCGGAGCGGATCGGCCGCCAGGACGGCTTCTTCGACCTCGGGGGCACCTCGCTGGCCGCCCTCAGGGTCGCCGTCTCCCTGGACCGGGCGATCTCCCTCAAGGACCTGACCCGACACCCGGTACTGGCCGACCTGGCCCGGCTGGTCGAGAGCCGCACCGCGCGACCCGACCCGCCGGCCGAACGGCGGCCCGACGCGATCGACAGGAGAATCCGATGACCGTCACCCTCCCGTCCACGCTCCTCGACACCCGCCCCCGACCGGACGAGCTCCCGATCCTCCGGGTCGAGACCGCCGACCCCGCCGGCTGGGTGGCCCTGCACCGGGACGCGCTGCGCGCGGCGACCGTCGACCACGGGGCCGTCCTGGTACGCGGTCTGGACATCGACGACGCGACGCGGGTCGGCGCGATCCTGCACCGGCTCGGTGCGCCGCCGGTGACCGAGAGGGAGGCCTTCGCACCCCGCCACACGTACGCGGGAGGCGTCTACTCCTCGACGAAGTGGCCCACGAACCAACCCATGTGCATGCACCACGAACTCAGCTACGCCTACGCGTTCCCGTCGCTGATGCTCTTCGCATGCGTCCAGGCGCCCGAGGAGGGCGGGGCGACCACGGTGGCCGACTCGACGGCGGTCCTCGAAGCCCTGCCGAGCGAACTGACCGACCGGTTCGAACGCGAGGGGTGGCTCCTCACCCGCAGCTACAACGACGAGATCGGAGCCTCCGTCGCGGAGGCCTTCGGCACCGAGGACCGGGACATGATCGCACGCCACTGCCGGGACAACGCGATCGACTTCGACTGGCTGCCGGACGGCACGCTGCGCACCAGACAGCGTCGCAGCGCCGTGGTGCGCCATCCGATCGGCGGACAGCGGTGCTGGTTCAACCAGATCGCCTTCCTCAACGAGTGGACGCTCGACCCCGAGATCCGCGAGTACCTCGTCGACGAGTACGGCGCCGACGGACTGCCCTTCAACACCCTTCACGGCAACGGCGAACCCCTCGCCGAGGACACCGTCCAACGGATCAACTCCGTGTACGAGGCCCACACCGTCCGCCGGCCCTGGCAGACAGGAGACCTGCTGCTGCTGGACAACCTCCGTACCGCTCACGCCAGGGAACCCTTCCGGGGTCCGAGGAACGTGGTCGTGGCCATGGCCGACCCGCTGCGGCTGCCGGACTGCGCGCCGACCATCGAGGTGACCGTCCCATGACCACCACCGCCCGCCCGCCGGCCACCCCGACGCAGGCACCGGCACAGGCGCCCGCACCGGCTCATGCCCCGGACCCGGACGCGGTGCCCCGCCGGACCGCGTCGCCCGAGCCGCTCTCCGTCCCCCCGTTCGCCGTGATCCCGGGAGAACAGGTCCAGCGGGCCCTCCAGGGGCGCGAGGAACACCTGGTGAAGGTGGTCGAGGAGACGTACCGGTTGCACGGCGCCGGCCGATCGGTGAACCCGCCCTCCGCGTTCCTGCGCTTCACGGACCGCCCGTCGTCCCGGATGATCGCCCTGCCCGCCTCCATCGGCGGAGCGGAACCCGTGGACGGGCTCAAATGGATCTCCAGCTTCCCGGGGAACGTGTCGGCCGACCTGCCCAGGGCCTCGGCCGTACTGATCCTCAACGACCCCGTCACGGGCTACCCGTTCGCCTGTCTGGAGAGCTCCATCATCAGCGCGAGCAGAACCGCGGCCTCCGCCGCCCTGGCCGCCGACTGGCTCACCCGCGGCCGGCCCCGGCCGCCGCGCGTCGGGTTCTTCGGCACGGGACTGATCGCGCGCTACGTGCACACGTTCCTGGCCGCCACCGGCTGGACCTTCGACGAGATCGGGCTCCACGACCTCAGCGCCCGCAGTTGCGCGGGCTTCCGGCTCTACCTGGAACAGTCGGGCGCGCCGGGCCGGATCACCGTCCACGAAGACCCGGAGGACCTGGTCCGTCTCAGCGACCTGGTGGTCTTCGCGACCGTCGCCGACCGGCCGCACGTGGAGGACCCCGCGTGGTTCGCCCACGATCCGGTGGTGCTGCACATCTCGCTGCGCGACCTCGCGCCGCGGGTCCTGCTGGCCTCGACCAACATCGTGGACGACGTCGATCACTGTCTCAGGGCCGCCACGTCCCCGCACCTGACCGAACAGCTCACGGGCGACCGCCGGTTCATCCACGGGACGTTGGACGACGTGATGGCCGGTCGGGTGACGGTGGCCGGGGATCGACCGACCGTGTTCTCCCCGTTCGGCCTCGGCGTGCTCGACCTGGCCGTCGGCAAGTACGTCTACGACGAGGTGAACCGCTCCGGAGACCTCCAGGTCATCGACCGCTTCTTCCACGAAGTGCGAAGGTACGGATAGAGGAGACCATCGTGCACGTCATATCCGTTCCCCAGGACTTCAACGAGGAAGAGCTGTACGTGGACCTCCGACCCACCCTCGGATGCCCGCTGTTCCTGAACCTGGATCCACCGCGTAGTGGTCGGGCTGTGGATGGAGAAATCAGAAGAGGTGCCCGCTGACCTGGGATGATGGGAGTTTCTACGCTTCCATCAGACCCGAGCAAGAGGGCACCTCGTAAGTGAAAT
>NZ_JAPNLK010000050.1 GCF_026627505.1 Streptomyces sp. H27-H5 | reverse complement strand
GGCACCCCCGAGGACGCACTCGACACCGCCTGCCACCTCCACCTCACCGGTCTCGACACCTGACACGGGCAAGCGCACGCCAAGCCCGACGTCAACCCCCGAAGGATTTACGACGCAGACCACTTAGTCCCGCTTACCCGGCCCCCGGACCGCCCTAAGGCGGTGCCTGGTCGGCTCTTTCGGAGCTTGTCCGTTTCGGATCGGACGGCCCGGGAGGGACTCCTGTGCGAGGGGCGTCAGGCGGCGCTCGTCGGCGCGGGGAGGAGGACGTCGAAGTACATGAGGGCGAACAGGAGCACGCCCAGGGCGCCGAGCGCGATCGCGGCCCAGGCCACGGAGCGGATCCACGTCGGAAGGGTGCGGCCGGGAACCCCGAAGGCGGGGCGGGCCAGGACGAAGAGTGCGAGGAGGAGCGCGATGGCGGACAGGATGCCGTTGACGAGGGCGGTCGCGTGCCAGGGGGCGCTGTACAGGGCCGCGATCTTCGCGTTGTTGTCGGCGGTCTGGCTCAGGTCGAGCTGGTTCACGAGGTTCTGTCGCTCGGCGACGACCCGGGAGACCCAACTTCCGCTGAGGGCGACGACGCTCAACCCCGCGGCCACGATCGCGGACGCCGCGGCGGCGACGCCGCCGACCTGCGCGGATTCCTCGTCCTCGGCGGCGAACTCGGCGTCGAGGTCATCGTCGGACGCCTCGGGGCGGGTGGACCCGTCGAGCGGCTCCGCCGCGGCCTTGTCGGCCGGTTCGACCGTGTCGGACCCCGTGTGCTCGGTCCGGGCCTCGGCCGGGGTGGTCGCTGTCGCCTTGTCTTCGGTGGGGTCCGTTGCGGGGGCCGTCGGGTCGGGGGTCTTCTTGGTGTCCATGCGGGGCACGGTAGGCGGCGTTTCTGAGAGGTTCCTGAGAAGGTCGCGCGACCGCCCGGGGGGCATCTCCGCAGGTGGGCAACGGGCCGGGAGTCCCGCCGGCGACCCCCGCCCCCGGGACCGGGCCGACGATCGCGAACGGCTCGGCAGCCCCGCCGGCGGACCGTCGGCCCACGACCGCGAGACGCCCTGTCGGGGCTGTGCCTCGGCCTGCCGCGACACGGTCCCGAGTGCCTCGCCGAGCACCTGGTCCGCCGGAACCCGAACGTGCCGGTCGTGGATGGCGTTCGGATGCGGCCGGAGGTCACGGGTGGAGTGGCCGTACCGCGTCGCCGCCCTCTCCGGGGACCCGCCGAGGCGTGCCCGCGGGTCCGGCACGCGTGCGGAGCCGTGGGCGACCGGTTGCAGGGCCGCGCCGATCGCGGTCCATGTGGGCGAGGAACTCCTCGGCGTGGCTGATCTCCAGCGAGAACAGCCGGGCGTCATCGGCGAGGTCGATCGAGAACATGCGGTTTCCTCCTCGGGTCTCGGGCGGCGGGCTCGCGACGCGTCACCGGGATGCGGTGGGCTGCGCGGCCTCGTCCTTGTCCTTGCCTTGGCTCGCGTCCTTGCCGGCGCCGCCCTTGCCGGCGCCGCCCTTGCCGCTGCCGTCCCGGGCGGTGTCCGCGTCGGGTCGCTGCGCCGGGAGCGTGGAAGGGGCGTGGGAGAGCGGAGGTTCGATGCTGATGCGCGGGAGCCCGCGGTCGAGCCAGGCGGGCAGCCACCAGTTGGCGCCGCCGAGCATGTGCATGAGCGCGGGGACCAGCAGGGTGCGCAGCACGAAGGCGTCGAGTGCGACGGCCACGGCGAGGCCGATGCCGAACATCGCGATGATGCGGTCGCCGCTGAGCACGAAGGCGAGGAACACCGAGATCATGATGACGGCAGCGGAGTTGATCACCCGGCTGGTCTCGGCGAGGCCGACGCGGACGGCCCGCTTGTTGTCGCCCGTCTCCAGCCATTCCTCGTACATCCGGCTGACCAGGAAGACCTGGTAGTCCATGGACAGTCCGAAGAGCACCGAGACCATGATGACGGGCAGGAAGGGCTCGATCGGGCCGGCGCTGCCGAGACCCATCGTCTCGCTGCCCCAGCCCCACTGGAAGATCGCGACGACGACGCCGAAGGACGAGGCGACGGCGGCGACGTTCATCACGGCCGCCTTCACCGGGATGCCTATGGACCGGAAGGCGAGCAGCAGGAGCACGCAGCCGAGGGCGATGACCACGCCGACGAAGAGCGGCAGCTTGCCGATGATGACCTCGGCGAAGTCGTCGTAGCCGGCGGTCACGCCGCCCACGTGGACCTCGGTCGAGCCGTCGTTCGCGACGTGCGGGATGACGTCCCGGCGGAGCGTGTCGACCAGGTCGCTCGTGGCCCGGGACTGCGGGGAGGAGTCCGGTACGACGGTCAGGACGGCGGTGTCCCCGCTGCCGTTGAAGACCGCAGGGCCCGCGGAGGCGACGCCCTCGGTGGTGCGCAGGGCTTCGGTCAGACGGTCGACGGCGACCCGGCCGCCGGCGCCGTCGAGGCGGGCGACCACCGCGAGCGGTCCGTTGGTTCCGGGTCCGAAGCCTTCGGCCAGCAGGTCGTACGCCTTGCGGGTGGTGGCGGTGGCCGGGTTGTTGCCCTGGTCGGAGGTACCGAGGTGGAGGCTGAAGGTCGGCAGCGCCAGGACCACCATCACGGTCGTGGCGACCGCGCCGAGGAGCTTGGGCCGGCGTTCGACGAAGGTCGACCAGCGGACGGCGAAGCCGGTGGGGGGCTCGGGCCGGGGGCCTTCCCGTGCGAGCGTGCGGCGTGCGCGGCGCGAGAGGGCGCGCGTGCCGATGTACGAGAGGAGGGCGGGGAGCAGTGTCACGGAGGCGGCGACGGTGAGGACCACGGTCAGGGAGGCCGCGATCGCGACGCCGTCGAGGAAGTTCAGTCTCAGCACCAGCATGCCGAGCAGGGCGATGCAGACGGTCGCGCCGGCGAAGACGACGGCCCGGCCGGTGGTGGCGACGGCGTCCGCGGCGGCCTGCTCGACCGGGAGGCCGCGGGCGAGGGCCTTGCGGTGCCGGGTGACGATGAACAACGCGTAGTCGATGCCGACGCCGAGGCCCACGAGGGTGCCGAGCATCGGGGCGAAGTCCGCGACCGGCATGGCGTGTCCGAGCAGGGTGATGCCGAAGTAGGCGGTGCCCACGCTGACCAGCGCGGTCGCGATGGGCAGCAGGCTCGCGGCGAGCGAGCCGAAGGCGAGGAAGAGCACCACGGCGGCGATGGCCACGCCGATGGCCTCGGCGAGGTGGGCGCCGGGTGCCTCGGTCAGGCCGATCGCCCGGCCGCCCAGCTCGACTTGGAGGCCGTCGGACTCGGTGGTGGGGTTCTTGGCCGTGGTGACGACGGCTCTGGCCTGGTCCTTGGGCACGGCGTCGGCGGGCCGGTCGAAGGTGACGACGGCGTAGGCGGTGCGCCCGTCGGGGCTGATCCGGGCGGCCTGTTCGGGGGCGGGTCCGTAGGGGCCGGTGACCGATCCGACGCCGGGGAGCGCGGCGATCGCGTCCAGTGCCCGGGTCATGCGCTCTTCGACGGCGGGGGTGCGGGCGCTCTGGTGGTCCGGGGCCCGCCAGACGACGGTGTTCGTGTCACCGCCCTGGCCGTGGAAGCCTTCGCGCAGCAGGGTGTTGGCCTTGGCGGACTCGGTCCCGGGGACTTCGTAGTCGTTGGTGAAGGCCGATCCGGCGCTTCCCGCTGCCGCGGCGGTGCCGCCGAGAGCGAGCAACCAGATCAGGACGGTGACCAGTCGGTGTCGCATGCACCAGCGTGCGATTGCTGCCAACGGACGTGCTCCCTGGTGGTTCGGATCTTTACCGGGGAGGGCCCGTCGCAAAGAACACGTGAACGCGTGCAGGCCGGGACCGGTGTCCGGGGGGTCTCCTCGGCCCGACCGGTTGGTCCACACCTCTACCTACTTCACCTGCAACGATCTCAGCGATTGGTGATCGTTGGCCCCTTTCGTGTGCATCGTCACAGGTACTTGGGGAATGCCCGATGTCGCAAGAGAGTCGAGGGCCGGATGAGGCTCAGGGGCGCGGGTTGCCGGGTTCCCCGTCGGCCCGGTAGCCGGGAACGGACGGCCATCGGACGGTGAGCACCACGGTGTCCTCCTCCGCGTACCAGGAGTGGTCGACGCCGCGCCCCCAGACCGCGTAGTCGCCCTGCTCGGCGAGGACCACGGTCCGGCCGGGGAACTCCAGCCGGAAGCGCCCGCTGATCAGCACCTGGAGCGCGGTGCGCTCCTCGCCGGTCACCCACCGGGCCCGCTCGTCGCCCTTGGGGTGGACGCCCCATTTGATCTCCACGTCCTCGCTGTGGCGGGGATCGCCGGGCGCCTTGAAGTGACCGAGGAGCCAGCCTCGGTCGGCGGCGGCGTCGGGAGTGGCTTTGCCGGTGTAGACGGCGGAGTCGACGTTCACGGAGCGAGGTTAATGCAGTTGTGGCGCCCGGACTCGGCTGGTGAGCTGGCCCGATGAGCATGGATGGCACGGAATTGCTGAAGGTACGGGCGCTGTACGACGCGCAGATGCGCCGGGGCGCGCAGCCCGACTCGGCGTCGGCCCGGGTGGAACGGGTGGGTGCGGTCGTCCGGCAGACCGTGTCCGGGCCCGGCTGGAACGGCGTGGTCTGGTCGGACCTCGACGCCGGGACGGCGGACGCGGAGATCGCCGCGCAGATCGCGCACTTCGCGGGGCGGGCGAAGGCCGGCGAGGCGACGGACTTCGAGTGGAAGTTGTACGACCACGACCGCCCGGCGGACCTCGGGGAACGGCTGCGCGCGGCCGGGTTCGTGCCGGAGCCGGCCGAGACGCTGCTCGTGGCGCGCACGGCCGATCTGGCGGCGCTGCCGGTCCGTCCGCCCGAGGGGATCACCTTGCGGGTGGTGACGGACGAGGCGGGGGTGGACCTGATGATGGAGGCCCACGGGAGGGCGTTCGCCACCGAGAGCCCCCGGATCCGGGAACTGGTGCTCGGCATGCTGCGGGACGCCCCGGACACCGTCGAGGCCGTCGTCGCGATGGCGGGCGACACCCCGGTCTGCGCGGCCCGGATGGAAATGCCGCGGGGGGTCTCGTTCGCGGGGCTCTGGGGCGGCGGCACCGATCCCGAGTGGCGCGGGCGCGGGATCTACCGCCTCCTGGTCGCCCACCGCGCCCGGCTGGCGGCGGCCCGCGGCATCGAGTACCTCCAGGTGGACGCGACGGAGGACAGCCGACCGATCCTGGAACGGCTGGGGTTCAAGGTGCTGGGAGTGACGGTTCCGTACGTGTGGGAGGGCTGAAACAGGGGCCCGCCGAGCCCTTCCGGCCGTCAGGTCGGACGGGCAGGATCATGCACATGGAACGCATCTCACCCCCCGGCACCGGAGGCGAGCGCGAAACGCTCCGCGCCTACCTCGACTTCCACCGCGCCACCCTCGCGCTGAAGTGCGAGGGTCTGGACGACGGGCAACTGCGCCGCCGGGCGTCCCCACCGTCGACGCTGTCCCTGATGGGCCTGGTCCGACACATGGCCGAGGTCGAACGACAGTGGTTCCGCCGCACGATCGGCGGGGCCGAGGTCCCGCACCTGTGGTCCGACCGCCACGACTTCCAGGCGGCTTACGACGCCACGGACGCGAGCGGGGCCGAGGCCTTCGCGGCCTGGCACGCCGAGGTCGCACACTCCCGGAAGGTGGAGGCGGCCGCCGCGTCCCTGGAGGTGACGGTGTACGTCCCCAAGTGGGAGGAGGAGGTCTCTTTGCGCCTGGTGATGCTGCACATGATCCACGAGTACGCCCGTCACAACGGGCACGCCGACTTCCTCCGCGAGGCCGTGGACGGCACCGTCGGCGCGTGAGCGACACGGCGTCCGGCTCGCGCCGGGGCCGACACGGCGTCCGGCTGTCGTCGGGGTCAGGCGGCGCGCCAGTAACCGAGGCCATTGACGCGCTGCTTCGGCAGGGCCAGGTCCTTGCGGAGGTACGCGGTCAGCGCGCGGGTGGTCGAGGCGTCGCAGGCCGGCCACACGTACGCGGAGGCGGGGTCGGCGACCAGCTCGGGGAGCTGTCCCTTGACCTGCTCCACCAGGTTCGCCCCGGCGCCCGCGCCGCGCGCTCGACGCGGCGGATGTCGTGCCGGTCGGGGTCCAGGCGGACGGGGAGGTCGGCGTCGGCGGCGTGCCGGGTTTCGAACCAGATCGTGGCGGACCTCCTCGGGTAAGCGTCGAGGAGGGAGTTGATGGCCGGGAGGGAGGCCGGGTCTCCGATCACCAGGAGGCGTTCGGGCTCGGGCGCGGGGGCGGTGAAGCCGGTGCCCTGGATGCTGGCCTCGATGGTGTCGCCGGGTTCGGCGGCTCGCGCCCAGGCGCTGGCCACCCCGTCGTGGAGGGCGAATTCGAGGGTGAGGGTGCCCGTCGCGGGGTTGGGGTCGACGAGCGTGTAGGCGCGCTGGTGCGGCTTGCCCTCCTTGCCCCTCGGCACGGGCACGCACTGTCGAGCTTCTGGTTAGGTCAGCCTCACCTTACTTGGCGAACGGTGTGACGAAAAACGGCCCGCACCGGTCAACACCGGTGCGGGCCGTCCTTCGTTCGGGGACTAGCCCTCGGAGACGCCCAGGCGCTCCAGGATGAGTTCCTTGACGCGCGCCGCGTCGGCCTGACCGCGGGTGGTCTTCATGACCGCCCCGACCAGGGCGCCGACGGCGGCGACCTTGCCGCCGCGGATCTTGTCGGCGATGGCCGCGTTGCCCGCGATGGCCTCGTCCACGGCCGCGCCGAGCGCGCCCTCGTCCGAGACGACCTTCAGGCCGCGCTTGTCGACGACCTCGTCCGGGGTGCCCTCGCCGGCGAGGACGCCCTCGATGACCTGGCGGGCCAGCTTGTCGTTCAGGTCGCCCGCGGCGACCAGCGCCGCGACCCGGGCCACCTGGGCCGGGGTGATCGGCAGCTCGTCGACGACGACACCCTGCTCGTTGGCGTTGCGTGCCAGCTCGCCCATCCACC
Source organism: Streptomyces sp. H27-H5 (assembly GCF_026627505.1). Taxonomy (GTDB): domain Bacteria; phylum Actinomycetota; class Actinomycetes; order Streptomycetales; family Streptomycetaceae; genus Streptomyces. Next base: position 63,251 of record NZ_JAPNLK010000050.1, on the reverse strand, counting down.
ACTTGCGCGCGGCCGCCGAGTCGGCGCCCGCCTCGATGGTGGCGACGATGGAGTCCACCGCGCCCGCGTTGAGGATCGACTGCATGTCGTGCTCGCTGACGCCCCACTCCTCGCGGAGCCGGTTGCGCCGCACGCGCGGCATCTCGGGCAAGCCGGTGCGCAGTTCCTCGACCCAGGCGCGGGCCGGGGCGACGGGCACCAGGTCGGGCTCCGGGAAGTACCGGTAGTCCTCGGCGTTGTCCTTGATGCGGCCGGCGGTGGTGGAGCCGTCCTCCTCGTGGAAGTGCCGGGTCTCCTGCACGATCGTGCCGCCGGAGGACAGCACGGCCGCGTGGCGCTGAATCTCGTAGCGCGCCGCACGCTCCACGGAGCGGAGCGAGTTGACGTTCTTCGTCTCCGAGCGGGTGCCGAACTTCTCGGTGCCGTTGGGGCGCAGCGACAGGTTCACGTCGCAGCGCATCTGGCCCTTGTCCATCCGGGCCTCGGACACGTCGAGCGCCTTGATGACCTCGCGCAGCTCCGCGACGTACGCCTTGGCGACCTCGGGGGCCCGCTCGCCGGCGCCCTCGATCGGCTTGGTGACGATCTCGATGAGCGGGATGCCGGCGCGGTTGTAGTCCAGCAGCGAGTGGGACGCGCCGTGGATGCGACCGGTGGCGCCGCCGACGTGCAGCGACTTGCCGGTGTCCTCCTCCATGTGGGCGCGCTCGATCTCCACGCGGAAGATCTCGCCGTCCTCCAGCTGGACGTCCAGGAAGCCGTTGAAGGCGATGGGCTCGTCGTACTGGGAGGTCTGGAAGTTCTTCGGCATGTCCGGATAGAAGTAGTTCTTCCGGGCGAAGCGGCACCACTCGGCGATGTCGCAGTTCAGCGCCAGGCCGATCTTGATCGCGGATTCGATGCCGATCTCGTTGACGACCGGCAGCGCGCCCGGCAGACCGAGGCAGACCGGGCAGGTCTGCGAGTTGGGCCGGCCACCCAGCTCGGTCGAGCAGCCGCAGAACATCTTGGTCCTGGTGCCGAGCTCGACATGGACCTCCAGGCCCATGACGGGGTCGTACGACGCGAGGGCGTCCTCGTACGACAGCAGTTCAGTGAAGCTCACGGTGGATGTTCCCTCTCAGCCCAGCAGGACGTCGTCGTCGCCGAGGCGCTTCAGCTCGCGGTACAGGATCGCGAGGCCGGTCACGATGGCGGCGGCGGACACGGCGGCGTCGATCAGCTTCAGCACGTCGTGTTCGGTGCGGGCCTTCTTGACCTGCTTGATCACGCCGAGGGCGCCGAAGGCGGTGGTGCCGATCGACAGGTAGGTGCCGGTCTTGGACTTCTTGAAGCCCTTGGCCTTGGACAGTGCACTGGTGCTCACAGCGACGGTGCCTCCTCAAGCAGCGGGTGACCCCAGCGCGCGACGAAGGCAGCCTCGACGGCCGCGCCGACCTTGTACAGCCGGTCGTCCTTCATCGCGGGGGCGATGATTTGCAGTCCGACCGGGAGGCCGTCCTCCGGTGCCAGGCCGCAGGGGAGCGACATGGCGGAGTTGCCGGCCAGGTTGGTCGGGATGGTGCACAGGTCCGCGAGGTACATGGCGAGGGGGTCGTCGGTGCGCTCGCCGATCGGGAAGGCGGTGGTCGGGGTCGTCGGGGAGACGATCACGTCGACCTGCTCGAAGGACTTCTCGAAGTCCTTGGTGATGAGCGTGCGGACCTTCTGCGCGGAGCCGTAGTACGCGTCGTAGTAGCCGGAGCTGAGCGCGTACGTGCCGAGGATGATGCGGCGCTTGACCTCGTCGCCGAAGCCGGCCTCGCGGGTCAGGGCGGTGACGTCCTCGGCGGACAGGGTGCCGTCGTCGCCGACGCGCAGGCCGTAGCGCAGGCCGTCGAAGCGCGCCAGGTTCGAGGAGGCCTCGGACGGGGCGATCAGGTAGTACGCGGCCATGGCCAGGTCGAAGGACGGGCAGTCCAGCTCGACGATCTCGGCGCCGAGCTCCTTGAGGAGCTCCACCGACTCGTTGAAGCGCTGGACGACGCCGGCCTGGTAGCCCTCGCCGGCGAACTGCTTCACCACGCCGACGCGCAGGCCGGCGACGGAGCCGTTGCGGGCCGCCTCGACGACCGGCGGGACCGGCGCGTCGATGGAGGTCGAGTCCATCGGGTCGTGACCGGCGATGACCTCGTGCAGGAGCGCGGCGTCCAGGACGGTGCGGGCGCAGGGCCCGCCCTGGTCCAGGGAGGACGAGAACGCGACCATGCCGTAGCGGGACACCGAGCCGTACGTGGGCTTCACGCCGACGGTGGCGGTGACGGCGGCGGGCTGGCGGATGGAACCGCCGGTGTCCGTGCCGATGGCCAGGGGCGCCTGGTAGGAGGCGAGGGCCGCGGAGGAGCCGCCGCCGGAGCCGCCGGGGATGCGGGTGAGGTCCCACGGGTTGCCGGTGGGGCCGTAGGCGCTGTTCTCGGTGGAGGACCCCATGGCGAACTCGTCCATGTTGGTCTTGCCGAGGATGACGACGTCGGCTTCCTTCAGCTTGCGCGTCAGGGTGGCGTCGTACGGCGGGATCCACCCTTCGAGGATCTTCGAACCGACGGTGGTCGGGACCCCGATGGTGGTGAAGATGTCCTTGAGGGCGAGCGGTACGCCGGCCAGCGGGCCGAGCTTCTCGCCCGCGGCGCGCTTCGCGTCGACGGCGCGCGCCTGGGCCAGGGCCCCGTCGCGGTCGACGTGCAGGAAGGCGTGGACCTTCTCGTCGACGGCCTCGATGCGGGCCAGGTGGGCCTCGGTGACCTCGACGGCCGTGAGTTCGCCGGAGGCGATCTTCTCGGCGGTCTCGGCGGCCGTGAGCTTGATGATCTCAATCATGGTTGTTAGTCCTCCCCCAGGATCTGCGGCACCTTGAAACGCTGCTGCTCCTGGGCGGGAGCGCCGGAAAGCGCCTGCTCGGGGGTGAGCGACGGACGGACCTCGTCCGCGCGCATGACGTTCGTCAGCGGCAGCGGGTGGGAGGTCGGCGGGACGTCTTGGTCGGCGACCTCGGAAACGCGGGCGACCGCGCCGATGATGTCGTCGAGCTGTCCGGCGAAGTGGTCGAGCTCTTCGCTTTTGAGCTCCAGACGTGCCAGCCGAGCGAGGTGGGCGACCTCCTCGCGCGTGATGCCAGGCATGCGGCGATCCTCTGGGGGTGGTGAGCGTGTGGGTTTTCAGGCCCAATCCTATGGGGCCCGCCCCCTGACCCACTAAACGGTTTGCCCCGCCGGTCGCCCGGGCCCCCGTCCGGGGGCCCGACCGGGTGATCTCAGGAGGCCTGGGTCTCCGCCGCCGCGGCGGCCGCGAGTTCGGCGGTGATGTCCGCGGGACGCCGCCAGCCGCGCTCGCCGCGGGCCAGCAGCCAGGCGGTGGCCTCCTGTGGCGGCATGGCGGCGGCGACCAGCCACCCCTGGACCGCGTCGCAGCCGAGGTCGCGCAGCCGCTCCCAGGTCTCGTCGTCCTCCACGCCCTCGGCGACGACGAGCAGCCCCAGCGAGTGGGCCAGGTCGACGGTGCACCGGACGATCTCCGCGTCCTGCGCGTCGACGGCGAGCCGGGCCACGAACGACCGGTCGATCTTCAGTTCGCTGACCGGCAGCCGCCTCAGGTGCACGAGCGAGGAGTACCCGGTGCCGAAGTCGTCCAGCGACATCTTCACCCCGTGCCCGGTCAGCCCGGCCATGGTGTCCGCCGCCCGCTGGGGGTCCTCCAGCAGGACGTGTTCCGTTATCTCCAGCTGGAGGCCGCTCGCCGGGACCCCGTGCCGCGCCAGCCGGGCGGCCACCGCTCCCGCGAAGCCGGGCGTGTGGACGTCGCGGGGCGAGACGTTGACGGCGACCGGCACCTTCAGGCCCTGCGCCCGCCACCGCGCCACCTGCGCGAGGGCGGTCTCCAGGACGTACTCGGTCAGGTGCGGCATGAGTCCGGAGGTCTCGGCGATGGCGATGAACTCGTCGGGCGAGACCCGGCCGCGCTCCGGGTGCACCCAGCGCACGAGTGCCTCCAGCCCGGCCACCTGTCCGTCGAAGCGGACCTTCGGCTGGTAGTGGAGTTCCACCTCGCCCGCGTCGAGGGCGCGCCGCAGGTCGCCGAGGAGGCCGAGCCGGTCGGGCGTGTTGCTGTCGCGTTTGGACTCGTAGACCTCGACGCCCGTCCGGTCCCGCTTGGCCTGGTACATGGCGACGTCGGCGCGGCGCAGCAGTCCTTCGGCGTCCAGCGCGTGGTCGGGGAAGACGGCGAGGCCGGCGCTGGCCTCCAGGACGAGCGTGAGCCCGTCCAGGTCGAGGGGGGAGCCGAGCTCGGCGACCAGGTGCCGGGCGACCCGCTGGGCGCTGGTGGTGGAGTCCGCGACGGGCAGCAGTACGGCGAACTCGTCGCCGCCGAGTCGGGCGACCTCGGCGTCCTGGGGCAGGGCCTGGCGCAGTCGGTCGGCGATCTGGAGGAGCAGCCGGTCGCCGGCGAGGTGGCCGAGGGTGTCGTTGACGGCCCGGAAGCGGTCGAGGTCGATCAGGACGAGGGCGGCCCGGGTGCCCAGTCGTTCGGCCTCGTCCAGCGCCGACCAGGCGCGCTCCAGCAGCCACTGCCGGTTGGGGAGCCCCGTCAGCGGGTCGCGCAGTTGCTCCTCGGCGCGGGCGCGGGCGATCCACAGGGTGGAGTCCAGTGCGATGAGCGGTACGGCGAACAACGGCAGCAGCACCGGCTGGGAGACGGCGACGACGCAGATCAGCGGGGCGATCCCCAGCAGCGCGGCGGCGACGAGCGCCTGCCGGAGCAGGGCGGTGCGGGCGACGGTGGGCAGTCCGCCCCCGCGCGGGGAGAGGGAGGCCCACAGCAGGAGGCGGGTGACCGCCAGGTAGGCGAGGGCGACCAGGATGATCTCCGGGATGGCGCCGGGTCCCCAGGTGGTGGGCTGCCAGGGGGTCTCGACCGTCGGGTGGTCGCCGAAGGCGCCGAGGACGAGGGCCCCGGCGCCGATGCCGAGGATGTCGACGGAGCCGTGGAGCAGGCCCTGCCGCCAGCGGTGCCGGCGCGCGGCCCCGACCAGCGAGACCACGGCCAGGGAGACGAGTCCCGCGGGCACCCATCCGTAGAGGACGAGGACACCGAGGGTGAGCGCGGCGCCCGAGCCGGTGCCGCCCCACCAGCGGTCGCGGCCCAGCGCGACGAGGTGGCCGACGATGATGCCGGTGAGCAGGGCGAGCGCCCAGCCCACCGTGCCGCCGGGGAACAGCGCCTGACGGTCGCTCAGGGCGGCGGCGATGCCGGTGGCGAGGGCGACGACGGACAGGCCCACGATGATGAGGGGCGTGGTCGTGCGGACGTGCTGTCCCTTGCCGTCCTGTCCCTTGCCGCCCGATCCGGTGTCGAGCGGGCGGGTGTCCGGCGTCCTGGCTCCCAGGAGCCCGAACCGTCCCGTCCGCACGGGCGGGGGTTCCCCGCCGAATTCAGGTGACGGGTCGGCGCTTTCGGTGGGTTTCATGCCCGTCCCTCTCACAGCCGGCGATGCCGATGTCACACGATGGCCCCGATGTCGTGCCGTCACGGCCGGCAGCACGTCACGCAGCCGTGCACGACAGGCGCACCCCACAACAGTAGGACGCCGAAGGGTCCCAGGGGCAGCGGTCGGCGGTGGTTGCCCGAATGCGACCCAGCCATCCTCATCAGTACGGTATCCGCCGAACGGGTGAGTTTGGACCAGGCTCTTCCGGTCCTCCATCCGATGATCCGACAGGTCACCGCCCTGCCGCCGGCCCCGTACCGGCCGTTTGGCACCGACGGCCACGCCCGGCGTGCGCCCGCCCGGACGGCCGCACGCCACGCATCAGTTCGCCTTCACCCGCCCCCCGGAAGGACTTCCCTTCGCTCGTTACTCCGTTTCCGTGGCCCCGTCCACCGGGAGCGCCACCTCGCGCGCGGCGTCCGGACCCCGTTCCAGGAGCACCTCGAACCCGGCGTCGTCGAGGATGGCGAGCTTCAACTTCACGGCGTTGTCGTACTTGGAGCCGGGGTTCTCGCCGACCACGACGAAGGAGGTCTTCTTCGAAACGGAGCCGGTGACCTTGGCTCCCCGGCTCTGCAGGGCCTCCTTGGCCCCGTCCCGGGTGTGGTTGCGCAGGGTGCCGGTGACGACGACGGTCAGGCCCTCCAGCGGTCTGGGGCCCTCCTCCTCGCCGGAACCCTCCTCCTCCATCCGGACGCCGGCCTCGCGCCACTTGCGCAGGATCTCCTGGTGCCAGTCGACGGCGAACCACTCCTTGAGGGACGCCGCGATGATGGCGCCGACCCCGTCGGTGGCGGCCAGTTCCTCCTCGGTGGCCTGCTCGATGCGCTCGATCGAACGGAACTCCCGGGCCAGCGCCTCGGCGGCGACGGGCCCGACGTGACGGATCGACAGGCCGTTGATGACGCGGGCCAGCGGGCGGTCCTTGGCGGCGGCGATGTTCTCCAGCATGGCCAGGGCGTTCTTCTTCGGCTCGCCCTTCTGGTTGGCGAAGACCGTGACGATCTTCTCCTCGCCGGTCTTCGGATCCCGCTTGGGCAGTCCGCTGTCCTGGTCCAGGACGTACGCCTTGATGGGCAGGATGTCCTCGATGGTGAGGCCGAACAGGTCGCCCTCGTCGCGCACGGGCGGCTCGGCCGGCTCCAGCGGGTTGGTGAGCGCGGCGGCGGCCACCGCGCCGAAGTTCTCGATGTCCAGGCACTGCCGGCCGCCGAGGTAGAAGAGCCGCTCGCGCAACTGGGCGGGGCAGGTCTGCCCGTTGGGGCAGCGGAGGTCGATGTCCCCCTCCTTCATGGGCCGCAGCGGGGTCCCGCACTCGGGGCACTCGCCCGGCATCACGAACTCCCGCTCGCTGCCGTCCCGCAGGTCGACCACCGGGCCGAGGATCTCGGGGATGACGTCGCCGGCCTTGCGCAGGACCACGGTGTCGCCGATGAAGACGCCCTTGGCCTTGACGACCTCCTGGTTGTGCAGGGTCGCGAACTCGACCTCCGACCCGGCCACCGTCACCGGCTCCACCTGCGCGTACGGGGTCACGCGGCCGGTGCGGCCGACGCCCACCTTGATGTCGATGAGCTTGGTGTTGACCTCTTCGGGGGCGTACTTCCAGGCGATCGCCCAGCGCGGTGCGCGCGCCGTGGACCCGAGCCGGCCCTGGAGCGGGATCTCGTCGAGCTTGACGACCACGCCGTCGATCTCGTGCGCCACGGAGTGCCGGTTCTCGCCGAAGTGGGCGATGAAATCGCGCACTTCGGCCAGGGTGGAGACCACCTTGTTGTGCTCGGCGGTCGGCAGGCCCCACTCGCGGAGCAGGTCGTAGGCGTGCGAGAGGTTGTCGATGTCGAAGCCCTCGCGCGCGCCGATGCCGTGCACGACCATGTGCAGCGGGCGGGTGGCGGTGATCTTCGGGTCCTTCTGGCGGAGCGAACCGGCCGCCGCGTTGCGCGGGTTGGCGAAGGGCTTGCCCTCGGTCTCGACGAGCCGGGCGTTGAGCTCCTCGAACTTGTCCATCGGGAAGTAGACCTCGCCGCGGATCTCCACGAGGGCTGGGATGCGGTCGCCGCTCAGTCGGTCCGGGATCTCGGCGATGGTGCGCACGTTGGGCGTGATGTCCTCACCGGTGCGGCCGTCGCCGCGGGTGGCGGCGCGGGTGAGCCGACCGTTCTCGTAGGTGAGGTTGACGGCGAGGCCGTCGACCTTCAACTCGCACAGGTAGTGGTAGTCGGAGGTGTTCGCGTCCCGGGCCACCCGCTCGGCCCAGGCCGCGAGTTCCTCGTCGTCGAAGGCGTTGTCGAGGGAGAGCATCCGTTCCCGGTGCACGACGGACGCGAAGTCCGTCTCGTACGCCCCGGCGACCTTCTGGGTCGGCGAGTCGGGGGTGCGCAGCTCCGCGTACTCCTCTTCGAGTGCCTCCAGCGAGCGCAGCAGCGTGTCGAACTCGGCGTCGCTGACGACCGGCTGGTCGTTCACGTAGTACCGGAAGCGGTGCTCCTCGACCTGCTCGGCGAGCAGTGCGTGCTGTTCGCGCACCGCCGCCGGCACCGCCGACTCGCCGCCGGCCTGCTTCTGTTCGGCTGCCATGCCGTGTCCTCCCGTGGCCCGTCTGATCCGTCACTCAGGGTTGTCGGCGAGCGACCTCGCCGCCCTGACGCAGTGGGCCTGCACCGCGCGGGCGTAGGCGGGCGATGCGCCCGCCAGACCGCACGACGGGGTGACCACGACGGACTCCGCGAGGGTCCCCGGGGCCAGTCCCAGCCTGCGCCAAAGCTTCCTGACACCCATGACGCTACCCCCCGGGTCCGACAACGGGGCGTCGGTGCCGGGCACCACTCCGACGAAGAGTTTCGCACCGTCCTCGACGGCCTCCCCGATGGCGTCGTCCTCGCGCTCGGTGAGCAGGGAGAAATCGAACGACACACCCGTGGCGCCGGCGCGCCGGAGCAGTCCGAAGGGGACTTCGGGGGCGCAGGAGTGGACGACGACCTCCCCGTCGTGGACGGCGAACAGCTCGCGCAGGGTGCCCTCGACGACCTGTCGGTCGACGGCGCGGTAGGTCCGGTACCCGCTGGCGGACCGCACCCGGCCCAGGAGCACGGAGGTCAGCGAGGGCTCGTCGAACTGGAGCACCACCTCGGCACCTGGGATGCGCCTGCGTACGTCGGTCAGGTGCTCGCGCAGCCCCTCCGCGAGGGATCCGGCCAGGTCCCGGCAGGCTCCGGCGTCCTGGAGGACCGCCTCCCCGCCGTGCAGTTCCAGCGCGGTGGCCAGGGTCCAGGGCCCGACGGCCTGGATCTTCAGCTTGCCGGTGTAGCCCTGGGTGAACTCCTCCAGGGCGTCGAGGTCCTCGCCGAGCCAGGAGGTGGCGCGCTTGCTGTCGCGGCCGGGGCGGTCGCTGATCCGCCAGCCGCTGGGCTCGACGTGCGCGTACATGTCGACGAGCAGCCCGAGGGACCGGCCGATCATGTCGGCGCCGGGTCCGCGCGCGGGCAGCTCGGCGAGGTACGGGAACTCCTCGAAGGAGCCGGTGACGGTCTTGGCGGCCTCGCGCGCGTCGCCGCCGGGCAGCGAGCCGACGCCGGTGGCGTTCGCGCTCATCGGCCGGGCCTGACGCTGAGGTCGTTGACCTCGGCGTCGCGGGGCAGGTCGACGGCCATGACGACGGTCGTCGCGACGGACTCGGGGTCGATCCAGGCGGCGGCGTCGTACTCCTTGCCCTCCTGGGAGTGCACCTTGACCTGCATGGGGCTCGCGGTGCGGCCCGGGTAGACCGAGGTGACGCGGATGCCGTTGGGCTTCTCCTCCTCGCGCAGGGAGTCGGCGAGGGCCTTCAGGCCGTGCTTGGAGGCGGCGTACGCGCTCCAGTCGGCGTGCGCGTGCAGTCCGGCGCCGGAGTTCACGAAAACGATCGTCGCGTGCGAGGCGCGCAGGGTGGGGAGCAGCAGCCGGGTGACCTCGGCGGGGGCGATCAGGTTGACGTTGAGCTGCTGGTGCCAGGTCTTGGGGCGCAGTTCGCCCACCGGGCCGAGGTCGACGATCCCCGCGATGTGCAGCAGGGAGTCGATCCGCTCGGGGATGGCCTGCTTGGAGAAGGCCCAGGAGAGCCGGTCGGGGTCCGCGAGGTCGCCCACGAGCACGCCCGCCCCGGGGAAGCGTTCGACGAGCTGCTTGCCGCGCGCGGCGTCGCGGGCCAGGAGGACGAGGTCGTCGCCGCGCGCGTGCAGGCGGTTCGCGACGGCGGCGCCGATGCCGGATCCGGCACCGGTGATCAGGTGAGTAGCCATGTGGCCATGCTCGCATCCTGATCGCGCCCGGATCGCGCCCCTCGGCCTCAGAGGCCGAGGGCCTCGCGCCACTGGGCGGCCGTCAGGCGCGCGTCGTAGTCGGGGGCGACTCCGTCCACCAGGATGATCTCGCCGGGGATGTTGTCGGTCCGCAGCGAGAGGATCGCCTGGTAGGCGGGTGAGTCGTACCAGGCGTGGGCGCGGTCCATGTCGGGGAAGGAGATCAGGACCACCGTCCCGGGGAAGGGGCCCTCCTTGACCTCGACCTCTCGGCCGTGGACGAGGAAGCGGCCGCCGAAGGGGTCCATCGTGGCCTGGATCTCCTCGATGTAACGCAGGATCTCGTCGTTCATCGGGACGGGGCGCAGGTGGGCCAGGGCGTACGCGGTCATCGTGTTCTCCTCGGCTGTGCCGTGTCGGACCGGTGCACGGTGTCGGTCCTACGCATGGACGCCGGACCGGTCCGCGGGTCGGACCGTTCCGTGGGTTCGATCATGGCAAACGCCGGTCGGGAGCGCGATTACCCCGGGGGTCATGCCTCCGCGAGGGCGGGGCGGAAGGTGCGTCGGTAGGCGATCGGCGAGATGCCGAGCGAGGTCCTCATGTGCTGGCGCAGCGAGTTGCCGGATCCGAAGCCGGCCCGGTGCGCGACCAGGTCCACCGACAGGTCGCTGGATTCCAGCAGGTGGCGGGCGAGTTCGAGGCGCTGGACGGTGAGCCACTGCACCGGCGTCATGCCCACCTCGTCGCGGAACCGTCGGGTGAAGGTGCGCAGGCTCATCCGGGCGTGGTCGGCGAGTTCGGCGAGGGCGATCGGTTCGGACAGCCGCTCCAGGGCCCAGGCGCGGGTGGCGGTGGTGGTGGCGACGGTCGGCTCGGGGACGGGCCGGTCGATGTACTGGGCCTGTCCCCCGTCACGCCAGGGCGGGACGACGCACAGGCGTGCGGCGCGGTTGGCGACGGCGGTGCCGTGGTCCTGCCGGATCAGGTAGAGGCAGAGGTCGACGCCTGCGGCCACGCCGGCGGAGGTGAGGACGTCCCCGTCGTCGACGAAGAGCACCTCCTCGTCGAGCCGGACCCGAGGGAAGGCCCGCTGGAACTCGGGGGCGTGCAACCAGTGCGTGGTGGCGGGTCGGCCGTCGAGCAGCCCGGCCGCGGCGAGGACGTAGGAGCCGGTGCAGATGGACACCAGACGGGTGCCGGGCCGGATCCCGGCGATGGCGGCGGCGAGCGCGGGCGACAGGGGCGCGCCGTGTGCGAGGTCGTCCATGGCGTGGGTGGGCGGGATGACCACGGTGTCGGCGGCGGCGAGCGCCTCGGGGCCCGCTGCGACGCCGACCGTGAAGCCCGCGTCGCTGGTCACGGGCAGGCCGTCGGCGGTGCAGACGGTCACCTCGTAGAGCGGGGCGCCGGCGTCGTCGTGGGCGTTGCCGAAGACGCGGGAGGGGATCCCGAGCTCGAACGGGGGGACGCCTTCGAGGGCGAGTACGGCGATACGGTGCATGGCCAGATCCTGTCACATGGTGGCCGTACGGCCAGCACCATGCGGGCGCGACGGCCGCCAAGCTGGATGCGTCGGCCGGGGAAACCGGCCGATACCAGTAGAGGCACCACCAAAGGAGACATCCATGCGCGCCGTCGTCGTCAGCCAGTGGGGCGGACCCGAGGTTCTCGTCGAGAGGGAGATCGAGCGCCCGGAGCCCGGCATGGGTGAGGTGCTCGTACGGGTCCGCGCCGCCGGCGTGAACCCGGTGGACTGGAAGACCCGCGAGAGCGGCGGCCTGATCCCCTGGGGGCCGGTGCCGGCCGTCGGCTGGGACGTGTCGGGCACCGTCGAGGCCGTCGGACCGGGCGTGACCCTGTACCGGGTGGGTGACGAGGTGTACGGGATGCCCCGCTTCCCGCAGCAGGCCGGCGCGTACGCCGAGTACGTGACCGCTCCCGCCCGGCACTTCGCCCGCAAGCCCGCCTCGCTGGACCACGTGGAGGCGGCGGCGCTGCCGCTGGCGGCCCTGACCGCCTGGCAGGCGCTGGTCGACACGGCCGGGGTCTCGGCCGGACAGCGGGTCCTGGTGCACGCGGCGGCCGGCGGCGTCGGCCACCTGGCCGTGCAGATCGCCAAGGCCCGCGGCGCGTACGTGATCGGCACCGCGAGCGCCGCCAAGCACGCACTGCTGCGCGACCTGGGCGCCGACGAGGTGATCGACTACCGCACCGCGGACTTCGAGGACGTCGTCTCCGACATCGACGTGGTGATCGACGCGGTGGGCGGGGACCACGGGCGGCGCTCGCTGAAGGTGCTCAAGCCGGGCGGGCACCTGGTGACCCTGCCGGGCCCCGACGGCCTCCCGGCCGACGCCGAGGGCGTGCACGCCACCTGGCTGCTGGTGGAGCCGGACCTCAAGGGCCTGGAGGGCATCGCCGCCCTGGTCGAGCAGGGCCTGCTGAAGCCGCTGGTCGACACGGTGCTGCCGCTGGAGCAGGCCGCGAAGGCCCACGAGATCGGCGAGCGGGGCCGTACCACCGGCAAGATCGTCCTGACGGTGGCCTGAGCCCCGGCCGCCGGGCTCACACCGCGGCGGACGCCCGCTCGGTCGTGGCGATGGTGGCGGAACCGACCACGCGCGTGCCGTCGTACAGCACGATCGCCTGGCCGGGGGCCACGCCGCGGACCGGCTCGGTGAAGGAGACGCGCAGCTCGCCGTCCACGAGTTCGGCGAAGACCTCGGTCTCGCCGCCGTGGGCGCGCAGCTGCGCGGTGTACGTGCCGGGGGCCGCGGCCACGGCTCCGCACCAGCGGGGGCGGATCGCGGTGAGGGCGGCGACGTCGAGGGCCTCGACGGGGCCGACGGTGACGGTGTTGTTCACCGGGGAGATGTCGAGGACGTAGCGCGGCTTGCCGTCGGCGGCGGGGTGGCCGATCCGCAGGCCCTTGCGCTGGCCGATGGTGAAGCCGAAGGCGCCCTCGTGGGTGCCGACCTTCTCGCCGCTCTCGTCGACGATGTCGCCCTCGGCCTTGCCCAGGCGGTTCGCGAGGAAGCCCTGGGTGTCGCCGTCGGCGATGAAGCAGATGTCGTGGCTGTCGGGCTTCTTCGCGACGGCGAGGCCGCGTCGTTCGGCCTCGGCGCGGATCTCTTCCTTGGTGGTGAGGGTGTCGCCGAGCGGGAAGAGCGCGTGGGCCAGCTGCTTCTCGTCGAGGACGCCGAGGACGTACGACTGGTCCTTGGCCATGTCGCTGGCGCGGTGGAGTTCGCGCGTGCCGTCGTCGTTGAGGACGACGGTGGCGTAGTGGCCGGTGCAGACGGCGTCGAACCCGAGGGCCAGGGCCTTGTCGAGCAGTGCCGCGAACTTGATCTTCTCGTTGCAGCGCAGGCAGGGGTTCGGGGTGCGCCCGGCCTCGTACTCGGCGACGAAGTCCTCGACGACGTCCTCGCGGAAGCGCTCGGCGAGGTCCCAGACGTAGAAGGGGATGCCGATGACGTCGGCGGCGCGGCGGGCGTCGCGGGAGTCCTCGATGGTGCAACAGCCGCGGGCGCCGGTCCTGAAGGACTGGGGGTTCGCGGAGAGCGCCAGGTGGACGCCCGTGACGTCGTGCCCGGCTTCCACGGCGCGGGCGGCGGCGACGGCGGAGTCCACCCCGCCGGACATGGCGGCGAGGACGCGGAGGGGGCGGGCGGTGCGCGGCAGGTTCTCAGTCATGGCACCGTCCAGGGTACGGGGAACCGCGCGCGGTCACGGCGCGTTGTCGGGTCGGGGGGTGGATCGCATGGTGCGTGAGGGTGGGAAGACGCGGGACGCGGCTCCGGGCAAGGCGACCGGCAAGGGGTCGGGCCGGACCCGCAGGGCCGTGCTGTTCGGGGGGCTCGGGGTGATCGCGGCCGCGGCCGTCGTCGGGCAGGACGAGCTCAGACGCGCCTGGTGGCTGCTGCCCGGGGTGTCCAAGCCGCGCAAGGAAGGCGAGCTGGACTACGCGGCCGCGAACTGGACGGCGGCCTCGCCGGCGAACTGGCGGCCGGCGGACCGGCCCGACGACTACCGCGTGGACCGGATTGTCGTGCATGTCACACAGGGCGGGTTCGAGTCCTCGGTGGACGCCTTCAAGAACCCGTGGCACAAGGCGTCGGCGCACTACATAGTCCGCCAGGACGGCCATGTCGAGCAGATGGTGCGCGAGCTGGACGTGGCCTTCCACGCCGGGAACCGGTCCATGAACGAACGCAGTGTCGGCATCGAGCACGTGGGCTTCGTGGACCGGCCGCAGGACTTCACGGACGCGATGTACGCGGCCTCGGCCGAGCTGGCCGCCGATGTCTGCCGACGGTACGACATACCGGCCGACCGGGAGCACGTCGTGGGCCACTCCGAGGTGCCGGGCGCCGATCACACGGACCCGGGCCGCCACTGGGACTGGGACCGCTACGTCCGCATGGTCGGGGAAGCCCTGGCCCGCAAGCCCGCGACCGGCTGAGCCGGGGCGCCCGCCGACCGGCCCCCGACCCGTCCGACGCCCGCCCGGGGTACGGGCGGGACGCGGCTCAGCTGAGTCCGGCCGTGCGGGCGCGGGCGACGGCCGGGCCGATGGCGGCGGCCACCGCGGCGACGTCCTCCTTGGTGGAGGTGTGGCCGAGGGAGAACCGCAGGGTGCCGCGGGCCAGCAGCGGATCGGTGCCGGTGGCGAGCAGTACGTGGCTGGGTTGGGCCACGCCCGCGGTGCAGGCGGAGCCGGTGGAGCACTCGATGCCCTGGGCGTCGAGGAGGAGCAGCAGGGAGTCGCCCTCGCAGCCGGGGAAGCTGAAGTGGGCGTTGGCGGGCAGCCGGTCCACGGGGTCCCCGCCGAGCACGGCGTCGGGCACCTCCCGCAGGACGGCGGCGACCAGCTCGTCGCGCAGGGCGCCGATCTCGACGGCGAACCGCTCGCGCCGTTCGGCGGCGAGGACGGCCGCCACCGCGAAGGCCGCGATGGCCGGCACGTCGAGGGTCCCGGACCGGACGTGCCGCTCCTGGCCGCCTCCGTGCAGGACGGGGACGGGGGTCTGGTCCCGGCCGAGCAGCAGGGCGCCGATGCCGTACGGGCCGCCCACCTTGTGGCCGCTGACGGTCATGGCGGCGAGGCCGCTGTCGCCGAAGCGGACGTCGAGCTGGCCGACGGCCTGGACGGCGTCGGAGTGCAGCGGGATCCCGAACTCCCCGGCGATGGCGGCGAGTTCCCGTACGGGGAAGACCGTGCCGATCTCATTGTTGGCCCACATCACGGTGGCCAGGGCGACGTCGGAGGGGTTCCGCTCGATCGCCTCCCGGAAGGCGTCGGGGTGCACGCGCCCGTGGTGGTCCACCGGGAGGTACTCGACCCGGGCCCCCTCGTGCTCGGCGAGCCAGTGGACGGCGTCGAGGACGGCGTGGTGCTCGACGGGGCTGGTGAGCACGCGGGTGCGGGTCGGGTCCTGGTCGCGGCGTGCCCAGTAGAGACCCTTGACGGCGAGGTTGTCGGCCTCCGTGCCGCCGGCGGTGAAGACCACCTCGCTCGGGCGGGCGCCGAGGGCTTCGGCGAGGGCCTCGCGGGCCTCCTCGACGGTGCGGCGGGCGCGGCGGCCGGCGGCGTGGAGGGAGGACGCGTTACCCGTGGCGGCGAACTGCGCGGTCATCGCCGCAGCGGCCTCCGGCAGCATCGGGGTGGTTGCGGCGTGGTCGAGGTAGGCCATGATCCCCCGATTCTACGAGCCCCCCGACGCACCGGACCCCATCCGGTCCCCCGCCGGCGCAATCCCCGGCGGAGCCCGGTGGCCGGGCGGGGTGCCGGGGCGGCGGCGGGGCACCCGCCGCCCGGCGGCCGGGCCGGGCGGGGGCGCCTGCGCGGGTCAGGGCGTCTGGCGGGGGGCGCGGGCCAGTTGGCGGGACTGGGCCACGAGTCGGTCCGTCGAGTCCCAGACCTCGGCGTCCTCCTCCAGGAAGCCCCCGGCGAGGTTGCGGGTGGTGATGGCCACCCGCAGCGGGCCCGGCGCGGGGCGGTGGCGGATGTGGGTGGTGAGCTCGACCGTCGGGGCCCAGCCGATCAGGCCGAGGTCGAAGGCGGTGGGCGGCAGCGCGTCCACCGCCAGCAGCAGCGACAGCGGGTCGGCGTCACGGCCGTCGGCCAGCTCGAACCAGGCCCGCATCTCGCCCTTGCCCGACGGCGCCCCGACGGCCCAGCCCGCCGTCGCCGGGTCCAGGCGCAGCCGCAGCCGGTCCACGATGGCGGAGCTGCCGGGGATCGGCGCGGGGCCGGCCTCCGCACCGAGGCAGTCCTCGTAGGCGGGCATGACCGGCGGCAGCGCGGTGGTGTGCACGGAGTCGGGCAGGGCGGACAGTTCCCCGTACGAGGCGAGGACACGGATCCGCTCGATCTCCGCGCCGCTCTCGTCGTACTGGAAGAGGGACGCCTGGCCGGTCGAGAGGGTGCGCCCGATCCGGACGACCTGCGTGCGGATCACGGCGGGGCCGGGCACGGAGGAGGTCAGGTAGTGGGCGGAGACGGTGAAGGGGTCGGGGTGCGGCAGGGCCGCCGACAGGGCCCGACCGACCAGTGCCAACAGATATCCGCCGTTGACGGCGGTGATGATCGTCCAGCCGGCGCTGAGTTCAGCGTCGTACACCCCGGGCTCGTCCGCGCGGGCGGAGAGGGTGGTGTCGCGGTCGAACTCGCTGTCGCCGATGGATGCCTGGGCCGCTGCATGTGACATGAAAACGACGGTACACCGGCATGCTACTAAGCGGTAGCTTTCTATTGCTACATGCGCGTTACGGCTCTTCGGCCACTGCGGACCGGCGGTTCCAGGCCAGCGGCGCCCGCCAGTGGTAACGGATCGCGAGCAGCCGGAGCACGAAGGTGGTGATGATCGCCGCGGCGGTGGTGAGGGCGTTGAGCGTGTCGAAGGCGATGAAGAGGGCCACCATCGAGGCGCCGACGACCGCGGGCACCGCGTACATCTCGCGGTCGCGCAGCAGCGACGGGACCTCGTTGACCAGCACGTCGCGCAGCACGCCTCCCCCGACCGCCGTGGCCAGCCCCAGCGAGGCGGACGCGGTCAGCCCGAGGCCGTACTCGTACGCCTTGGTCGTGCCCGTCACGCAGAACAGTCCGAGGCCGGCCGCGTCGAAGACGTTGATGGCGCGGTTGATCCGCTGGACCTCGGGGTGCAGGAAGAAGACCAGCCCGGCGGCGACCAGCGGTGTCACGAAGAAGCTGAGCTCCCCGAAGGCGGCGGGCGGGACGGCGCCGATGACGAGGTCGCGGAAGAGACCGCCGCCGAGGGCGGTGACGAGCGCGAGCACGGCGATGCCGAAGATGTCGAAGTTCTTGCGCACGGCGAGCAGGGCGCCCGCGGTGGCGAAGACAAAAATGCCCGCGAGGTCCAGGGCGTGCTGGATGCCGGGCGGGAAGAGATCGTGGAGCACGCCCCCATTGTGCCGTCCGCCGTCGCACCGCCCGCCCGCCGGCGCGACGGGGCGTGGGCGGGGCGCCCGCGACACCTGCCGGGGAACGCACAGTGGTGCCGGGGTTCCCGGACGCGTACGCCCGGGTGCCCCGGCACCACACCCGACCCCGGCCGCTACTCCGGGGTCGGACACCTGCGGTCGTCGTGACCCGCCGGATCGTCGGCGTGACCCGCCACGCCGACGTCGAGACCCGCTACACCGTCGGCGTGTCCACCACTTCGGCGGCGCCCGGCAGGGCCTTGTCGCCCGGCGCCTGGTCCGGCGCGTTCTCCGGGTGGTGGCAGGCGACCTGGTGCCCCGTCTTCAGGGCCACCAGCGGCGGCTCCTGCGTGGTGCACAGCTCGGTCGCCTTCCAGCACCGGGTGTGGAACCGGCAACCGCTGGGCGGCGAGATCGGCGACGGGACGTCGCCCTTGAGCAGGATGCGCCCGCTCTTCGCGCCGCGCCGCCTCGGGTCCGGCACCGGCACCGCCGACATGAGCGCGGTCGTGTAGGGGTGCATCGGCGCCTCGTACAGCGACTTGCGGTCGGCCAGCTCGACGATCTTGCCGAGGTACATCACCGCGATGCGGTCCGAGACGTGCCGGATGACCGACAGGTCGTGCGCGATGATCACGTACGTCAGGCCGAGTTCCTCCTGGAGGTCGTCCAGCAGGTTCACCACCTGGGCCTGGATCGAGACGTCCAGCGCCGACACCGGCTCGTCGGCGACGACGAGCTTCGGATTGAGGGCCAGGGCCCGCGCGATGCCGATGCGCTGCCGCTGGCCGCCGGAGAACTCGTGCGGGTAGCGGTTGTAGTGCTCGGGGTTGAGACCCACCAGCGAGAGCAGCCGCTGGACCTCGGCCTTCACGCCGCCCTCGGGGGTGACCTTCTGGAGCTTGAAGGGCGCCCCGACGATGGTGCCCACCGTGTGGCGGGGGTTCAGCGAGCCGTACGGGTCCTGGAAGATCATCTGCACGTCGCGGCGCAGCGGTCGCATGCCCGCGACGCTCAGGTGCGTGATGTCCCGGCCCTCGAACTCGACCTTCCCGCCGGTCGGTTCGAGCAGTCGGGTGATCAGCCGGCCCATGGTGGACTTGCCGCAGCCGGACTCGCCGACGATGCCGAGGGTCTCACCCCGCCGGACGTCGAAGTCGATGCCGTCCACGGCCTTGACGGCGCCGGCCTGGCGGCGCAACAGCCCCTTGTTGATGGGGAAGTGCTTGACCAGCCCGGTCACCTTCAGCAGCGGCTCCTCGGCGGTGTCCGCCGCGGCCTGCGCGGAGGAGACCCCCGCCGCGCCCGTCTTGTTCATGTCGGTCACAGCTTCGGCGCAATCTCTTCGGTCCAGATCCGGGTCCGCTCCTCCTGCGACATGTGGCAGGCGGACCAGTGCCGGCTGTCGTCCTCGGTCAGCTCGGGGCGCTGGGTGCGGGTGATGCCGCCCTTGGGTACGTCGGCGTAGGGGCACCGGGGGTTGAACGCGCAGCCGCTCGGGATGTTGATGAGGCTGGGCGGCGAGCCCTTCACCGGGATCAGCCGCTCGGTCTGGTCGCGGTCGATGCGCGGCATCGAGCCGAGCAGCCCCCAGGTGTAGGGGTGCCGCGGGCCGTAGAAGACCTTCTCCGCGGTGCCGCGCTCGACGCACCGGCCTCCGTACATCACGAGGATGTCGTCGGCCATCTCGGCGACCACGCCGAGGTCGTGCGTGATCATGATGACCGCGGAGCCGAACTCCTTCTGCAGGTCGCGGATGAGGTCCAGGATCTGCGCCTGGACGGTGACGTCCAGGGCGGTGGTGGGCTCGTCCGCGATGAGCAGTTCGGGGTTGTTGACCAGCGCCATGGCGATCATCGCGCGCTGGCGCATGCCACCGGAGAACTCGTGGGGGTACGCGTCCACGCGCCGGTGGGGCTCCGGGATGCCGACCCGGTCGAGCATCTCGACGGCCCGCTTGCGGGCCGTCTTCTTGTCGACGTCGTGGTGGGTCCGGTAGGCCTCGACGATCTGCTTGCCGACCGAGTAGTACGGGTGCATCGCGGACAGCGGGTCCTGGAAGACCATCGCCATCTTGTGCCCGCGGAGCTTGCGCACGTGGTCGGCGTCGGCCTGGACCAGGTCCTCGCCGTCGAGCACGACCTGCCCGGAGATGTGCGGGCGGCTGCGGGCGTTGCCGGTGCGGTGCAGGCCCATGATGGCCAGCGAGGTCACCGACTTGCCCGAGCCGGACTCGCCGACGATGCCGAGCGTCTTGCCGCGCTCCAGGTCGAAGGAGAGCCCGTCGACGGACTTGACGAGGCCGTCGTCGGTCGGGAAGTGGACCTTGAGGTCGCGTACGGAGAGGAAGGAGTCGCCGGCGCGGGTCTCCCCCTTGGCCTGCTCGGGGACGAACGCGGGCTCGCCGGAGGTGCCGGTGGAAACGGCGGGGTTCTCGGTCACGTCAGCCTCACGCGCGGGTCGATGACGGCGTACAGCAGGTCCACGATCAGGTTGGCCATCACCACGAAGAGCGCGGCGAGGAGGGTGACACCCATGATCACGGGGAGGTCGCCCTGGCCGATGGCGGCGACGGCCGCCGTTCCCAGACCCTGGAAGTTGAAGGTCGTCTCGGTGAGCACCGCGCCGCCGAGGAGTCCGCCGAGGTCGAGGCCGAACATCGTGACGATCGGGGTGAGGGTGGAACGCAGGGCGTGCTTGCGGATGACCACGCCCTCCTTGAGTCCCTTGGCGCGGGCGGTGCGGATGTAGTCCTCGCCGAGGACCTCCAGCATGGTCGCGCGGGTGATGCGGGCGTAGGTCGCCGCGAAGAGGAAGGCGAGGGTGACCCAGGGCAGGATCAGACTGTTGAGCCAGGCCAGCGGATCCTCGGTCAGAGGTTTGTAGTTGGACACGTCCAACCAGCCGAGGCCGTAGACGAAGACGGCGGGAGCCACCATGCCGGTGAAGAAGATCGGCAGGGAGACGCCGGCGAGCGCTCCGATCATGACGGTCCGGTCGATGGCCGTACGCCGTTTCAGCGCCGAGACCACTCCGGTGGCCACACCGGCGAGCACCCAGATCAAGGCGGCGCCGACGGCGAGCGAGAGGGTGACCGGCATGCGGTCGAGCATGGTCTCCCAGACGGGGGCCTCGCTCTTGAAGGAGTAGCCGAAGCACGGAGCGGCGCAGTGCGTGACCTCGGTGCCGCCGTCGTAGTCGCGGCCGACGAAGATGCCCTTGAGGAACACCCAGTACTGCTCGGAGATGGGCTTGTCGAAGCCCATCTTCACGCGGATGCCCGCCAGGGCAGTCTCGTTGGTCTCTCGACCGGCGTACATGAGCGCGGGATCGCTGCCGGTCAGCTTCGGGACCGCGAAGAAGATGCCGAAGGTGACCACGGAGACCACCAGCAGCGTGGCGGCGACGTTGAACAGCCGCCGTATGAGGTAGACGAGCACTGCAGTCGGCCGCCCGGGGCGGGCGGCTGCCGCCCCTTGTGGGGACGACAGCCGCCGCCTGCGGCCTTCACCTGCCCTTCGGACTAGCGCATGTGCGGTGAAGGCACTTACTTACGAATTGCTGGCCTGCTGGTGCCCGGCGGCCGCGGTGGAGCGGCCGCCGGACGGTCGGACGACTACTTGGCGACGCCCAGGACAGCGAGGTCGATGCGGCCCATCGAGTCGTTGAAGTAGACGTTCGTCAGGCGCGGGTTGTGGTAGATGAGCGCCTTGTCGAAGTTGATCGGGAGGTAGAGCGCCTTCTCCATGATCTTCTTGTTGATGTCCGTGTAGAACGGAGCGGCGGCGTCCGGGGTGGCGGCGTTCGCGGCCTTGTCGAACAGGCCGTTGACCTCGGGGTCGTCCAGCATCGTGTAGTTGTTGTTGCCGTTCGGCAGGATGAACGAGCCGTCGACCAGGGGCTGGAGGAAGCCCGAGCCGGAGTTGTAGTCGGCGCCCCAGCCCATGACGATGATGCCGTAGTTCTTCTTCTTCACGTTCTCGGGCGAACCGATCGTGGAGGAGGAGAGCTTGCCGTCGTACTGGTCGATCGTGGCCTTGATGCCGACCTTGGCGAGCGAGGCCTGGAGGGACTCGGCGGTCTTGACCTCGGGGGCGCGGTTGTTGCGGACCGCGATGGTGGTCTCGAACCCGTCGGGCTTGCCACAGGCCTTGAGCGCGTCCTTGGCCTTCTGCTCCTGCGCCTTGCCGGCGGTCAGGCCCCACGGGTCGAAGGACTTGTCCGAGCCGGGGATGCCGGGCGGCAGCATGTTCGCGCCGAGGTCACCGCTGGTCGGGCCACCGCGGGCGTTCTGGAGCGACTTCGGGTCGGCCGCGTAGATGACGGCCTTGCGGCACTCGATGTTCTCGAACGGCGCGACCGTCTGCGGGAAGGCGAAGTAGCGGATGTAGCCCGTGAACGGGTTGTCCGCGTTCTTCTTGAGGTTCGCGTCCTTGAGGATCTTGTTCTTCGCGGCCTGCTGGACACCGGTGCCGTCGACGGCGAGGTCGATGTCGCCGGAGAGCAGGCGCTGGTCCATGTCGTCCGGGTTGGTCGTGACCGTGAAGCTGACCTTGTCCGGCAGACCCTTGCGGATCGTGTCCGTCTTCGGGTCCCAGTTCTCGTTGCGGACGAAGGTGGCGCCCTTGCCCGCGGTGAAGCTCTCGACCTTGTAAGGACCGGTGGAGACGGGCTTGTTGGTGTAGCCCGCGCCCTGGTCCTTGGCCGCCGGGACGGGCGAGGAGGACGGCATCGCCAGCAGGTAGTTGAAGTCCGAGTTGGCGCTGGCCAGGTTGAAGACGATCGTCTTGTCGTCCGGCGTCTGGACCGACTTCAGACCCAGCTTGTTCGGGTCGGTGTCCTTGTACGGGCCGGGGTACTTCTGGCCCTGGTCGAGCAGGTCGACCAGGTACGTCGGGCCGCCGGACAGCACGTCCTGCGCGAAGACGCGCTCGATGCCGTACTTGAAGTCCTTCGAGGTGATCGGCGTGCCGTCCTCGAACTTCACGCCGTCCTTGATCTTGACGGTGTACGTCTTGCCGTCGTTGCTCAGGACCGGCGCGGCCTCGGCGAGGTCCGGGACCAGCTTGGTGCCCGCGGCGCCCGGCTTGCTGTCGTACGCGAAGAGCTGGCGGACGTAGAGGCGCTGCAGGTTCCACACGAAGCCGTAGTAGGCGCGCGCCGGGTCGAGGTAGTCGACGTCCTGCGGCGACCAGAGCTTGAGCTCACCGCCCTTGGCGTCCGAGGCGTTCACCAGGGCCGTGGAGGCACCGCTGTAGCCCTTGTCGTTCGCGCCCTCGGACTTCTTGCCCTCGTCCTTGCCACCGCCACACGCGGCGGTCATCGACAAGGCGGCGACCACGGCGGTGATCGCGAGTGCCTGCTTTCTGCGGATCACGGTTGTCCAACCTCCATAGGTGGTGAATCGAAGAAGCGGTTCAGCTGCCCTTGGGGTCGAGTGCGTCGCGCAGCCCGTCCCCGAAGAGGTTGAACGCCAGGACGGTGATGAAGATCGTGAGGCCCGGGACCACCATGTACATGGGGTCGTCCTGGTAGATGGGGACGGCGTCGGACAGCATCTTGCCCCAGGAGGCGGTGGGCGGCTTGACGCCGGCACCGAGGAAGCTGAGGGCCGCCTCCGTCAGGATGTTGGTCGGGATGATCAGCGTCGAGTAGACGAGGATCGGCGCGACCAGGTTGGGCAGCAGCTCCTTGATCAGGATGTAGCCGCGACCCGCCCCGAGGCTGCGCGCGGCCTCGACGTATTCGCGTTCACGCAGGGAGATCGTCTGTCCTCGGACGATGCGGCCGATGTACGGCCAGCCGAAGAAGCCGATGACGACGACCAGCACGCCCATCCGGACGCCCGAACCCTCGAACCCCCAGAGGGAGTTGGGGACCACGGACACGAGGGCGATGGTGAACAGCAGCTGCGGGAAGGCCAGCAGCAGGTCCATCGTGCGGCTGATGACGCCGTCGACCCAGCCGCCGAGGAACCCGGCGAGCGCGCCGAGCAGGCTGCCGAGGATCACCGAGACGAAGGCCGCGAGGAAGGCGACGACCAGGGAGATGCGGGCGCCGTAGACGATCCGGCTGAACACGTCGCGCCCGTTGGTGGGTTCGACGCCCAGCAGGAAGTCGGAGCTCATGCCGCCGAACGAACCGAGCGGCGTCCCGAAGTCCGGGTCGAGCATGTCTTCGTGGAACTCGTTGGGCGGATGGCCCAGCAGGCTCACGATCAGCGGCGCGAAGACGGCCACCAGGATCAGGAGGATCACGACCACGCCGCCGGTCAGCGCGACCTTGTCGCGCTTGAGCCGCATCCAGGCGATGCGGCCGGGCGAGCGGCCTTCGATGGCCTTGGCAGGGACGTCGGCTACGGACACGGGTGCGGGTGTTTCCGCGTCCGTGTCATGCAGTGGTGCCGTCATCGTGGTGGGGACCCCTCTCGGCCGACGGGTGTGCCGGCCCATGCCCGCCGCTGTGGCGGCGTTGGTGCGGAGTGGCGCTCGGAGTGCGTGGACACGCGGAACGCGTGTGAGGTGCAGGAAGTGCGGGAAGTGCTGCGAAAGTGCCGTGCGAAACAACAGGTGCAGTCAACGAACCGAACCGCGTCCCGGAGGACTGATCGGCTCTTGGGTGGGGAGTCTTCATCGGGCGCTCGACCAGCCGCCAGACCCGCAGATGAATGGATGCGCAAACGTGATCTGACGTCCCGGTACCCGTTATCCGGACTTCACTCGCGTCTCAGCGGAGCAAGACCGCCTGTTCGGTACGGAACCGGACATGGCGCCCAACTCGCAAGACTCGCATGCCTTTTGGCCCCACAAGACCGATGAAATCAGGACAAGCCGAAGGTTGCCCGGGGGCGGTGGCCGGCGGCGGCCCGAGGCGTTCCCCGGGCGCCCGTTCCGCCGTCCGGACGGCGGCGCCGCGCGGGCCGTCCGAGGCCCCCGGCGGACAAGGACGGCCTGACGGGAGGCCTGGAGGGGCCGATCGGGCCGTCCGCACGAGAGCCGGGGAGCGGGCATGCGAAAGGCCCCCGCCGGAGGTCCGACGGAGGCCCGGGGGGGAACGCCTCAGTACGAGGGCGCCTGGCCCTCGCGGTCGTAGAAGGGCCGGGTCTGCGAACGCAGCCACATCGCGACCGGATCGTGCTCGTCGGCCAGCGCGACGGTGCACACGGGAACGCCGTCGGGGACCGCCCCGACCGACTGGCGCATCATCTCCCGGACGGACTCCAGCGCGGGCGCGGAGGCGTCGTACAGGTCGAGCCCGACGGCGAGGTACGCCGATCCGAGCGACGGCTGCACCCAGGCCCTGCGGAGCGACCGGACGGCGGGCGTGCGGTGCGCGTGCTGGGTGAGCAGTCCGTAGAACTGCGGGAGCTCCAGGGCGGGCTCCGACAGCCGCAGCGGTCCGGCGGGCATCCGGTCGAGGCCCGTCGCGATCCGGCGGAGGTCCGCCCACGGCAGTCCGAGACCGCCGCCCTGGGCGTGCGGGTTGAGCCACAGCCCCCAGCGGTCCGGGTAGAGGGCGCGGGCGATGTCCCGGCCGGTGACCACCTCGTAGCCGCGGTTCCAGCCGCTGGC
The DNA here is from genome assembly GCF_026627505.1 of Streptomyces sp. H27-H5. GTDB lineage: Bacteria > Actinomycetota > Actinomycetes > Streptomycetales > Streptomycetaceae > Streptomyces. The sequence continues at coordinate 38,427 of NZ_JAPNLK010000050.1, read as the reverse complement.
GGCCAGTTCCTGCGTGGAGGTCACGCAGGGCGCGTATCCGAGCCCGTCGACCTCCATCCCCCCGTACTGGGCGTCCGGGGAACCCGGCTGCCCCTGCCACAACAACATCCACAGCCGGCCCTCGGCCAGGGCGTGCAGAAGCGACTCGTAGCTCTCATAGCGCCCGGGAGTCACCTGGCGCAGCATGTGCTCGACCTGCCCGGCCGCGGCCGTGCCTGACGCACTCACCCGGTACCCCTCTTCGTCCGCCCGTCGTCCACCCGTTACCCAGGCCACGCGAGCGGGGCCAAGAGATGTAATCAGCTTAAGCGGCCCTACGGGAGGTAGAAGGGGCGCACACGCTCACGAATCCACTCCGTGACCGGGTCCTCGGCGGCGTCCAGGAGGATCAACTGCACGGGCCAGGGCGCCGGTACGCGGGCCAGCGCCCGGCCGAGCGCCTCCATCGGCGCGTTCCGCGACTCGGGATCCCATCCCACCAGTCGGACACCGATGTACAACTCGGGCGCCCCGCCCTCCACGCTGGCCAGGCAGCGGTGCGCCGCGGCCACCACGCCGGTGGCACGGAACTCCTCGCCGGCCGCGGCGAGGAAGTCCACCGGGTCGTCCTGCCAGTCGGGCTCGAAGAGCCGGACGCGGCCGCCGGTGGCCGGTCCGTCGAGCGGGGTCCGTCCCGTGCGGCACAGCTCCGCGACGGCGACCGGGGGCAGCGGGACGCCGACGGCCCCCTCGGGGTTCACGGCGAGGCCGATCTGCGGCGGCAGCCCGCGGGCGAAGTCCACGGCGGGGGCCACGGCGAAGTCCATGCCGGGGCCGACGCAGAACCGGAACTGGGCCTCGGAGCTGTAGACGGGGACGTACGCCTGGCCGCCGATCTGCATCGTCGGCAGGGTCAGGTCGGCAGCGTCGGGCGCGCCACCGGCCGGCAGCGGCACCCAGAGCCGGCTGCGGCCGAGGACCTCCAGGATCCGCGCTCCCGCGTCCGCCGCTCCCAGCGCCGCCCCGAGCACCTGCTCCAGCTCGTTGTCGGGCCACCCGCCGCCGTGCATCCACGCCTCCGCTGCCATCGCCACCTTTGCCGTGCCGAGGTTAGTGGGTCGGCGGGGACCCCCCTCGCCCGGGCCCGCGCCTCAGCCGCCGGCGGCGGGCGTGGGGACGAAGGTGATGCGGGCGATGCCCGAGGCGGCGGCGCGGTCCAGCAGGACCACCGACGCGCAGCCGCGCGGGAGGCCGCCCGACTCGGCGTCGCGCAGGAGCCGGTCCGCCGCGCCGCGGTGGCGGGAGAAGGCGTACGCCGACACCCGCCGGCCCCGCGCCTCCTGCCCGGCCAGGGCCTCCTGCGGGGTGGTGTCGAGGAGCAGCAGGTGCAGGGACCGGTTCCGGCGCCGGGCGAACCCGGCGAGCAGTCCCCGCACCCAGGTCTGGGTGCCGCAGTCGTGGACCACGACGGAGGCCCCGGAGCGCACGGTCCGCCACAGGCCCCAGTAGTGCGCGACGCGGACCAGCGGCCGGTAGACCGCGTAGGGCAGCGCGTGCGGCATGCGCCGCTCCCAGCGCTCGCGGGTGTCCTGGGAGTCGATGCCGCCGGCCGCGGCCCGCTTGATCAGCGTGCTCTTGCCGCCGCCGGGCAGGCCGGACACCACGACGATGTCCCCGTCGGCGAAGTCGAGCCCGCGCGGTCCGTGCGCGCCTCGGCCGCGCAGGTCGCGCACGGCCGTGCTCCCGGCCCGGGCGGGTCTCTCGTGGGCGCCCCGCTGCGCCGGCACTCCCGTCACGGTCCCCGTCGTCGTCAGCACTCCGAATCTCCGCACCGCCACAGTGATCGCCTCCCCCGAATCGGGTCGCAAGGACCCTTGCCCACTGAGTGTAAAGAGACGGTAATCCGGCATGCCCGGTTCCGGGGGCCCGCTCGGGCCCGGTCACGGTCACGCACGGTCTTTCGGGCCCGCACGCCCGTCGCGGGCCGTCGCGTGCAATGATGTGCGCCATCTGGACACCAACTGCATACCGGCCGCTTGAATCCGCGCGGGAGAGTCCCGGCAGGCCGTGAGGCCGTGCCCGGGCGCCGAAGGAGCAAGTCCCTCCCTTGAATCTCTCAGGCCCCGTACCGCGTGGATGAGGCAGATCTGAAAAGCGAGCCGCGTCCGCCGTCCCCGACGGCAACGGCGTGCGCTCCACCCAAGGTGCAAGTCGACGACGCGCCCCGTTTGCGCGGGAACTCTCGGCGAACCTCTCAGGTTCCGATGACAGATGGGGAGGATCGTCCTCGTCATGTCATGCCCTGGGACCCGGGAGCCACACCCATGAGCACTGCCCCCCGTCTGACCGCCCTCGACGCGCTGCACCGCTCGCTCGGTGCGACCATGACCGACTTCGCGGGCTGGGACATGCCGCTGCGCTACGCCAGTGAGCGCGACGAGCACAACGCCGTGCGCACCAAGGCCGGTCTCTTCGATCTCTCCCACATGGGCGAGATCACCCTGACCGGCCCCGAGGCCGTGAAGGTCCTCGACTACGCGCTGGTCGGCAACATCTCGACCGTCGGCGTCGGCCGCGCCCGCTACACGCACATCTGTCAGGAGGACGGCGGGATCCTGGACGACCTGATCGTCTACCGCCTGGGCGAGACCGAGTACATGGTCGTCGCCAACGCCTCCAACGCCCAGGTCGTCCTGGACGCGATCACCGAGCGGGCCGCGGGCTTCGACGCCGAGGTCCGTGACGACCGCGACGCGTACGCGCTGATCGCCGTGCAGGGCCCGGAGTCCCCCGGCATCCTGAAGTCGCTGACCGACGCCGACCTGGACGGCCTGAAGTACTACGCCGGCCTGCCGGGCACGGTGGCCGGGGTTCCCGCGCTGATCGCGCGGACGGGCTACACCGGCGAGGACGGCTTCGAGCTGTTCGTCTCCCCGGAGCACGCGGTGGAGCTGTGGCAGGCGCTGACCGAGGCGGGCGCGGGCGTCGGCCTGGTCCCGGCCGGTCTCTCCTGCCGCGACACCCTGCGCCTGGAGGCGGGCATGCCGCTGTACGGGCACGAGCTGACCACCTCCCTCACCCCGTTCGACGCGGGTCTGGGCCGGGTCGTGAAGTTCGAGAAGGAGGTGGACTTCGTCGGCCGCAAGGCGCTGGAGGCCGCCGCCGAGCGCGCCGCCGACAACCCGCCGCGCAAGCTGGTCGGCCTGATCGCCGAGGGCCGCCGGGTCCCGCGCGCCGGGTTCCCGGTCGTCGCGGACGGGCAGGTCGTCGGAGAGGTCACCTCGGGCGCCCCGTCGCCGACGCTGGGCAAGCCGATCGCGATGGCGTACGTGGACGCGGCGCACGCCGCGCCCGGCACCTCCGGTGTCGGCGTGGACATTCGCGGTACGCATGAGCCGTACGAGGTCGTGGCGCTGCCGTTCTACAAGCGGCAGAAGTAGTTCCGCCCCTTCCCAAGCGCGTCGTCGCCGTCCGGAGGTCCGTGCGGCGCCGTCTCGGCATTCAAGACCACCGGTTCACATCCACTCCCCCGCATCCAGGAGAATCAGGCCATGAGCAACCCCCAGCAGCTGCGTTACAGCAAGGAGCACGAGTGGCTGTCGGGCGCCGAGGACGGCGTCTCGACGGTCGGCATCACGGAGTTCGCGGCCAACGCGCTCGGTGACGTCGTCTACGCCCAGCTTCCCGAGGTAGGCGACACGGTGACCGCGGGCGAGACCTGCGGCGAGCTGGAGTCGACCAAGTCGGTCAGCGACCTGTACTCCCCCGTCACCGGTGAGGTCGTCGAGGCCAACCAGGACGTCGTGGACGACCCGTCGCTGGTGAACTCGGCTCCTTTCGAGGGCGGCTGGCTCTTCAAGGTGCGCGTCACGGAGGAGCAGGACGACCTGCTCTCCGTCGACGAGTACGCCAAGCTCACCGCCGGTAACTGACCCCAGGGGACCCTGATGTCTGTACTGAACACCCCTCTCCACGAGCTCGACCCCGACGTCGCCGCCGCCGTCGACGCCGAACTCGAACGTCAGCAGTCCACCCTGGAAATGATCGCGTCGGAGAACTTCGCTCCGGTCGCCGTCATGGAGGCCCAGGGCTCGGTCCTGACCAACAAGTACGCCGAGGGCTACCCCGGCCGCCGTTACTACGGCGGCTGCGAGCACGTCGACGTGGTCGAGCAGATCGCGATCGACCGCATCAAGGCGCTGTTCGGCGCCGAGGCCGCGAACGTCCAGCCGCACTCCGGTGCGCAGGCGAACGCCGCCGCGATGTTCGCGCTGCTCAAGCCGGGCGACACGATCATGGGCCTGAACCTCGCCCACGGTGGTCACCTGACCCACGGCATGAAGATCAACTTCTCCGGCAAGCTCTACAACGTGGTCCCGTACCACGTGGACGCTTCGGGCGAGGTCGACATGGCCGAGGTCGAGCGCCTCGCCAAGGAGTCCAAGCCGCAGCTGATCGTCGCGGGCTGGTCCGCCTACCCGCGTCAGCTGGACTTCGCCGCCTTCCGCCGCATCGCGGACGAGGTCGGCGCGTACCTGATGGTCGACATGGCGCACTTCGCCGGCCTGGTCGCCGCGGGTCTGCACCCCAACCCGGTGCCCCACGCCCACGTCGTGACCACCACCACGCACAAGACCCTCGGTGGTCCGCGCGGCGGTGTGATCCTGTCGACGCAGGAACTGGCCAAGAAGATCAACTCTGCGGTCTTCCCCGGTCAGCAGGGTGGTCCGCTGGAGCACGTGATCGCGGCAAAGGCGGTCTCGTTCAAGGTCGCCGCCTCGCCCGAGTTCAAGGAGCGCCAGGAGCGCACCCTGGAGGGCGCGAAGATCCTCGCCGCCCGTCTGGTCCAGGACGACGTCAAGGCCGTGGGCGTGGACGTCCTCACCGGCGGCACCGACGTGCACCTGGTCCTGGTCGACCTGCGCAACTCCGAGCTGGACGGTCAGCAGGCCGAGGACCGCCTCCACGAGGTCGGCATCACGGTCAACCGGAACGCCATCCCGAACGACCCGCGGCCGCCGATGGTCACCTCGGGTCTGCGGATCGGCACGCCGGCCCTCGCCACCCGCGGTTTCGACGCGGAGGCCTTCACCGAGGTCGCCGAGATCATCGCGGAGGCGCTGAAGGCGCCCTCTCCGTTCGCGGAGGCCGACGCCGAGGCCCTGAAGGCGCGCGTCTCGGCGCTCGCCGCGAAGTTCCCGCTGTACCCCACGCTCTGACGTGGTGCGCTAGAACCTCACGGGTCGGGCCCGGTGGCTGTTTCCGCAGGCACCGGGCCCTTCTCGTGACCGTGGACCCGGCCGGAGGCGGTCGGTGTCCGACCCGTCCGCGGCCCCGGGGACGGGGCGCGGGTACGGGGCACGGGGTCGGGGAGGTCGGGAGTGCTGCCGCCTCCCCCTCGCCCGGGCGGCCCGACCGGACACCGCGCCGCGGGCCGGCCGGCATGGCCTTGCTCACGTACGTCCGGCCGTACGCCCGGGCATCGGGGGCCACCGGACGGGCCCGCCCGACCGGGACCCGGCCCCTGACCGGCACCGGACGCCGCATGCGTGGTACCGGAGCGCGGACCGAGCCGCGCCTGACCGTCACCCGTGCAACCCTCCCGCCAGCCGGCTTGTTCACCTCCTCGCGTTAAGCTCGGCTGCCGGACAAAATCCGACCAATCCGCCTCTCCTGCCCCCTCCCACCCCACGAGCAGACAAGGGAGTCCGCCACCGTGGCCATCTCCGTCTTCGATCTCTTCTCCATCGGCATCGGCCCCTCCTCCTCCCACACGGTCGGCCCGATGCGGGCGGCGCGCATGTTCGTGACCCGCCTGAAGAAGGACGGTGTCCTCGCCCAGACCGCGTCCGTCCGCGCGGAACTCTTCGGCTCCCTCGGCGCCACCGGCCATGGCCACGGCACGCCCAAGGCCGTCCTGCTGGGGCTGGAGGGGCACTCCCCCCGCACGGTGAACGTCGAGACGGCGGACGCCGAGGTGGAGCGCATCCGCCAGAGCGGCCGGCTGCGGCTGCTCGGCGCCGAGATAGGCGAGGCCCACGAGATCGCCTTCGACGAGCCGAACCAGCTGATCCTGCACCGTCGGCGCTCGCTGCCCTACCACGCGAACGGCATGACGCTCTTCGCGTACGACGCCTCCGGCACCCCGCTGCTGGAGAAGACGTACTACTCGGTGGGCGGCGGCTTCGTGGTGGACGAGGACGCGGTCGGCGAGGACAGGATCAAGCTCGACGACACGGTGTTGAAGTACTCCTTCCGCTCCGGTGACGAGATGCTGCGGCTGGCGAACGAGAACGGCCTGTCCATCTCGTCCCTGATGCTGGAGAACGAGAAGGCCTGGCGCACCGAGGAGGAGATCCGCGCGGGCCTCCTGGAGATCTGGCGGGTCATGCAGGCCTGCGTGTCGCGCGGCATGTCCCGCGAGGGCATCCTGCCGGGTGGTCTGCGCGTCAAGCGCCGCGCCGCGGGCACCGCCCGCCAGCTGCGCGCCGAGGGCGACCCGCAGGCGCACGCCATGGAGTGGGCGACGCTGTACGCGATGGCCGTCAACGAGGAGAACGCGGCGGGCGGCCGGGTCGTCACCGCCCCCACCAACGGCGCCGCGGGCATCATCCCGGCGGTCCTGCACTACTACATGAACTTCGTGCCGGGGGCCGACGAGGACGGCGTGGTGCGCTTCCTCCTCGCGGCGGGCGCGATCGGCATGCTCTTCAAGGAGAACGCCTCGATCTCCGGCGCCGAGGTCGGCTGCCAGGGCGAGGTCGGCTCGGCCTGCTCCATGGCGGCCGGCGCCCTCGCCGAGGTGCTGGGCGGCACCCCCGAGCAAGTGGAGAACGCCGCCGAGATCGGCATGGAGCACAACCTCGGCCTCACCTGTGACCCGGTCGGCGGGCTCGTGCAGATCCCGTGCATCGAGCGCAACGGCATGGCGGCCGTCAAGGCGGTCACCGCCGCCAAGATGGCGATGCGCGGCGACGGCACCCACAAGGTCTCCCTCGACAAGGTCATCAAGACCATGAAGGAGACCGGCGCCGACATGAAGGTGAAGTACAAGGAGACCGCTCGCGGCGGTCTCGCGGTCAACGTCATCGAATGCTGACCTGAGCGTCCGCCCGCCGCCGCGCGCGGCGGGCCCGTCGAGCCCGTCCTCCCCCGAGGGCGGGCTTCCGCGTGTCCGGTGGGGGCGGGGAAATCCCGGAGCCGGCGCAAGACGGGCCGAGCGGCCCGTCCGGGTCGGGACCTTGGACCCGCGGATGCGGGGAAGGCGTGGGGTTAGCTTGCCCGAGGGGAAGGAAACACCCCCGCCGACAGAGAGGCGCACCCCCCACCATGACGATCACGGAGCACCGCGTCCTCCCCCTCCGCCTGGAGGCCGCGCCCACCCGCATCCCGGTGCGGGGGACGTTCGTGTACCGCACCGACCGGCCCTACGAGATCACGCTCGACTTCGAGGGCGCCGGGGTGCACATCGCGCGCTGGGTGTTCTCCCGCGAGCTGCTGCTCGACGGGCAGACCTGCGCCACGGGCGAGGGAGACATACAGGTGTGGCCGCGCTGGAAGGCCACCGAGCCGCGGATCTTCCTGGCGTTCAGCAACGGCGAGCAGGGGTGTGTGGTGTCCGCCCGGGCGAAGGACGTACGGGCCCTGTGCCGCCGGCTCGTGGAACTGGTGCCGCGCGGGCAGGAACGACGGCACTACGACCTGGACGCGGAACTGAGCGCGCTGCTGCCCGGCTGACGGCGCGGCTCGCGGCCCCGCCGCCCGCCCCCGCGCGGGCTGGTGCCCGATCCGGTGCAACCATGGGCGCCCGGGGAGTGTCTTCTGCTGTGACACCACTGTCCCCGTCTCTGAAGAATCGGGGGGACGTCATGCGTCCACTGCGTCGCCGTCAGGTCACCGCACTCGTCACGGGCACGCTGCTCGCCGCCGGGATCGGCCTCGCCGCTCCGGCCTCGGCCGCCACCCGCACCCTGTCCACCACGCTGGTCACCAATGCCCGCTTCGGCGGTCACTGCACCTTCGACCGGCTCGTCGTCGACCTCCAGGGATCCGCTCCCCCGGTCACCGTCACACCCGTTTCCCAACTGGTCTACGACGGGTCCGGCAAGCCCGTGCCGCTGGCCGGGAAGTTCTTCCTGGAGATCCGGCTGCACCCGGCGGCCGGGCACACCGACGCCGGCCAGAACGTCTACCAGGGCCCCCGCCTACAGAAGATCAACCTGCCCAAACTCAAGGGCATGGCCTACACCGGCGACTACGAGGGGTACGTGACCTTCGGCGCCGCCTTCGACACCAAACCCACCTACAAGACCAGTGTGCTGCACGCGCCGGAGCGGCTCGTCGTCGACTTCCCGCACCCGGCGACCTGCTGAACCGTCGCCCGGCGCACGGTTCGAACGGTCGAGGGGCCCGGGGCGTGCGCCGCCCCGGGCCCCTCGCGTCCGGTCACAGCACTAGCGGTGTTCCGGATTGGGGAAGTCGAAACGGCACCCCGCGTCCCACTCCGCGCGCTGGTTGCCGTGTGCGGGCATGCCGCCGGACCGTTTGAGCAGGGCGGCCAGGTGCATCAGGTTCCACGTCATGAACGTGGTGTTCCGGTTGGTGAAGTCGTTCTCCGGGCCGCCCGACCCCGGGTCGAGGTACGAGGGGCCGGGCCCTGCCTCGCCGATCCAGCCCGCGTCGGCCTGCGGCGGGATCGCGTAGCCGAGGTGCTGGAGGCTGTAGAGGACGTTCATGGCGCAGTGTTTGACGCCGTCCTCGTTGCCGGTGATCAGCGCGCCGCCGACCCTGCCGTAGTAGGCGTACTGGCCCCGGTCGTTCAGGATCGAGGAGCAGGCGTAGAGCCGCTCGATGACCTGCTTCATCACGGAGCTGTTGTCGCCGAGCCAGATCGGCCCGCACAGCACGAGGATGTCGGCGTCCATGATCTGGCTGTAGAGGACCGGCCACTGGTCGCTCTCCCAGCCGTGCTCGGTCATGTCGGGCCAGACACCGGTGGCGATGTCGTGGTCGACGGCCCGGATCAGTGAGGTCCGGGCGCCGGCCGCCTCCATCACCGCGCGGCTCCTGCTGATCAGCCCCTCGGTGTTGCTGGTCTCGGGCGAGCGCTTGAGCGTGCAGTTCACGTAGACGGCGCTGAGGTCTGAGTAGTCGTGTTCGTCGGCCACTCCCCCAGCCTGCGCAGGCCGGGACGGGTGCGCCAGCGGGCCGCGCCCGTCCGGGGGCCATCCGGATCGGCCCTGGTCGGAGCGGGTGGACGGGGGGCGCGGGAGCGGGGTCGGGTTGTTACGGGTCCGCGCGGCCGACTAGGGTCAGCGGGCCTTGGTGTTCGGGAAACCGGTGAAAAACCGGTGCGGCCCTCGCCACTGTGATCGGGAAGTCCGGCTCCACTCCCCTGCGGGAAGCCACTGGGCCCGCGCGGGAGACCGCACGGCCCCGGGAAGGCGGAGTCAGGGCATCAGTACCCGTGAGCCAGGAGACCGGCCAGGGCACGTCGTCCATCCACGAGGTGCTGGAGAGGTCTCCTTACTCATGCATATAGCCGAGGGGTTTCTGCCCCCCTTGCACGCGGTCGCCTGGGGCGCCGCGTCCGCTCCCTTCGTCGTACACGGTGTGCGCGCCCTCACCCGCGAGGTGAAGGCCAACCCCGAGAGCACCCTGCTGCTCGGCGCGTCCGGTGCGTTCACTTTCGTCCTGTCCGCCCTGAAGATCCCTTCGGTGACGGGCAGTTGCTCCCACCCCACCGGCACCGGACTCGGGGCGATCCTGTTCCGGCCTCCGATCATGGCGGTGCTCGGCACGATCACCCTGCTCTTCCAGGCGCTGCTGCTGGCGCACGGCGGCCTGACCACGCTCGGCGCGAACGTCTTCTCCATGGCGATCGCGGGACCCTGGGCGGGTTACGGGGTCTACCGGCTGCTCAAGAGGTTCGACCTGCCGCTGATGGTGACCGTCTTCTTCGGCGCGTTCTTCGCCGACCTCGTCACCTACTGCGTGACCAGCGTCCAGTTGGCGCTGGCCTTCCCCGACCCGGGCACCGGTTTCCCGGGGGCGCTCGCCAAGTTCGGCGGCATCTTCGCCGTCACCCAGATCCCGCTGGCCGTCAGCGAGGGTCTGCTGACCGTCCTCGTGATGCGGCTGCTGATGCAGTCGAGCAAGTCGGACCTGGTCCGGCTGGGGGTCGCGAAGCTGACGGCCCGTAACGGGAACAAGCAGGAGGAGGCGGTGGTCCGATGACCAGGAACGCGAAGATCAACGTGGTGCTGCTGCTCCTGGTGGCGGCGCTGGCCGTGCTCCCGCTCGCGCTGGGTCTGGGCGAGGGCAAGGAGGAGCCGTTCGCGGGCGCCGACGCGCAGGCGGAGGCGGCCATCACCGAGCTGAAGCCGGACTACGAGCCGTGGTTCTCGCCGCTGTACGAGCCCCCGTCCGGGGAGATCGAGTCGGCCCTGTTCGCCCTTCAGGCGGCGCTGGGCGCGGGCGTGCTCGCGTACTACTTCGGCGTCCGCAAGGGCCGGCGTCAGGGCCTCGCCCAGGCCGGCGCGACCGGTGGCCCGGCGGGCCCCGCGGAGTCGTAGGCGGTGCTGCCGATCGACGTGGCGGCGCACGGCAGCCGCTGGCGCCGTCGTCATCCGCTGGAGAAGGCCCTGTTGGGGCTCGGGCTGACGGTCACGGCCGTCGCCCTGCCGCCCTGGCCCGGGGGGCCGCTCGTCGCGGCGGCCACCCTGGGGGTGCTGCTCGGGCCGGCCGGGGTGGCCGGGCGCCAACTGTGGCGGGCCTTCCGGATCCCGCTCGGGTTCTGCTTCACCGGGGCGCTCCCGCTGCTGTTCGCGGTGGGCGGCCCGGCGGGGCTGGTGTCGTGGGCCCCCGACGGGCCCCGGCACGCGGCCGAGCTGCTGTTGCGCACCTCCGCGGCCTCCCTCGGGGTGCTGCTGTTCGCCTTCACCACCCCGGTGTCGGACGTCCTGCCCCGGCTCGTGCGGGCCGGGGTGCCGGCGCCGGTGGTGGACGTGGCCCTGGTCATGTACCGGATCGGCTTCCTGCTGCTGGACTCGATGGCGCAGGTCCGCCGCGCCCAGGCGGCCCGGCTCGGACACACGGGCCGGGCGGCGGTGTGGCGTTCGCTGGCCGGGCTGGCGGCGACCTCGTTCGTCCGGGCCTTCGACCGCGCCGCGCGGCTCCAGGAGGGGCTGGCGGGGCGCGGCTACGACGGCGCGCTGCGGGTGCTGGTGCCGCAGGCCACGCTGTCGTGGCGGTTCCTGGCCGCGTCCGGGGCGCTGCTGGCGGCCCTGATCACCGTGACTCTCACCCTGAAGGGGCTGTACCTGTGAACCCGTTGGTGGAACTGGCCGGCGCGGGCTACGCGTACGAGGACGGGCCCGCGGTCCTCTCCGGCGTGGACTTCGGCATCGTCGAGGGCCGGGCGCTGGTCCTGTTGGGCCGCAACGGCAGCGGCAAGACCACCCTGATGCGGTTGCTCAGCGGGGGGCTGCGGCCGGGTTCGGGCTCGCTGCGGCTCGACGGCGCGGTGGTGACGCACGACCGGGCGGGGCTGACCCGGCTGCGCAGGGCGGTGCAGTTGGTGGTGCAGGACCCGGACGACCAGTTGTTCGCCGCCTCGGTGGAGCAGGACGTGTCCTTCGGTCCGATGAACATGGGCCTGGAGCCCGGCGAGGTGCGGGGCCGGGTGGACTCGGCGCTCGCCGCCCTGGACATCACGGCGCTGCGGGACCGGCCGACGCACCTGCTGTCGTACGGGCAGCGCAAGCGCGCGGCCATCGCGGGCGCGGTGGCGATGGCCCCGCGCGTGCTGATCCTGGACGAACCGACGGCCGGGTTGGACCCGGACGGGCAGGAGCGGCTGTTGGACGTCCTGGCGGGGCTGCGCGCGGCCGGGACCACGGTGGTGATGGCCACGCACGACGTCGACCTGGCGGTTCGCTGGGCCGACGACGCGGCGGTCCTCACCCCGACGGGCGTCCGTGTCGGGCCGGCCGCGGAACTCCTCTCGGACCCCGCGTTGTTGGCCTCGGCCGGGCTGCGTCAGGCGTGGTCCCCGACGGTCACGGCGCACCTGCGCGCCCACGGCCTGCTGGCCCCGGACGCCGCGGGCCCGAGGACCCCGGAGGCGCTGGCCGCGCTGGGGTGACCGTACGGGCGCCCCGACCTCGCCCGTACGGCGGGCGCCGTCGGGGACGGGATCGCGGCGCCGGGATCGACCCCGAACCTAGGATGGCCGCATGTCGCTGCCGCACGCCATCCTCACCGCCCTGCTGGAGAAGCCTTCGTCGGGGCTGGAGCTGACCCGGCGGTTCGACAGGTCGATCGGGTACTTCTGGTCGGCCACGCACCAGCAGATCTACCGGGAGCTGGGCCGGCTGGAGGAGGCCGGGTTGATCAGGGCGTTGCCCGGCGAGGTGCCGGTGCGCGGGCAGCGCAAGGAGTACGAGGTGCTGCCCGCCGGCAGTGCGGAACTGGCCCGGTGGGTCGGCGAGAGCCAGGACCCGAAGGCCATCCGGGACCCGCTGCTGCTGCGGGTGCGGGCGGCGGGCGTGGTGGGGGCGCGGGGGCTCGGGGCGGAGCTGGGCCGTCACGTGGAGCTGCACCGGGGGCAGCTGGCGGAGTACGAGGCCATCGAGGCACGGGACTTCCCGCCGGGACGGGACTCCGACGAGGACCGGTTGCGCCGGCTGGTGCTGCGCGGCGGGATCGGTTTGGAGACCTTCTGGCTGCGCTGGCTGGAGGAGGCCCTGACCGAGGTCGAGGACATGGCTGCCGCGCAGGACGGGCCGGGGGCGCCCGAGGGACCCGGGGACACGGCCTGACCGCCTCCGGCCCCGGCAGGGGGTCGGAGGCGGCCGGGACGGGGACTACTTGTTCAGGGCGACCCAGAACTCGTCGAAGCTCAGCAGGCCGTCGCCGTTGCTGTCCTTGGACGCGACCACGGCGTCCGCGACCGCGCCGGTGACGAACGCGTCGCCCATGGCCTTCATGGCCGCGCTGTACTCGTCGGCCGTGACGAAGCCGTCGCCGTCCGCGTCGAACTTACGGAACGTCGCCCGCGCGCTCTCGATGTCCGCCACTGGGTCCACCCCTTCTTGGTGCTTGTTGACGGCTCAGGGTAGCGCCCGCCCGGGCGGGGCTCCTCCCCGGGTCCCGTTCGGCCGGCAGAAAGAAATCCAATTACCACCCGGTAAGGCGGAAGCAATAATTCCGGCCAATAATTCCGGCCTGCACTTGTCACACTCCGGCATCGCGGCATAACGTACCGACATTGCCGCCACACCAGGAGCGCAGGGCTCCCAGGGACAAGCGGCAACAAGGGCGATCACACAGGTGACGATCACAGCTGACGCATCATTCGAAGTTCTGCCCTTCACCCGCACCTGCCGCCATATCTGGGAAGACGGCGACCATGTGCTCATCGGAGTGAGTCCCGGAAACAGCTACTTCAGCTCCGAGCGCATCGGCGACCTCGCCCGGTGGGCCACGACCCGCTTCGCCCAAGTCGATTTCGTCTACGCGGACCTCCACGTCGACCGGATGTTCGCCGCCTTCGGTTACGCCCCGGAGCACGCGGAGAAACGGGCCGCGAAAGAGATCAAGGCCGTTCGGCGGCGCATCCTCAAAGGCGTGGAGGAATCAGGGCCCCCACTCGCCGAGATTCGCGTGAGGGCACTTTCGGAGTTCCAGTCGAATCCCGTCTACCAACTCCTGCACCGACGCGTGCTCCATTTCCTGGAGACCGACGAGGAATTCCGTAAGGGCTGCGAGGAAATGGCCCTTCATTTTGTCGGATCGAAGTTGCCGGGAGGTGAATCGATCACCGACGCACAGTTGCAGGTCTGTTTCGACTACATGGCGGCCGAACTCCCGTTCTTCGTGGACACCCCGAGCATTCTCGACGTCCCGTCCTCGGTGGCGGCCTACCACGTCAAGATGCCCCTGACCGATGTCCTCTTCGCGCGGGGCGGGGGCCTGCGCGCCACCCGCAACCAGGCGTACGCCGTCGTGCGCCCCGAGGCCGCGGCGGCCTCGATCCACACGCCGGCCGAGACGCCGGACACCACCTCGAACCACGTACCGCCGACCGGAGGGACCGTCGATGACCGTCGAGCAGCTTGAGGGTCGGGAGGGCGGGGGCGCCGGGGACGCCCTCCTCGACTTCCCGCTCTCGCGACGCGGTGACGTGCTCCCGCAGGAGTGCGCCTGGCTGCGCGAGAAGGCGCCGGTCGCCAGGGTCCGCACCCTCACCGGGGACCCGGCCTGGCTGGTGAGCAGCTACGCGCTGGCCAAGCAGGTGCTGGAGGACGAGCGCTTCAGCCTCAAGGACACGGCGAACGCCGGCGTCCCCCGCCAGTACGCCCTCACGATCCCGCCCGAGGTCGTGAACAACATGGGCAACATCAACAGCGCCGGGCTGCGCAACGCGGTGATGAAGGCGCTCAACCCGCGTCAGAAGGGGCTCCAGGAGTGGCTGCGCGCCACGGCCGGGGAGCTCGTCGACCGGATGGTGACCGAGGGCGGACCGGCCGACCTCCGGGCCGGTTTCGCGGACCCGTTCTCGGCGGCGCTGCACTGTCGGGTGCTGGGAGTTCCCTTCGAGGACCGGCGCCGGCTGATGTCGGGACTGGACGTGGCGTTCATGACGGCGCGGGAGCCCTTCGCGGACTCGGCGCTCAACTGGTACAAGGACGTCGGCTACTTCGTCGAGCGGCTGGACGCGCAGCTCGCCCTGCCGGCCGAGGAGCGTACGGGGCTCCTCGGCCGGTTCGCCGGGTTGAAGGAGGCCGACCCCGAGTCGGCGCACCTGACCGACGACATGTTCGCGACGGTCGCCGTCTCGCTCTTCGGGGCGGGTGCGGTCTCCACGTCCGCGTTCCTGGTGCTCGCGGTCCTCGCACTGCTCCAGCGGCCGGAGCTGATCGGGTACCTGCGCGCGCATCCCGAGCGGATGGGCCCGGCGGTGGACGAACTCCTGCGCTGGAACCTGTCCGTGGGCGACGGCCTGCCGCGGATCGCCCTGGAGGACGTGCGGGTCGGTGACGTGTTGGTCGAGAAGGGCGAACTGGTCCTGGTCCTGCTGGAGGGGGCCAACTTCGACCCGGAGGCCTTCGAGAACCCCGACGTACTGGACCTGGAGCGCGACCGCCCCCACGCCAACCTGGCCTTCGGGGCCGGCCGGCACTTCTGCCCGGCCTCCGCGCTGGGGCGGGCCCACGCCGAGATCGCGTTGGAGGTGCTGGTGGAGCGGTTGCCCGCATTGCGCCTCGCGGTCCCGGCCGAGAACCTCGTCTGGCGCACGGGCTTCATCAAGCGCCTGCCGGAGCGGCTTCCCGTCGCCTGGTAGGCCCGGTGGGGCCCTGCCCGACCGGGTGGACGGCGGCGTCCCGGGAGCTGTGCGAGCTCCCGGGGCGCCGCCGTCCCGTCGCGCCGACCGTCGCCGTCGCGGCCCCGGCGGAACGCGGCGGGACCCGGCGGAGGCGACAGGGCCTAGCGGAAGATCCCGGTGTGGCCGAGCGAGTAGCGGCCGGGCTGGGGGTAGACGGCGAGGCCGTGCGGGCCGCCGCCGACCGGGATCCGGGCCAGTTCCTTGCCGCTGGTGGTGTCGATCGCGTAGACCACGGAGTTGTAGCGGCCCGACAGCCACAGCACCTTGCCGTCGGCGGAGACCCCGCCCATGTCGGGGCTGCCTCCGTCGGGCAGTTCCCACTTCTTCGTCAGCTTGTTCTTGGGGAAGTCGAAGACGGAGATGGTGCCCTCGCCGCGGTTGGAGACGTACATTTCCTTGGAGTCGCGGCTGACGTACAGGCCGTGGCATCCCTTTCCGGTGGGCAGCAGTTTGGGGACGTCGAACTTGTCCCCGCTGAGCACCCACATGCCGTGCGCCATCATGTCCGCGACGTAGAAGGTCTTCCCGTCCGGGGAGATCTTCACGTCCTGCGGCATCGCGCCCTCGAACGGCAGCTTCTGCCGGCCGACGACCTCCATCTTCTCGGTGTCCACCTTGAGCAGTTCGCCGGAGAACTCGCAGCTCACGATGAAGTACCGGCCATCGGCCGAGAAGTCCGCGTGGTTGACGCCGAAGCAGGTCACGGGGACGGTCTTCACCCGGTTCATGGTGTGCGGATCGCGGAAGACCAGTTCACGGTCCATCGACGCCATCACGATCGCGTACTTCCCGTTGGGCGTGAAATAGAGGTTGTACGGGTCGTGCACCTCGACGGGTTCACCGGCCTCGCCGGTGGCCGGGTTGATGGGGGTGAGCGTGTGGCCCCGGTTGTTGTTGACCCACAGGGTCTTCATGTCCCAGGAGGGCACCACGTGTTGGGGCTGGGCGCCGACCGGGATGGTGTCGATGACCTTGTACGTCGCCGGGTCGATGACGGACACCGTGTTGGAGTTGGTGTTCGGTACGTAGACCCGGGACGGGAAGTCCTTGACCACCGGGGAGAGCCGGTTCGGGCGGTCCGCCGCGTACACGTCCTTGGGGTCGAGCACCGGCGGCATGCCCGGCAGTCCGGGCGGCACCGCCGGCACGGCCTTGACCGGCCGGGCGGGTCCTTTGGAGCCGAGCGCCTCGGTCGCGCTCCCTCCACCGGAACCGCAGCCGGCCAGGGCAGCGAGAACCAGTCCGGCGAGCAGCGCGGTGGCCTTCCGGGGAAGGCGGTTCGTGGTCATGGGGTCAGCAGCTCCGTGGTGGTCACCGCGCGCAGCTTGCGGCGCGCGAGTTCTTCGAGGAGGGGCGGCATCGCGTCGACCGTGTCCGCGTAGCCGAAGTGCAGGCTCACCACCGATCCGCCGTGGATCGTCCCGGTGACGTTGCGGATGACGGCCGCGGCGCCGGGCGAGGTGAAGTCGAGGGAGTCCACGTCGTAGGACAGGACGTGCGGATAGCCCGCCCGTTGGGCGAGGGTCCGGACGAGCGGGCTCGCGTACTGGGTCTGCGAGGGGCGGAACCAGGTGCCGATCGAGCCGGTGAGGCGTTTGAGGCGCTGCGCACAGCCGGTGATCTCGGCGAGGGCGTCGGTTTCGGACATGTCGTTGATCGCGAGGTGGCGTTGGGTGTGGTTGCCGAGTTCGTGGCCGCCGTCGAGGATCCGGCGGGCCATGTCCGGGTGGTCGTCGAGCCAGGTGCCGATCGCCAGTACGGTGACGCGCGCCCCGCCCTTCTCGGCCTCGGCGAGCACGGCGCGGGCGACGGCGGGGTCCCCGTTGCCGTGGAAGGTGAGGGCGACCCGGGGGCGGTCGCGGGGGCCGTGGGCGATCTCGACGGGCATGCCGGCGAACCGGCGGGGTGCCGGTGCGGCCGCGGCGGCGGGGGCCTTGGCGGGCACGGTGGCGGAGGGGGCGGTGGCCTTGTCGGGGGCGGTCGCCCGGGGCGGGGACGCGGTCCCGCAGGCGGTGGCGAGGGCGCCGACGGCGCCCGCCACACCGGCGCGAAGGGCGGATCGGCGGTCCGGGTAGCAGAGCACTTGCCCATTTAAGGGGTGGATGACCGAGATGGTAATGATTGACCCAATTCGGGACGTCGGCCATCGGGACGCCATCCAGGGTTCCGTCCGCTATGTGATCAACGATTCACTCAGAGCAGTCGATACTTATTCATTGATTACGAGGTGAGTGGCCCACCTCACCTAAGATTTAGGTGGAAACTCTTAGGATATGCACACTTATGTCCATGTTGGGACTTTTGGCATTCGGCCGCTCGTCTGCCATAGTCGGAACCACGGCTTCCCTTTGACCCGAGCGAAGTCCCGCCGAGGATCACACCCCCTTTGATCCTCGGCACACCCATGAAACCCCCGCAGCGCCACATCACGGCGACAGGGGGTTTCTGGCGTTCCGGGCCAAGTGCGGAGAGGGCTGCCCCTAGCGGTCGGCCACCCGCATCTCGAACCAGGTGATCTTGCCGCGCGGCAGCAGATCGGCCCCCCAGCGGTCGGACAGTTTGTCGACGAGGAAGAGCCCGCGCCCCGTGGTGTCCATCTCGTGGACCGGCATCAGACAGGGCAGCCCGCGCGAGGGGTCACGCACCTCGATCCGGATCCACCCGCGGCGACGCAACATCCGTAAGCCGAAGGAGCGGGCCCCGGTGTGACGCACGGCGTTGCCGACAAGTTCGGAGACGAGCAGGACCGCGTGTTCGGCGATCTGCGGCGAGAGGCCCCAGTAGCGGATCACCACCGACTGGGTGAGCCGGCGAGCGGTTCTCGCGGATTCGGGCATGGACGGCAACGTCACCTCCGCCTCCGCCGGATTCTCGAACAACTCCGGCACCTTGAGGCCCTGTTCGTCCTCAAGAGCAGCCGTGAGCCGTACGGCGGAAGCGCTGCTGCGCTGCCGCGGCTGTTCCACACCCTCCAGGCCCGCCATGAACCCATCATGGACGGCGCGAGCGCCGCTCCGGGCCGTTCCTCGGGAAAACACCCCCCGGAATGGTTGATTCCGAAGGGGTGTCCCGGCATATGCAACAGGCAAAAGAGGAGCCTCGACGCCGAAGTGACCTGCGATGACGCAGCGCCCGGAGTCGATCACCCTCGGTGGCCCATGAGGTCACCTTAAGCCTGTCTTAAGGCCTGGCTAATCCACCCACAGGGAGGACTGCCCGAGGGCTCCCGTGTGGACTTCCCTTGTGGCTAGAGGAACTTGGCCTTGCCCGGGCCCTCCTCCACGAAGCTGCGCATGCCCCGCTCGCGGTCCTCGGTGGCGAACAGGCCCGCGAACCAGTTCCGTTCGATGGTCAGTCCGGTGTCGATGTCCGCCTCCAGGCCGGCGTCGACACACTCCTTGGCGGCCCGCAGGGCGAGCGAGGGGCCCTGCGCCAGCTTCGCGGCCCAGGCGTGCGCCTGCTCGTACACCTCGGCGGCCGGCACGATCCGGTCGACCAGACCGAGGGCGAGCGCCTCCTCGGCCTTGACCATCCGGCCGGTGAAGATGAGGTCCTTGGCCTTGGACGGGCCGATCAGGCGGGACAGCCGCTGGGTGCCGCCCGCGCCCGGGATCAGGCCCAGCAGGATCTCGGGCTGCCCGAGCTTCGCGTTGTCGGCGGCGATCCGGTAGTCGGCGCAGAGCGCGAGTTCGCAACCGCCGCCCAGGGCGTAGCCGGTGACGGCCGCCACAACGGGCTTGGGGATCCGGGCCACGGCCGTGAACGCGTCCTGCAGACCGCGGGACCGGGCGACCATCGCCGCGTGGTCCATGGTCTGCATCTCCTTGATGTCCGCGCCGGCGGCGAACACCTTCTCGCCGCCGTAGATGACGACCGTGCGGACGTCGGCCCGGTCGCCGGCTTCCACCGCGAGCTCGCGCAGCCGGTCCTGGGTGGCGATGTCCAGGGCGTTCATGGGCGGCCGGTCCAGGCGGATGGTGCCGACGCCTTCGGAGACTTCGAGAGAGAGGGTCATACGGGGAAGGTTAGTACCGGTTAACAGCGAGTGGCCCGGTGCCGTGGGTCACAGCGCCGGGCCACTCGATCACGTACGGGGTGGGGCTACTTGACCCACTCCGCCCAGTCCATGTTCCAGCCGTTGAGGCCGTTCTCCGGCGCGATCTCCTTGTCCTTGGAGTTCTTCACGACGACCACGTCACCGATCAGCGACTGGTCGAAGAACCAGGCGGCGGGCTGGTCGGGGTCGCCGGCGCCGCGGGCGTCGCGCAGACCGACACAACCGTGGCTGACGTTCTCCGAACCGAAGGTCGAGGAGGAGGCCCAGTAGTTGCCGTGCACGAAGGTGCCGGAGTTCGACAGGCGCATCGCGTGCGGCACGTCGGAGATGTCGTACTCGCCGCCGAAGCCGACGGTGGCGCCGTTCATCCGGGTCACCTTGTACTTCTCGCTGATGACCATCTGTCCGTTGTAAGTGGTCGTCGACGGGGCGCCGGCGGTGATCGGGAGGTTCTTCAGGACCTGGCCGTCACGGACGACCTCCATGGTGTGCGCGCTCGCGTCGACCGTGGAGACCTGGGAGCGACCGATGGTGAAGGAGAACGTGCGGGTCTGCTTGCCGTAGACGTTCTCCCGGCCCTCGACCCCGTCGAGGGCGAGCTTCACGGTGACCTTGGTGCCCGCGGCCCAGTACTTCTCCGGGCGGAAGTCGAGGCGGTCGTTGCCGAACCAGTGGCCCTCGATCGGGACGGAGGGCTCGGCGGTGACCGTGATCGCCTTCTCGACGGCCTCCGGGTTGGTGATGCCGCGGGTGAAGTTGATGGAGACGGGCATGCCCACGCCGACCGTGGAACCGTCCTCGGGGGTGTAGTGGCCGACGAAGGTGTTCTCCGGGGTCAGGGTGGTGAAGGTGGTGTCCTTGACCGACTCCCGGCCGGCCGTGTCCTTGGCCACCGCGTGCACCTTGTACTCGGTGGCGGAGGCCAGGTGGCGCTCGGGCTCCCAGTTCGCGCCGTCCGCGGTGAGCTTGCCCGCCACCGCGTTGCCCTTGGTGTCGGCGACCGTCACCGTCGTGAGCTTGCCACCGGTGCTGGATATCTTCAGGACGCCGCTGGTGGCGACTTCCTTGGCCCCGTCGTCCGGCTTGACGTTGACGACCGCCTTCGACGCCTCGGTGCCGGTCTTGCCGGCACCGCCCCCGCCGTTGTCGTCTCCGCCGCTGCCCCCGCCGTTGCCGCCACCGCTGCACGCGGTGGTGAGCAGCAGGGCCGCTCCCAGCAGTAGGGCCGGCAGGCCGGTGCGGACTCGACCGCGAATCGGCTGCAGGTTCACTCGTGTTCTCCCCATGTCCCCCGCGCACGGACAGTCGCGCGCATGTCGACAGGAAATCACACGGGAAGAACACGAAAAGATACGGTCTTGTCACCGTTCGGTCCCAAGCACGGGGACGGTCCCGGAGTCAGTCGTCCGTACCGGGTTTGGTCCCCCAGACGTAGACGGCGTCGCCCTCCGCCAACAGGTTCCACAGGCGTTCGGCGTCGGGCACCGAGAGGTTGACGCAGCCCGCCGAACCGCCGTGCGCGTAGAGGTCGCCTGGGCGGCCGTGCAGGGCCTGGCCCCCGTCGAAGAACTGGGCGTACGGCATGGGCGCGTTGTCGTAGATCGTGGACTCGTGGTCCTTGCTGCGCCAGTACACCTCGTGCCAACCGGGCCGGGTCTCCTGGTCGTCGCGGCCGGTGCGGATGGGCACGGGTGCGAAGACGACGCGCTCCCCGCGCTGTACCCACAGGAGTTGGCGTTCCAGGTCCACACAGGTCACCCGATGCGTGCGGACCGGGCAGGAGCCGTCGGCATTGGCGTTCTCGCGGGCGTTCACGGCGACCATCGTGCGGTGCGTGACGAGGCCGGCGTAGCCGTCGGCGGGGGTGACGCGGTGGGTCCGCTGGAAGGAGCGGACGGCGACGCAGTCGGCGGTGGACTGCACCCCGTCGACCGGGCGGCCCAGTCCGGCCTCCAACTCGCGCTGGTAGGGGCCGGTACCGGCGGTGCAGGCGGGTTCGGGCTCCGGGACGCGCCCGGCCGGGGCCGCGGCGGCGGTCGGGGCGAGGGCGCCCAGGGTCAGGGCCGCGGCCAGGGCGAGCGCCCCGCGTATCGCGGCTGTCCCGCGGGCCGGGCGGCCCGTCGCGGCGGTGGTGTCCCCTGGGGGCATGTGGACCTCCTCGCGCCCGCCGGTCGGGCACTCGCCGCCCAGCCAACCCGCTCCCGCCCGGTACGGCCGCCCGGGTGCGCCGGCGGGGTGAGGAGGTCACTCCGCCGGCGTACCCGGGCCGGGGTCGCGCGGGGTTCAGGCGCGCGGGCCCTTCGGGTCCTTGCCGTGGTCGTCCCGCTTGTTGTGCAGGGTGACCACGAGGCGGTGGTTCGGGGTCGTCCCGTCGAGGCGCAGCGGCCCGGTGACCCGGTTCCTCGGCAGGACGTAGCCCTCGGGGACGTCCGTCTCGACCAGGTAGTACGAGCCTTCGGAGAGCCGGTCGAAGTCGCAGATCCCCTCGCGGTCGGTGGCGCAGCCCGGCTTGACCCTGCGGTCGGCGTTGATGCCGCGGGTCTGGAGGCCCTCGGTGTTGTTGGTCTCCTTCCAGACCTCGAACACGGCGCCGCGCAGCGGTCGCCCGGTCTTGGCGTCCTTCTTCACGACGCGCAGGGTGCCGGGGTCCTCCTCGGGCTCCCTGGTGTTGGGGACGTTGACGACGATCCCTTCCGTCACGTCGTCCCCGTCCGGGGTGAAGGCCACCACCGGGTCCTCCGGCGGGTTGTAGCCGTCGGGGGCCGCCGTCTCGCGCCAGTAGTACGTCGGGCCGACGGGCAGGTACACCGTGCAGCTGCCGTCGGTGTCGGTCACGCACTCGCCGGGGAGCCTGGTGTCCGGGTCGGTTCCGCCGGTCTGCAGGCCCGTGCGGCCGTTGCTCTCGCGCCACAGGTCGAAGCGGCCGCCGGGCAGCGCGGCTCCGGTGGCGAGGTCGGACTTCCAGAGCACGACCTTGACGGTGGGCGCCGGCAGCCGCTCGTTGTCGACGGTGACCCGGACGCCGGCGTTCGCGTTGTCCGCGGTCAGCTCCAGCGGGAAGACCGGGTTCGGGGCGGGGCGGTAGCCGTCGGGGGCGACGCTCTCGCGCCAGTAGTAGCGGCCGAGGTCCGTGGTGCGGGAGCAGATCCCGTTCTCGGGGGTGGTGCACTCGGTGACCCTGGTGTCGGCCTCCGCCCCGGTGGTCTGGAGGCCGGGCGTGTCGTTGGTCTCGCGCCACAGCTCGAACCGGGCGCCGGCGAGCGGGCGGCCCGTCTCGTCCCGCTTGAGCACGGACACCGCGCCGGTCGCCGGCGGCGGGGCGCAGTCGGGGAGGTCGCCGTCGAAGGGGTAGGCGTGGAACTCCTGGCCGCCGCCACCGCCCTGGATGCCGGTGTGGGTGAGGTTGCCGGTGGTGAAGAAGCGGCCGTTCATGCCGGGCAGCGTGACGGTGGCCCGGGAGCCCTGCTCGCCGATCAACACGCTGCCCTGGAACTGGCCGCTGCCGTTCAGGTTGACCGTCGTGGCGTCCGGGAAGTTCCACAGCAGTCGGGTGCGCAGGGCGTTGAAGGTGTCGGCGCCGTCGACGATGGTGCCGCTGTAGGTGTTGATCGTCCGGGTCGTGCCGAGGATGTTGACCAGGACGGTGGCCGTCGCCGGGATCCGGGCGAAGCGGATGCCGACGGCCCCGCCGTTGCGGCCGACCAGGTCGGCGTCGAGGTTGAAGACCTGGAGCGCGGAGCTGTCGTCGCCGGTGAAGACGAAGGTGCCGTCCCGGTTGACCACCGTGCCGGTCGCCGGGCGGGGGGTCGCGCCGACCCGGGCGTAGCACTTGCCGGCGGCGGTGAGGTCGTCCCGCAGGCCGGCGTAGGGGGCGACGGCGTTCGGGTCGGCGCGCAGGGTGCCGGTGACCGTGCCGGCGCCGGGGGCGGTGCCCGCGTGACGGACCACGCCGCCGTCGGAGATCAGTCGTTCGCCGGCGGCGATGTTCACGTTCCGGCCGGTGGTGAGGAAGTCCGAGCCGAGCGGCGGCTGGACCAGGGAGCCCGCGCCGACGATCCCGATGTTGTAGGCGGAGCTCGCCCCGGCCACCTTGTCCTGGTCGAAGCTGCCGAGGACCACCACCCGGCCCTCGGCCTCCGCAGCGCGCTCGCGCACGAGGAAGTCGCCGCCGACGAAGATGTTCACGGCGTTGTCGGTGCCGACGGGCCTGGTTCCGGTGCCGATCGGGGGGAACGGGTTCGGGCAGGTGCCCGGAACGCAGGGACCGAGCCCGCCCGGCAGGGGGGCCCGCAGGGCCCGTACCGGCTGCTCGCCGCCGGATCCCGCGGCGACGGCCGCGGGGGCGCCGGCGGTGAGCACGGCCCCGATCGCGAGGCCGAGGGTCCAGTTCCTTGCTGACATGACGCTCCGTCCGTTGCCTGCGCTGTTGGCTGACAGGCTGACGGCAGGCTGCGGCGAGCCGGATCGACGACACGATCCCGCTGCGGCCATCCGGTCCGACAATCACTCGATTGGTGCGACCGGGGCGGGTCGCTCAACGGGCGGCCGAGCCGGCGACCCAATCGGCCCAGGTCATGTTCCAGCCGCCCAGTCCGTTGCTGGGGGCGACCGTTTTGTCCTGCGAGTTCTCGACGACCACCACGTCCCCGACCAGGGTCCGGTCGAAGAACCAGCCCGCCGGAGTGTCCGAACCGCCGCCCTTGTCGTCGCGCAGACCCACGCAGCCGTGACTGACGTTGGTGCTGCCGAAGGTGTCGGGGCTGGCCCAGTAGTTGCCGTGCAGGAAGGTGCCGGAGTTGGTGAGCCGCATGGCGTGGGGCACGTCGGGGATGTCGTACTCGCCGCCGAAGCCGACGGTCTGACCGTTCATCCGGGTCACGTCGAACATCTCCATCACCACCATCTTGCCGTTGTAGGTGGTGTTCTTCGGAGCGCCCGCGGTGATCGGGACGGTGGACACCAGCTCCCCGCCCCGGCGGACCTCCATGGTGTGCGCGGCCGCGTCCACGGTGGAGATCTGCGAGCGACCGACGGTGAAGGTGACGGTCTTGTCCTGGATCCCGTACGAACCGGGCGCGCCCTCGACGTCGCGGAGGTTCATCTTCACGGTGACCTCGGTACCCGGCTTCCAGTACTCCTTGGGCCGGAAGTCCAGGCGGCCGTCCCCGAACCAGTGGCCGACGACCTCCACGGCGGGCCTGGAGGTGACGGTGATGGCCCGCTCCACCGCGGCGCGCTGCTTGATGGCGCGGTTGAAGTTGAAGGAGACGATCATGCCGGTGCCCACGGTGGAGCGGTTCTCGGGCTTGAAGTAGCCGATGAACCGTTCCTCGGGAACGTAGGTGGTGAAGGTGGTGTGCCGGGCCTGGCGGCGGTTGTGCCCGTCGAGGGCGACCGCGTCCACGGTGTACTTGGCGGCCAGCGAGAGCCGTCCGGCCGCCGGGTCCGGGCTCCAGCTGAGCCCGTCGGCGGCGATGGAGCCGGGGACCTGTTCCTGTTGGGCGTCCTCCACCTTGGTGACGACGACCCGTTCCAGCCGTCCTTCGGGAACGTTCACGACCAGCGGTCCGTCGGCCGGGACCCCCTTGGCGTTGTCCCCGGGGGTGATCCGGATGGCCTCGTCCGGCGACCGGGGTTTGCCGGGTAGCTGGATCTCGACCGGGGATCCGCCGTCCTTGGTGCAGCCGGTGAGCCCGCCCAGCAGGCCCGCCCATGCCGCCATGGCGGCCAAGCCCGCCCCTGCCCGCCTCGTCAGATGAGTCACGGACTGTCCAACGACCGGCCCCCTCCGGGGGAAACGTGGGCGCGGCCCACGTTCCGGGCGGGGCAGTACGGGCAGAACAGTGGGAAGGACCAGACGGGGGCGGACCCGGCCGGGACGCCGGGACCGCGCACTCCCCACCCCCGCAGGTACCGAGAGCCGTGGAGGCGGGCAGTGTCGAGCGCAGCCGAGCAAGAGGCGGTGGAAGCCGTCGAGGGTGACGTACGGCGCGGCGTGACCGCGCCCGTACCGCACCGCGACGGGCAGTCGAACGGTCAGGCGAACGGCAGGACGAACGGCCAGGTCACAGCGCGGCCCGGCCACGCGTCACGGGTGTCCGCGCGCCCGGGACCGGCGGTGTGGCCCGGGTCCTCGCACCCCTTGGGGGCGCGGTTCCGGACCGGGCCGGACGGGGTCGCGGGCACCAACTTCGCGCTGTGGGCGCAGGGCGCGGAGGCGGTGGAACTGTGCCTGTTCGACGAGTCCGGCACCGAGACCCGGTGCGCCCTGACGGAGCTCACGCACGAGATCTGGCACGGCTTCGTGCCGGGCGTGCGCCCCGGACAGCGGTACGGATTCCGGGTGCACGGGCGCTGGGACCCCTGGACGGGCGCCCGGTACAACCCGGCGAAGCTGCTCCTGGACCCGTACGCGCGGGCCGTGGACGGCGACTTCGGGCTGCCGCCCGAGGTGTACGGCCACGTCCGGGACTGGCCGCAGCAGTACATCGCGGACACCGTGCGCGACGACCGGGACTCGGCGCCGTCCGTGCCGAAGGGGGTCGTCGTCCACGACGACGACGACTGGGCGGACGACGTCCGGCCCAAGACGCCCTGGGCCGATTCGGTGATCTACGAGTTGCACGTGCGCGGCTTCACGATGCGCCATCCGGGCATTCCCGAGGAACTGCGCGGCACCTACGCCGGTCTGGCCCATCCGGCCGCGATCGAGCACCTGACCCGGCTCGGCGTGACGGCGGTGGAGCTGCTGCCGGTGCACCAGTTCGCGCACGAGGACCATCTGCTGCGCCGAAACCTGCGCAACTACTGGGGCTACAACTCGATCGGCTACTTCGCCCCGCACGCGGGCTACTCGTCGAGCGGGACGACCGGGCAGCAGGTCGGCGAGTTCAAGCGGATGGTGAAGGCGCTGCACGTGGCCGGCATCGAGGTCATCCTCGACGTGGTCTACAACCACACGGCGGAGGCGGGCGAGCTCGGCCCGACGCTGTCCCTGCGCGGGATCGACAACCGGGGGTACTACCGGCTCCAGTCCGACCAGCGCCGGTACGCCGACTACACGGGCTGCGGGAACACCCTGCACGCCGGGCGGCCGCACGTGCTGCGGCTGATCACCGACTCGCTGCGGTACTGGGTGACGGAGATGGGCGTGGACGGCTTCCGCTTCGACCTGGCCGCGGCGCTGGCCCGCTCGATGCACGACGTGGACATGCTCTCGCCGTTCCTCGCGGTGATCGCCCAGGATCCGGTGCTGCGGCGGGTCAAGCTGATCGCGGAACCGTGGGACGTGGGGTCCGGCGGCTACCAGGTGGGCGCGTTCCCGCCGCTGTGGACGGAGTGGAACGACCGCTACCGGGACGCCGTCCGGGACTTCTGGCGGGGCGCGCTGCCCGACGTACGGGACCTCGGGTACCGGCTGTCGGGGTCCAGCGACCTGTACGCGTGGGGCGGGCGGCGGCCGTACGCCTCGGTGAACTTCGTGACCGCGCACGACGGGTTCACCCTGCGCGACCTGGTGAGTCACGAACGCAAGCACAACGAGGCCAACGGCGAGGACGGGCGGGACGGGACCAACGACAACCGGTCGTGGAACTGCGGGGCGGAGGGCGAGAGCGACGACGCCCGGATCGGCGCGCTGCGGCGCCGGCAGCTGCGGAACCTGCTGACCACGCTGCTGCTGTCCACGGGCGTGCCGATGCTGGTGGCCGGTGACGAGTTCGGCCGCACGCAGGGCGGCAACAACAACGCGTACTGCCAGGACAACGAGACGAGCTGGGTGGACTGGTCGCTGCTGGAGGACCCGGTGTGGCGGGAGCTGTTCGCCCTGGCCACGCGGGTGCTGGCGCTGCGCCGCGAGCATCCCGTGCTGCGCCGGCGGGCGTTCTTCTCGGGGCGGGCGCAGGGCGCGGACGGGCTGCGGGACCTGGCCTGGTTCACCCCCGGCGGCAAGGAGATGACGGAGCGGGACTGGTACGCGCCGGCCGCCGCGCTGGGCCTGTACCTGTCGGGGCGCGACATCCCGGGGCGCGACGAGCGGGGTCGGCAGGTGACGGACGAAAGTTTCCTGGCGCTGCTGCACGCCGGGGACCGGCCGGTGGAGTGGATGCTGCCGGGCGCGCCGTGGGCGACGACGTACGAACTGGTGCTGGACACCTCGCGGGAGGAGCAGGGCGCGGCGCCCGCGACCCGACACCGGGGCGGGGAGGCGCTGTCGGTTCCGGCCAGGTCGGTCCTGCTGTTGAGGGTGGTGGGCTGAGGGGCCGGGGGGGGGGGGGCCGAGGGGGGTGGCGCCGCATGCGGGTGACGGCCTCCTCCCCGGCGAAATAGTGTCCGGTGTCATGACCCCGACGATCTGGCGACTGCTCATCGGGCGCTCCTTCGCCGCCTTCGCCACGGCCCTGATCCCCACCACCCTCACCCTCGCGGTGGTGCGCACCGGTTCGGCCGGCGATCTGGGCCTGGTGCTCGCCGCCGAGTTGCTCCCGATGCTGCTCCTGCTGCCCCTCGCGGGCGTGGTGGCCGACCGCCACCCCGCCCGGCGGGTGGTGCTCGTGTCCGACCTCGCGCGCGCCGCCGCGCAACTGGGCACCGGCGCGCTGCTGCTGTCCGGCCCCGTACGGATCCCCGAGCTGGCGGCGCTGGCCGCCGTGACCGGGGTCGCCGTGGCCTTCGGCAACCCCTCCGCCCGGACGCTGGTGGCGGGCGTCGTCCCCGAGGAGGGCCGACTGCGGGTCAACGCCCGGCTGGGGGTGGCCAACGCCCTCGCCCTGATGGCCGGACCCGCCGCCGCCGGCGCGATGGTGCTGCTCATCGGCGCGGGCTGGTCCTCCCTGCTCACCAGCGCCCTGTTCGTCTGCTCCGCGCTCACCCTGGGCGGGCTGCGCACCCCGGCGCCCGCCCGGAGCGAGGCACGCGCCCGCTTCCTCACGGAACTGCGGGCCGGCTGGGCGGAGACCCGGCGGCACCCGTGGTTTCTGGCCAATGTCGTGGCCCACGGCGTCTGGCACCTCGCGGCCGGTCTGCTGCTCACCCTGGGACCGCTGATCGCCGTGCGGAGCCTGGGGGGCGAGGGCGCCTGGGTGGTCATCGCGCAACTGGGCACGGCCGGGATGCTCGTCGGGGTCTGGGTCGCCGGTCGACTGCGCGTGGGCCGGCCGCTGGTCTGGGTGGCGGTCGCGTCCTCGCTCCAGGCCCTGCCGCTGACGGCCTTCGCCCTGCGGTCGCCGCTCGCGGTCACGGCCGCGGCCCTCTTCGTCGCCATGTTCGGCGTGGGGCTGCTGAGTCCCCTGTGGGAGACGGAGATCCAGCGCCGCGTCCCGCCGAAGACCCTGGGGCGGGTCGGTTCCTTCGACACCCTGATCTCGTTCGCCGCCCGACCGTTGGGCCTCGCGACGGCGGCGCCGCTCGCGGCGGTCGCGGGGACGACGGTCCCGCTGCTGGTGGCGGCCGTGCTCACCGCCGCCGCGAACCTGTCCGTACTGCTGCTTCAGGACGTCCGGGCACATCCCGGGCGGACGGCCGCACCCGCCCTGCGATGATGTGCCCTTCATACGTACACACGTTCAAAGGGGCTTGGCCGGATGGCGAGATTCGGGACCGCGTTGCGGGAGCTGCGCGGGGCGCAGAAGTCGGCGAAGGGCGTGTCGCTCTACTCCCGGTACGTCAACCGTCCCGCCGGGCGGTACCTGGCCGCCGGGTCGTACGTCCTCGGGCTCACCCCGAACCAGGTCACGCTGATCAGCGCCGCCTTTAGCTTCGCCGCGGTCACGGCCGTCGCGCTGGCCGCGCCCTCGTGGGGGCTCGGGATCGTCGTGTGGGCGGCGCTCGCGGTCGGCTTCGCCTTCGACTCCGCCGACGGCCAGCTCGCCCGGCTGCGCGGGGGCGGCAGCGCCTCGGGCGAATGGCTGGACCACGTCGTGGACTGCGCCAAGCTGACGGCTCTGCACACCTGCGTACTGATCGCGTTCTACCGCTTCCCCGACGCGTACGGGACGGGCGCGGACGGCTGGCTCCTGGTGCCGCTCGGCTTCCAGTTCGCCGCGATCGTCACCTTCTTCGGCGGGCTGCTGACGGAGAAGCTCAAGCCCAGGCCGGCGCCGGGGAGCGCCGCCGCCGCGCCGTCGACCGTGCGCGCGGTGGCGTTGCTGCCCGTGGACTACGGGGTGTTCTGTCTGGTGTTCCTGCTGCTCGGCGGCGGGGAGCTGTTCCGCTGGGCGTACGCGGGACTGGGCGCGGTCGCCGTGCTGTTCCTGGTGGCGTTCCTGGCCAAGTGGTACCGGGAGCTCAGCGCCGTTCCGCGGTGAGGCCCTCGCCGGCGAGGTGGGCGACCTGGGGCGGGCCGGCCGGCTGCGAGAGGGCGTCGAGGGCCCGGCGGAGCTGGGTGCTGGAGGTGTGGACGGTGTAGGGGAAGTAGACGACGTCGACGCCGTGCTCGGCGAAGTCCTTCTCCAGCCGGTCGCCCTTGGGGGTGCCGCGCCAGTCGTCGCCCTTGAAGATGACGTCGAAGCGGACCTGCTTCCAGGTCTCCACCTTGTCCGGGACCGTCTCGACGAAGGCGGCGTCGACGTACTTGACGCTGCGGACGATCTCCAGGCGCTCCACCAGCGGGATCATCGGGCGGCGGCCCTTGGCGAGTTCGGCCATCTCGTCCGACACCACGCCGGCCACCAGGTAGTCGCACTGACTCCGGGCGTGGCGAAGGATATTGAGATGTCCGATATGGAACAGATCGTACGCACCCGGCGCATAGCCCACTCGATACGGCCTGCGCGCGGGCGCACCAAGGTCTGACATGTCCTGCTCCGTCATTGGTTACCCCCCAAGAGCCACACCCCCGGTGTGGCGGATTAGCAGACAATAGCGTGCACGTACCGCATCACGTCGGTGAACGAATAGGGTGACGTGCGCATCATCCAGGGGAGAAGGGGACCTTCAGTGTCCAGATCCGGTCACCGGCGCCTGCTGCTGGTTTCCACCAATTACGCTCCTGAGCACGCGGGGATCGGGCCGTACGCCACGCAGATCGCCGAGCACTGGGCGGATCTCGGCCACGAGACCCATGTACTGGCGGGCATGCCGCACTATCCGGCCTGGTCTCTCGAGCCGGAGTACAAGGGGGCGCTACGGCGCACGGAGCAGCGCGCGGGAGTCACCGTGCACCGGCGCGCACACACGGTTCCTCAGCAGCAGACCGCCGTCAAGCGGGCCCTTTTCGAAGGATCGATTCTGCTGCACGGGGCCGCGGCCCCGCCGCGGATGCCGAAGCCGGACGCGGTCATGGCCCAGATGCCCAGCCTGGCCGGCGGGGTGCTCGCGGCGCGACTCGCGGCCAAGTGGAAGGTCCCCTACGTCCCGGTGGTCCAGGACCTGATGGGCGCCGCGGCCGAGCAGAGCGGGATCAGCGGCGGGGACAAGGCGGCCGCGATCGCCGGGCGCGCCGAGGCGTACGCCCTCAAGCGCGCCACCCTGGTCGGTGTGATCCACGAGACGTTCGTGGACCGGGTCGTCGGCATGGGCGTGGATCCGAAGAGGATCCGCCTGGTGCCCAACTGGTCCCACGTGGCGGTCCCCACGAAGCCGCGCGGCGAGACCCGCCGGCACCTCGGCTGGGCCCCTGGTCAGACGGTGGTCCTGCACTCCGGGAACATGGGCCTCAAGCAGGGTCTGGAGGTACTCGTCGGTGCCGCGCGACTGGATCCGAACGTCCGCTTTGTCCTCATGGGTGACGGAAGCCAGCGCTCCACTCTCGCCGACCTCGCCGCCGATGTGCCGAATCTGGACATCATCCCCCCTGCCGCTGACGGCGAGTTCCCGGATATCCTCGCGGCGGCGGACGTGCTCGCGGTCACGCAGCACGCGGCCGTGATGGACATGAGCGTGCCGTCCAAGCTCACCTCGTACTTCCAGGCGGGGCGCCCCGTCCTCGCGTCCGTCGCGGCGCGGGGCGGAACGGCCCAGGAAGTGGAACGTTCGGGCGCAGGGGTACTCGTACCGCCGGAGGACCCCGACGCCCTGTTGAAGGCCGTACGGGCCCTGGCCGAGGATCCCGAAGGCGCGAACGCGCTGGGGGCCGCCGGGCCCGCCCACGTGGCGGCCCACCTGAGCAGGGAAGCGGGCCTCGCCCGCATCGACGCACTGATAGACGAAGCACTTGGGGGTCCCCGGCCGTGATCGAGACGAACCGCCCGGCAGCGGCCCCGGCAGAGGACGAACCCGACCTCCTCCGGGACCAGTTCAAGCAGCTCCTGCGCTACCGCCGACTCCTCCTGGCGGGCGTCGGCGTCGGCCTGCTGGGTGGCGTCTACCTCGGCATATCCACGGCTGACACGTACGTCGCCACCGCCGACGTCGTGCTGCGCGCGCCCACCGACGACCCGTTCAACCCGAGCCTCGCGCCCGACAAGGCGATCAACATCGGCTCCGAGCGTCAGGTCGCGCTCTCCAGTTCCATCGCCAACGAGGCGGCGAAGAAGCTCGGCGTCTCCGCGTCCGGCCTCGCCGGTCTGCGCTCGGGCCTCCAGGTCACCAACCCGCCCCAGACGATGGTCCTGCGCTTCACCTACACCTCGTCCTCCCCCGCCGAGGCCGCCAAGCGCGCCAACGCGATGACCGGCGCCTACCTGCTCAAGCGGCAGGAGGCCCTCGACGTCACCCGCGACAAGATGGTCAAGGGCTACCAGGACCAGCGCGACCCGGTGGCCAAGCAACTGGACGAGCTGGCCAAGGACATCTCCCGGATGCCTTCGGGCGCCACCCGGGACGCCGCCACCTCCAGCAAGACCGACCTCCAGAGCGAGGTCGGCCGCTACAACAACAGCATCACCAAGCTCGAAGCCCTCGACATGACCCCGGGGCGCGTCACCAGCCCCGCGACCCCGCCGTCCGAGCCCGACGGCCCCGGCATCCCGATGTCGCTGGCGCTCGGCGCGGCCGTGGGCCTCGCGCTCGGCCTGCTCGCCGCCTGGGTCCGGCTGGTCTTCGACCCGGCGCCGCGCTCCGAGGGCGACGTCGCCCGGGCCCTGCGCGCCCCCGTACTGGGTTCCCTGCCGCGGGACAAGACCGGCGGCGGGCCGCTGCTCGCGGCCGGCGAGGAGGATCCGCGGCTCGCCGAGGAGTTCCGCTCGGTGGCGTTCCGGCTCGCGTACGACGCCCGGTTCGCCGACCGGCGCCGCCTGCTGGTCGTCGCCCCGCGCGGCTCCAGCGAGACCGCCGCGGCGGTGGCCGTGAACCTGGCCGCCTCCTTCGCCGAGACCGGCAAGGACGTCCTGCTCATCGAGGCGGACCTGCGCACCCCGGTGCTGGCGAGCCAGCTGCCGACCGACGCGGGCGGCCGGCCGCGCTGGAGCCAGATGTCGGGCGGTCCCGCCGCCGGGCAGAGCGGCGACTCCGACTGGCCGGACGGACGTCAGCTCGTCGTGGACGCCGGCGAGTCCGGTGCCTTCGACCTGATCCCGGGCGAGCGGGTCCGCAACGTCGCCCGCGCCCTGACGTCCCCGCGCTCGACCCGGTTGATCTCCGAGGCCGACTCCCCCAACTCCACGGTCGTGGTGCTCGCGCCGCCCGTGCTCTCGTACGCCGACGCCCTCGCGCTCGTCGACCGCGTCGACGGGGTGCTGGTCGTCTGTGACCCGCGCGCCGTGCGGCGCACCGACCTCTCCCGCATCCGCGAACTGATCAGCGGCGCGGGCGGCACGGTGCTCGGCGCCGTGCTGCACACCCCGCTGCCCACCGAGAAGCGCGGACGTGGCAAGGGCAAGGGGGAGGGCGCCCCGCCGGACGGGCCGGCCCGTCCGGCCGGCCCGTCCGCGCCGCAGCCGATCCCCTACGAGGTGGCCGAGCCGGAGCAGCACATCCCCGGTGACGGCACCGACACCGTGGCGCTGCGCACGGTCCGCATGGGCCGGCGGTGAGTCGGCGGGGACTCGCAGCGGTCGCCTCGGTCCTGGACCAGGCGGCCTCCAGCGCCACCAACATCCTGGTGCTGGTCTTGGCCGCCCGGCTGTCCTCGGCAGCCGGGTTCGCCGACTTCTCGATGGTGTACGTGACGTTCACCGTGCTCCTCGGGCTGAACATGGCCTACGTCGGACAGACCGTGGTGTTGGAGAAGGGTGAGCGGCTCGCCGGCGTGTGCCGCTCGGCCGTCGCCTTCACTGCGGCGGCCGCGGGCGTCGTCGGCGTCGTGCTCGTCCTCGTGGGCCTGCTGCTGCCCGGGGCCACCGGGTGGGCGGTCCTCGCGCTGGGTCTGGTCCTGCCGCCGGTGCTCGTCCAGGACGGACTGCGGTACTGCTTCTCCGCGCTGCGCGCGCCCGAGCGGGCCCTGGCCGCCGACGCGTTGCGTCTGGTGTGCGTGGTGCCCGCCCTGCTGCTCCAGCCCGAAGGGGCGTCGGCGGGACGGCTCGTGCTGGTGTGGGGGCTCTCCGCGCTGCCCGCCCTGGCCCTGGGGCTGCTCCTGCTGAGGCCGGCCGTGCGGGGCGCCGCGACGGAGCTGCGTCCGTACCTGCGCCGCGGGCACCTGGGGCAGCGGTTCGTCGTCGAGTTCGCGGTGGGCAACGGGTCCAGTCAGCTCGCCGTCCTGGGCCTCGGCGTCTTCGCGACGCCCCTGGCCGTGGGGGCGCTGCGCGGCGCGACGACCCTGTTCGGGCCGCTCAACGTGCTGTTCAACTCCGCGAACGCCTTCGGGCCGCCCGTGGTGGGCCGGGCCTGCGGCAAGCGGGGCGTGGTCCGGCTGACGCTGCTGATGGGCGGCGCGCTGGCCGTCCTCGGCGCCGGTTGGGGTGCGGTGCTGTACGCGCTGCCCGATTCCGCGGGCCGCCAACTGCTGGGCGACACCTGGACGGCGGCCGCCGCGCTGCTGCCGGCGACGGGCGCCCAGTACGCGGTGATGGGGCTGGGCACCTGCGCCCTGCTGACCCTTCGGGTGCTGAACCCGAAGGCGACGCTCTCGCTCCAGGTGGTGTTCTCGCTGCTGTCGGTGGGGCTGCTGCTGGGCGGGTACGCGGCGTGGGGCGTCGCCGGCGCCGCGTGGGGGCTGGCCGTCGGCTCGGCCGCCAAGGCCGCCGCCGGCTGGGTGCGCGTCGTACGGCTGCCCGTGCCGCCGGTGACCGCGGGTCCGATGCCCGACCCGGTGACCGAGAGCCGCGGCGCCGCCTGACCCCGGACGGGGCGCGTGGGACGCCCCGGCGGCGGATCAGCGCAGGGTGCTGTCCTTGTCCGTGCGGTACGTCGCCACGAGGGCCAGGCACAGGGCCGCGATCGCGACGCGGCCCGAGGCCTGGAGCAGCGGTCCGCGCAGCAGGATGAAGGAGTAGCCCGCGACCAGCGGGACGACCACCGAGATCAGGCTGCCGGGTGGGGACCGGCGGGTGGCGCGCTTCGCGTACCGCCGGTCGACGCGGGCGGCCGCGTAGCCCATCACCAACAGGCCCGCGCCCATGCCCAGCGTGCCGAAGTCCAGCCACAGCTCCGCCCAGATCGGGGAGGAGAGGTTGGTGTTGATCGTGCCCATCCACTGGCCGACCATCACGCCGGTGTCGCGTGCCTTGCTCGGCCAGACCGAGCGGGGCACGGCGAAGAAGACGGAACCGGCGAGCTGGCGCCCGTAGGAGTGGCCCGGGCCGGAGTCCGCGTAGGTGATGGTGTTGGCGAACATGCCGATCTGGTCGTAGTCCTTGAGCGCCATCGGCTCCAGGAACGAGGTCGTCTCGACCGGCTTGTAGTTCTTCTCGTCGTACCGGAAGCGGTCCGCGAACGGAAAGACGAGCAGGGCGATCACCACGGCCATCGACAGCGCCACCCGGTACATCGCGGCGCTCACCGGGAAGACGGTGAACAGCAGCGCGAACATGACGGTGAGGAACCAGTAGCGCGGGTTCGAGATCGGGTTGTTGACCACGAGGTTCAGCGCGGCCAGCCCCGCCCAGGTGACGATGATCGACACCTTGCGGCGGGCGAACTTCGAGGTGATCAGCCAGCGCGTGTACAGCAGCAGGGCGAGGAGAGCCGGGACGGTGCCGAAGCCGCGCAGCAGGGCCTGGCCGGCCTGCCCGTCGCCGTTGGAGACGCCCGCCTCCTCGATGCCGGCGATGATCTCCTGGCGGCTGGAGAAGAAGACGCTGGGGCCGCCCAGCTTCATGATGAAGGCCGCGCTGCCCAGGAAGGCGAGGACGGTCAGCAGTTGCAGGCGCCGCCTGTGCGCCATGACCGGCTTCTCCTCCTTGCGGGAACCCCCGGCGAGGCCCGTCGGCCGGTGTCGGGCGAGGAGGACGCCGACGTCGAACGCGAGGCAGCCCAGCAGGACGAGGCCGATGGCGATCGTCAGGTCGGAGCGTGGCCCGACCACGGGCGTGGGTACCCGGCCGAGGACGGCCTGGGCGAGCGGGGCCACCCCCATCGCCATGTAGACGAACAGCCAGAACGAGCCCTGGAGGAGCTTGCGGCGGCCGGTCAGCACCATCGCGGACAGCCGGGCGCCCGCGTACATGGTGAGCAGGAGTTGGAGCCAGAAGGCGGCGTCGTGCTGGCCGTCGCCGGACTGGACGGCGACCACGAGCGGCAGGAAGACGCTGAAGCCGAGGATGAGCGGGATGGACAACGCGCGCGAGAGCAGGGTGCGCGGGGTGGTGACCCGACCCCACTTCTTCTCGTCGTCCGGGTCGGGCACGCCGGGTAGCGGGCGCGTGGCGGCGGGCTTGTGTACGTCTGTTGCCACTGCTGCCCCCACCCGGTGTACCTGGTCCGCGCGCAGTCTAGTCTGAGCGGGCGGCGCCCGGGGAGGCGCGGCCGGGGAGGCGCCCGCCGACGGTGCTCGGGGGGCGGACGACGAGGGGCGACAGTTGCGGGATCTTCCTGCGTTCACGCTGGCCGGATACGAGAAGGGGCGCGGACTGCTGACGCAGGCGCTCTGGTTCGCCGTGATGAACACGGTGTTCATGGCCTGGTTCTGCCCGGCCCGGCTGCGCGTCGCGCTGCTGCGGGCCTTCGGG
The DNA here is from genome assembly GCF_026627505.1 of Streptomyces sp. H27-H5. Classification (GTDB taxonomy): domain Bacteria; phylum Actinomycetota; class Actinomycetes; order Streptomycetales; family Streptomycetaceae; genus Streptomyces. The sequence goes on along the minus strand of NZ_JAPNLK010000050.1, from coordinate 2,021 downwards.
GCGAAGATCGGCGAGGGCGTGCTGATCCGCCACCGGGTGCGGGTGCTGTGGCCGTGGAAACTGACCGTCGGGGACCACACCTGGATCGGTGAGGGCGCCTGGCTGCTGAACCTGGAACCGGTGACCATCGGGGCGAACGTGTGCGTCTCGCAGGAGGCCCTGCTCTGCACCGGCTCGCACGACCACCGGGCCGCGGACTTCCGCTACCGCAACGCCCCGATCGCCGTGGAGGACGGTGCCTGGGTGGCCGTGCGCGCGACGGTGCTGGCCGGCGTGACGATCGGCCGGTGCGCGGTCGCGGGCGCGGGCGCCGTGGTCCACAAGGACCTGCCGCCGTTGACCCTGCAGACCCAGGACGGGCGTCGCCGCCCGGTGGAGGAGCCCAAGTGAGAGTCCTGCACGCCGTTACGCTGCACTCCCCCTCGCACGCCTTCGGCGGCCCGGTGCGGGTCGCGCTGAACCTCGCCAAGGGACTGCGGGCACGCGGTCACGAGGCCCGACTGCTGGCCCTGGGCGAGGGATTCCCCGACCCGTGGCCGACCTCGGTGGAGGGCGTCCCGGCGAAGCTGTTCCCGGCCCGGCGACTGCTCCCCCTCGGCTTCAGCGGGATGACCTCGCCGGCCCTGCTGGCCTCGGCGGGCCGGCTGGTCCGCGACGCCGACGTCGTCCACGTCCACCTGGCCCGGGACCTGGTCACGCTGCCGGTGGCGCTGGCGGCGCTGCGGGCCCGCAAGCCGCTGGTGCTCCAGACCCACGGCATGGTGGACCCGAGCGGGAAGCTGCTGGCGAAGCTGCTGGACGCGGTGGCGGTGCGCCGAGTGCTGCGCGGCGCGGACGCGGTGCTGTACCTGACCCCGCACGAACGGGAGGGCCTGGACGCGGTGGTGGGGGCTCCCGCGCTCGCCTCGGCCGTCCGTCTCGTCAACGGCACCCCGGCGCAGGAGGAGCGGCCCGCGCCGAGCGGGGCGCCGCGCGTGCTGTACTCGGCGCGCCTGCAGGCCCGCAAGCGTCCGGTGGACTTCGTGGACGCGGCCCCGGCGGTACTGGCCGTCCACCCGGACGCGGAGTTCGTGGTGGCGGGGCCGGACGAGGGCGAACGGGACGCCGTCCGCGCGCGGATCTCGGCCCTGGGGCTCGGCGACCGGTTCACCTTGCCCGGGGCGCTGTCCAGCGCCGAGGTGCTGACGGAACTGCGCCGGGCGCACGTGTACGTGCTGCCGTCGGTGGAGGAGCCGTTCCCGATGTCGGTCCTGGAGGCCCTGTCGGTCGGTGTCCCCCCGGTGGTGACCCACTCCAACGGGCTGGCCCGCGACATCGCCGCGGCGGGGGCCGGCCGGGCGGTGGACCCGGGTCCGGCGGGGGTGGCCGAGGCGATCCTCGCGCTGCTGGACCCGGCCGCCAACGCGGCCGCCTCGGTCGCCGCCCGCAAGCTGGCGACGGAGTCCTTCTCGATGGACGCGGTCCTGGACACCCTCCTGCCGGTCTATGAGGCCGCCGCGGGACGCACCCGCTAGCGGACCGGAGTCTTCCCCGGGGTCGCCCGGCCGCGCGGCCGGGTCCCGGGGTGGTCAGATGCCGTCGCGACGGCCCTCGACCACCGGGAGGACCCCGGCCGCGCGCCGGCGCTTGAGGACGCTGGCGTAGACGGCGAGGCCGATGCCTCCGGCCGCCATCATGATGAGGCCGACCAGATCGAGGTTGACGCTCTCCATCTTCCAGTCGCTCGCGAAGGTGAGGATGGCTCCCACCACGATCAGGGCGATGCAACCGCCGATGCCGCGCATACCTACCGCCTCCACAGTCATGGTCGTGTCACACGCGGGTACCCGGCAACGGGCAGCGAAAACGCCGCCGCCGCCCGGCAGTTCGGGCGGCGGCGGCGTTCCGGCACGGGGCCTAGTGCTGCACCGCGAAAGTTCGTGGAGGGGGGTTGGGCCGGTCAGGCCGGGCTGCCGAGGTAGAGGGTGCCGGCGCAGGTAAGGCAGTCCTCGGGACTGCCGATGGGGAGGCCGGTGGGGAGG
>NZ_JAPNLK010000004.1 GCF_026627505.1 Streptomyces sp. H27-H5 | reverse complement strand
GGAGACGAAGACGATGTTCTCCTTGGCGAGGCCGAGTTCGGGCATGAAGCCCTGGACGGCGGCGAGCACGGCGTAGTCGCCGCAGCCCGGGCACCAGCGGACCTCCTGATCCGACTTGAAGTCCTTCATCGACTGCTTCCCCTCGGCCTTGGGCACGAGGGAGAGCAGATGATGCCCGGCTTCGGACACCTCGGTGACGTCAGTCATTGATGGCCTCCTTGAGGACCGTCGCCAGCTGTTCGGCCTTGAAGGGCATCCCGTTGACCTGGTTGTACGACGCGGCGTCCACCAGGTACTTCGCCCTGATCAGGGTGGCCAGCTGCCCGAGGTTCATCTCCGGCACCACTACCTTGTCGTAACGCTTCAGGACCTCCCCGAGATTCCTCGGGAACGGGTTGAGGTGACGCAGGTGCGCCTGCGCGATCGGCAGTCCGGCGGCCCGTACCCGGCGTACGGCCGCGGTGATGGGGCCGTAGGTGGAACCCCAGCCGAGGACGAGGGTGCGGGCCTCGTCGGGGTCGTCCACGTCCAGGTCGGGGACCCGGATGCCGTCGATCTTGGCCTGGCGGGTGCGGACCATGAACTCGTGGTTGGCGGGGTCGTAGGAGATGTTGCCGGTGCCGTCCTGCTTCTCGATGCCGCCGATGCGGTGTTCGAGGCCGGGCGTGCCGGGGACCGCCCACGGGCGCGCCAGGGTCTGGGGATCGCGTTTGTACGGCCAGAACACCTCGGTGCCGTCCGCCAGCTCGTGGTTCGGACCGGCCGCGAACTGCACGGTGAGGTCCGGAAGGTCCGTGACCTCCGGGATCTTCCAGGGCTCGGAACCGTTGGCGAGGTAGCCGTCGGACAGCAGGAACACCGGGGTCCGATACTCCAGCGCGATCCGGGCCGCGTCGATCGCGGCGTCGAAGCAGTCCGCGGGCGTGCGCGGGGCCACGATCGGGACCGGTGCCTCGCCGTTGCGCCCGTACATGGCCTGGAGCAGGTCGGCCTGCTCGGTCTTGGTCGGCAGCCCCGTCGAAGGACCGCCCCGCTGGATGTCCACGATCAGCAGCGGCAGCTCCAGCGACACCGCCAGACCGATCGTCTCCGACTTCAGCGCCACACCGGGACCCGAGGTGGTCGTGACCCCGAGGGCGCCACCGAACGCCGCACCCAGGGCCGCGCCGATCCCGGCGATCTCGTCCTCGGCCTGGAAGGTCCGTACGCCGAAGTTCTTGTGCCGGCTCAGCTCGTGCAGGATGTCGGACGCCGGTGTGATCGGGTACGAGCCCAGGTACAGCGGGAGGTCCGCCTGCCGGGCCGCGGCGATGAGGCCGTACGACAGGGCCAGGTTCCCCGAGATGTTGCGGTAGGTGCCCGTCGGGAAGGACTTCGTCGCGGGGGCGACCTCGTAGGAGACCGCGAAGTCCTCGGTGGTCTCGCCGAAGTTCCAGCCCGCCCGGAAGGCGGCCACGTTCGCCTCGGCGATCTCCGGCTTCTTCGCGAACTTGGTCCGCAGGAACGTCTCCGTGCCCTCGGTCGGGCGGTGGTACATCCACGACAGCAGGCCCAGCGCGAACATGTTCTTGCTGCGCTCGGCCTCCTTGCGCGACAGCCCGAACTCCTTCAGCGCCTCCACCGTCAGGGTCGTCAGGGGCACCGGATGGATGCTGTACGCGTCCAGCGAACCGTCCTCCAGCGGGGACTTCGCGTAGCCGACCTTGGCCATCGGGCGCTTGGTGAACTCATCGGTATTGATGATGATCTCCGCGCCGCGCGGGACGTCCGCGATATTCGCCTTCAGCGCCGCCGGATTCATCGCCACCAGCACATTCGGGGCATCGCCCGGCGTCAGGATGTCGTGATCGGCGAAATGCAGCTGAAAGGACGACACGCCCGGAAGAGTTCCGGCGGGGGCGCGAATCTCGGCGGGAAAGTTCGGCAGGGTCGAGAGGTCGTTTCCGAAGGACGCGGTTTCCGAGGTGAAACGGTCTCCGGTGAGCTGCATTCCGTCACCCGAGTCACCCGCGAATCGGATGATCACACGATCGAGGCGGCGGACTTCCTTGCCGCTCCCACCGGGCCGCGGCGACGTGCGCTGCTCGCCGACCACTGAGCCTTCGGCGCCGTCGGCCTGCTCGGCCGGGCTACTGACCTGGCTGGTCACTGAACTGGACCTCCTTCGAGGCGTGGGCGCTCGCTCCCAAGGCCAACCCTACGTCCGTGAGGTCATTCGTCCCTGGGTCGCCCGAATTCTGGACCGTCCTCTGGGGGCGGTCTGTCCGACAGACGTCGTGCAGTACGCGAAATATTCCAAACCTCCGGGCGATGGCGCCGGACCCCTACAGGTGCGTTTCGGGACCGGTACCACCACACCTCACCTGACAGAGTGTCAGTTGATCAAGATCTTAGATAGGTGAGAACCGCCAGTACACGCCGGTGATCCCCCTCACTCGGGGACAGACCGAGCTTCATGAAGATATTGCTGACGTGCTTTTCCACCGCGCCGTCGCTCACCACGAGCTGCTTCGCCACCGCGGAATTGGTGCGCCCCTCGGCCATCAGGCCCAGCACCTCCCGCTCGCGCGGCGTCAGGTTCGCCAGCACGTCCTGCTTGCGGCTGCGGCCCAGCAGCTGGGCGACCACCTCGGGATCCAGGGCCGTACCGCCCCTGGCCACGCGTACGACCGCGTCCAGGAACTCCCGGACCTCGGCCACCCGGTCCTTGAGCAGATACCCCACCCCAGTGCTGGAACCGGCCAGCAGTTCGGTGGCGTACTGCTCCTCCACGTACTGCGACAGCACCAGCACCCCGATCCCGGGATGGTCGCGGCGCAGCCGCACGGCGGCCCGCACCCCCTCGTCGGTGTGCGTCGGCGGCATCCGCACGTCGGCCACCACCACGTCCGGCAGCGCGTCCCGCGCCGCCAGCTCGTCCACTGTCTTGATCAGGGCTTCCGCGTCCCCGACGCCGGCGACGACGTCATGCCCCCGGTCGGTCAGCAACCGGGTCAGGCCCTCGCGCAGCAGCACTGAATCCTCGGCGATGACCACTCGCACCCTGTCTTCCACTTCTCAGCAGCTCCCGCATCCACTCGTCACCCGCATACCTGGCAGACCCAAGCATCCCAGCCGGCCGCCCCGACGAAGGCGAATCCGAGCCAACTGCTCGCCGTCGGCCGGGATTCGACCATGGTGCGGTGCCGTGCCGGTCGGCTGGGCGCGGTCGGTCCGGGCGTCGGGCTTGGCGGACCGGCCGCCGGGCGCGCGGACGGGACCCCCGCCCATCCGGACGGGGGTCCCGCGGCACGGCGACGCCAAGGCCTATCGACCCGGTACGCCCGCCGGCTCGCGGTCGCGCCACGGCAGCTCCGCGGTGGCCGTCGTACCGCCGCCGGCGGGGGAGTCCACGACGAGCACCCCGTCCACCGCGTCCAGTCGCCCGGTGAGCCCCGCCAGCCCCGACCCGGCCCCGGCCGACGCCCCGCCCCGGCCGTCGTCCGCGACCTGGATCAGCACCCGGTCGCCGGACCGCCAGACGTCCACGCTCGCGGTCCGCGCCATCGCGTGCCTGCTCACGTTCTGCAGCAGTTCCGACACCACGAAGTACGCGATGCCCTCGATCGCCGCCGCCGGCCGGGCCGGCAGGTCCACCGACACCCGTACCGGCACCGCGCACCGCGCGGCCACCGAGGACAGTGCCGCGTCCAGTCCCCGGTCCGTCAGGACCGCCGGGTGGATGCCCCGCGCCAGGTCCCGCAGCTCCTGGAGGGCGATCTTCACCTCGCCGTGCGCCTCGTCCACCATGCGCGCGGCCTCCCGGGGGTCCTGGGTCAGCTTCTCCTTCGCCAGCCCCAGGTCCATGGCCAGGGCCGCCAGCCGGGCCTGGGCCCCGTCGTGCAGGTCCCGCTCGATGCGCCGCAGGTCGGCGGCGGCGGTGTCCACCACGACGCCCCGGTCGGACTCCAGTTCCGTGACCCGGTGCGCGAGCCGGGACGGGCCCAGCAGGCCGGTGACCAGCACCCGGTCCACGGTCGTCAGGGCGCGCAGCACCCAGGGGGTGGCGAGGGTGAGGGCGAGTCCGAGCAGGAAGGTGGCGGCGATGGTGAACGGGGAGTCCAGGTAGAAGGCGTAGTCGTCGTTCTGGAACACCTGGAGCCCGGGCTGGTCGGTGAAGGTCGGGAAGACCCAGAACCAGAGCGGGTACAGCAGGAAGCCCCACCCGTACGTCCAGAACACCAGCGCCACGCAGAAGCCGAACACCGCCCACGGGAAGTGGACCACCGAGTACAACACGTGCCGCCAGGCGCTCCCGCTCTTGAGCAGGGCCCCCATGGCGGCCATCGCCCCGCTCTTGCGGGCCCTGATCGGCTCGGGATCCGCGACGTCCACCCGCAGCAGCCCCCGCACCCGGGCCCGCTCCACCTGTCCGAAGCCGCGGCACATCGCGAGCACCCCGGCCAGGACCGGAACCCCGAGGAAGGTCACGAGCAGACCCGCGCCGAGGCTCACCCCGGTGACGGCGAGGCAGAAGTACAGGGTGCTCAGCGGGAACCCGAGCATCAGGAACCCCAACTCCCGCCAGGTCCGCGCCGCCACGGGAGCCCGCAACACCGTGCCGATCCCCGTGCCCGTGCCCGTGTCCTTGCCCATGATCGCGACCCGCCCTTCGTGTCCGCCCTTTACCCCTCAACCCTGCCGCCGGGCCGCCCCCGGGACCATGCGGCGGGTCGGCCTGTCCGAAGGGGGGTTAACCCCACCCCACCCCGACCCACCCCGCCCCGCACGCGAAAGCGGGACCCCCGTCCACCCGGACGGGAGCCCCGCACCCCCCACGTCGCCGCAGGAGCCGAACGAGACGACAGGACCTACCGGGCCGGTACCCCCGCCGGCTCGCGGTCGCGCCACGGCAGCTCCGCCGTGATCGTCGTCCCCACACCCTCCGGGGAGTCCACGACGAACACCCCGTCCACCGCGTCCAGCCGCTCGGTGAGACCCGCCAAACCCGACCCGGCCCGCGCGGACGCGCCACCGCGCCCGTCGTCCGAGACCCGGATCAGCAGCCGCGGACCCGTCCGCCACACCTCCACGCCCGCGCCCCGCGCCGCCGCGTGCTTGCTCACGTTCTGCAGCAGTTCCGACACCACGAAGTACGCGATGCCCTCGATCGCCGCCGCCGGCCGCGCCGCCAGGTCCACGTGCACCTTCACCGGCACCAGGCACCGCGCGGCCACCGAGGACAGCGCCGCGTCCAGTCCCCGGTCCGTCAGGACAGCCGGGTGGATGCCCCGCGCCAGGTCCCGCAGCTCCTGGAGCGCCAGCTTCACTTCCCCGTGCGCCTCGTCCACCATCGCGGCCGCGCCCTCCGGGTCCTCCAGCAGCTTCTCCTTCGCCAGGCCCAGCCCCATCGCCAGAGCCACCAGCCGGGCCTGGGCCCCGTCGTGCAGGTCCCGTTCGATGCGCCGCAGGTCCGCGGCCGAGGTGTCGACCACCACCGTCCGGTCGGACTCCAGCTCCGCGATCCGCCGCTCCAGCTCGTCGGACGGGGACAGCAGGCCCCGTACCATCGCCCGGTCCACGCTCGTCAGCCAGCGGGCCACCCACGGCAGGACCGGCCACAGCACGAACAGCCCGGTCAAAGCGACGGTGAAGGTGAGCACACCCCAGGGCAGCCGGACCAGTTCGAACAGCACGGTCCGCCAGGCGACGGGATCCTTGATGCTCGACCACAGCCAGGGGAAGAACCCGCCGGAGCGGCGCGGGCCGGGGATCGGCGTCGGCTCGTCCACCCGTACGCCCAACAGCCACCGGGAGCGCGCCCGTTCCAGCTTCCCGAGCTGTCGCGAACCGAGCAGCCCGCACGCGAGCAACGGCAGCCCGATCGCGGTCACGGACAGACCGCCCGCGGTCGAGACCGTGACCACCGTGTAGACGAAACCGATCAGCGCCGCCGGCAGATTGCTCAGCAGGTACGCGATCTCCTTCCACGTGGCCGCGCCGAAGGCCGCACGTACGGGTGGAAGGAGATCGTCCTGGGAAGTGCGGATGCTCGCGGTCATGCCGCACAGCCTGCCAATTTCCGCCCGGCGTTGCCATGGGGTGGCCCGGCGGCAGTGAACGGGGGATAACCCCACCCCGCGTGGCCCAGGCCCTAGACTCCCGTGCGTACCAGATCACCCTGATCGTCGACAGTGGCCGAGGAGCGAGGAACGGACGTGCCCGACCCAACGGTATCGACCGTGACCGTGCACGCGGCGGACTACTTCCGAAGCTATTCGGTCGTCGGCCTGCTCGCCGTGCTCGGCGTGCTGTTCGTCGCCGTGGCCTTCGGCGCCGGCCGACTGCTGCGGCCCGTGGTCCCCACCCCCGAGAAGCTCCTGACGTACGAATGCGGCGTGGACCCCGTCGGCGAGGGCTGGGCACACACCCAGGTCCGCTACTACGTCTACGCGTTCCTCTACGTCATCTTCGCCGTCGACTCGATCTTCCTGTTCCCGTGGGCGACCGTGTTCGCCGCCGCCGGCTACGGCGCCACGACCCTGGTCGAGATGTTCGTCTTCCTGGGCTTCCTGGCCGTCGGCCTGCTCTATGCGTACAAGAAGGGCGTCCTCGAATGGCTGTGACACCGGCGGGGACACCGGCCGAGCCGCAGTCGCTTCCCGAGCCGAAGCGGCTGGGAGTGCTCTCCCGACTGGCACCCGAACCCATGAAGGTGGTCCTGAACTGGGGCCGCCGCTACAGCCTGTGGGTCTTCAACTTCGGCCTGGCCTGCTGCGCGATCGAGTTCATCGCCGCGTCCATGGCCCGACACGACTTCATCCGACTCGGCGTCATCCCCTTCGCGCCGGGACCCCGGCAGGCCGACCTGATGATCGTCTCGGGCACGGTCACCGACAAGATGGCCCCCGCCGTGAAGCGGCTCTACGAGCAGATGCCGGAGCCGAAGTACGTCATCTCCTTCGGCGCCTGCTCCAACTGCGGCGGACCGTACTGGGACTCGTACTCCGTCACCAAGGGCGTCGACCAGATCATCCCGGTCGACGTCTACGTGCCCGGCTGCCCGCCGCGCCCCGAGGCGCTGCTCCAGGGGATCCTCAAGCTCCAGGAGAAGATCGCCCGAGAGTCGCTCGCGGACCGCTACGCGAATCCCTCCGTCGCCCAGCTCACCAGCGGGCTGGTCACGCCCCCGCCCGCACCCTCGGCGGGGGCCGGCGCGTGAACCTCTACGACTCCCTGCCCGACGCGGCGGCGACGGTCTTCGGCGCCGAGGCCGTGGGCTCCTTCGCGTACGACGTCCTCACGGTGGACGTGCCCGTCGGATCCTGGATCTCCTCGCTGGAGATCGCCCGCGACAAGCTGGGCTGCACCTACTTCGACTGGCTGAGCGCGGTGGACGAGCCGGGCACCGGCTTCCAGGTCTGCGCGCACGTCGTCTCGCTGGAGAACCACCGCGTACGCCGCCTGCTGCTGCGGACCACCGTCCCGCACGCGGCGGCCTCGCTGCCCTCCGCCGTCGCCGTCTACGCGGGGGCGGAATGGCACGAGCGGGAGACCTTCGAGATGTTCGGGGTGACCTTCACCGACCACCCCCACCTCGTCCCCCTGCTGCTCCCCGAGAACTTCGAGGGCCACCCGCTGCGCAAGGACTTCGTGCTCGCGGCCCGCGTCGCCAAGGCCTGGCCGGGCGCCAAGGAACCGGGCGAGGCGCACGACCCCAACGCCCCGAAGCGACGGCAGATGCTGCCGCCGGGCGTCCCCGACCCCAACGACTGGGGCCCCCTCAAGGGCCAACTGCCGCCGGCCCCCACCCGCCCCGCCCGCACCCCGCGCGCGGCCGGCGGCGCGGGCGCCCCGGCCCGGACGCCCCGCGAGGGCGCGCCGGTCCGCCGTACCCGCTCGGTGGCCGAGGGCTCCGCGACCCAGGCGCCCCCGGCCGAAGGCGATGCCCCGGTGCGGCCGGTGCGGCGCAGCCGTTCGGTCGCGGACGGCTCCGCGAGCCAGGCCGGCCCGCCCGGGCCTGCGACCGGGGCCCCGGACGCGCCCGCCGCGCCGCCGCCGGCCGGTCGGAGCAGCGACGCGCCCTGGCACGACCCGAAGCCCGCCTTCGAGGAACCGACGCCGGCCGCGACGCCCGCCCCGCCCGAGCCGCCCCCGGCCCCGGCGGACGGACCGACCCCGGACAAGGCCCCGGACGAGAAGCCCGACACGGCACCCGGGTCCGAGCCCACCCCCGACCCCACCCCCGACAACGGAGGCGACGCGTGAACGACGTCCTCGACGTCGCCCTGCGACTGATCGTCGTCTTCGTCGTCTTCCTCGTGCTCCCGCTCGTCGTCGGGCAGACCGAGCACAAGGTGATGGCCCACATGCAGGGCCGCCTCGGCCCCATGTACGCGGGCGGCTTCCACGGCTGGGCGCAGCTCGTCGCCGACGGCGTGAAGTTCGCGCAGAAGGAGGACATCGTCCCGGCCAACGCCGACCGGCGGATCTTCCAGCTCGCCCCCGCCGTCGCGCTGCTCCCCTACCTCCTGGTCCTCCTCGTCATCCCCATCGGCCCCGGCGAGGGCGCGGTCGGCCAGGTCATCGACGCGGGCCTGTTCTTCGCTCTCGCCGTCATGGGCGTCGGCGTCCTCGGCAGCCTGATGGCCGGCTGGGCCTCCGCGAACAAGTTCTCCCTGCTGGGCGGTCTTCGTACCGCCGCCCAACTGCTGGCGTACGAGCTGCCCATGCTGCTCACGGCCGCCTCGGTGGCCATGGCGGCCGGCACGGTCTCCCTCCCCGGCATCGTCGACGCCTTCCAGTGGTGGTGGCTGCCCTGGCAGATCGTCGGCGCGCTCGTCTTCTTCGTCGCCGGCCTCGCCGAACTCCAACGGCCGCCCTTCGACATGCCCGTCGCCGACTCCGAGATCATCTTCGGCGCGTACACCGAGTACACCGGTCTGCGCTTCGCGCTGTTCCTGCTCGCCGAGTACGCAGGCATCGTCGTTCTCTGCGGCCTCACCACCGTCCTCTTCCTCGGCGGCTGGCACGGCCCCTTCGGCGCGCACGACCTGGGGTGGGTCTGGACCCTCCTCAAGGTCGCCGTCCTCGCCTTCGTGGTGATCTGGCTCCGCGTGAGCTACCCCCGGCTGCGCGAGGACCAGTTGCAAAAGCTCGCCTGGACCGTCCTCATCCCCCTCGCGCTCGCCCAGATCGCGCTCACCGGCATCGTGAAGGTGGCGATCAACTGATGCCCGTTCCCGGAGCCGGCCTGGCCAAGGGCCTCGCCGTCACCCTGCGCACGATGACGAGGCGCTCGCACACCGCCCAGTACCCCGAGGTCCAGCCCGAACTCCCGCCGCGCAGCCGCGGCGTCATCGGGCTGTTCGAGGAGAACTGCACGGTCTGCATGCTCTGCGCGCGCGAGTGCCCCGACTGGTGCATCTACATCGACTCCCACAAGGAGACGGTGCCCGCCGCCGCCCCCGGTGGCCGCGAGCGCAGCCGCAACGTCCTCGACCGCTTCGCCATCGACTTCTCCCTCTGCATGTACTGCGGCATCTGCATCGAGGTGTGCCCCTTCGACGCCCTCTTCTGGTCGCCGGAGTTCGAGTACGCGGAGACCGACATCCTCGAACTCACCCACGAGCGGGACAAGCTCCGCGAATGGATGTGGACCGTGCCGGCCCCGCCCGCCCTGGACCCGGCCGCAGAGGAGCCCAAGGAGATCGCCGCCGCCCGCAAGGCGGTGGACAAGGCGGAAGCGGCGGCCGCCGCCGAAGCAGCCGCCGCGACCGAGACACCGACCGACCCGGAGGGAGACGCGTGAGCCCCGCCGCCGCCCTGGCCGCCACCGGCCCCGGCTTCCTCTCCCCGACGGGCGTCGAGATCGCCTTCGTCCTCGTCGGCCTCGCCACCCTCGGCGCGGCCCTCGTCACGGTCACCACCAGGCAACTCGTGCACGCCGCGCTGTGGCTGGTCGTGGCGCTCGGCGGGATCGCCGTCGAGTACCTGCTGCTGACCGCCGAGTTCATCGCGTGGGTGCAGGTGTTGATCTACCTCGGTTCCGTGGTCGTCCTGCTCCTGTTCGGACTGATGCTGACCAAGGCGCCCATCGGCCGGTCCCCGGACGCCGACTCGGGCAACCGCCCGGTCGCCCTCGGCGTCGCGATCGTCGCGGCCGCCGCCCTCGTCTGGGTCGTCGTCGACGCCTTCCGCACCACCTGGATCGACCTCGACGGGGCCGCCCAGGGATCCACCCGGGTCACCGGCGAGTTCCTCTTCCAGCACTGGGTGCTGCCCTTCGAGGCCCTCTCCGTGCTCCTCCTCGCGGCGCTGATCGGCGCCATCGTGCTGTCCCGCAGGAACGACCCCGCCGCCGGCCCCGACGACCAGAAGGGGCCGCGCTGATGCATCTCGCCTACCCGGCCGTCCTCGCGGCGCTCCTCTTCTGCGTCGGCCTGTACGGGGTGCTCGCCCGCCGCAACGCCATCCTCGTCCTGATGGCCGTCGAGCTGATGCTCAACGCCGTCAACCTCAACCTGGTGGCCTTCGACGTCTGGCTGCGCGACGCCCTGCACGCCGGCCAGGCCCTCACCCTCTTCACCATCGCCATCGCCGCCGCCGAGATCGGCATCGGCCTCGCGATCGTGCTGACGGTGTACCGCAACCGGGGCACCTCGGACATCGACAAACTGCGCGACACCGCCGAGGGCCACGAGCCCGCCCCGACCGATCCGAGCAACCAGAGCGAGGTCACCGCGTGAGCACCACGACCCTCGCGGTCCTCGTCCCCCTCCTCCCGTTCCTGGGCGCGGTGGCGGGACTGCTGTGCGGCCGCAGTGCCCCCGGCTTCGTCCGGCCGCTCGCCATCCTGCCGACGCTGGGCGCCGCCGTGCTGGCCGTGCTCGTCGCCGTCCGCCAGGGCGGCGGCCCGGCCATCGACACCGCGACCGAACTGACCCCGACCGGGTCGGTGCCGATCGAGCTCGGCCTGTACGTGGACGGCTTCGCGGCCCTGGTCGCCGTACTGGTCGGCGTGGTCGCCACCTGCGTGCAGCTCTACTCCACGGCCTACCTCCGCGAGGACCCGCGCTACCCCTCGTACGCGGCCCTGGTCTCCCTGTTCACCTCCGCCATGCTGGTCGTCGTCTACTCCGGCGACCTGATGGTGCTGCTGGTCGGCTGGGAGGTCATGGGCATCTGCTCGTACTTCCTCGTCGGCCACTACTGGGAGACGGAGGCGGCCCGCTCCGCCTCCCTGAAGGCCTTCCTCGTCACCAAGCTCGGCGACGTGCCCTTCCTCATCGGCCTGTTCGCGCTCGCCACGGACGCCGGGTCCTTCCGGATCACCGAGATCCTGGACACCGTCGGCGCCGGCGGCCTCGACCACCCGACGCTCATCGCACTGCTCCTCCTCGCCGGAGTCGCCGGCAAGTCCGCGCAGTTCCCGCTGCACACCTGGCTGCCCGACGCCATGGCGGGCCCCACCCCGGTCTCCGCGCTGATCCACGCCGCGACGATGGTCGCCGCCGGCGTCTACTTCGTGGCCCGGCTGCTCCCGGTCTTCGCGGCCTCCCAGGCCGCGCTGGTGGTGATGGCCGCCATGGCGGCCGTCACCATGGTCGGCTCGGCCCTCGCCGCCCTGGCCCAGGACGACATCAAGCGCGTACTGGCCTACTCCACGATCGGCCAGCTCGGCTACATGATGGGCGCCCTGGCCGTCGGCGACCGGGGCGCGGCCGTCTTCCACCTCCTGTCGCACGGCGCGTTCAAGGCGCTCCTCTTCCTCGGCGCGGGCGTGATCATCCACGCGGCCGGCACGAACTCCCTGGCCGCCATGTCCCGCACGTCCGACCTGGCCAAGCGCATCCCCGACGCGTTCTGGACGATGACGATCGCGCTCCTCGCGCTCGCCGCCATCCCGCCCTTCGCCGGCTTCTTCTCCAAAGAGGCGATCCTCGTCGCCGCCGAGCGCACCGCCACCGGCCACTCCGACTTCGCCCCCGGCGCGGCCGGCTGGCTGGTGCTCGTCTCCGGCGTGCTGACCGCCCTGCTCACCGCCGCCTACGCCACCCGGCTGTGGCTGATGGCCTTCCGCGGCCGGGGCGCGACCGCCCCCGACCACGGCAGGCAGCCCGTCGCCATGACCGGCGTGCTGTGGCTGCTGGCGATCCCCTCGGTGGCCTTCGGCCTCGCCGCCGGCCCCCTCGCGGACTGGTTCGACGGCGGGCGGCTCACCCCGTCGATGGTCACCTCGATCCTCGGCGTCGGCGCCGCCGTCATCGGCGTCCTGCTGACCTACGGCCTCTGGCAGCGCGCCGCCGCCACGGCATACGCGGCCCCCGCCGCGATCGGACCCGCTGCCGCCGCCGTCACCGACGAGCCCGCCGCCGTCGCGGCCGGCGTCTGCGCCGCCACCGCCGCGGCGGAGTCCGCGGCCGAGGCCCCCGAGGTCGCCGAGGTCACCCACGAGCACCCCACCGTCCCCGCCGGCCCCGCCCCCGACCCGGGCAAGGCGCTCCTCGGCCCGCTGCACCGCCACGCGGCGGACGGCTTCCACCTCGACGCCGTCTACGACCGGCTGTTCGTCCGCCCCGTACGCGCCGCCGCCGGCCTGGTCCGCTTCCTCGACCGGGAGGTCGTGGACACGTACGTGCGCGGCGCGGGCGCCGGTCCCCGGCTGCTCGGCGCCCTCGTCCGCCGCGCCCAGACCGGCAACGTGCAGAGCTACCTGAGCGCCCTGCTCGCCGGCGCCGTGGTCCTGGCGATCGCCACCGCCGTCCTCGCCAACGTCAACGCCGGATCGTGAGCCGTGAGTCAGCCGTGATTGATATCAGCCCGTCCGTGATGCAGTTCCTCCTGGCGTTCGTCGTGGCCGTACCGCTCCTCGGCGCCGTCGCCGCCCTCCTGCCGGCCCCGCCCGGCCTCAGGGGCAAGAGCCCCGAACAGGCCGTGCTGCGCCACGGCGTGAGCGTCACCGGCGTGATCCTCGCCGCGGCGATCGCCCTCACCCTGGGCTTCGACCACGACGCCCCGTCCCGCTTCCAGGCGACGACGGACATCGGCTGGATCCCGGCGCTGGACATCCGGATCCACCTCGGCATCGACGGCATCTCGCTCCCCCTGCTCCTGATGACCGCGCTGCTGTTCTTCCTCTGCGCGCTCTACAGCTACTTCAAGTTCCCCGAGGGCCCCTCCCCGAAGGCCTTCGTCGCCCTGCTGCTCGTCCTGGAGTCCGGCACCCTCGCGACCTTCGCCGTCCTCGACCTGCTGCTGTTCTTCCTCGCCTTCGAGATGGTCCTCATCCCGATGTACTTCCTCATCGCCCGCTGGGGCGGCGCTCAGCGGCAGGCCGCCGCCTGGAAGTTCATCCTCTACACCCTCCTCGGATCCGTGGTCATGCTGCTCGGCCTGCTGCTGATCGGGCTGGACAGCGGCACTTTCGACATGGTGGCACTCGCCTCCGACAACGGCCGCGAACTGTCCCACACCACCCAGCTCCTGGCCGTGCTCGCCATCGGCCTCGGCCTCGCCGTGAAGACCCCGATGTGGCCCCTGCACAGTTGGCTGCCGGACGCGCACACCGCCGCCCCCACCGTCGGATCGGTGCTGCTGGCGGGCGTGATGCTGAAGATGGGCACGTACGGGTTCGTCCGCATCCTGCTG
Source organism: Streptomyces sp. H27-H5 (assembly GCF_026627505.1). Lineage (GTDB taxonomy): Bacteria > Actinomycetota > Actinomycetes > Streptomycetales > Streptomycetaceae > Streptomyces. Next base: position 138,600 of record NZ_JAPNLK010000004.1, on the reverse strand, counting down.
CCGATCACCCCCGACGGCATGGCCACCTTCGCCCCCTACCTCGGCGCGTTCGCCGTCGTCGGCATCGTCTACGGGTCCCTCGCCTGCCTCGCGTTGGCACGCAAGGGCAACAAGGGCGACCTCAAGCGGCTCATCGCCTACTCCTCCGTCGGCCACATGGGCTTCGTGCTCCTCGGCATCGCCTCCATGACCCCCACCGGCGTCAACGGCGCGCTGTTCGCCAACATCGCCCACGGCCTGATCACCGGCCTCCTCTTCTTCCTGGTCGGCGCACTCAAGGACCGCTACGGCACCGCCGACCTCGACACCCTCGCCGGGGCCACCGGAGCCGCCCTCTACGGCCGCGCCCCCCGCCTCGGCGCGCTCCTCGCCTTCGCCGCCGTGGCCTCCCTGGGACTGCCCGGCCTCGCCGGGTTCTGGGGGGAGATGCTGGCCCTGTTCGGTGCGTTCGACCCGGCCGAGGGACTGCCGCGCTCGGCGTTCCTCACGTACACGGCCGTCGGCGCGTTCGGCACGCTGCTCACCGCCGCCTACCTCCTGGTCGTCGTACGACGGGTGTGCATGGGCGACCCGAAGGCCGGACCCGAGATCACCGTCGCGGACGTCCGGCACTACGAGTTCGCCGCCTGGACCCCGCTCGTCGCCCTCACCGTCCTCGCCGGCCTGTGGCCCGCCGTCCTCCTCGGCCTCACCGACCCGGCCGTCCAGAAGCTCCTCGCAGGAGGCAACTCATGACGGTCCTGTCCGCCGCGGGCGCGCAGACCCCGAGCCTGGTCCAGTCCGTGGACTGGCTCGCGATCGCCCCCGTCGTCATCACCGCCGCCGTCGCCCTCGCCGTCCTGGTCACGGACCTCTTCCTGCCGCAGGAGCGCAAGCCGCTGCTCGGCTGGATCTCCGTGGCCGGACTCGCCGCCGCGACCGCCTCCCTGCTGCCGCTGCGCGCCGGCGACCGCGCCACCTTCTGCCTCACCGGCGACCCCGGCGCGTGCAGCTACACCGCCGACCACTTCGCGCTCGTCGTGCAGTTCCTGGTGCTGGCCGGCGCCCTGGTCACCGCCCTGCTGTCCGTCACCGCCGTCCGCGACGCCCGCATGCCGGCCGGCGAGTACTGGTTCCTGCTGCTCTCCTCGGCCGCCGGCGCGGCCCTGCTGCCCGCCTCCCGGGACCTCGCGACCCTGATCGTCGCCCTCGAAGTCGCCTCGCTGCCGGCCTTCGCCCTCGTCGGCATGCGCCGCGGCGAGCGGCTGTCCTCCGAGGCGGCCCTCAAGTTCTTCCTGTCCTCGGTCACCGCCACCGCCGTGTCGCTGATGGGCGTCGCCTTCGTCTACGCCGCCACCGGCTCCCTGCACCTCGCCCAGGTCGCCGACCGCCTCGAAGACGTCCCCGCGCGGTTCGACACCCTCGCCATGGCGGGCGTCGCCCTCACCCTCGTCGGCTTCGCCTTCAAGACGGCGGCCGTCCCGTTCCACTTCTGGGTCCCCGACACCTACGTGGGCGCCCCGCTGCCCATCGCGGGCTACCTCTCGGTGATCGGCAAGGCCGTCGGCTTCACCGGCCTGATCCTCGTCACGGTCCTGGCCTTCCCGGCGTACTCCGACATCTGGGGCCCGGCGCTGGCCGTCCTCGCCGCGCTGACCATGACCGTCGGCAACGTCGCCGCGCTGCGCCAGTCCGCCGACCGCCCCCACAGCGCCGTCCGGCTCCTCGCCTGGTCCTCGGTGGGCCAGGCCGGCTACCTGCTGGTCCCGATCGCCGCCGCCGCGTACTCCGACCGCGACCAGATCGGCTCCACCGTCGCCTACGCGCTCATGTACGCCGCCGTGAACCTCGGCGCGTTCGCCGTGGCCGCCCTGGTCGCCCGCACCAAGCCGCTGCACCGCATCGACGACTACCGGGGCCTGTACGCCGAGCGCCCCGCCGCCGCCCTGGCCCTGGCCTTCTTCCTGCTGTGCCTGGCCGGACTGCCGCCCGGCCTCATCGGCCTCTTCGCGAAGGTCACCGTCTTCCGCTCCGCGGTCGACGCCGGCCTGGGCTGGCTGGCCGTCCTGATGGCGATCAACGTCGTGATCGCCCTGTACTACTACCTGCGCTGGACGGCCCTGCTCTTCCGCGCCCCCCTGGAGGGCACGGCCGAGGTCGCGGCCCCCGCCGGGGCCCGGGTGAAGGCCCCCCTGCCGATCACCGTCGCCATCGTGCTCACCGGAGTCACCGCCCTGGTCCTCTCGGGCGCCCCGCAGCTGATCCTGCGCCTCGCCGCGGGCAGCCTCTTCCCCCAGTAGCCGCCCGCCCCGCGCGCCCCTCCCGCACGCCGTGACCCGTACGGAGCAACGCCCACGGCCGCCCAGCCGCCCGGGCCACCGGTGCGGCGCCCCCGTCATGCCCCGGGAACCAGACGCCCTCACCTCGCGTTGACCAGGAAGGAAGGGTCCACTGGACCGGAGACCCTTCGCACCGAAGATCCTGGACGGGGTCCCCCTGCCGCACCACTTGGAGGGCGTACCGTGCACCGCCGGCACAACGGGCTGAAGACCGCCGTACTCCTCGGCGGGCTGTCCGCACTCATCATCGTCATCGGAAGCTTCTTCGGGCGGGGCGGCCTGATCGTCGCCGTCCTCATCGCCCTCGGGACGAACGCGTACGCGTACTGGAACAGCGACAAGCTGGCTCTACGCGCGATGCGCGCCCGCCCCGTGAGCGAGTTCGAGGCCCCCGAGCTGTACCGCATGGTCCGCGAGCTCTCCACCTCCGCGCGCCAGCCCATGCCCCGGCTCTACATCTCACCCACCGAGGCCCCCAACGCCTTCGCCACCGGCCGCAATCCGCGCAACGCCGCGGTCTGCTGCACCGAGGGCATCCTGCGCATCCTCGACGAACGCGAGCTGCGCGGGGTCATCGGCCACGAGCTGAGCCACGTCTACAACCGCGACATCCTCATCTCGTCCGTCGCCGGAGCCCTCGCCTCCGTGATCATGTTCCTGGTCAACTTCGCCTGGCTGATCCCCATCGGCCGCTCGAACGACGACGAGGGACCCGGCCTGTTCGGCATGCTGCTGATCATGATTCTCGGCCCGCTGGCCGCGTCCGTGATCCAGCTTGCCATCAGCCGCTCGCGCGAGTACGAGGCCGACGCCTCCGGAGCCCAGCTCACCGGCGACCCCCTGGCCCTGGCGAGCGCCCTGCGCAAGCTGGACGCCGGCACCAAGCAGCTGCCGCTGCCCCCGGAACCACGTCTGGAGACGGCGAGTCACATGATGATCGCCAACCCCTTCCGCCCCGGTGAGGGATTGTCGAGGATGTTCTCGACGCACCCCCCGATGGCCGAGCGCATCGCCCGGCTCGAACAGATGGCAGGCCGTACGCAGTGAAGACAATCCTGAACGTGATCTGGCTCGTACTCAGCGGCGTCTGGCTGTTCCTCGGCTACTGCCTCGCGGGTGTGATCCTCTGCATCACCATCATCGGCATCCCCTTCGGCATCGCCGCCTTCCGCATCGCGGTGTACGCCCTGTGGCCCTTCGGCTACACCACCGTCGAGCGCCACGACTCCGGCGCGGGCTCCTGCGTCGGCAACGTCCTGTGGCTGGTCCTGGCGGGCTGGTGGCTGGCCCTCGGCCACATCGTCACCGGCATCGCGCTCTGCGTCACGATCATCGGCATCCCCTTCGGCATCGCCAACTTCAAGATGGTCCCGCTCTCCCTGCTCCCGCTGGGCCGCGAGATCGTCCCGACCGACGCCCCCTTCGCCTCCCGCTGACCCGCCTCGCGGGGCCGGCGGGCCCACGGGCCGCCGGGCCCCGGGCGTCGCCCTAGGCGACGCCCTCGCGCCCGGGCAGGGGCGTACGGGCACGCGCCCGCTCCCACCCGTCGAGAGCCGTCAGGCAGGCGTGGTCGAGGTGCCGCTGCCCGCCGAGGTCCAGCCGGACGCGCTGCCCGGGCGGCAGCGCGTCCAGGGAGTCCAGCAGCTTCGGCAGCCGCAGGAAGTTGGCGTTCCCCACCACCCGGACGCACAGCACGTCCCCCTCCCGGACCTCCTCCAGGTGCACGTGGGAGGTCTCCCAGGCCGCCTTGGCGACGGCCAGCCCCAGACCGATGAGCACCCCCTCGAACAGGTTGGTCGCCACGATCGCCGACGCGGTCACCACCAGCACCACCGCCTCGCCCCGGTGCGTCCGCCACAGCGCGGCCACCGCCCTGGCCGGCAGCAGCTTCCACCCGGCGTGCAGCAGCACCCCGGCCAGCGCCGCGAGCGGTACCACCTCCAGCACCTGCGGCAGGGCCACGGCGAACAACAACAGCCAACCCCCGTGCATCACCCGCGCCGCCCGGGTCCGGGCCCCCGCCTCCACGTTCGCGGCGCTGCGCACGATCACCGCGGTCATCGGCAGCGCCCCGAGCAGCCCGCAGGTGAGGTTCCCGACGCCCTGGGCGACCAACTCCCGGTCGTAGTGGGTGCGCGGCCCGTCGTGCATGCGGTCGACGGCCGCCGCGCTGAACAGGGTCTCCGCGGACGCGATCAGAGCGAGCGCCACCACGGTTCCCACGGCTCCCACCGACAGCAGCACCCCGAAGTCGCCCACGGTCGGCAGGGTCACCGCCTCCAGCACGCCCGTCACCCGCACCCGGTCCACCGGGAGCCGCAACAGCGCGGCCGCGGCGGTCGCCGCCGCCACCCCGACGAGCGCCCCCGGCACGAGCCGGACCCGGGCCGGCGCGCGGCGCCACGCCACCATCACGGCGACGGTCCCGGCCCCGAGCGCCACGGCGGCCCAGTCGGCCTGCGCCCCGAGCACGTGCACCCCGCCCAGCTTCGCGAGGGTCTCCCCGGGCGCCCGGACCCCACCCAGCGCGTACAACTGACCGGCGATCAGCACGAGCCCGATCCCGGCCAGCATCCCCTGCACCACGGCGACGGAGATCGCCCGGAACCACCGCCCCAGCCGGAGCGCCCCCATGCCGAGCTGGAGCAGCCCCGCGGCCACCACCAGCACCCCGAGCGCGGGCAGACCGTACGCCTGCACGGCCTCGTAGACGAGTACGGTCAGCCCCGCGGCCGGGCCGCTGACCTGGAGCGAACTTCCGCGGAACCAGCCGGTGACGAGACCCCCGACCACCCCGGTGACGATGCCGAGTTCGGCCGGCACCCCGGAGGCGACGGCAACCCCCACACAGAGCGGCAACGCGACGAGCGCGACGACGACGGACGCCCCGAAGTCTTCGCGAAACGTACCGGCCCCAGGCATGCGAGAACCCCCTGCCACGTGGTGGATGGTCGTCCCCCAGCGTGGCGGGCGCACCGGCCCGCCGGCAGTGACCACGGGGGCCCGCGGTGGAGCGTGCGCCGCACGCGCCCCGCACACGCGCGGTCCACCACCCTGCGGGAACCGGGCACGTCAGGGCACCGCCCCGCACCCGGCCCCGAACCAACCCGGCCCCGAACCCCCAACCCGGCCCCGACCGCCGCGAGCCCGTCCGCGGGTGCGGACGGGCTCGCGGAGGGGTGCGTGCTCACGGCCACACGCGATGGCCGCGCGGTCGATCAGCGGTAGTTCACGTACTGGATCGCGAAGTCCAGGTCCTTGCCCTTGAGGAGGGCCTGGATGGTCTGGAGGTCGTCGCGGCTCTTGGAGCTGACGCGCAGCTCCTCGCCCTGGACCTGGGCCTTGACGCCCTTGGGGCCCTCGTCGCGGATGATCTTCGCGACCTTCTTGGCGTTCTCCTGGGAGATGCCCTCCTCGATCGTCGCGAAGATCTTGTACTCCTTGCCGGACAGCTGCGGCTCACCGGCGTCCAGGGCCTTGAGCGAGATTCCGCGCTTGACCAGCTTGGTCTCGAACACGTCGAGGACGGCCTTCACGCGCTCCTCGGAGTTCGCCTCCAGCAGGATCTTCTCGCCGGACCAGGCGATCGACGCGCCCGTCCCCTTGAAGTCGTAACGCTGGGAGAGCTCCTTGGCGGCCTGGTTGAGGGCGTTGTCGACCTCCTGCCGCTCGACCTTCGAGACGATGTCGAAACTGGAGTCGGCCATGTGCTGTGGCTCCTTGAAGTCGGCTGTGTGGTGCCCCGGAGGGCGCGGCCGGACAACCCCGGCCCGCTCCGCAAAGCCTAGCCACCACGCCCACGTGCGGCGCTGATCAATCCTGTGGCGAAGCACCCCCGGCCATCGGGTATTGTTTACGTCGTTGCCACGGAGCGCCGCCGCAAGGCGGAAAAACGGCAACATCTCTTGGCGGTGTGCCCGAGTGGCCAAAGGGAGCAGACTGTAAATCTGCCGGCTCAGCCTACCCAGGTTCGAACCCTGGCGCCGCCACGCGAAAGAGGCCCCCGTTCACCCAGTGAACGGGGGCCTTCTTCGTTCTCCGACCCGCCCCGCCCTCACTCCACCGTCAGGTGGTACGTGATGTCGACCCAGAAGCCGTTCGTCGCGGACGCCGCGATCTCCAGTACGTACTGACCCGCCGGAAGCGGGCCGAGCCCGCACCACAGGCCCCACGCGACTCGGGGTATCCCCAGGGACTGGAACGGCTTCGAGGAGAACTCCTCCAGCCTCAGCGGCACGCTGTTCAGGGCCGCCCGCGCCCGCGCCACGGTCGGTATCCACGGTCTGGTGACGAACGGGACCGCCGCCCGCTGGGTGTTCAACACCGGGAAGAACAACCGGCGGCCGCTCGGGACCGTGCACCGCCGCACCACGCGGCCACCGTGCGTCCCGGCGAGGAACCAGAGGTCCTCGGGCTGCCGCCATCCGGCGTTGCGCCCCGTGGTGTCACCGAGGGGACTGCGGTCCTCCGGCGCGGACAGGGCCCACTTCCACCACCGGGCGGCGAGCCGGGCCCCCTCCGCCTCGCCGATCCGCCAGTCGCCGTCGCCCATGCCCCACCCCGGTGCCTCGTCCGACCGTCCCCGCGGCCGAATCCGCAGTGACCCTATCGGGCGCCTCCGGCGCACCGATGGGGGCGTCGGGTCGTTCAAGGGCCGTGCATTGGACATCGGACACACGAGGCAAGGTCGGGGGCGGCGTCCTGCTCGCCCTGCTCGGCGCCGGCATCCCGGCCCTGGTCGGGGCGGCTCTGGACACCCACGTGGGGGAGCCGTACCAGGAGACGCGGCTGTACTTCGGCAGTGAGCGCCCGGGCGGTCAGGGGCCGGTCGGGGAGGGGGAGTTCACCCGCTTCCTCGACCGCGAGATCACCCCGGCCTTCCCCGAGGGACTCACCGTCCACCACGGGCGGGGCCAGTGGCGCGGCCAGGACGGCCGGATCGTCCACGAGACCTCGTACGAGGTGGTGTTGCTGTACCCGGAGAAGGAGGCGCAGGAGCGCGGCGCGCACATCGAGCACATCCGGCGGACGTACGAGCACCGGTTCCGACAGGACTCGGTGGGCCGCTCCGACGACAAGGTCAGCGCCGAGTTCTGACCCACCCGCGGCCCGGGGCCCGGACCCGGGCTCCGCGTCCGACGTCAGTTGCCCGCCACGTCCTTGACCGCCACCGAGACCGGGGTCGAGCCCGAGAGCAGTTCCAGGATCAGGCCCGCCGTCGCCGGGGTCTCGATCAGCTCCGCGAGGACCGCCGCGACGTCGTCGAGCGGGATCGACCCCCGGCCCGTGTCCGCCTCCAGACGGACCAGGCCCGTACCGGCCTGATCGGTGAGCGCGCCCGGGCGCAGGATCGTCCACTCCAGGCCCAGCCGGGTGCGGAGGTGGTCGTCGGCCTCGCCCTTCGCCCGCAGGTAGAAGTCGAAGACCTCGTCGCCGTCGTGGCGGGCGTCGGCGCCCATCGAGGAGACCATCAGGAAGCGGCGTACGCGGGCCCGTTCGGCCGCGTCGGCGAAGAGGACCGCCGCGGTCCGGTCCACGGTGTCCTTGCGCTCGATGCCGCTGCCCGCTCCCGCCCCGGCCGCGAACACGGCCACGTCGGCGCCCTGGAGGATCCCCGCCACGTGCTCGACGGTCGCCGACTCCAGGTCGCAGAGCACCGGTTCGGCCCCCGCGTCCCGCAGGTCGTCGCCCTGCTCCGGGTCGCGGACGATGCCCGCGACCTCGTACCCGCGCGCGGAGAGCAGACGCTCCAGCCGCAGCGCGATCCGACCGTGTCCACCCGCGATGACGATGCGCATGCCCCGACCGTACGTCGAGCCGGGCGCCCGCGCCCGCGAAGCGGCGGCGAACGGCCCCCGCCACTCAGGGGCCGGGCTCGGTACGCCCCTGCCGGGGCAGGTCCAGGGCCACCGCGACCGCGGAGTCGCAGTACTCCCGTACGGCACTCGTCCGGGCTACGACGCGCCCCCGGTGGATCACGATCCGGCTGTAGGCCAGCGAGAGCACCCCGGCGATCCGGTCCCCGCGCACCGCGAGCAGTTCCGCCGGGAAGCCCGCCTCCACCCGCACCTCGGGCAGGCCCATGGCCTCGCGGGCACAGGCGCTGACCGTCTCGTAGGCCTCCGCGGCCCGGAGGCCGCCCTGGGAGGCCAACAGGTACGCCGCTTCGAGCGGGTCGCCCCGGCCGACCGGGTTGCCGGCGTCGCGCAGGGCCCCGCTCCCGGCCGAGACCCGGACCCCGGCGGCCCGCAGCAGCCGGACGGGCGCGGTGCGCAGGCCGCGCCGCTCCAGGGCCGCGCAGTCCCCCTGGGGCAGGCAGGTGACCCGTACGCCGGCCGCGGCCAGCCGGTCGGCGGCGCGGGTCGCCACGTCCAGCGGGAGCCGGGACAGGCCGCCGCAGGGGCCGATGCCGACACCGGGGCGCAGCCCGCCGGCCATCGCCGCGAGGCGGGCCAGGCGCGCCGGGTCGTCCCCGTCCGTGTGGAGGTCCACGGGGCAGCCGTGCTCGGCGGCGAGTTCCAGGACGGCCTCGACGAAGCCGGTGGGGTCGGGGTCGAGGTCCGGGCAGCCACCGATCACCGAGGCCCCCATCTTGACCGCGTCGCGGAGCATGGCGAGGCCGTCCGCCCCGGCGACCCCGGTCAGCAGCCGGGGCACGGCGACGGTGGTCAGGTCGGTGAGCCCCCGCAGCGAGCGGCGGGCCTGGAGCACGGCCGCCATCGGGCCGAGCCCGTGGACGTCGCCGATCCGTACGTGGGAGCGCAGGGCGGTGGCGCCGTGCCCGAGCTGGAGCAGCGCGGCCTCCGTGGCCCGGCGCTGCACCTCGTCGGGGGCGTGGGAGACGGGCCCCTCGCCGTCCGCGGTCAGGGCGGTGTCGCCGTGCGCGTGCGGCTCGGCGGGGGCGGGCAGCAGCAGGTACCCGGTCAGGTCCACGCGGGAGAGCGCGGGGGCCGGCAGACTCCCGGGGGTTCCGACGGCCTGGATGCGGCCGCCCCCGCCGAGCCGGACGTCGACGGTGCGGCCGTCGGTGAGGCGGGCGCCGGCGAGCAGCAGGGTGATGGGCTCGGGTCCGGCGGCGGGACCCCCCGGGTGGCTTCGGGGGCCCTGTGCGGGTCCATGGCCGCCGCCCTCGCCCCGGCCGCCGTGCGGGGAGTGGGACGGCTGCTGCGGCGGGCTGTCGGACATCGCGCTCCTGCGGTGGCTCGGGCGCTTCCCGGGTCCGTGGCCGCGGCCCGCGGCCCAAGATCACGCAGCGTGCTCAGAGCCTAGGGCTCGCTCCTCCCCGGTTCGCGGAGGAGCGAAATAGTCGTACCGGTGTGGTGCCCCCGTGACGGGATTCGGCGTGCGCCGGCGCTCTTCGGCCCCTTCGAGGCCGCTCGGCATGCACAGAGCGTGAGATCGGGGCGGGATCACCGGCGCCGGGCGCGTGACCTCGCTCACATTCGGCCCGGAATTCCGGGGAAAACGCGGCGAGAGGGGTGCACGGGTCGATCCGCCGATCCGGGTCGAACCCCCTCGGAGCCCGGTCCCCGCAAAGGATTTGGGCGATCGGCGGGCAACCGTGTAATGTCTTCATCGCTCGCCCCAATAGCTCAGTCGGTAGAGCGTCTCCATGGTAAGGAGAAGGTCTGCGGTTCGATTCCGCATTGGGGCTCTGGTGAGAGAGGTTCCCCACCCTCGGGTGGGGAGTCGATCACATCAAAGCGGCGTAGCTCAGTCGGTAGAGCAAGCGGCTCATAATCGCTGTGTCACCGGTTCAAGTCCGGTCGCCGCTACACACAGTAGCCGATTGCGGGGTCGGTCTCCCGGTCGGCTACTCTTGTATGCGTTCATCCGTCCCAATTGTCCGTCAAGGAGCACTCACGTGGCTGCCACCGACGTCCGCCCGAAGATCACGCTGGCCTGCGTGGAGTGCAAGGAGCGGAACTACATCACCAAGAAGAACCGGCGTAACGACCCGGACCGTCTTGAGATGAAGAAGCACTGCCCGCGTTGCAACTCGCACACCGCGCACCGCGAGACCCGCTGACCCTGGCGAGTCTCGAATACAGGCACCGTCACGAGGCCGTCCCCTTTCATCGGGGGGCGGCCTCGTGTCGTTTCCGCGTCCGGATCCTTCCGGGCCCCGCCCCTGTTCCCCGTGCGTGACGTCCCCGCGCCCGAGGGGCCGCGGCCGGTGATCCGTGACGCGTTCCTCGTGACTTTGATGTCCCTCAACAGGAGGTAGTGAGCCATGGCCCTCGACCAGACCTTCGTGGGGCGGAGCTACCCGCCCACCGATCCGTACGAGGTCGGCCGGGAGAAGATCCGCGAATTCGCCGTCGCCGTGGGCGACGAGAATCCCGTCTACACCGACCCCGAAGCCGCGAAGGCGCTCGGTCACCAGGACGTGATCGCGCCGCCGACCTTCGTGTTCGCCATCACGTTCCAGGCGGCGAGCCAGGTCATCGAGGACCCGCAGTTGGGTCTGGACTACAGCCGCGTCGTGCACGGTGACCAGAAGTTCGCGTACGTCCGCCCCGTGCGGGCCGGCGACCGGCTCTCCGTGACCTCCACCATCGAGGCCGTGAAGTCGCTCGCGGGCAACGACATCATCGACATCCGGGGCGAGGTCCACGACGCCTCCGGCGAGCACGTGGTGACGGCGTGGACCAAGCTCGTGTCCCGCGCTCCCCAGGAGGCCTGAGATGACCGCGCAGATCCAGTACGCCGACGTGGAGGTCGGCACCGAACTCCCGGCGGCCTCCTTCCCCGTGACGCGCGCCACGCTCGTCCGGTACGCGGGCGCCTCGGGTGACTTCAACCCGATCCACTGGAACGAGAAGTTCGCCAAGGAGGTCGGGCTGCCGGACGTGATCGCGCACGGCATGTTCACCATGGCCGAGGCGATCCGCGTGGTCACTGACTGGCTGGGCGACCCCGGCGCGGTCGTCGAGTACGGCGTGCGCTTCACCAAGCCCGTCGTCGTCCCCAACGACGACACGGGCGCCCTGATCGAGGTCACCGCCAAGGTGGCGGCCAAGCTGGACGACAACCGGGTCCGGGTGGACCTGACGGCGATGAGCGCGGGCCAGAAGGTCCTGGGCATGTCGCGCGCCGTGGTCCGACTGGCCTGAGGCCGGCGCGCGCCCGCGACCGTCGGGCAGGGGCCGTCCCGGCCCGCCGGTCGCCGCGCCGCCGCCCCGCGGCGGACGTCCTGCCGGGGGACCGGTTCCTACCGGGGGATCGCGGCGAGCAGCCGGCGGGCGGCCTCCGCGACCGCCTCGCGGACGGCCGGGTCGGTGATCGTCCCCGTTCCCGCGTCCACGACGGCCCGGGGGACCGGTACCCGCGCGCAGGCCTCCTCCACGACGCTCGCCCCCGTGTAGCCGAGGACCGTGCGCAACGCCCGGTGGGCCCCCGCGGCGCCCGTCGGGGACGAGGACGCGTTGATCCAACCGACCGGCTTGTCCACGATCTCGACGCCGCCGACCGTCCAGTCCAGCAGGTTCTTGAACGAGCCGGGGAGATCGCCCGCGTACTCCGGCGTGCAGAACAGCACCGCGTCCGCCCCCGCGATCAGCTCGCGCAGCCGGACGACCTCGGCCGGCAGGGGTTCCACGTCGTCGTCGGGATTGAAGTGCGGGAGCCTCGCCAGGTCGAGGTAGGGCGTGGCGCGCACCGCCTCGCCGAGGACCTCGGGAACGGTCAGGATCACCGAGGTGTTGGTGGAGCCGGCGCGGGTGCTTCCGCTGATCAGGGCGAGGTGCGGGGTTCGGGTCACGGGCGAGATGCTACGGCCGTGCGATGCCGCGGCCGAAGGGGTCGGGAGGCGGCCCGCGAAGAGGCGTTGACGAAGTTAGTGATTGAGTACTAACTTACTTCCATGGCAAGGATGAGCGCAGACGAGCGACGCGAGAGCGTCATCCGTGCGGCGATGCACGAGTTCGCGCGGGGCGGTTACCACGGGACCTCCACCGAGACGATCGCCAAGCGGGTGGGCGTCTCGCAGCCTTACCTGTTCCGGCTGTTCCCGAGCAAGCAGGCGATCTTCATCGAAGTCGTCGCCCGCTGCACCGAGGACATCCGGCTCGCCTTCGAGGAGGCCTCCGAGGGCCTCGGCGGCGAGGAAGCGCTCAAGGCCATGGCGCAGACGTACAAGCGGCTCATCGCCGAGCACCCCGACAAGCTCCTGATGCAACTCCAGTCGAACGTGGCCGTCGCGGCCGCCGAGGCCGCGGGGGAGTCGGAGTTCGGGGAGATGGTCCGGGCCGGCTGGATGCGCCTGTGGGACACCGTGCGGGCGGCGATCGGCGGCGACGCCGACCAGGTCGCGGGCTTCATGGCGCACGGGATGCTCATCAACACCCTCTCCGCCCTGGGCTTCCCGCCCGAGCACCGCGTCTGGGAGGGGTGTCGCCTCCTGGACGAGGCGGACGGCCCCGGACCCGACGTCCGTACGAGCGCCTAGTACGCGACCGGCCGCGTCATCGGCCGGGCCACCGTTCGACCCCGTCCCGGCGGTCGTGCGGGCAGAGAAGTTAGTCAGCAATAACTAACAAACAGCATCTGTAGGGGGAAACGTGGACAGGCAAGGCACCGCACCCGGCGACACGAGCGCCGACACCAGGCTCAAGGGACCCGCCGTCTGGGCCCTCGTCCTCACCGGCGTCGCCAGCTTCATGGCGGCCCTCGACAACCTCGTCGTCACCACCGCCCTGCCCGCGATCCGCGAGGACCTCGGCGGCAAGCTGGAGGACCTGGAGTGGACGGTGAACGCCTACACGCTCACCTTCGCCGTGCTCCTCATGTTCGGCTCCGCCCTCGGTGACCGCTTCGGCCGCCGCCGGCTGTTCATCGTCGGACTCTCGATCTTCACCGGCGCCTCGGCCGCCGCGGCCCTCTCACCCGGCATAGACGAGCTGATCGCCGCCCGGGCCGTCCAAGGCGTGGGCGCGGCGATCATGATGCCGCTCACCCTCACCCTCCTCACCGCCGCCGTCCCGGCCGCCCGACGCGGCATGGCCCTCGGCATCTACGGGGCCGTCACCGGCCTCGCCGTCGCCAGCGGCCCCCTCATCGGCGGCAGCCTCACCGAACACATCTCCTGGCAGTGGATCTTCTGGCTCAACGTGCCGATCGGTCTCGCCCTGATCCCCCTCGCCCGACTGCGGCTCGCCGAGTCCACGGCCCCCGACTCCCGCCTCGACGTCCCCGGCACGATCCTCATCAGCGGCGGCCTCTTCGGGATCGTCTACGCCCTGGTCAACGCCAACTCCGAGGGCTGGACCAGCGCCCCCGTCCTCACCGGCCTGATCCTCGGCAGCGCGCTCGTCGGCGCCTTCATCCGCCACGGCATCCGCCACGCGAACCCCATGCTCCCCATGCGGCTCTTCCGCAACCGGGGCTTCCTCGGGATCAACCTGGCCAGCCTGCTGATGTTCCTCGGCATGTTCGGTTCGATCTTCCTGCTCGCCCAGTTCCTCCAAGGCGTCGCCGGCTACTCGCCCACCGAGGCCGGACTGCGCATGCTCCCCTGGACCGGCATGCCGATGATCGTCGCGCCGATCGCCGGCATCCTCTCCGACCGCATCGGGGGCCGGCCGGTCGTCGCCGCCGGACTGGCCTTCCAGGCCCTCGGACTCGGCTGGTTCGCGGTGATCCTCAGCGCCGACGTCTCGTACGCCGCCCAGCTCCCCGCCCTCGTCCTGAGCGGCATCGGCATGGCCCTGTACTTCGCCCCCGCCGCCAACGTGCTGATGTCCACCGTGGCCCCCGCCGACCAGGGCAAGGCCTCCGGCACCAACAACGCCCTCCGCGAGGTCGGCGGCGCCCTCGGAGTCGCCGTCCTCGCCTCGGTCTTCTCCGCCCAGGGCGGCTACGAGAGCCCCCAAGCCTTCACCGACGGCACGATCCCCGCCCTGTGGATCGGCGCGATCGCCGTCGCCCTCGCCGCCGGCCTGGCCCTCCTGCTCCCGGGCAGGGCCAAGACCCGGGACCTCCCCGCGACTCCCACGACCCCCGCGAGCCCCGAGGCCGCCGCCCCGGCGCCGGCCAAGGTGCCCGCCGCCGGCTGAGGCCGGGCCCCGTGTCGGCGGGCACCCCGCCGACACGGGGGAAGAACCGGTACGGTCCGTGGCCCCGCAGGGATGCGAGGGGGACGGACCGTACTCTTGTCCCCGTGCAGGAACTCCACGACGCCCCCCTCGCCCCGCTGACCACCTTCCGCCTCGGCGGCCCCGCGGCCCGGCTGGTCACCGCGACCACCGACGCCGAGGTGATCGCCGCCGTCCGCGCCGCGGACGAGACCGGCACCCCGCTGCTGATCATCGGCGGCGGCAGCAACCTGGTCATCGGTGACCGGGGATTCGCCGGCACCGCCCTGCGCATCGCCACCACCGGGTTCACCCTCGACGGCACGCGCCTGGAGCTCGCCGCCGGCGAGAACTGGAGCGACGCCGTCGCCCGCACCGTCGACGCCGGCCTCGCCGGCATCGAGTGCCTCGCCGGCATCCCCGGCTCCGCCGGCGCCACGCCCATCCAGAACGTCGGGGCGTACGGCCAGGAGGTCTGCGACACCATCACCGAGGTCGTCGCCTACGACCGCACCACCGGCGAAACGGTCACCCTCCCCGCCGACGCGTGCGGCTTCCGCTACCGCAACAGCACCTTCAAGGACCAGCCCGGCCGCTACGTGGTCCTGCGCGTGCGCTTCGCCCTCGAAGACGCCGGCGGCCTGTCCGCGCCGATCAAGTACCCCGAGACCGCCCGCGCCCTCGGTGTGGAGGCCGGCGACCGCGTCCCGGCCGCCACCGCCCGCGAGACCGTGCTGCGCCTGCGCGCCGGCAAGGGCATGGTCCTCGACCCCGCCGACCACGACACCTGGTCGGCCGGCTCGTTCTTCCACAACCCGATCCTGAGCGACGAGGCCTACGCCGCCTTCCTCGCCCGGGTCCAGGACCGCCTCGGCGCCGAGACCGCCCCGCCCGCCTACCCCGCGGGCGACGGCCGGACGAAGACCAGCGCGGCCTGGCTGATCGACAAGGCCGGCTTCACCAAGGGCTACGGCACCGGCCCCGCCCGGATCTCCACCAAGCACACCCTCGCCCTCACCAACCGCGGCGAGGCCACCACCGAGGACCTCCTCGCCCTGGCCCGCGAGGTCGTCGCGGGCGTCCACGCGGCCTTCGGCGTCACCCTGGTCAACGAACCGGTGACGGTCGGCGTCAGCATCTGAGGAGTCCCGGCCGCCATGCAATGCCCCCTGCACGGTGCCGGCACGGACCCCACCCGGCTGGTGGGACGCACGATCAGCAGCGTCGTCGCGTCCTGGCACGTCTACGAGGGCGAACGCTCCGAGGCGCCGCTCGACGTGTGGCTCATCGACAACGAGGGCGAGTCCACCCGCATCACCACCGGGTCCGACCAGTGCCTCATCGTCGAGTCGGAGTCCCCGCACGCGCCCTACGACATGGGGGAGTGGGGCCGCATCGAGGTCGGCGAGGACCTCGGCGACCACCCCTTCCTGCGCCACCTCGGCGAGACCGTCGCCACCGTGGCCGAGTACGCCGTCCCCGAGACCGGGCGCACCCACCTGGAGATCGGCTTCGTCGACGGCGACCGCGTCCGGGCCGACTGCTACGAGGGAGACCTGCGGCTCACCCGGTGAGCCAGTGGTCGATCCCCGCCAGCAGCTTCCCCTGGACGTCCTCCGGCGCGGCCGAACCGCGCACCGACTGCCGGGCCAACTCCGCCAACTCCGCGTCCGTGAAACCGTGGTGGCGGCGCGCGATCTCGTACTGGGCCGCCAGCCGGGACCCGAACAGGAGCGGGTCGTCCGCCCCCAGCGCCATCGGCACCCCCGCCTCGAAGAGCGTGCGCAACGGCACGTCCTCGGGGCGCTCGTAGACGCCCAGGGCCACGTTGGACGCCGGGCAGACCTCACAGGTGACCTGCCGGTCCGCGAGCCGCTTCAGCAGCCGCGGATCCTCGGCCGCCCGCACGCCGTGCCCGATGCGGGAGGCGTCCAGGTCGTCCAGGCAGTCCCGGACCGAGGCCGGGCCGGTCAGCTCCCCGCCGTGCGGGGCCGCCAACAGGCCCCCCTCGCGGGCGATGGCGAAGGCCCGGTCGAAGTCACGGGCCATGCCGCGGCGTTCGTCGTTGGAGAGACCGAAGCCGACGATGCCGCGGTCGGCGTACCGGACGGCGAGCCGGGCCAGCGTGCGGGCATCGAGGGGGTGCTTCATGCGGTTCGCCGCGATGATCACCCGCATCCCCAGGCCGGTCTCCCGGGAGGCCGCGTCCACGGCATCGAGGATGATCTCCACGGCCGGGATCATCCCGCCGAGGAGCGGGGCGTAGGAAGTGGGATCCACCTGGATCTCCAGCCAACCGCTGCCGTCCCGCACGTCCTCCTCGGCGGCCTCGCGCACCAGCCTGCGGATGTCGTCGGGCTCGCGCAGACAGGACCGGGCGGTGTCGTAGAGCCGCTGGAAGCGGAACCAGCCCCGCTCGTCGGTGGCCCGCAGCTTGGGCGGTTCGCCCCCGGTCAGCGCCTCGGGCAGGCGCACGCCGTACTTGTCGGCGAGCTCCAGCAGGGTCGACGGGCGCATCGATCCGGTGAAGTGCAGGTGGAGGTGGGCTTTCGGCAGAAGCGTGAGATCGCGTACGTGCTCCATCCGGTGATCCTGCCGTACTCACGCGCCGAGCGGGAGGGCGTTTTACCCATCGGGGTCTTGCTCGAACGGGTGAGCGACTCCCGCCGGACCCCGCAGACGCACGAGCGGCGGCCCCCCGGGCCGGGGAACCGCCGCTCGTGAACCGCTCGGAAAGCCCCGCAGGACTAGGCCTTGGCCTCCGCCAGCAGCTTCTGGATCCGGGACACGCCCTCCACCAGGTCCTCGTCGCCCAGCGCGTACGAGAGACGGAGGTAACCCGGGGTGCCGAAGGCCTCGCCCGGGACGACCGCGACCTCGGCCTCGTCGAGGATCAGCGCGGCCAGCTCGACGGAGGTCTGCGGGCGCTTGCCGCGGATCTCCTTGCCGAGCACGTCCTTGACCGACGGGTACACGTAGAAGGCACCCTCGGGCGTCGGGCAGAACACGCCGTCGATCTCGTTCAGCATCCGCACGATCGTCTGGCGGCGGCGGTCGAAGGCGACGCGCATCTCGTGGACCGCGTCCAGGTTGCCGGACACGGCGGCCAGCGCCGCGACCTGCGCCACGTTGGAGACGTTGGAGGTGGCGTGGGACTGGAGGTTGGTCGCGGCCTTCACGACGTCCTTGGGGCCGATGATCCAGCCCACGCGCCAGCCCGTCATCGCGTACGTCTTGGCGACGCCGTTCACGATGATGCACTTGTCGGCCAGCTCGGGAACGATCGCCGGGAGCGAGACGAACTTCGCGTCGCCGTAGACCAGGTGCTCGTAGATCTCGTCCGTCAGGACCCACAGGCCCTTGTCGGCGGCCCAACGGCCGATCGCCTCGGCGTCGGCCTCGGAGTAGACGGCGCCCGTCGGATTGGAGGGGGAGACGAAGAGGACGACCTTGGTGCGCTCGGTGCGCGCGGCCTCCAGCTGCTCGACCGAGACCCGGTAACCGGAGGTCTCGTCGGCGACGACCTCGACCGGGACGCCGCCCGCGAGGCGGATCGACTCCGGGTAGGTGGTCCAGTACGGAGCCGGGACGATGACCTCGTCGCCCGGGTCGAGGATGGCCGCGAACGCCTCGTAGATGGCCTGCTTGCCGCCGTTGGTCACCAGGATCTGGGAGGCGTCGACCTCGTAGCCGGAGTCGCGCAACGTCTTCGCGGCGATCGCGGCCTTCAGCTCGGGCAGACCGCCGGCCGGCGTGTAGCGGTGGTTCTTCGGGTTGCGGCAGGCCTCGACGGCGGCCTCGACGATGTAGTCCGGCGTCGGGAAGTCGGGCTCGCCCGCGCCGAAGCCGATCACCGGGCGCCCGGCGGCCTTGAGGGCCTTGGCCTTGGCGTCCACGGCGAGGGTGGCGGACTCGGAAATGGCGCCGATACGGGCGGACACCCGGCGCTCGGAGGAAGGCGTTGCAGAGGTCATGGGTCCAATCGTCCCAGACGGTCCGGAAGCGCCGCACACCGTTTCAGGTACCGGACGAACGAGATCCGGACGCCCTCCCCGGCGGCTTCTGTTCGACGTCAGGGCCAGGAGCACGTATGCTCACCTGTCGTTGGACCTCGCCGACAGCTCCAAAGCGTGCGCACTCCGTGCACTCGCTCGGATGCGGTAGGTTGGGGAACGCAAAGGGTCGTAGCTCAATTGGTAGAGCACTGGTCTCCAAAACCAGCGGTTGGGGGTTCGAGTCCCTCCGGCCCTGCTCCACACTCCTTCTCGGATGTGTGCGCAGGTACGTACTTCGATGCAACGCCGTGCGGCGCAACCGGGCGCGGCTACGGCCACGACCCGGATTCAGGTGAGAGACGTGACGGACGCCCTGGGCTCCATCGACATGCCTGACGCCGAGGACGACACTCGCGAGAAGAAGGCCCGCAAGGGCGGCAAGCGCGGCAAGAAGGGCCCTCTGGGCCGGCTCGCGCTGTTCTACCGCCAGATTGTCGCGGAACTCCGCAAGGTTGTATGGCCGACCCGCAACCAACTCACGACGTACACCACCGTGGTGATTGTCTTCGTCGTCATCATGATCGGTCTGGTGACCGTGATTGACTATGGGTTCCAGGAAGCCATCAAGTTCGTCTTCGGCTGATCCCCGCGGAGGGCGGCGCCTTGATGGGTGCCGCCCGTTTTCGCATGTTCGACCACCTTTTGTATCCAGGAAGAAGCAGCCACCGTGTCTGACCCGAACCTGAACGTGAGCCCCGACTCCGTCGAGTCCGTCGAGGACGAGCTCGACATCGTCGAGGCTGCAGACGCCGTGGACCCCGACGAAGCCGAGCTCGCCGACGCCGAGGCGGGTGCCGCCGCCGAAGAGGCCGCGCTGCACGTCGAGGACGAGGTTGACGCGCAGGCCGAGGACGACGCGGAGGCCGAAGAGGCCACCGACGACGTCGAGACCGACGAGGACGCCGAAGAGGCCGAGGACGACGAGGCTGCCGAAGAGGCCGCCGAGGTCGAGCCCGCCGAGCCGGTCGACCCCACCGAGGCCCTGCGCCAGGAGCTGCGCTCCCTGCCGGGCGAGTGGTACGTGATCCACACCTACGCGGGCTACGAGAAGCGCGTGAAGGCGAACCTGGAGCAGCGCGCCGTCTCGCTGAACGTCGAGGAGTTCATCTACCAGGCCGAGGTGCCCGAGGAAGAGATCGTCCAGATCAAGAACGGCGAGCGCAAGAACGTCCGGCAGAACAAGCTGCCCGGTTACGTTCTCGTCCGCATGGATCTGACGAACGAGTCCTGGGGCGTCGTCCGCAACACCCCCGGTGTCACCGGCTTCGTCGGCAACGCCTACGACCCGTACCCGCTGACCCTGGACGAGATCCTCAAGATGCTCGCGCCGGAGGCCAAGGAGAAGGCCGACAAGGCCGCCGCCGAGGCCGCGGGCCTGCCCGCGCCGGCCGTCAAGCGCACCATCGAGGTCCTGGACTTCGAGGTCGGCGACTCGGTCACCGTCACCGACGGCCCGTTCGCGACGCTGCAGGCGACGATCAACGAGATCAACCCGGACTCGAAGAAGGTCAAGGGTCTCGTCGAGATCTTCGGTCGCGAGACCCCGGTCGAACTCAGCTTCGACCAGATCCAGAAGAACTGATCACGTTCCTCTGAGCAACTGCTTCGAACAGGTCAGATCGCCCCGAAAAGGGTGGTCTGACCTGCTCGGTTTTTAGCCTCGCACCGATACCCGTTATCGTGGTGCGGTATGCCTCCATCCGGATGACCGGATGAAGGCGAAAACTCTCACTAGGACCCGGAGAGAGCAATGCCTCCCAAGAAGAAGAAGATCACGGGGCTTATCAAGCTCCAGATCAAGGCCGGTGCGGCCAACCCGGCTCCGCCGGTCGGCCCCGCGCTCGGTCAGCACGGCGTCAACATCATGGAGTTCTGCAAGGCCTACAACGCCGCGACCGAGTCGCAGCGTGGCATGGTCGTGCCGGTGGAGATCACGGTCTACGACGACCGTTCCTTCACCTTCATCACCAAGACTCCGCCGGCCGCGCGCCTCATCCTGAAGAGCGCGGGCGTGGAGAAGGGCTCCGGCGAGCCGCACAAGACCAAGGTCGCGAAGCTCACGCGTGACCAGGTCCGCGAGATCGCCACGCTCAAGATGCCTGACCTGAACGCCAACGACATCGACGCGGCCGAGAAGATCATCGCCGGCACCGCGCGTTCGATGGGCATCACGGTCGAAGGCTGATTCAGCCACACCGCCCAGCAACACCAGTGGTAGGGCCAAGCGCTGGTCCGCACCACGACTCCACGCCTGAAGTCACAACACAGGAGCAGAAGTGAAGCGCAGCAAGACTCTCCGCGCTGCGGACGCCAAGGTCGACCGGGAGAAGCAGTACGCCCCGCTCGAGGCCGTCCGTCTCGCCAAGGAGACCTCCGCCACCAAGTTCGACAGCACCGTCGAGATCGCCTTCCGCCTGGGTGTAGACCCGCGCAAGGCCGACCAGATGGTCCGCGGCACCGTGAACCTCCCGCACGGCACCGGCAAGACCGCCCGGGTCCTGGTCTTCGCGACCGGTGACCGTGCTGCGGCCGCGGAAGCCGCCGGCGCCGACATCGTCGGCGATGACGAGCTGATCAACGAGATCGCCAAGGGCAACCGCCTCAACGAGTTCGACGCCGTTGTCGCCACCCCGGACCTCATGGGCAAGGTCGGCCGCCTCGGCCGCGTGCTCGGTCCCCGTGGCCTCATGCCGAACCCGAAGACCGGCACCGTCACGATGGACGTCGCCAAGGCTGTCACCGAGATCAAGGGTGGCAAGATCGAGTTCCGCGTCGACAAGCACTCGAACCTGCACTTCATCATCGGCAAGGTCTCCTTCTCCGATGAGCAGCTCGTCGAGAACTACGGCGCGGCCCTGGATGAGATCCTTCGTCTGAAGCCGTCCGCCGCGAAGGGCCGTTACATCAAGAAGGCCGCCCTGAGCACCACGATGGGTCCCGGCATCCAGCTGGACTCGAACCGCACCCGGAACCTCCTCGTCGAGGAAGACCCGGCCGCGGTCTGAGCCTCACGGCTCTGAGCCCTCGGGCTCGCTGAACGGCAGAACGGGCCCCTCGGCTCCCTCACGGGAGCCGAGGGGCCCGTTCGCTTTCCCCGCCCTTCTGTGGGGCGCGCCACACCTGCGCGGAACGCGCGAAATGCACACGACGATGCCGGATCACGCCGCGTAAGGTCGAAATCAAACAAACGATCACATCAGGGGTGGGGACTCCATGCTCGTACACCGCAACAAGACCGCCGGCGCCGTTTTGGCCGCCGTCCTGCTCGTGGGTGGGGCCACGGCGTGTGAGGACGGCAAGAAGGACGGAGCGGCCAAGCCGGCGGCTCCGGCCGCCACGCCGTCCAAGGCCGCCGTCCAGGTCACGCCGGCCGCGTACCTGGAGAAGGTGAAGAAGAAGTCCGAGGAGATCACCTCGCTTCGCTACACCATGTCCGGGACCGCCATGGGCGAGAAGGTCTCCGGCGAGGCTTCGATGCGCATGAAGCCCACCGTGGCCATGGCCATGAAGATGGCGACCCCCGGCGCCACGGGCGGCGCCGAGTCGGTCGAGATCCGCATGCTGGACGGCGCCATGTACATGGGCACTGACGGCAAGTGGATGAAGTTCGACATCAAGGCGATGGACCCCGAGACCGCGAAGCAGATGGAGAACCTCGGCCAGGCCTCGCAGTCGGGCCAGAACCCGAGTGACCAGGCCGACGCGCTGCTCAAGGCCCAGGACCTCACGTCCCTCGGCGACGAGACCATCGACGGCGTGAAGACGCGGCACCTCGTCGGCACCGTCCCGTTGGAGAAGATGCGGGCCTCCCTGGCGACGGCGACGCCCGAGGAGAAGCAGCGCCAGGAGAAGTCCCTCAAGGCGTTGGAGGACGAGGGCATCAAGAGCCTGACCCTGGACATGTGGATCGACGAGCAGGACCACACCAAGCAGGTCCGCACCCGTGGCGCCGCAACCAAGGGCCCGATGGACATGACCATCAAGTTCCTCGACTTCAACAAGCCGGTCGAGATCACCGCCCCGCCGGCCGACCAGGTCATGGACCTCGGCCAGATGATGAAGGACAGCGGCGCGCAGGGCTGATCGGCCCCCTCCCGGACCCGTCGTACGGGCTGATCCCGAGCGGATTTGCTTGACAGCGTCTGGTTCACGTACGCTTCCCCAGAAGCCAAAGACCGCTGGTCGTTGCCGTACTCGCAAGGGTGCGGTGGCCGAAGGATCCGCTGAATGCGGACGTCCTGCGCAGGTGTTCGTGGAAAGCTCCCGGATTCATCCGGTCGAGCTACGCCCCGTGCGCTTGCGCCGGGGCGTTCTTGTTGTCCAGCCCCTTCTGAGCGGTCCTCATCACCCGGAAGGAGGCCGAAGCGCTATGCCGACGCCCAACAAGGCTGCCGCGGTAGCCGAGCTCAAGGACGCGTTCCAGAGCTCGAACGCCGCCGTGCTGACCGAGTACCGGGGTCTCACCGTGGCGCAGCTCAAGACGCTGCGTCGTTCGCTCGGTGAGAACGCCCAGTACGCCGTGGTGAAGAACACGCTGACCAAGATTGCGGCCAACCAGGCCGGGATCACCGCGCTGGACGAGCACTTCGCTGGTCCGACCGCGGTCGCCTTCATCACCGGTGACCCGGTGGAGTCGGCGAAGAGCCTGCGTGACTTCGCCAAGGACAACCCGAACCTCATCATCAAGGCGGGTGTCCTTGATGGTAAGGCGCTCACCGCCGATGAGATCAAGAAGCTTGCGGACCTCGAGTCCCGCGAGGTTCTGCTCAGCAAGCTGGCCGGCGCGTTCAAGGGCAAGCAGTCTCAGGCTGCCTCGCTCTTCCAGGCGCTGCCGTCGAAGTTCGTCCGCACCGCGGAAGCGCTTCGCGTCAAGCTCGCCGAGCAGGGCGGTGCCGAGTAATTCGGCTCGCGCACTGATCCACGCCGCCTAGTGCGTGGGTCGTAGCGGGCCGTTACGCCCGCCTCTATATACATCCGGCACCTGCCGAATTAGTGGAAGGATCGCCCATCATGGCGAAGCTCTCTCAGGACGACCTCCTCGCCCAGTTCGAGGAGATGACCCTCATCGAGCTCTCCGAGTTCGTGAAGGCCTTCGAGGAGAAGTTCGACGTCACCGCCGCCGCGGCCGTCGCCGTTGCCGGTCCGGCCGGCCCGGGCGCCGTTGCCGAGGCTGCTGAGGAGCAGGACGAGTTCGACGTCATCCTCACCGGCGCCGGCGACAAGAAGATCCAGGTCATCAAGGTCGTGCGCGAGCTGACCTCCCTGGGTCTGAAGGAGGCCAAGGACCTCGTGGACGGCGCTCCGAAGCCGGTCCTCGAGAAGGTCGCCAAGGAGGCCGCTGACAAGGCCGCCGAGTCCCTCAAGGCTGCCGGCGCGGCTGTCGAGGTCAAGTAACACCTCAGAGGCTCTCTGAAGCCTCTTCAAAGGGCGATCACCCGTAAGGGTGGTCGCCCTTTGGCGTACCCGGAGTGCCTGACTTGCCCTGGTCTCGTTGGGGAGTAGGGTGATCTTCGTTGCCTCGAAGCAGGGTCCGGAGATGATCCGCTCGGAGCAGGGGGCCTTGACGAACGGCCGGTGGCGCGCAATTCTCAGACCCGTCGTGAGATGAGTCGGCTCGCTCCGGTGATCCGAGGCGAGGATCGACGATCCGAGGCATGGATCGACCACGAAGAGGGCAGTACTGATACGCGCTCTGTGTACGAGAGCGCCGCAGCGTTGGATGCAGGGTTGGTTTTTAAACGACACGGGGAAGGCCTGTTGCCGGTTTCCGGAAACCTGGTCTGGACATCAGTGAGCCGAGTGGCTACACTGACCCTTTGCGCTGCCTGTTAGCTGCCCCCTGCCCGTCGCCAGGGGCATGCCCACGCTTGAGCACACTTGATTGATCCGTCCTGACCTGGTCTTTCGGCCAAGTCGGGGGCGTCCGTCTTCTGTGTCGGCTGGGACCGGTACGCGCGTAGTGAGTCCGAGCCCTCGGAAGGACCCCCTCTTGGCCGCCTCGCGCAACGCCTCGACCAATACGAACAACGGTGCCAGCACCGCCCCGCTGCGCATCTCCTTTGCAAAGATCAAGGAGCCCCTCGAGGTTCCGAACCTCCTGGCGCTGCAGACCGAGAGCTTTGACTGGCTGCTCGGCAACGCCGCCTGGAAGTCTCGCGTCGAGTCGGCGCTTGAGAGCGGACAGGACGTTCCCACCAAGTCCGGTCTGGAAGAGATCTTCGAGGAGATCTCGCCGATCGAGGACTTCTCCGGGTCGATGTCGCTGACGTTCCGCGACCACCGTTTCGAGCCGGCGAAGAACTCGGTCGACGAGTGCAAGGACCGCGACTTCACGTTCGCGGCGCCGCTTTTCGTCACCGCCGAGTTCACGAACAACGAGACCGGAGAGATCAAGTCTCAGACGGTCTTCATGGGCGATTTCCCGCTCATGACCAACAAGGGCACGTTCGTCATCAACGGCACCGAGCGTGTCGTCGTGTCGCAGCTGGTCCGTTCCCCTGGTGTCTACTTCGACTCCTCCATCGACAAGACGTCCGACAAGGACATCTTCGCAGCCAAGATCATCCCGTCCCGGGGTGCCTGGCTGGAGATGGAGATCGACAAGCGCGACATGGTCGGTGTCCGCATCGACCGCAAGCGCAAGCAGTCCGTCACCGTCCTCCTGAAGGCTCTCGGCTGGACCACCGAGCAGATCCTCGAAGAGTTCGGCGAGTACGAGTCCATGCGCGCCACCCTGGAGAAGGACCACACCCAGGGCCAGGACGACGCGCTGCTCGACATCTACCGCAAGCTGCGTCCGGGCGAACCGCCGACCCGCGAGGCCGCTCAGACGCTGCTCGAGAACCTCTACTTCAACCCGAAGCGCTACGACCTCGCCAAGGTCGGCCGCTACAAGGTGAACAAGAAGCTCGGCGCGGACGAGCCGCTGGACGCCGGTGTGCTCACCACGGACGACGTCATCGCGACCATCAAGTACCTGGTCAAGCTGCACGCCGGTGAGACCGAGACGACCGGCGAGTCCGGCCGTTCGATCGTCGTCGAGACCGACGACATCGACCACTTCGGCAACCGTCGTCTGCGCAACGTCGGCGAGCTCATCCAGAACCAGGTCCGCACGGGTCTGGCTCGTATGGAGCGCGTCGTCCGCGAGCGGATGACGACCCAGGACGTCGAGGCGATCACGCCGCAGACCCTGATCAACATCCGGCCGGTCGTCGCCTCCATCAAGGAGTTCTTCGGCACCAGCCAGCTGTCGCAGTTCATGGACCAGAACAACCCGCTGTCGGGTCTCACCCACAAGCGCCGTCTGTCGGCGCTCGGTCCGGGTGGTCTCTCGCGTGAGCGGGCCGGCTTCGAGGTCCGTGACGTGCACCCGTCGCACTACGGCCGCATGTGCCCGATCGAGACCCCCGAAGGCCCGAACATCGGTCTGATCGGCTCGCTCGCGTCCTACGGCCGCGTCAACGCGTTCGGTTTCGTCGAGACCCCGTACCGCAAGGTCATCGAAGGTGTCGTCACCGACGACGTCGACTACCTGACCGCGGACGAGGAAGACCGCTTCGTCATCGCCCAGGCCAACGCCGGCCTGTCCGACGACATGCGCTTCACGGAGAACCGCGTACTGGTTCGCCGTCGTGGTGGCGAGATCGACTACATCGCCGGCGACGACGTCGACTACATGGACGTCTCCCCGCGCCAGATGGTGTCCGTCGCGACCGCGATGATCCCCTTCCTGGAGCACGACGACGCCAACCGTGCCCTCATGGGCGCGAACATGATGCGCCAGGCCGTTCCGCTCATCAAGGCGGAGGCGCCGCTCGTCGGCACCGGCATGGAGTACCGCTGCGCCGTCGACGCCGGTGACTCGATCCGCGCGGAGAAGGACGGTGTCGTCCAGGAGGTCTCGGCCGACTACATCACCGTCGCCAACGACGACGGCACGTACACCACGTACCGCGTCGCGAAGTTCTCCCGCTCGAACCAGGGCACCTCGGTCAACCAGAAGGTCATCGTCAACGAGGGTGACCGCATCATCGAGGCGCAGGTCCTCGCCGACGGTCCCGCGACCGAAGAGGGCGAAATGGCCCTCGGCAAGAACCTGCTCGTCGCGTTCATGCCCTGGGAAGGTCACAACTACGAGGACGCGATCATCCTGTCGCAGCGCCTCGTGCAGGACGACGTCCTCTCCTCGATCCACATCGAGGAGCACGAGGTCGACGCCCGTGACACCAAGCTGGGCCCCGAGGAGATCACCCGGGACATCCCGAACGTCTCCGAGGAGGTCCTCGCCGACCTCGACGAGCGCGGCATCATCCGCATCGGTGCGGACGTCGTCGCCGGCGACATCCTGGTCGGCAAGGTCACGCCCAAGGGTGAGACCGAGCTGACCCCGGAGGAGCGTCTGCTCCGCGCGATCTTCGGTGAGAAGGCCCGCGAGGTGCGTGACACCTCGCTCAAGGTTCCTCACGGTGAGATCGGCAAGGTCATCGGTGTCCGCGTCTTCGACCGCGAGGAGGGCGACGAGCTTCCTCCGGGCGTGAACCAGCTGGTCCGCGTCTACGTCGCCCAGAAGCGCAAGATCACCGACGGTGACAAGCTCGCCGGCCGCCACGGCAACAAGGGTGTCATCTCCAAGATCCTTCCGATCGAGGACATGCCCTTCCTTGAGGACGGCACGCCGGTCGACATCATCCTGAACCCCCTGGGTGTCCCGTCCCGAATGAACCCGGGACAGGTCCTGGAGATCCACCTCGGCTGGCTCGCCAGCCGCGGTTGGGACGTCTCCGGTCTCGCCGAGGACTGGGCCGAGCGACTGAAGGTCATCGGTGCCGACCGCGTCGAGCCCGGTACCAACGTCGCCACCCCGGTGTTCGACGGTGCCCGCGAGGACGAGCTCGCCGGCCTCTTCGAGCACACCATCCCGAACCGCGACGGTGACCGTCTGGTCCTCCCGTCCGGCAAGGCGCGTCTGTTCGACGGCCGCTCCGGCGAGCCGTTCCCGGACCCGGTCTCCATCGGGTACATGTACATCCTCAAGCTCCACCACCTGGTCGACGACAAGCTCCACGCTCGGTCGACCGGTCCGTACTCGATGATCACGCAGCAGCCGCTGGGTGGTAAGGCGCAGTTCGGTGGCCAGCGCTTCGGTGAGATGGAGGTGTGGGCGCTTGAGGCTTATGGCGCCGCTTACGCCCTCCAGGAGCTGCTGACCATCAAGTCCGATGACGTCACCGGCCGCGTGAAGGTCTACGAGGCCATCGTCAAGGGCGAGAACATCCCCGAGCCGGGCATTCCCGAGTCCTTCAAGGTGCTCATCAAGGAAATGCAGTCGCTTTGCCTCAACGTGGAGGTGCTGTCCTCGGACGGCATGTCCATCGAGATGCGCGACACCGACGAGGACGTCTTCCGCGCGGCGGAGGAGCTCGGTATCGACCTGTCCCGGCGCGAGCCGAGCAGCGTCGAAGAGGTCTGACGGGCCTGACGGGGGGCTCGCTCAAGAGCCCCCCGTCATCCCCGGGACCGTTCAGACCATGATTGAGACTCGACCCCGAAAGAGGGATTGACGCACAGTGCTCGACGTCAACTTCTTCGACGAGCTGCGGATCGGCCTTGCCACCGCGGACGACATCCGAACCTGGTCGCACGGCGAGGTCAAGAAGCCGGAGACCATCAACTACCGCACCCTCAAGCCCGAGAAGGACGGACTCTTCTGCGAGAAGATCTTCGGTCCGACCCGGGACTGGGAGTGCTACTGCGGCAAGTACAAGCGTGTCCGATTCAAGGGCATCATCTGCGAGCGCTGCGGCGTCGAGGTCACGCGCGCCAAGGTGCGTCGTGAGCGGATGGGCCACATCGAGCTTGCCGCTCCCGTCACCCACATCTGGTACTTCAAGGGCGTCCCGTCGCGCCTCGGATACCTGCTGGACCTCGCGCCGAAGGACCTCGAGAAGGTCATCTACTTCGCCGCGTACATGATCACGTTCGTCGACGACGAGCGTCGCACCCGCGACCTCCCGTCGCTGGAGGCGCACGTCTCCGTCGAGCGCCAGCAGATCGAGAACCGCCGTGACGCGGACCTCGAAGGCCGTGCCAAGAAGCTCGAGACCGACCTGGCCGAGCTTGAGGCCGAGGGCGCGAAGGCCGACGTACGCCGCAAGGTGCGCGAAGGTGCCGAGCGCGAGATGAAGCAGCTCCGTGACCGCGCCCAGCGCGAGATCGACCGCCTCGACGAGGTGTGGGCCCGCTTCAAGAACCTCAAGGTCCAGGACCTGGAGGGCGACGAGCTCCTCTACCGCGAGCTGCGTGACCGCTTCGGCACGTACTTCGACGGTTGCATGGGCGCCGCGGCGCTGCAGAAGCGCCTGGAGTCCTTCGACCTGGAGGAGGAGGCCGAGCGCCTCCGCGAGATCATCCGTACCGGCAAGGGCCAGAAGAAGACCCGTGCGCTCAAGCGCCTCAAGGTCGTCTCCGCGTTCCTGCAGACCAGCAACAAGCCCAAGGGCATGGTTCTGGACTGCGTGCCGGTCATCCCGCCGGACCTGCGTCCGATGGTGCAGCTGGACGGTGGCCGCTTCGCGACCTCCGACCTGAACGACCTGTACCGCCGCGTGATCAACCGCAACAACCGCCTGAAGCGCCTTCTCGACCTCGGTGCCCCCGAGATCATCGTGAACAACGAGAAGCGCATGCTCCAGGAGGCCGTCGACGCCCTCTTCGACAACGGTCGTCGTGGTCGCCCGGTCACCGGTCCCGGCAACCGTCCCCTGAAGTCCCTGAGCGACATGCTCAAGGGCAAGCAGGGTCGATTCCGTCAGAACCTCCTCGGCAAGCGCGTGGACTACTCCGCGCGTTCCGTGATCGTCGTCGGTCCTCAGCTGAAGCTGCACCAGTGCGGTCTGCCGAAGGCCATGGCGCTGGAGCTCTTCAAGCCGTTCGTGATGAAGCGCCTGGTCGACCTGAACCACGCGCAGAACATCAAGTCGGCGAAGCGCATGGTCGAGCGCGGCCGCACGGTCGTCTACGACGTGCTCGAAGAGGTCATCGCCGAGCACCCGGTTCTGCTGAACCGTGCGCCCACGCTGCACCGCCTCGGCATCCAGGCCTTCGAGCCCCAGCTGGTCGAAGGCAAGGCCATCCAGATCCACCCGCTCGTCTGCACCGCGTTCAACGCGGACTTCGACGGTGACCAGATGGCCGTGCACCTGCCGCTCTCCGCGGAGGCGCAGGCCGAGGCCCGCATCCTGATGCTGTCCTCGAACAACATCCTGAAGCCGGCCGACGGTCGTCCCGTCACCATGCCGACCCAGGACATGGTGCTGGGTCTGTTCTTCCTCACCACCGACGGCGAGCTCCGTGACACCAAGGGCGAGGGCCGCGCGTTCGGCTCCACGGCCGAGGCGACCATGGCGTTCGACAACAGTGAGCTGGCTCTCCAGTCGGCCGTCGACATTCGCTTCCCGGTGGGCACCATCCCGCCGCGCGGCTGGGTGCCCCCGGTCCGCGAAGAGGGCGAGCAGGAGTTCCAGCCGGGCGACAGCTTCCGTCTGCGCACCACCCTGGGCCGCGCGCTCTTCAACGAGCTGCTGCCCGAGGACTACCCGTTCGTCGACTACTCGGTGGGCAAGAAGCAGCTCTCCGAGATCGTCAACGACCTGGCGGAGCGCTACCCCAAGGTCATCGTGGCGGCGACGCTCGACAACCTGAAGGCGGCCGGCTTCCACTGGGCGACCCGTTCGGGCGTCACCGTGGCCATCTCCGACGTCGTCGTGCCCGAGGCCAAGAAGGCCATCGTCAAGGGCTACGAGGAGCTGGACGAGAAGGTCCAGAAGCAGTACGAGCGCGGTCTGATCACCAAGGACGAGCGCACGCAGGAGCTCATCGCGATCTGGACCAAGGCGACCAACGAGGTTGCCGAGGCGATGAACGCGAACTTCCCCAAGACGAACCCCATCTTCATGATGGTTGACTCGGGTGCCCGAGGAAACATGATGCAGATGCGACAGATCGCCGGTATGCGTGGTCTGGTGTCGAACGCGAAGAACGAGACCATCCCGCGTCCGATCAAGGCGTCCTTCCGTGAGGGCCTCACCGTTCTGGAGTACTTCATCTCCACGCACGGTGCCCGTAAGGGTCTGGCGGACACCGCCCTGCGTACCGCCGACTCGGGTTACCTCACCCGTCGTCTGGTGGACGTCTCGCAGGACGTCATCATCCGCGAGGAGGACTGCGGCACCGAGCGCGGCCTCAAGCTCAAGATCGGTGTCAAGGACGAGGCCGGCGTTCTGCGCAAGGCCGACGACGTCGAGACCTCCATCTACGCCCGCATGCTGGCCGAGGACGTCGTCATCGACGGCAAGGTCATCGCGCCGGCCAACGTGGACCTCGGTGACGTGCTCATCGACGCCCTCATCGCGAACGGCGTCGAGGAGGTCAAGACCCGCTCGGTCCTGACCTGTGAGTCCGCAGTCGGCACCTGTGCCTTCTGCTACGGACGCTCGCTCGCCACCGGCAAGCTGGTCGACATCGGTGAGGCGGTCGGCATCATCGCCGCCCAGTCCATCGGTGAGCCCGGTACCCAGCTGACGATGCGTACCTTCCACACCGGTGGTGTGGCCGGTGACGACATCACGCAGGGTCTGCCGCGTGTCGTCGAGCTCTTCGAGGCCCGTACCCCGAAGGGTGTCGCCCCGATCTCCGAGGCCGCCGGTCGCGTGCGGATCGAGGAGACCGAGAAGACGAAGAAGATCGTCATCACGCCCGACGACGGCAGCGAGGAGACGGCGTTCCCGATCTCCAAGCGCGCCAAGGTCATCGTGCACGAGGGCGACCACGTCGAGGTGGGCCAGAAGCTCACCATGGGTGCCACCAACCCGCACGACGTGCTGCGCATCCTCGGTCAGCGCGCGGTCCAGGTCCACCTGGTCGGCGAAGTCCAGAAGGTCTACAACTCGCAGGGCGTGTCGATCCACGACAAGCACATCGAGATCATCATTCGGCAGATGCTCCGCCGCGTGACGATCATCGAGTCCGGCGACGCGGAGCTCCTGCCGGGCGAGCTGGTCGAGCGGTCGAAGTTCGAGACCGAGAACCGTCGTGTGGTCACCGAGGGCGGTCACCCCGCCTCCGGCCGTCCGCAGCTGATGGGTATCACCAAGGCCTCGCTCGCCACCGAGTCGTGGCTGTCGGCGGCGTCCTTCCAGGAGACGACCAGGGTTCTGACGGACGCGGCGATCAACGCCAAGTCCGACTCCCTGATCGGCCTCAAGGAGAACGTCATCATCGGTAAGCTCATCCCCGCCGGTACGGGCCTCGCCCGCTACCGCAACATCCGGGTCGAGCCCACCGAGGAAGCCAAGGCCGCGATGTACTCGGCCGTCGGTTACGACGACATCGACTACTCGCCCTTCGGCACCGGCTCCGGCCAGGCTGTCCCGCTGGAGGACTACGACTACGGCCCGTACAACGGCTAAAGGTCACCGAGAAAGCCCCCCGTCGCTCCGAGAGGAGCGGCG
The DNA here is from genome assembly GCF_026627505.1 of Streptomyces sp. H27-H5. GTDB lineage: Bacteria > Actinomycetota > Actinomycetes > Streptomycetales > Streptomycetaceae > Streptomyces. The sequence continues at coordinate 106,642 of NZ_JAPNLK010000004.1, read as the reverse complement.
GGGGGCTTCCTCGTGTCCGGGGAAGGGCTACCCGTCCGGGGGCCGCAGGGGGGCCGTACGACGCCGGCGCCCCCGGAAGTCCGGGAGGCGCCGGGGTACGGACGCGGGGTCGGGGCGGGGTCAGGGCTTGTGGATGTCCTCGACGCCGTAGTACTTCGACACGCACTGGGCGACCCAGTCCTTGTCCTTGTTCTTGGTGAAGTACGGCTCGGCGAGCTTCCCGATGTAGGACGGCTTGTACATCACGTCCGTCGCACCGCGGGAGACCTCCTTGCGGATCCGGGCGTCCTGCTTGTCCCACACCAGGGAGCGGTAGACGGTGTCCTTGGTCATCTCCTGCACGGCGGGCACGAGCGCGCCCACGGAGGCGACGGTGAACCCGGCGGCGAGGACCACGACGAGGGCGCCCGGGAGCAGGCTGCCGCGGTCGACGGAGGCGAGCCGGACGCCGATGGCGCGGCCGGCCAGGATCCCGTACAGGCACAGCGTCATCAGGAACGGGACCATGAAGCTGTTCCAGGTCCGCGCGTAGGTCCAGCCGGTGGGGCCGTAGCCGTTGTTCAGGGCCATGGCCACCACGAAGGAGGCGAGCATCAGGACCGGCACCGGCAGGACGACCAGCAGGACCTTCAGGCGGCCCGGGATCGCGGTGACGCGCTCGGCGCCCGTGGGGGAGAGGTACGCGACGGCCAGACCGATCAGGAGGCCCGCGGCGACGGCGCCGAGGTAGGCCCACTGGCCGCCGATCGCGTCCCAGATGTTGCCCCAGTCCTCGAAGGACTTGCGCAGGGCCTTCCCGGAGAGCATCGAGTCGGTGTGCGGCTGGACCGAGCGGCGCCACTTCGCACCGGGGGAGGTGTACAGCACGGCCAGGCCGACCAGGCTGCTGACGCAGTACGTGGCGAGCCAGGTGAAGGACCACCAGGTGCGGGCGAGCCCCACCTTCGGGATGCTCAGCAGCATGGCCACGCCCATGAACAGGCCGCCCACGATGGTGAAGGGCTCGCTCAGGGTGCCGATGCCGAAGCCGATCACGACGGCGGCGGCGAGGGCGAGGCGGCGCGGCCAGACACGGCCCGAACGGCCGGCCCAGACGGCGATCAGCACGGCCCAGATCCCGATGATGGCGGGGACCGTGTGCGAGATCGTGGCCGGGGCCCACAGCAGGGCCTGGTAGTTGCGCGTGCCCGCGAAGGAGAACAGGGCGGTGACCACGACGGACGCGGCGATCAGCACCGCGATCGGCACCTGCCAGCCGAGCGCGCGCAGGCCGACGCGGGCCAGCATCACCAGGCCGGCGCCCATCGTCAGGATGATGAGGGTGGGCATGACCTTCGTGCCGAGGATTCCGTCGGAGTAGACGATCCCGCTCATGAAGGCGTTGGTGAGCCGGCCGTTCTGCGTGTTGTAGAAGTCGGTGGTGATCCCGAAGATGCCCATGTCGCGGGCCTTCCAGGCGGCGCACCAGTCATCCGAGGTGGGGCGGACGTAGAGGCCCAGGAAGGCGCCGACGGCCAGCAGGGCAGAGGCGGCGAGGGCGATGACGACTGCGGCGTACGACAAGAGCGGACGCAGGCGTTCTCGTATGGAATCGAGCGGCATTCGGGATCTTTCGCGACGGGGCCGTTCCGCGGCGGCCGCTCGCCGTGCCACAGAGGGCGAGAAACGGCGTCCGGGACCGGGGATGATCGGGTAGAAGTCTAGACTTCGCGCCCCCTGCGGCTTCCACCTCCTCGGACCGCCGCGCGGCGGTCCGCCGGCCGGGACGCCGCCGGCCTGCGCCGAAGGTGCCCGGGAGCATTTGTTTTGACCGGAGTCAATGAGGTAGGTACGCTCATACCTTGTGCCTGGGGTGTGCCTGGTTCCCGTGCGTGTCCATCAACCGCATGAGGGACGAATCAGCCACCGCGATCCAAGCGTTTCCGTGCTTGCACGGAGGTCCGCCGGATCCGACACACCCGACCGCGTGGGTCGGCAAGTTCCAGGTTAGTTTCACTACACGGCACACAGAAACCGGAGAAGTAGTGCCTACGATCCAGCAGCTGGTCCGGAAGGGCCGGCAGGACAAGGTCGAGAAGACAAAGACCCCCGCGCTTGAGGCTTCGCCCCAGCGTCGCGGCGTCTGCACGCGTGTGTTCACGACCACCCCGAAGAAGCCGAACTCGGCGCTCCGTAAGGTCGCGCGTGTGCGTCTGACCTCCGGCATCGAGGTCACGGCCTACATTCCGGGTGAGGGACACAACCTGCAGGAGCACTCGATCGTGCTCGTGCGTGGTGGCCGTGTGAAGGACCTGCCGGGTGTTCGTTACAAGATCATCCGCGGTGCGCTTGACACCCAGGCTGTCAAGAACCGCAAGCAGGCCCGCAGCCGCTACGGCGCCAAGAAGGAGAAGTAAGAATGCCTCGTAAGGGCCCCGCCCCGAAGCGCCCGGTCATCATCGACCCGGTCTACGCATCTCCTCTGGTGACGTCGCTCATCAACAAGATCCTCCTGAACGGCAAGCGCTCCACCGCCGAGCGCATCGTTTACGGCGCCATGGAAGGCCTCCGCGAGAAGACCGGCGCTGACCCGGTCATCACGCTGAAGCGCGCGCTGGAGAACGTCAAGCCGTCGCTCGAGGTCAAGTCCCGCCGTGTCGGTGGAGCCACCTACCAGGTGCCGATCGAGGTCAAGCCCGGTCGCGCCGCCACCCTGGCGCTGCGCTGGGTCGTGGGTTACTCCCGCGCCCGTCGTGAGAAGACCATGACCGAGCGCCTCATGAACGAGCTGCTCGACGCCTCCAACGGTCTTGGCGCTGCCGTCAAGAAGCGCGAGGACACGCACAAGATGGCCGAGTCCAACAAGGCCTTCGCGCACTACCGCTGGTAGTCCCACCCCACATCGAGACCGAGAGAAGACCGAAGCCTTATGGCTACCACTTCGCTTGACCTGGCCAAGGTCCGCAACATCGGGATCATGGCCCACATCGACGCGGGCAAGACGACCACCACCGAGCGCATCCTGTTCTACACCGGTGTGTCCTACAAGATCGGTGAGGTCCACGACGGCGCTGCCACGATGGACTGGATGGAGCAGGAGCAGGAGCGTGGTATCACCATCACGTCTGCCGCGACGACCTGCCACTGGCCCCTCGAAGACGTTGACCACACCATCAACATCATCGACACCCCGGGCCACGTCGACTTCACCGTCGAGGTGGAGCGTTCGCTCCGCGTCCTCGACGGCGCCGTCACCGTCTTCGACGGTGTCGCCGGTGTGGAGCCGCAGTCCGAGACGGTGTGGCGTCAGGCCGACCGTTACGGCGTGCCGCGCATCTGCTTCGTGAACAAGCTGGACCGTACCGGCGCCGAGTTCTTCCGCTGCGTTGACATGATCACGGACCGCCTCGGCGCGACCCCGATCGTCATGCAGCTCCCGATCGGCGCCGAGATGGACTTCCAGGGCGTTGTCGACCTGGTTCGCATGAAGGCCCTCGTCTGGTCCGCCGAAGCCTCCAAGGGCGAGATGTACGACGTCGTCGACATCCCCGCCTCGCACACCGAGCTCGCCGAGGAATGGCGCGGCAAGCTCGTCGAGGCCGTCGCGGAGAACGACGAAGAGCTGATGGAACTGTTCCTGGAGGGCGTCGAGCCCACCGAGGAGCAGCTCTACGCCGCTGTTCGTCGCATCACCATCGCGTCCGGCAAGGGCGGCGACACCACCGTCACCCCCGTGTTCTGCGGCACCGCGTTCAAGAACAAGGGCGTTCAGCCCCTGCTCGACGCCGTCGTGCGCTACCTGCCCTCCCCCCTGGACGTCGAGGCCATCGAAGGCCACGACGTCAAGGACCCGGAGGTCGTGGTCAAGCGCAAGCCGTCCGACTCCGAGCCGCTGTCGGCCCTCGCGTTCAAGATCGCGAGCGACCCGCACCTCGGCAAGCTCACCTTCGTCCGGATCTACTCCGGTCGCCTGGAGGCCGGCACCGCGGTGCTGAACTCCGTCAAGGGCAAGAAGGAGCGCATCGGCAAGATCTACCGCATGCACGCGAACAAGCGTGAGGAGATCGACTCGGTGGGCGCCGGCGACATCGTCGCCGTCATGGGCCTGAAGCAGACCACCACCGGTGAGACGCTGTGTGACGACAAGAACCCGGTCATCCTGGAGTCCATGGACTTCCCGGCCCCGGTCATTCAGGTCGCCATCGAGCCCAAGTCCAAGGGTGACCAGGAGAAGCTGGGTGTTGCCATCCAGCGTCTCGCGGAGGAGGACCCCTCCTTCCAGGTTCACTCGGACGAGGAGACCGGCCAGACCATCATCGGTGGTATGGGCGAGCTTCACCTCGACATCCTCGTCGACCGCATGCGTCGCGAGTTCAAGGTCGAGGCGAACGTCGGCAAGCCGCAGGTGGCCTACCGCGAGACGATCCGCAAGACCGTCGAGCGTCACGACTACACCCACAAGAAGCAGACCGGTGGTACCGGTCAGTTCGCCAAGGTGCAGATCGCGATCGAGCCCATCGAGGGTGGCGAGGCGACCTACGAGTTCGTGAACAAGGTCACCGGTGGCCGCATCCCGCGTGAGTACATCCCCTCCGTGGATGCCGGTGCGCAGGAAGCCATGAAGTTCGGCATCCTCGCCGGCTACGAGATGACCGGCGTCCGCGTCATTCTTCTCGACGGTGGCTACCACGAGGTCGACTCCTCCGAACTCGCGTTCAAGATCGCCGGTTCGCAGGCCTTCAAGGAGGCCGCGCGCAAGGCTTCTCCCGTGCTCCTTGAGCCGATGATGGCCGTTGAGGTCACCACGCCCGAGGACTACATGGGTGAGGTCATCGGCGACATCAACTCTCGCCGTGGCCAGATTCAGGCCATGGAGGAGCGTCACGGTGCTCGCATCGTGAAGGGCCTCGTGCCGCTTTCGGAGATGTTCGGCTACGTCGGAGACCTCCGCAGCAAGACCTCGGGTCGCGCCAGCTACTCGATGCAGTTCGACTCCTACGCCGAGGTTCCCCGGAACGTCGCTGAGGAGATCATCGCGAAGGCCAAGGGCGAGTAACTCTTCCGAGTACACGCTTTAGGCTTGTCACCGGAGCCTCTGGGGCAACAGGAGCAAAACTCCCATTGCCCCGGGGGAACCGGCTATCCAGCAAAGATCACCTGGCGCCGATCTGTAAGGCGTACAGAACCACTCTCCAGGAGGACCCCCGTGGCGAAGGCGAAGTTCGAGCGGACTAAGCCGCACGTCAACATCGGCACCATCGGTCACATTGACCACGGTAAGACGACCCTCACGGCCGCCATTACCAAGGTGCTGCATGACGCGTACCCGGACCTGAACGAGGCCTCGGCCTTCGACCAGATCGACAAGGCTCCTGAGGAGCGCCAGCGCGGTATCACCATCTCCATCGCGCACGTCGAGTACCAGACCGAGGCGCGTCACTACGCCCACGTCGACTGCCCCGGTCACGCGGACTACATCAAGAACATGATCACGGGTGCCGCGCAGATGGACGGCGCGATCCTCGTGGTTGCCGCCACCGACGGCCCGATGCCGCAGACCAAGGAGCACGTGCTCCTGGCCCGCCAGGTCGGCGTTCCCTACATCGTTGTCGCCCTGAACAAGGCCGACATGGTGGACGACGAGGAGATCCTTGAGCTCGTCGAGCTCGAGGTCCGTGAGCTGCTCTCCGAGTACGACTTCCCGGGCGACGACCTTCCGGTCGTTCAGGTCTCCGCGCTCAAGGCTCTTGAGGGCGACAAGGAGTGGGGCGAGAAGCTTCTCGGCCTGATGGCCGCGGTCGACGAGTCGATCCCGACCCCTCCGCGTGACACCGAGAAGCCGTTCCTGATGCCCGTCGAGGACGTCTTCACGATCACCGGTCGTGGCACCGTCGTCACCGGCCGCATCGAGCGTGGTGTCCTGAAGGTCAACGAGACCGTTGACATCATCGGCATCAAGCAGGAGAAGACCACCACCACGGTCACCGGCATCGAGATGTTCCGCAAGCTGCTCGACGAGGGCCAGGCGGGCGAGAACGTCGGTCTGCTCCTCCGTGGCATCAAGCGCGAGGACGTCGAGCGCGGCCAGGTCATCATCAAGCCCGGTTCGGTCACGCCGCACACCGAGTTCGAGGCCGCCGCGTACATCCTGTCGAAGGACGAGGGTGGCCGTCACACCCCGTTCTTCAACAACTACCGCCCGCAGTTCTACTTCCGTACCACGGACGTGACGGGCGTTGTGACCCTCCCCGAGGGCACCGAGATGGTCATGCCCGGTGACAACACCGACATGACTGTCACCCTCATCCAGCCTGTCGCGATGGAAGAGGGCCTGAAGTTCGCCATCCGTGAGGGTGGTCGTACGGTCGGCGCCGGCCAGGTCACCAAGATCACGAAGTAATTTCGCGGTCTGACCTGGTGGCTCGCGAGAGCGGGCACCACGTTTGACAGAGGGGCCCCTTCCCCGACGCTTCGGCGTCGAGGAGGGGGCCCTTCGTCGTACCCGGGGCGAGGTCGCACCGGGGCGAAGGGGGAGGGGCGGAGGGGCGGAGGGGCGGTGTCGGGGCGCTGCCGGGGCCCGGGTGCGGGCCGGGGCGCGGGCCGGGGTGCGTGAGGACGGCGTCGGGGCCCAGGCGACGGCCGTCCCGGGGGCCCGGCATTCGCCGCACAGGCCCGGCACCGGTGACCGGAAGGCGAGGCCGCAGGCGTCGTCCTCGCATGTCTGGAAGGGGTCCGGCGGTACGTGGGCGGCCGCGCGGGGGCCTTCGTCGGGCAGGGCGGGCGGCAGTTGGGCGGTGAGCCGGTGGGCGATCAGCCCGGCGGGGTTGCGCGGCTGCGGCGGCTCTCGGCAAAGCGGGGGGCGAGGTCCCTGATGCCGATGCGGGACCCGGTCGGCAGCGACTGGACGCGGACCCCGTGGCCGATCGCGACGAGCGACATCTCGGGGTGTTGGGCGAGGTGGTTGCCGACCACGGTGAAGCGCCGCGTGTGGCGGACGTTGACGTGGATGACACCTGATCGAGGGGTGTCGCCCGGATTCCGCCCGGGGGCGCGCACGACGGCGGTACCCTTCTGGCTATCCATCGGGAAGCTCTACTTCCTTGTTGGTAGGCCCCCGCCGGGATTGCGAGTCCCGTCGGGGGCCGACGCATGTCTGGAGTTGTCGCCGCGAGCGTATGCCCGACAACCCGGGTGCCAGCCAGTCCAGTTGGCGTAGTTCACTCGTGTGAGCGACGCGCCCCGTCCGGGAGGCTGGAGGGGTCTGGCGTGGTTCTTTCGCTTCCGGAGTACTTGTCCCAGACGTCGAGGCCCCCCGCGACGCGGCCCCCGCGACCCGGTGGGACGTGCTCCCGAGGGTGGTCGGCTGCTCGGACAACCACCCCTGTGAGGTGCCGAGTCGAGCGCGACCGGCCGGGGCGCCGAGTTCTCCGGGAACCCCGAACTCCAAGGCCGGGACGAGCCGTTCGCGCACCATTCGGGCCCCGTGGAAGCGCGCTGTCGGGGGTGTGTAAGGATCCGCAGCGCATGACGTGGATCTTTACAGGGGCGGGGACATGGGCAACAACGACGACGCCGGCAGACCGGGCGTTTCCGACGAGGCGTGGGAGCGGTTCGTGCGGGAGTCCGGGGTCGGGGGAGGGGCCGCTCCGCACGAGCCGTCCGCACGGGCGCGGATGGTCACCGAGCGGCTGCGCCGGGAGGACGAGGCGCGGGCCGCGGCGGAACGGGGACGGTGGCGGGGGCGCCGGGCCCGGGCGGCCCGTCGGGCCGCCGAGCCGGAGGGGTGGCGGACCGGGCCCGCGTGGCAGGGGCGGGACGGGGGCCGCACGGGCAACCGGCGCCTCAAGGCGACCGCGGGCATCGTGTTCATCGCCGCCCTGGCCCTGGTCGTCGTACGGCCGGAGCTGCTCATCGACCGGCTGACCGGGGAGAACTCCCAGGGGAACGGCGCGCAGGCCGCACAGCCGCTCCCCGCCGAGTCCGTACGGCCGACGGCGGCGCCGTCGGCGGACCCGGACCGCCCGACGCTCAAGGAGCCCTTCCGCGGCTCCCCGGCGCTCCAGTGGGCCGAAGGGGCGAACGCGATCGAGGTGCCGGAGGCGAAGGCCGTCGGCGGCCTGTCGAAGGAGCGGGTGGCCCAGGCGCTCACCCTGACGAAGGAACTCCTGGTCGCTTCGAACATCGACCCCGCGACGCTGCGCGGAGGGCGCCCCGAGGCCGCCCTGAAGCTCCTGGAGCCCCTCCAGGAGGAAGGCGGCCGGTCGCTCTTCGCGCGGGCCCTGGACAAGCCGTCCGAGGACGCGAGCCCGACCTCGCTGTTCAGTCGCTTCGACCCGGCCGAGGTCCGGCTGGTCGGCGAGGTCGTCAAGGTCCGGGGCCGGATGAGCTTCGAGGCCGGCGACACGGACGGCGAGGTGCGGGTGCGCGCGGACTACACCTTCGTCTACCCGCTGGTGAAGGCCGCGGCCGGCTCGGACCAGGTGGAACGCACGATCGTGCGGCGCCGGATGAGCCTGTACATGAACGACCCGGTCACGTTCCGGGTGACCCCGGGGACGCTGCAGTACGGCGAACACGAGGAAGAGTTCGGCAACGACAGCTGCGGGGTCCACGACGGTTACCTGCACCCGCAGTTCGACCGCGACAAGGTGTCCGGCGACCGGCCCACGGGGGCCGCCGTGGATCCCTACGACCGCAGCAAGGACCTCGCCGACCGGCCCGCGGGGGAGTGCGGGACGCTCTCGCGCTCCTGACCAGCGGCCCCTGCACGGGCGCCCGCCGCGCGGCACGGTTTGACGTGTCTGCGCGGCGGGGTATTCTTCTGCGCCCGATTGGCGCAGTACGTGTCTCGTATGGCAGACTACTCAAGTTGCTCGGTTGAGTGCCGATGCTGCGCGCCTCCCGCCGGGAGGACCGGAAGCGAGTCCCACAGTACTCGTCGCCCTTACCTGCCCCTCAGGGCAGCAATGGGGGCGGACGTACGGGAATCTTCTGGGAAGTGTCAGCACGGTGCGGACCAGGCACCCGGTGGGTGTTTCTCCCCCGAAGCGCGGTCTTGGGACCGTACCCCCTTGGACGAGGGAATTTCCGTATGGGAATTTTCTGTAGAGGGTGTGCGACACGCCCGACCGCGTGGGTCGGAGGGAAGCAGTGGAGAGATCCACAGCCGCCCGGGAGCCAGAGCGTTTCCACAACAGACAGGACTACGGAGTAGCCATGGCGGGACAGAAGATCCGCATCCGGCTCAAGGCCTACGACCACGAGGTCATCGATTCGTCGGCGAAGAAGATCGTCGAGACGGTGACGCGCACTGGTGCGTCGGTCGCGGGCCCGGTGCCGCTGCCCACTGAGAAGAACGTGTACTGCGTCATCAAGTCGCCGCACAAGTACAAGGACTCGCGCGAGCACTTCGAGATGCGCACGCACAAGCGCCTGATCGACATCCTCGACCCGACCCCCAAGACCGTTGACTCGCTGATGCGCCTGGACCTTCCGGCCGGCGTTGACATCGAGATCAAGCTCTGAGAGGCGTCGAGAAGATGGCAAAGCAGATCAAGGGCGTCCTGGGCGAGAAGCTCGGCATGACCCAGGTCTGGGACGAGAACAACCGTGTCGTCCCGGTGACCGTGGTCAAGGCCGGACCCTGCGTCGTTACCCAGGTCCGTAAGAACGACATCGACGGCTACGAGTCGGTCCAGATCGCCTTCGGCGAAATCGACCCTCGCAAGGTGAACAAGCCCCTCAAGGGTCACTTCGCCAAGGCCGACGTCACCCCCCGCCGCCACCTGGTGGAGCTCCGCACCTCCGACGCCGGCGAGTACACGCTCGGCCAGGAGATCACCGCCGCTGTGTTCGAGTCGGGCGTCAAGGTCGACGTCACGGGCAACAGCAAGGGCAAGGGCTTCGCCGGTGTCATGAAGCGTCACAACTTCAAGGGCCTCGGTGCCGGTCACGGTGTCCAGCGCAAGCACCGCTCCCCCGGTTCGATCGGTGGCTGCGCCACCCCTGGGCGTGTCTTCAAGGGCATGCGCATGGCCGGTCGTATGGGCAACGAGCGCGTCACCACCCAGAACCTGACCATCCACGCGGTTGACGCGGAGAAGGGTCTGCTCCTCATCAAGGGCGCGGTCCCCGGTCCGAACGGCGGCCTCGTCCTGGTCCGTACCGCGGCCAAGGGGGCTTGAGGTAATGAGCACCATTGACATCCTTTCGCCGGCAGGCGACAAGGCCGGTACCGTCGAGCTCCCCGCGGAGATCTTCGACGCGAAGACCAGCGTTCCGCTGATCCACCAGGTCGTTGTCGCTCAGCTGGCTGCTGCCCGTCAGGGCACGCACAAGACCAAGCGTCGTGGCGAAGTCCGTGGTGGTGGCCGCAAGCCGTACCGCCAGAAGGGCACCGGCCGCGCCCGTCAGGGTTCGACCCGCGCTCCGCAGTTCGTCGGCGGTGGCGTCGTCCACGGCCCGCAGCCGCGTGACTACTCCCAGCGGACCCCGAAGAAGATGAAGGCCGCCGCTCTCCGCGGTGCCCTCTCGGACCGCGCGCGTCACTCCCGCATTCACGTCGTCACCGGCGTGGTCGAGGGTGCCGCCTCCACGAAGGCAGCGAAGACGCTGTTCGGCAAGATCTCGGAGCGCAAGAACCTGCTCCTGGTCGTCGACCGCGCCGACGAGGCCGCGTGGCTGTCCGCCCGCAACCTGCCCCAGGTTCACATCCTGGAGCCGGGCCAGCTGAACACGTACGACGTGATCGTCTCTGACGACGTGGTCTTCACTCAGGCCGCTTTCGAGTCCTTCGTGTCTGGCCCCAAGGCCGATGAGACCGAAGGGAGCGACGCCTGATGTCTGAGGCGACCGTTACCAGCAAGACCTTCACTGACCCGCGCGACCTGCTGATCAAGCCGGTTGTCTCGGAGAAGAGCTACGCGCTGCTGGACGAGAACAAGTACACGTTCATCGTCGCGCCTGGCGCCAACAAGACCCAGATCAAGCAGGCCGTCGAGGCGGTCTTCTCGGTCAAGGTCACCGGGGTCAACACGATCAACCGTCAGGGTAAGCGCAAGCGCACCAAGACCGGTTTCGGCAAGCGCGCGAACACCAAGCGCGCCATCGTGACCCTCGCTGAGGGCGACCGAATCGACATCTTCGGCGGCCAGGCCTCCTAACGGAGTCCTGAGTCGTCCGGAATCGGACGAGGACTGAGAAATGGGTATCCGCAAGTACAAGCCGACGACCCCGGGCCGTCGTGGCTCCAGCGTCGCCGACTTTGTCGAGATCACGCGGTCCACGCCGGAGAAGTCGCTGGTTCGCCCGCTGCACAGCAAGGGCGGCCGTAACAACACCGGTCGGATCACTGTTCGTCACCAGGGTGGCGGCCACAAGCGCGCCTACCGTGTGATCGACTTCCGTCGTCACGACAAGGACGGCGTGCCGGCGAAGGTCGCGCACATCGAGTACGACCCCAACCGCACCGCGCGCATCGCGCTGCTGCACTACGCCGACGGCGAGAAGCGCTACATCATCGCGCCGAAGGCCCTGAAGCAGGGTGACCGGATTGAGAACGGCCCGACGGCCGACATCAAGCCCGGAAACAACCTGGCGCTGCGCAACATCCCGGTTGGTACGACGATCCACGCGATCGAGCTGCGTCCCGGTGGCGGTGCGAAGTTCGCCCGCTCCGCCGGTGCGTCCGTGCAGCTGCTGGCGAAGGAGGGCACGATGGCCCACCTTCGTATGCCGTCCGGAGAAATCCGCCTGGTCGACGCGCGCTGCCGCGCCACCGTCGGTGAGGTCGGCAACGCCGAGCAGTCGAACATCAACTGGGGCAAGGCCGGCCGCATGCGCTGGAAGGGCGTTCGCCCCTCCGTCCGCGGTGTCGCGATGAACCCGGTCGACCACCCGCACGGTGGTGGTGAGGGTAAGACCAGTGGTGGTCGCCACCCGGTCTCCCCGTGGGGTCAGAAGGAGGGTCGTACTCGCTCGCCGAAGAAGGCTTCGAGCAAGTACATCGTCCGCCGCCGCAAGACGAACAAGAAGCGCTAGGAGCGGGTTTAGATGCCGCGCAGTCTCAAGAAGGGACCCTTCGTCGACGGACACCTCATCAAGAAGGTGGACGTACAGAACGAAGCCGGTACCAAGAACGTCATCAAGACCTGGTCCCGTCGCTCGATGATCATCCCGGCCATGCTGGGTCACACCATCGCGGTGCACAACGGCAAGATCCACGTCCCGGTGTTCGTCACCGAGTCGATGGTCGGCCACAAGCTCGGCGAGTTCTCGCCGACTCGCACCTTCCGCGGCCACGTCAAGGACGACCGGAAGTCGAAGCGCCGCTAAAGGCGGGGTGGTTATGACTATGACTTACACCGAAGGGACAACCATGGAAGCCAGGGCCCAGGCGCGGTACATCCGCGTCACGCCCATGAAGGCCCGCCGAGTGGTGGACCTTATCCGTGGCATGGATGCCACGGAGGCTCAGGCGGTCCTGCGTTTCGCCCCGCAGGCCGCGAGCGTGCCGGTTGGCAAGGTGCTGGACAGCGCCATTGCCAATGCCGCACACAACTACAACCACCCGGACGCCTCCACGCTGGTCATCAGCGAGGCGTTCGTGGACGAGGGCCCGACCCTGAAGCGGTTCCGTCCGCGTGCGCAGGGCCGTGCCTACCGGATCCGCAAGCGGACCAGCCACATCACCGTGGTCGTCAGCAGCAAGGAAGGTTCCCGGTAATGGGCCAGAAGGTAAACCCGCACGGGTTCCGGCTCGGCATCACCACCGACTTCAAGTCGCGTTGGTACGCCGACAAGCTGTACAAGGACTACGTCAAGGAAGACGTCGCCATCCGTCGGATGATGACGTCCGGCATGGAGCGCGCCGGCATCTCGAAGGTTGAGATCGAGCGCACCCGTGACCGCGTGCGTGTGGACATCCACACCGCTCGTCCTGGCATCGTCATCGGCCGCCGTGGCGCCGAGGCCGACCGCATCCGCGGTGACCTCGAGAAGCTCACGGGCAAGCAGGTCCAGCTGAACATCCTCGAGGTCAAGAACCCCGAGCTCGACGCTCAGCTGGTTGCCCAGGCCGTTGCCGAGCAGCTCTCCTCCCGCGTCTCCTTCCGTCGCGCCATGCGTAAGAGCATGCAGGGCACGATGAAGGCCGGCGCCAAGGGCATCAAGATCCAGTGCGGCGGTCGCCTCGGCGGCGCCGAGATGTCCCGCTCCGAGTTCTACCGCGAGGGTCGTGTGCCGCTGCACACGCTGCGCGCGAACGTGGACTACGGCTTCTTCGAGGCCAAGACCACCTTCGGCCGTATCGGTGTGAAGGTCTGGATCTACAAGGGCGACGTCAAGAACATCGCCGAGGTTCGCGCCGAGAACGCCGCGGCCCGTGCGGGCAACCGCCCGGCTCGTGGTGGCGCGAACGACCGTCCGGCCGGTGGCCGCGGTGGTCGTGGTGGCGAGCGTGGCGGCCGTGGCGGCCGCAAGCCGCAGCAGGCTGCTGGTGCCGAGGCCCCCAAGGCCGACGCTCCCGCCGCCGCTCCGGCTGAGAGCACCGGAACGGAGGCCTGACCGACATGCTGATCCCTCGTAGGGTCAAGCACCGCAAGCAGCACCACCCCAAGCGCCGCGGTATGGCCAAGGGCGGTACTGAGGTCTCGTTCGGCGAGTACGGCATCCAGGCGCTCACCCCCGCCTACGTGACGAACCGCCAGATCGAGGCGGCTCGTATTGCGATGACCCGTCACATCAAGCGTGGCGGCAAGGTCTGGATCAACATCTACCCGGACCGTCCGCTCACGAAGAAGCCCGCCGAGACCCGCATGGGTTCCGGTAAGGGTTCTCCCGAGTGGTGGATCGCGAACGTGCACCCGGGTCGGGTCATGTTCGAGCTGTCCTACCCGAACGAGAAGATTGCTCGTGAGGCGCTCACCCGTGCTGCTCACAAGCTTCCGATGAAGTGCCGGATTGTTCGGCGCGAGGCAGGTGAGTCGTGATGGCGACGGGAACCAAGGCGTCCGAGCTGCGTGAGCTCGGCAACGAGGAGCTCGTTGGCAAGCTGCGCGAGGCCAAGGAAGAGCTGTTCAAGCTGCGCTTCCAGGCGGCCACGGGCCAGCTGGAGAACAACGGCCGGCTCAAGTCCGTCCGTAAGGACATCGCCCGGATCTACACCCTGATGCACGAGCGCGAGCTCGGCATCGAGACGGTGGAGAGCGCCTGATGAGCGAGAAGAATGTGACTGAGACCCAGGACCGCGGCTTCCGCAAGACCCGTGAGGGCCTCGTCGTCAGCGACAAGATGGACAAGACTGTCGTCGTCGCCGTCGAGGACCGCGTGAAGCACGCCCTGTACGGCAAGGTCATCCGCCGTACGAACAAGCTCAAGGCTCACGACGAGCAGAACGCTGCCGGCGTCGGCGACCGCGTCCTCATCATGGAGACGCGTCCGCTGTCGGCGAGCAAGCGCTGGCGCATCGTCGAGATCCTCGAGAAGGCCAAGTAAGTACCTGAGGGGTTTCCCTCAGGTTCGTTCCGCCAGGCTCGGTGGGGGCCGCACTCCTCGGAGTGAAGCCCCCACCGGGAACCGGCAGACAATCAGGAGATAGACGTGATCCAGCAGGAGTCGCGACTGCGTGTCGCCGACAACACTGGTGCCAAGGAGATCCTTTGCATCCGTGTTCTCGGTGGCTCGGGTCGCCGCTACGCGGGCGTCGGTGACGTCATCGTCGCCACCGTCAAGGACGCGATCCCCGGCGGTAACGTGAAGAAGGGTGACGTCGTCAAGGCCGTCATCGTTCGCACCGTCAAGGAGCGCCGCCGCCAGGACGGCTCGTACATCCGTTTCGACGAGAACGCCGCTGTCATTCTCAAGAACGACGGCGACCCTCGTGGCACCCGTATCTTCGGCCCGGTGGGCCGTGAGCTGCGCGAGAAGAAGTTCATGAAGATCATCTCGCTCGCGCCGGAGGTGCTGTAAGCATGAAGATCAAGAAGGGCGACCTGGTTCAGGTCATCACCGGTAAGGACAAGGGCAAGCAGGGCAAGGTCATCACGGCCATCCCTACTGAGAACCGCGTCCTCGTCGAGGGTGTCAACCGGGTCAAGAAGCACACCAAGGCCGGTCAGACCGCTGGTGGTTCGCAGACCGGTGGCATCGTGATCACCGAGGCGCCGATCCACGTCAGCAACGTTCAGCTGGTTGTGGAGAAGGACGGCCAGAAGGTCGTCACCCGCGTCGGATACCGCTTCGACGACGAGGGCAACAAGATCCGCGTTGCCAAGCGGACGGGTGAGGACATCTGATGGCTACCACTCCGCGTCTCAAGACGAAGTACCGCGAGGACATCGCGGGCAAGCTGCGTGAGGAGTTCTCCTACGAGAACGTCATGCAGATTCCCGGCCTCGTGAAGATCGTGGTCAACATGGGTGTGGGCGACGCCGCCCGCGACTCCAAGCTGATCGACGGCGCCATCAAGGACCTGACGACGATCACCGGTCAGAAGCCGGCCGTCACGAAGGCCCGGAAGTCCATCGCGCAGTTCAAGCTGCGCGAGGGTCAGCCGATCGGCTGCCACGTCACCCTCCGTGGTGACCGCATGTGGGAGTTCCTGGACCGTACGCTGTCGCTCGCGCTTCCGCGTATCCGTGACTTCCGTGGTCTGTCGCCGAAGCAGTTCGACGGCCGTGGCAACTACACCTTCGGTCTCACGGAGCAGGTCATGTTCCACGAGATCGACCAGGACAAGATCGACCGTACCCGGGGTATGGACATCACCGTGGTCACCACGGCGACCAACGACGACGAGGGCCGTGCCCTCCTTCGTCACCTCGGCTTCCCCTTCAAGGAGGCGTAAGCGAGATGGCGAAGAAGGCTCTCATCGCGAAGGCTGCCCGCAAGCCCAAGTTCGGTGTGCGTGCGTACACCCGCTGCCAGCGCTGCGGTCGCCCTCACTCCGTGTACCGCAAGTTCGGCCTGTGCCGCGTCTGCCTTCGTGAGATGGCTCACCGTGGCGAGCTGCCGGGCGTGACCAAGAGCTCCTGGTAAATCCCTCCTGTCCTTAGGGACTTGGAGAGAACCAGAGACTCTCGGTAAGCATCTGGACGGCAGGTGCCCGGCCGCGCATGCCTTAGGCTTGTGTGGTTGGGCGTCTGCCGCCCATAACGACTTACTACGCCGTAGGTCCCCGCACCGCACCCGTCCCGCCACTGAGTGGGGAGAGGGATGGCGCATACAGGAAACCCCGGCGAGAGAGGCCGAAGGCCACTTCATGACCATGACTGACCCGATCGCAGACATGCTCACGCGTCTGCGTAACGCTAACTCGGCGTACCACGACACCGTCGTGATGCCGCACAGCAAGATCAAGTCGCACATCGCAGAGATCCTCAAGCAGGAGGGTTTCATCACCGGCTGGAAGGTCGAGGACGCCGAGGTCGGCAAGAACCTCGTCCTCGAGCTGAAGTTCGGGCCGAACCGTGAGCGCTCCATCGCGGGCATCAAGCGGATCTCGAAGCCCGGTCTGCGCGTGTACGCGAAGTCCACCAACCTGCCGAAGGTGCTCGGCGGCCTGGGCGTGGCGATCATCTCCACGTCCCACGGTCTCCTCACCGGCCAGCAGGCAGGCAAGAAGGGCGTAGGTGGGGAAGTCCTCGCCTACGTCTGGTAGTCGGGAACGGAGGAAAAGCAATGTCGCGAATCGGCAAGCTCCCCATCCAGGTTCCCGCCGGTGTGGACGTCACCATCGATGGCCGCACGGTCGCGGTGAAGGGCCCCAAGGGTTCCCTCTCGCACACCGTCGCTGCGCCCATCGCCGTCGCCAAGGGTGAGGACGGCGTCCTGAACGTCGTCCGCCCCAACGACGAGCGTCAGAACAAGGCCCTCCACGGCCTGTCCCGCACGCTGGTGGCGAACATGATCACCGGTGTGACCACGGGATACGTCAAGGCTCTCGAAATCAGCGGTGTCGGTTACCGCGTCGCCGCGAAGGGCTCCGACCTGGAGTTCCAGCTTGGCTACAGCCACCCGATCCTGATCGAGGCGCCCGAGGGCATCTCCTTCAAGGTCGAGTCGCCCACCAAGTTCACGGTCGAGGGCATCGACAAGCAGAAGGTCGGCGAGGTCGCCGCCAACATCCGCAAGCTGCGGAAGCCCGACCCGTACAAGGCCAAGGGTGTCAAGTACGCCGGCGAAGTCATCCGCCGCAAGGTCGGAAAGGCTGGTAAGTAGCCATGGCATACGGTGTGAAGATCGCCAAGGGCGACGCGTACAAGCGCGCTGCCAAGGCTCGCCGCCACATCCGCATTCGCAAGAACGTGTCGGGTACGGCGGAGCGTCCGCGCCTCGTCGTGACGCGTTCGAACCGCAACATCGTTGCTCAGGTCATCGACGACCTCCAGGGTCACACCCTGGCGTCCGCGTCGACCCTGGACACCTCGATCCGCGGTGGCGAAGGCGACAAGAGCGCCCAGGCCCAGGCCGTCGGCGCGCTCGTGGCCGAGCGTGCGAAGGCTGCCGGGGTCGAGACCGTTGTCTTCGACCGCGGTGGCAACCGATACGCCGGGCGCATTGCCGCTCTGGCTGACGCCGCCCGCGAAGCCGGGCTGAAGTTCTAAGCCCCGGTTCCGGGACTCACGGACGTAACAGAGAGAGGTAATCCAATGGCTGGACCCCAGCGCCGCGGAAGCGGTGCCGGTGGCGGCGAGCGGCGGGACCGGAAGGGTCGCGACGGTGGCCCTGCCGCCGAGAAGACCGCTTACGTTGAGCGCGTTGTCGCGATCAACCGCGTCGCCAAGGTTGTCAAGGGTGGTCGCCGCTTCAGCTTCACCGCGCTGGTCGTGGTGGGCGACGGTGACGGCACTGTAGGTGTCGGTTACGGCAAGGCCAAGGAAGTTCCCGCGGCCATCGCCAAGGGTGTCGAGGAAGCCAAGAAGAACTTCTTCAAGGTTCCGCGCATCCAGGGCACCATCCCTCACCCGATCACGGGCGAGCGTGCCGCGGGCGTCGTGCTCCTGAAGCCGGCTTCCCCCGGTACCGGTGTTATCGCCGGTGGTCCGGTGCGCGCCGTTCTGGAGTGCGCCGGCGTTCACGACATCCTGTCGAAGTCGCTCGGCTCTTCCAACGCGATCAACATCGTGCACGCGACCGTGGCGGCCCTCAAGGGCCTGCAGCGTCCCGAGGAGATCGCGGCTCGCCGTGGTCTGCCCCTCGAGGACGTCGCCCCCGCGGCTCTGCTTCGTGCACGTGCCGGGGCGGGTGCGTAATGGCTCGCCTCAAGATCACGCAGACGAAGTCGTACATCGGCAGCAAGCAGAACCACCGCGACACTCTGCGTTCGCTCGGGCTCAAGCGCCTGAACGACGTGGTCGTCAAGGAGGACCGCCCCGAGTTCCGCGGAATGGTGCAGACCGTCCGCCACCTCGTGACGGTTGAGGAGGTTGACTAACATGGCTGAGAACAGCCCGCTGAAGGCCCACAACCTCCGTCCCGCCCCCGGCGCCAAGACCGCGAAGACCCGTGTCGGTCGTGGTGAGGCGTCGAAGGGTAAGACGGCCGGTCGTGGTACGAAGGGCCAGAAGGCCCGTTACCAGATCCCGCAGCGCTTCGAGGGTGGGCAGATGCCCCTCCACATGCGTCTGCCGAAGCTCAAGGGCTTCAAGAACCCGTTCCGCACCGAGTTCCAGGTCGTCAACCTGGACAAGCTCGGCGCTCTCTACCCCGAGGGTGGAGAAGTCACGGTGGCCGACCTGGTCGCCAAGGGCGCGGTTCGCAAGAACAGCCTCGTCAAGGTCCTGGGCCAGGGCGAGATCTCCGTTGCGCTGCAGGTCTCGGTTGACGCCGTTTCCGGCTCCGCCAAGGAGAAGATTGCCGCCGCTGGTGGCACGGTCACCGAGCTCGTCTAAGACGAAACTCAGTGATTAATAGCTGAAACCCGACCGGGGATGCCTCACATATGGGGCATCCCCGGTTGGTCGTTCCACGGAGGGCCGTGTCGCCGGTAAGGTGGCCTGCACCTTTGCTTGTACGTATTCGTCGATCCCTCAGACCGTCACCTCTGACGCAGTAGCGCGGGGGTCGCAGGAGGCACCGTGCTCACCGCGTTCGCCCGGGCGTTCAAGACGCCCGACCTGCGCAAGAAGCTGTTCTTCACGCTCGCCATCATCGTGTTGTTCCGCCTCGGGTCCCACATTCCGGTGCCCGGCGTGAACTACAAGAACGTTCAGTTCTGTGTTGACCAGGCCGGGAGCGGCAACAGCCTGTTCGGTCTCGTCAACATGTTCAGTGGTGGCGCGCTGTTGCAGATCACGATCTTCGCGCTCGGCATCATGCCGTACATCACGGCGAGCATCATCCTGCAGCTGCTGACCGTGGTCATCCCGAAGCTGGAGAACCTCAAAAAAGAGGGGCAGTCCGGCACGGCGAAGATCACTCAGTACACGCGCTATCTGACGGTCGCCCTCGCGATCCTCCAGGGCACCGGCCTCGTCGCCACCGCGAAGAGCGGCGCCCTCTTCGGGTCCTGCCAGCTCCGCAGTCAGATCGTGCCGGATCACTCGATCTTCACCATGGTCGTCATGGTCATCACCATGACCGCCGGTACCTGTGTCGTCATGTGGCTCGGTGAGCTGATCACCGACCGCGGCATCGGCAACGGCATGTCGATCCTCATGTTCATCTCGATCGCCGCCGGCTTCATCGGCGCCCTCTGGCAGATCAAGCTCCAGGGCAAGATCGCCGACGGTTGGGTCGAGTTCGGCGTCGTCATCCTGGTCGGGCTCGCGATGGTGGCCCTCGTGGTCTTCGTCGAGCAGGCGCAGCGCCGCATCCCGGTCCAGTACGCGAAGCGGATGATCGGTCGCCGCGCGTACGGCGGCACCTCGACGTACATCCCGCTCAAGGTGAACCAGGCCGGTGTCATCCCGGTCATCTTCGCCTCGTCGCTGCTCTACATCCCGGCCCTGATCGTCCAGTTCAGCGGTTCCACCGCGGGCTGGGCCACCTGGATCCAGAAGCACTTCGTCAAGGGCGACCACCCGTACTACATCGCCGTCTACTTCCTCCTGATCGTCTTCTTCGCGTTCTTCTACGTGGCGATCTCGTTCAACCCCGAGGAAGTTGCCGACAACATGAAGAAGTATGGTGGCTTCATCCCGGGCATCCGCGCCGGCCGACCCACCGCCGAGTACCTCAGCTACGTACTCAACCGGATCACCTGGCCGGGGTCGCTGTACCTGGGTCTCATTGCTCTTGTGCCGACGATGGCGTTGGCGGGCTTCGGCGCGAACCAGAACTTCCCGTTCGGCGGGACGAGCATCCTGATCATCGTGGGTGTCGGTCTGGAAACCGTGAAGCAGATCGAGAGCCAGCTCCAGCAGCGCAATTACGAAGGGTTCCTCCGCTGATGCGAATCGTCCTCGTCGGACCCCCCGGTGCGGGCAAGGGAACGCAGGCCGCGTTCCTTGCCAAGAACCTGTCGATCCCGCACATCTCCACGGGCGACCTGTTCCGCGCCAACATCAGCCAGAACACGGAGCTCGGCCGGCGCGCCAAGGCGTTCATGGATGCCGGTGACCTCGTCCCCGACGAGATCACCATCGGCATGGCGAAGGACCGGATGGAGCAGGCGGACGCCGCGAACGGCTTCCTGCTCGACGGTTTCCCGCGGAACGTGTCGCAGGCCGTCGCCCTGGACGAGATGCTCCGGACCGCCGGCATGAAGCTGGACGCCGTCCTCGACCTGGAGGTCGAGGAGGACGAGGTCGTCAAGCGCATCGCCGGTCGCCGGATCTGCCGCAACGACTCCGCGCACGTCTTCCACGTGACCTACGCCCCGGCCAAGGCCGAGGGCGTGTGCGACACCTGTGGCGGCGAGCTGTACCAGCGCGGCGACGACTCGGAGGCCACGGTCCGCAACCGGCTGGAGGTCTACCACA
Organism: Streptomyces sp. H27-H5; assembly: GCF_026627505.1. Lineage (GTDB taxonomy): Bacteria > Actinomycetota > Actinomycetes > Streptomycetales > Streptomycetaceae > Streptomyces. The sequence continues at coordinate 85,742 of NZ_JAPNLK010000004.1, read as the reverse complement.
CGCAGACCGAGCCGATCATCGACTACTACAAGGCCCAGGGCCTGCTGGTGACCATCCCGGCCCTCGGTGAGGTCGCGGACGTCACGAAGCGCGCGATGGAAGCCCTGAAGAAGTAGTACCCCTGCTGTGCAGGTACGGCCGCGGTGTCCTCAGGGCGCCGCGGCCGTACTGTTGAGAAGTCCCGATTCAGAAGGTGGAAGGCACGTCCATGGTGCAGCTCAAGACCCCCGAGCAGATCGCCAAGATGCGGGAGGCGGGGCTGGTCGTCGCGGCCATCCACGCGGCGACCCGTGAGGCGGCCGTGCCGGGCGCCACGACGCGGGATCTGGACATGGTGGCCCGCAAGGTCATCGCGGACGCCGGCGCGAAGTCGAACTTCCTCGGCTACGGCGGATTCCCGGCGACGATCTGCACCTCGGTCAACGAGGTCGTCGTCCACGGCATCCCGGACGACAAGACCGTCCTCAAGGACGGCGACGTGATCTCGATCGACGCGGGCGCCATCGTCGACGGCTGGCACGGCGACGCGGCGTACACCGCCTTCGTGGGCACCGGTCACGCGCCCGAGCTCTTGGAGCTCTCCCGGGTGACCGAGGAGTCCATGTGGGCCGGCATCGCCGCCATGAAGCTCGGCAACCGCCTCGTGGACATCTCGAAGGCGATCGAGGGCTACATCCGCCGCCAGCCGCGTCCCGCGACCGGCAAGTACGGGATCATCGAGGACTACGGCGGCCACGGCATCGGGTCCGAGATGCACATGGACCCCCACCTGCTGAACTACGTCTCGCGCAAGCGGGGCAAGGGGATCAAGCTCGTCCCGGGCGTCTGCCTGGCGATCGAGCCGATGGTCTCCCTGGGCACCCCCCAGACGGAGGTACTGGCGGACGACTGGACGGTCATCACGACCGACGGCACGTGGTCCTCCCACTGGGAACACTCCATCGCCCTGACCGAGGCGGGGCCGATCGTGCTGACCAGCCCCGATTGCGGCAAGGCGAAACTGGCGGAGTACGGGGTCACCACGGCCCCGGACCCCCTCGGTTAATGATCTACAATGTGGGGCAAACTTTCCGGATTCGTCTTTCCGGATGCCCTGACGTAGACTGATGCGTCGGCTCTCGTGCATCCCCATGCCCTGCATGGGCAAGGCACGGCGCCGATCAAGGTAGCCGATTCGAAAGGCGAAGCGTGGCCAAGAAGCAAGGTGCCATCGAAATCGAGGGCACCGTGATCGAGTCCCTCCCGAACGCGATGTTCAAGGTGGAACTTCAGAACGGTCACAAAGTCCTCGCGCACATCAGCGGCAAGATGCGCATGCACTACATCCGCATCCTCCCTGATGACCGGGTTGTCGTGGAGCTCTCTCCGTACGACCTGACGCGTGGCCGGATCGTCTACCGATACAAGTAGATCTTGTCTTCACTCCCGTCTGGGCGTCTTGTCCCGGCGCGGGTGGTGGCACTGACCCGGAGAACCTCACCCAATGAAGGTCAAGCCGAGCGTCAAGAAGATCTGCGACAAGTGCAAGGTGATCCGCCGTCACGGTCGGGTCATGGTCATCTGCGACAACCTGCGCCACAAGCAGCGCCAGGGCTGACGCACGCCGACCGACCTGCACTCCGCAGTTCTTCGCGCGACGTAAGAAAACGTACACACGCAGAATCCGCCCAGCCCTGACCAGGGCCGGCGGCACCTCCGGCGGGGGCCGGGGACCCGGACGTACCACCACCCAACAGGTGTGGTCGGCGGTCGGGGTCGATTCTGCTGAAGACCCCCGAACACACAGGAGCCATTGAATGGCACGCGTTTCCGGTGTTGACATCCCGCGCGAAAAGCGCGTGGAGATCGCACTCACCTACGTCTTCGGTGTCGGTCGCACCCGGTCCAAGGAAATCCTTGAGGCCACCGGTGTGAACCCCGACACCCGCGTTCGTGACCTGGCCGAAGAGGACCTGGTCAAGATCCGCGAGTACGTGGACGCCAACCTCCGCACCGAGGGTGACCTCCGCCGCGAGATCCAGGCCGACATCCGTCGCAAGGTCGAGATCCAGTGCTACCAGGGTGTTCGCCACCGTCGTGGCCTCCCGGTGCACGGTCAGCGCACCAGCACGAACGCTCGTACCCGCAAGGGTCCGCGTCGCGCGATCGCCGGTAAGAAGAAGCCGGGCAAGAAGTAGTCCTGTTCAGCGGTCTTGCGCTGTAGGACCGACCACCTCCCGTAGGAGATTTAGATGCCCCCCAAGGGTCGTCAGGGCGCTGCCAAGAAGGTGCGCCGCAAGGAAAAGAAGAACGTCGCTCATGGGCACGCCCACATCAAGAGCACGTTCAACAACACCATCGTCTCGATCACGGACCCCTCGGGCAACGTGATCTCCTGGGCCTCCGCCGGCCACGTCGGCTTCAAGGGCTCGCGCAAGTCCACCCCCTTCGCCGCGCAGATGGCCGCCGAGTCGGCCGCCCGCCGCGCGCAGGAGCACGGCATGCGCAAGGTTGACGTCTTCGTCAAGGGTCCGGGCTCCGGCCGCGAGACCGCGATCCGCTCCCTCCAGGCCACCGGCCTCGAGGTCGGCTCGATCCAGGACGTCACCCCCACCCCGCACAACGGCTGCCGCCCGCCGAAGCGCCGCCGCGTCTGACGCGACGGACGCACCTGTGCGTCTTTGAGTGTCCGGGCGGTACGAACCCCTCGCGGGGGACGTGCCGCCCGTACCCTTGCTGTACGTAGTGCCCGTCGGACGTCAAATAGTGGGCGTCCACGACTGAAGGAACACACATGCTTATCGCTCAGCGTCCTTCGCTGACCGAAGAGGTCGTCGACGAGTACCGCTCGCGGTTCGTGATCGAGCCGCTGGAGCCGGGCTTCGGCTACACCCTCGGCAACTCCCTGCGCCGTACGCTCCTGTCCTCCATTCCGGGTGCCGCTGTCACCAGCATCCGCGTGGACGGCGTCCTGCACGAGTTCACCACCGTGCCGGGCGTCAAGGAAGACGTCACCGACATCATCCTCAACATCAAGCAGCTGGTCGTCTCCTCGGAGCACGACGAGCCGGTCGTGATGTACCTGCGCAAGCAGGGCCCCGGCCTGGTCACCGCTGCCGACATCGCGCCCCCGGCCGGTGTCGAGGTGCACAACCCGGACCTCGTCCTCGCCACGCTCAACGGCAAGGGCAAGCTGGAGATGGAGCTGACCGTCGAGCGCGGTCGCGGCTACGTCTCCGCCGTCCAGAACAAGCAGCTGGGCCAGGAGATCGGTCGCATCCCGATCGACTCCATCTACAGCCCGGTCCTCAAGGTCACCTACAAGGTCGAGGCGACCCGAGTCGAGCAGCGCACCGACTTCGACAAGCTGATCGTCGACGTCGAGACCAAGCAGGCCATGCGCCCGCGTGACGCCATGGCGTCCGCCGGCAAGACCCTGGTCGAGCTGTTCGGTCTGGCCCGCGAGCTCAACATCGACGCCGAGGGCATCGACATGGGCCCCTCGCCGACGGACGCGGCCCTGGCCGCCGACCTGGCGCTGCCGATCGAGGAGCTGGAGCTCACGGTCCGCTCCTACAACTGCCTCAAGCGCGAGGGCATCCACTCCGTGGGTGAGCTCGTCGCCCGCTCCGAGGCCGACCTGCTCGACATCCGCAACTTCGGTGCGAAGTCGATCGACGAGGTCAAGGCGAAGCTGGCCGGCATGGGCCTGGCCCTCAAGGACAGCCCGCCCGGATTCGACCCGACCGCCGCCGCCGACGCCTTCGGCGCCGACGACGACGCGGACGCCGGATTCGTCGAGACCGAGCAGTACTGAGCCTCGGCTCGCAGCAAGAGACTTTCCCGCGGCAGCCGCCGCGGGGGAACTGACACCGGTACCTGACACGGCCGGTGCAGATATGAAGGAGTATCACCATGCCGCGTCCCGCAAAGGGTGCCCGTCTGGGCGGCAGCGCCGCGCACGAGAAGCACCTCCTCGCGAACCTCGCGAAGGCGCTCTTCGAGCACGGCCGCATCACCACCACCGAGGCCAAGGCCCGTCGCCTGCGTCCCTACGCCGAGCGTCTGGTCACCAAGGCCAAGAAGGGCGACATCCACAACCGTCGCCTGGTGCTTCAGACGATCACGGACAAGAGCATCGTGCACACGCTGTTCACCGAGATCGCCCCGCGCTACGAGAACCGCCCCGGTGGTTACACGCGCATCACCAAGGTCGGCAACCGTCGTGGCGACAACGCCCCGATGGCGGTCATCGAGCTGGTCGAGGCCCTGACGGTCGCCCAGCAGGCCACCGGTGAGGCCGAGGCCGCCACCAAGCGCGCCGTGAAGGAAGCCGAGGCCGCCGAGGCCCCGGCCGCCGAGGAGACCAAGGAGGCCTGATCCTCCGGGATCTCGCTTGCTTGAACGGCTCTGAACGGGCCCGCCCCTTTCCGGGGCGGGCCCGTTCTGCGTTGTCCGGTGGTTTCCGTGTTTCTGAGAGGATCGCTCACGTGAGTGACGAGGTGGAGCCCGGGCACGTCCGGGTGCGGCTGGACCTGTCGTACGACGGCAAGGACTTCTCCGGCTGGGCGAAGCAGCGCGTGCTGCGGACCGTGCAGGGCGAGCTGGAGTCGGCCCTGAAGACCGTGATGCGGCTGTCCGAGCCCGTCGAGCTGACCGTGGCCGGGCGCACGGACGCCGGGGTGCACGCCCGCGGGCAGGTCGCGCAGTTCGACCTGGCCGAGGAGGTGTGGGCCGAGCACCACGACAAGCTGCTGCGCAGGCTCGCCGGGCGGCTGCCGCACGACGTCCGGGTGTGGAGGGCCGCCGAGGCCCCCGAGGGCTTCAACGCCCGGTTCTCGGCGATCTGGCGCCGGTACGCCTACCGCGTCGGCGACCACCAGGCCGGCGTGGACCCGCTGCGTCGCGGACACGTGCTGTGGCACCAGTGGCCGCTGGACGTGGACGCCATGAACGAGGCCTCCATCCCGCTGCTCGGGGAGCACGACTTCGCGGCGTACTGCAAGAAGCGCGAGGGAGCGACGACCATCCGCACGCTCCAGCAGCTCTCCTGGGAGCGCGGCGAGGACGGCATCGTCACCGCGACCGTCCGGGCCGACGCCTTCTGCCACAACATGGTCCGCTCGCTGGTGGGGGCCCTGCTGCACGTCGGCGACGGCCACCGGCCGACCGACTGGCCGGGCAAGGTGCTGGCCGCGGCCGTACGGGACTCCTCGGTGCACGTGGTGAAGCCCCACGGGCTCACCCTGGAGGAGGTCGGCTACCCGGCCGACGAGCTGTTGGCCGCCCGCAGCAAGGAGGCGCGGAACCTGCGCACCCTTCCCGGGGCCGGCTGCTGCTGACCCGGGAGCAAATCGGTTTGGGCGGATGAGCGCCGGCCTGGAGAATGCCCGGCATGGGACATCTCGAAGTCAACCACCTGGAGTACTACCTTCCCGACGGGCGGGTCCTGCTCCCCGACGTCTCCTTCCGTGTGGGGGAGGGCTCGGTGGTGTCCCTGGTGGGGGCGAACGGCGCCGGCAAGACCACGCTCCTCAAGCTGATCTCCGGTGACCTCCAGCCGCACGGCGGCGGGGTCACGGTCAGCGGCGGGCTCGGCGTGATGTCGCAGTTCGTGGGCTCCGTCCGGGACGAGACGACCGTGCGCGACCTGCTGGTGTCGGTGGCGCAGCCGCGGCTCCGGGAGGCCGCGAAGGCCGTGGACCGGGCCGAGCAGCTGATCCTGACCGTGGACGACGAGGCCGCGCAGATGGCGTACGCGCAGGCGCTCAGCGACTGGGCCGACGTCCAGGGCTACGAGGCGGAGACCCTGTGGGACGTCTGCACCATGGCCGCGCTGGCGATCCCGTACGACAGCGCGCAGTTCCGCGAGGTGCGCACGCTGTCGGGCGGTGAGCAGAAGCGGCTGGTCCTGGAGGCGCTGCTGCGCGGGCCGGACGAGGTGCTGCTGCTCGACGAGCCGGACAACTACCTGGACGTCCCGGGCAAGCGCTGGCTGGAGGAGCAGCTCAAGGCGACGCGCAAGACGGTGCTGTTCGTCTCGCACGACCGGGAACTGCTCACCCAGGCCGCCCAGAAGATCATCAGCCTGGAGGCGAGCCCGACCGGCAGCGACGTGTGGGTGCACGGCGCGGGCTTCGGGACGTACCACGAGGCCCGCAAGGAGCGCTTCGCGCGCTTCGAGGAGCTCAAGCGGCGCTGGGACGAGGAGCACGCCCGGCTGCGGGCCCTGGTGCTGCGGCTGCGCAACCAGGCGGCCTCCAGCCCCGACATGGCCTCGCGGTACCGGGCGATGCAGACCCGCTTCCAGAAGTTCGAGGAGGCCGGCCCGCCGCCGGAGCCGCCGCGCGAGCAGGACATCCGGATGCGGCTCAAGGGCGGGCGTACGGGCGTGCGCGCGCTGACCGTGGAGAACCTGGAACTCACGGGGCTGATGAAGCCCTTCTCGCTGGAGGTGTTCTACGGCGAGCGGGTCGCGGTGCTCGGCTCGAACGGTTCCGGGAAGTCGCACTTCCTGCGGCTGCTCGCGGGCGAGGACGTCAAGCACACCGGTACCTGGAAGCTGGGCGCGCGGGTGCTCCCGGGCCACTTCGCGCAGACCCACGCCCACCCCGAGCTCTTCGGGCGCACCCTCGTGGACATCCTGTGGACGGAGGCGGCGAAGCCGCTCGGCGCGGCGATGGGCGCCCTGCGCCGCTACGAGCTGGAGCGTCAGGCCGAGCAGCCCTTCGAGAAGCTCTCGGGCGGGCAGCAGGCGCGTTTCCAGATCCTGCTGCTCGAACTGGCCGGCACCACGGCGCTGCTGCTCGACGAGCCGACGGACAACCTCGACCTGGAGTCGGCGGAGGCCCTCCAGGACGGCCTGGAGTCGTACGACGGCACTGTGTTGTGCGTCACGCACGACCGCTGGTTCGCGCGCACATTTGACCGCTATCTGGTCTTCGGTTCGGACGGTGTTGTGCGGGAGACTCAGGAGCCCGTGTGGGACGAGCGGCGGGTCGAGCGGAAGCGCTGAGACCCGGCGGTGCGTTTCGACGGGCGGAGTCCGGCGCAGCCGACCGAAGCCTCTGCGGCCCCTGGGCCGAAGGGTGCGAGGGTGGCGGTGAGGGATGGGTCTCAGGAGCCCGTGTGGGACGAGCGGCGGGTCGAGCGGAAGCGCTGAGACCCGGCGGGTCGAGCGGAAGCGTGAGGGGCGGACCACCCCGGCGCGGATTTCGAGGGGGAGACGGCGTGCGGCTGCGGCCTGGCATCTGGCTCGTGAGGCGGGATTCCCGACGTGGCGCGGGGGCGCCCGCGCCCGGAGGCGGGCGGCTCGCCTGGCTGCTCCGGCCGGCGCCCCGGTCCCTGTGGGCGGTCTCCCTCGCGATCGTGCTGACGATCGCGATCTCGACGAGCCTGCGGGAGAACTGGGGCTCGGACAACGCCTTCGTGGTCAAGGCCGCGGACGCCCTGCTGTCCGGTGTGTCCCCGTACGAGGACAAGCGGTTCCTGTACCTGCCGAGCGCGGTCCTCATGGCGGTGCCGGAGGCGCTGCTGCCCACGTGGGCGCTGCGCTGGCTGCTGCCGGCGGCGATGTCGGGGCTGATCGGCGTCGGGTGGTGGGCCGCGCTGCGGCTGTTCGCGGTGCCGGTGACGTCGCGGTTCGCGATCGGCGGTTTCGGGCTCTTCGCCCTGGCCTACAAGCCGTACCTGAACCTGGTGCTGATCGGGAACTGGACGGCGATCTCGGCGGCCGCCCTGCCGGTGGCGCTGCTGCTGGCGCACCGGCGCTCGTGGGCGGCGGCCGGACTGGTGGTCGGGCTGGCGATCGCCTGCAAGCCGATGCTGGTGCCGATCGGCGTGCTGTTCCTGGTGGCCCGGCAGTGGCGGGGGCTGGCCGCGGCGGTGCTGACGCCGGTGGCGCTGTCGCTGCTGGGGGCGCTGATGATGCCGAGCCCGACGCTGTTCTTCACCAAGACGCTGCCGTTCCTGCTCCAGGGGCAGGACGAGTACGCGCTGCCGTGGGACGCCTCGCCGGTCGCGGTGCTGCCGCGACTGGGGGCGCCGGGGCTGCTCGCCGTGCTGGTGGCGTCCGCCGGGGCGGCCGGCGGCCTGTGGGCGGCCTGGGTCCGCTGGCGGCGTTCCGACGACGCCGACGACGGGGAACTGCGGCTGGTCGAGACCGCCTGCATGGTGATGCTCGCCGCATTCCTGGTCTCGCGGCCCTCCTTCGACCACTACCTCCTGGTGGTGCTTCCGCTGCTGCTGGTGTCGGGGGTCCGAGCCGGTTCCACGCCGCGCTCGCCCTGGTTCTGGGCGGCTCTGGTGCCCCAGTTGGCGGGGGTCCCGTGGCCCACCGAGCTGGCCCGCAAGAGGCGGGCGTTCCGCGACTGCGCGACGCTGTGCGGGCTCGCGATCGTGTTGGCGCGTCGTGGGCTGTCCTCCGGCCGGGTTACTCTGTACCCGGTAACAACTGCGGGGTCCCCACCCAGGACCGAACCGGAGTGCGCCGCGACGTCGACCGAGTCGGCATCGCGGACCGCTTTTTGACCCGTACGGGTCTGCTTGGGTACCCTGCTGGTTTGTTCTGCGTATTGGCTTGCTCATTCTCACGTGAAAGGGCCTTGCGCCGGTCCACCGGACCGATGACCAGCAGTTCGCACACGGGTTGCGTCCCCGTTGTGAACGAGGGCTGTCGTGATCGTCCGTGGTGACCCTGTCAGGACCTTCCCGTGGGGCTTGCGCCCTTGGGATACCACCACTGAAGAAGCGAAGGCATACGCGTGCGTACGTTCAGCCCCAAGCCCGGCGACATCTCGCGCCAGTGGCTCGTCATCGACGCCCAGGACGTTGTCCTCGGCCGTCTGGCGACCCAGGCCGCTGCCCTCCTGCGGGGTAAGCACAAGCCGACCTACGCCCCCCACATGGACATGGGCGACTTCGTCATCATCGTCAACGCCGACAAGGTTCACCTGTCCGGCAACAAGGCGACCCAGAAGATGGCGTACCGCCACTCGGGCTTCCCGGGCGGTCTCCGCTCGGTGCGCTACGACGACCTCCTGGCGAACAACCCGGAGAAGGCCGTCGAGAAGGCCATCAAGGGCATGCTCCCCAAGAACACCCTGGGCCGTCAGATGCTCTCGAAGCTGAAGGTCTACTCGGGCGACCAGCACCCCCACGCTGCCCAGCAGCCGGTGCCGTTCGAGATCACCCAGGTCGCGCAGTAGTTCCGGCCACCCCCTAAGACGTAGAAAATTCTGAGGAGCATCGTGGCCGAGACCACCGCCGAGACGACCCCCGTCGAAGAGTTCGAGGGCAACGTCGAGGAGTACACCAGCGAGTCCGAGGTCGTCGCCGAGGGCGACTACACCTCCGAGTCCCTTGCCGGTCGCTTCGGCGACCCCCAGCCGGCCGCCGGCCTGGGCCGTCGCAAGAACGCCATCGCCCGCGTCCGGATCGTTCCGGGCACCGGCAAGTGGAAGATCAACGGTCGCACCCTTGAGGACTACTTCCCCAACAAGGTGCACCAGCAGGAAGTCAACGAGCCGTTCAAGCTCCTGGAGCTGGACAACCGTTACGACGTCATCGCCCGCATCTCGGGTGGCGGCGTTTCCGGCCAGGCCGGCGCCCTGCGCCTCGGTGTGGCCCGTGCGCTGAACGAGGCGGACGTGGACAACAACCGCCCGGCGCTGAAGAAGGCCGGCTTCCTCTCCCGCGACGACCGTGCGGTCGAGCGCAAGAAGGCCGGTCTCAAGAAGGCCCGTAAGGCTCCGCAGTACAGCAAGCGTTAATCTGCGCCTGCTGTTCAGCAACGAACCGCCACAAGCGGCACATATTTGTCACAGCGGTCACAAGCGAAGCGTTAACTCGGGAGGACAACAGTGGGACGACTCTTCGGGACGGACGGTGTACGGGGCGTTGCCAACGCGGATCTGACGGCCGAGCTCGCGCTCGGTCTCTCCGTGGCGGCCGCACACGTACTGGCCGAGGCGGGTACGTTCGCCGGTCATCGGGCCACCGCGGTGGTCGGCCGCGATCCCCGCGCGTCCGGTGAGTTCCTGGAGGCCGCGGTCGTCGCCGGCCTCGCGAGCGCGGGCGTGGACGTCCTGCGCGTCGGTGTGCTGCCCACCCCGGCGGTGGCGTATCTCACCGGTGCGCTGGGCGCCGACCTCGGCGTGATGCTCTCCGCCAGCCACAACGCGATGCCCGACAACGGCATCAAGTTCTTCGCGCGCGGCGGCCACAAGCTGGCCGACGACCTGGAGGGCCGGATCGAGTCCGTCTACGAGGAGCACCGCACCGGCGCTCCCTGGGACCGGCCCACCGGCTCCGGCGTCGGCCGGGTCTCCGACTACGACGAGGGCTTCGACAAGTACGTCGCGCACCTCATCGGTGTCCTGCCCAACCGCCTCGAAGGCCTCAAGGTCGTGCTCGACGAGGCGCACGGCGCGGCCGCCCGAGTCTCGCCCGAGGCGTTCACGCGGGCCGGCGCGGAGATCATCACGATCGGCGCCGAGCCGAACGGCCTGAACATCAACGACGGCTGCGGCTCCACCCACCTCGGGCTGCTCAAGCAGGCCGTCGTCGAGCACGGGGCCGACTTCGGCATCGCGCACGACGGCGACGCCGACCGCTGCCTGGCCGTGGACGGCAACGGCGACGAGGTCGACGGCGACCAGATCCTCGCCGTGCTGGCACTGGCCATGCGCGAGGCGGGCCAGCTGCGCGAGAACACCGTGGTCGGCACCGTGATGTCGAACCTGGGCTTCAAGCTGGCCATGGAGGGCGAGGGCATCCAGGTCGTGCAGACCGGTGTCGGCGACCGCTACGTGCTGGAGTCGATGAAGGAGCACGGCTACGCGCTGGGCGGCGAGCAGTCCGGCCACGTGATCATCCTCGATCACGCGACCACCGGCGACGGCACGCTGACCGGTCTCATGCTGGCCGCCCGCGTCGCCGCCACCGGCCGGTCCCTGGCCGACCTGGCCGGCGTGATGCAGCGGCTGCCGCAGGTCCTGATCAACGTCCCGGACGTGGACAGGTCCCGGGTCACCACCTCCGCCGAGCTGGCGGCGGCGGTCACCGACGCCGAGCGCGAGCTGGGCACCACCGGCCGCGTGCTGCTCCGTCCGTCCGGTACGGAGCCGCTCGTACGGGTGATGGTGGAGGCCGCGGACATCGAGCAGGCCCGCGCGGTCGCGGGGCGGCTCGCGGACGTGGTGAAGTCGGCCCTCGGCTGACCGACCCGCACCTCAGCGTTTCCCGTGGCGGACCCACCGACCTCGCTGGGTCCGCCACAGCAGTTTCTGCGGCGGCGCGGGCTCGCTGCCGGCGAGCCACCCCCCCCCCGCGCGGGCCCCGCCACAGCAGTTTCTGCGCGAGCAGGGTCAGGATGCCGGCGAGCATGATCCCGCCGAGGTTCACCAGCAGCTGCTCGATCGAACCCCACATCTGGGCGAGCTCCCCGTAGCCCAGGGCGACGGCGGCGTTGGCGGCCGCCGGGACGGTGGTCACCGAGATCGCCACGCCGACCAGGGCGCCGGACTTCGCCGAGGTCAGCGAGAGCACCCCGGCCACGCCGGCGAGCAGCGAGACCACGAACGACAGCGGATCCGGCTTCCAGATGAAGCCGGTGTTCGGGCGGGGGCTGTCCAGCATCTCCTCGGAGAACTGTCCGATCGCGTCCATGCCCAGGCTGAACACCGTGGTGGCGGCGATCGCGACGGCGAAGCCGATCAGCAGCGCGCCCAGCGAGCGCAGGGCGAGCCGGGGGACGCCCCGTACGACCGCCGTACAGACCCCGGCGAGCGGTCCGAACTCGGGGCCGACGGCCATGGCGCCCACGATCAGGACCGCGTTGTCGAGGACCACGCCACAGGCCGCGATCATCGTCGCGAGCATCATGAAGGCGCAGTAGGTGATGGTGAGCGTGGACTCCTCGTGGGTCGCCTCGGTCAGTTGCTCCCACAGCACGGCGTCGGCGCCCTCGCCCGGGGCCTCCTCCTCGGCGGCGTCGGCCCGCTTCGACAACGACAGGTCGATGTTCTCGACGGCGATCGAGCCGTCCTCGTCGATCCCGAGTCCCTTGAGTTCCCGGAGCAGTTCGTCACCGGCCTCCCGGGCGACGTCGCACAGGACGAGATCGCCGCGGGGGTCGCGGCCGGCGCCGGGCAGGACGACGAGGTGGGCGGTGCCGACCGTGGACTCCACGACGTCGACGACGGCGTCCGTGCGTTCGGACGGGATGATCATCCGCAGATGCAGCATGGCCGCACCCTAGACTCCGCCGCCCGTGCGGTCAGAGCTTTCGCAGGCTCAACTTCTGGACCTTGTGGTCCGGGCCCTTGCGGACGACGAGCGTGGCCCGGCCGCGGGTGGGCGCCACGTTCTCCAGCAGGTTGGGCTTGTTGATGGTCCGCCACATGGTCTGCGCGTACTCCATGGCCTCCTCCTCGGAGACCTGCGTGTACTTGCGGAAGTACGAGAAGGGGTTCTGGAAGGCGGTCTCGCGCAACTTCCGGAAGCGGCCCAGGTACCAGCGCTCGATGTCCTCGGGGCGCGCGTCGACGTACACGCTGAAGTCGAAGTAGTCGGCGAGACCCACGCGGGTGCGGCCGTCCTTGCCGGGCAGGGCCGGCTGGAGCACGTTGAGCCCCTCGACGATCAGGATGTCCGGGCGGCGCACGACGAGCTGCTCGCCCGGGACGATGTCGTAGATCAGGTGGGAGTAGACGGGGGCGGTTACCTCGTCCTTGCCCGCCTTGATGTCCGCGACGAAACGGGTCAGCGCGCGCCGGTCGTACGACTCGGGGAAGCCCTTGCGGGCGGTCAGGCCGCGGCGCTGGAGTTCCTTCATCGGGTACAGGAAGCCGTCGGTGGTGACGAGCTCCACGCGCGGGTGCTCGGGCCAGCGGGCCAAGAGGGCCTGGAGGAGGCGGGCCACCGTGGACTTGCCGACCGCGACGGAGCCGGCGACCCCTATGACGAAGGGGGTGCCCGTCTGGGCGCCGTGGCCGTTGCCGGCGTCACCGAGGAAGGTGTTCAGGGTGCCGCGGAGGTTGTTGGTGGCGCCGACGTACAGGTTGAGCAGGCGCGACAACGGCAGGTACACGTCCCGTACCTCGTCGAGGTCGATCACGTCCCCCAGACCCCGGAGCCGCTCGACCTCCTCGGCGGTGAGGGGGAGGGGGGTCCGCTCGCGCAGGGCGCTCCACTCGGCCCGGGTGAGGTCGACGTACGGGGAGGCGTCGGGAGCCCGGCGATGGCCGGCGCGCTCCGTTGCGCGGTCCGGCGTGCTTCGTGGCGGCGAAGTGATCACCCTGCCATTGTCGGGGCTCGGGACCGCTTGTGGGTGGTGTGGTCGGTCACGTGCGGCGGGGTGCGGGGCGGGGGCGCGCGGCGGCCGGTCTCGATTCGACGACCCGGTCGGTATCGCCGGGGTCACGATTGCGCCGATGGCCGAATAAACCCGATCGGGTCATCGGGTTTTACTTTATCTTGATACGCGTCGCAGCTCCGATGTGCGCCCCTCACCTGGGCGTTTCCGGGGCCGTCCGGCATGCCTTTCGACTTTTCTGTGTACCGCCTGTGGGGGAGAAACACCGTGCGTTCCGCTCTTGTCCGTCGTACCGTCCTGACCGCTTCCGCCGTGTCCCTGACGCTGCTGGCCACCGCCTGCGGCTCCGACAAGGCCTCCGACACCAAGACGGACGCCAAGGCGTCCGCGTCGGCCGCTCCCGCCGCCAAGGGGAAGACGGCCGCCGAGCTGGCCGCGCTCCTGGTCACGCAGGCCGAGCTGCCCACGCACAAGATCGAGCCGTTCAAGGAGGAGAAGACCGCTCCGGTCGACTCCGACAAGCCCGAGTGCAAGGTGCTGGCGCAGGCCCAGTCCATGCAGCCGCTCGCCACGTCCACCGGCGTGGGCCGGATCATGACCGTCGAGCTGCCCAAGCCGGCGGCCGAGGGCGCGAGCGTGGACGAGAAGCTGGAGGCGGCCATGGGCGCCCTGAAGTCGACGGCGACCTCGGTCACCCTCTCCTCCTACGACGGCAAGGGCGCCGAGGACGCGTTCGCCTCCGTCAAGACCGCGATCACGGCCTGCGCCGGCGGCTTCGCCATCAGCTCGGAAGGCGAGAAGACCCCGATCGGGAACGTCACCTCCGAGCCGGTGACCTCCGGTGACGAGGCCGCCGGGTTCTCCACCGTGATGGACATGGGCGACGGCCAGAAGAAGAAGACGCACACGGTCGTCGTGCGCAAGGGCAACGTCCTGGCGACGTTCTGGGCGCTGAACCTGGCCGGCGACTCCGAGCAGCCGAAGGTCGTCGTCGACGCGCAGGTCAAGAAGCTCGGCTGACCCCTCGCGGCACTGCCGCCCCCACCGCCCCGGCGTGTCCGCCGGGGCGGTCTTTTTTCGTCCTGTTCAGGTACCGGGCGGGAGGCCGACCACGGCGTACCCTGCCGCCTATGTGCGGAATTGTGGGTTACGTAGGAGCGCAATCTGCGCTCGATGTGGTCATCGCCGGACTCAAGCGACTGGAATACCGCGGCTACGACTCGGCGGGCGTCGCCGTGCTCGCGGACGGGGAACTCTCCTCCGTGAAGAAGGCCGGAAAGCTCGTCAACCTGGAGAAGGAACTGGTCGGGCACCCGCTGCCGGCCGGGTCCACGGGCCTGGGGCACACGCGGTGGGCGACCCACGGCGGGCCCACCGACGTCAACGCGCACCCCCATCTCGACAACGCGGGACGCGTGGCCGTCGTGCACAACGGGATCATCGAGAACTTCGCCGAGCTGCGCGCCGAGCTGGCGGAGCGCGGCCACCGCCTGGAGTCCGAGACGGACACCGAGGTGGTCGCCCACCTGCTGGCGGAGCGGTTCGAGGTCTGCGGGGACCTCACCGAGGCGATGCGGCAGGTGTGCCGTCTCCTCCAGGGGGCGTTCACGCTGGTCGCGGTGCACGCCGACCAGCCGGACGTGGTGGTCGGGGCGCGCCGCAACTCGCCGCTGGTGGTGGGCGTCGGGGAGAACGAGAACTTCCTGGCCTCGGACGTGGCCGCCTTCATCGCCCACACCCGGTCCGCGATCGAGCTGGGCCAGGACCAGGTCGTCGAACTGCGGCGCGACGGGGTCTCGGTGACCAACTTCGACGGCTCGGTCGCGTCCGTACGGGCGTACCACGTGGACTGGGACGCCTCGGCGGCCGAGAAGGGAGGGTACGACTACTTCATGCTCAAGGAGATCGCCGAGCAGCCGAAGGCCGTCGCCGACACTCTCCTGGGCCGCATCGACGCGAACGGCCTGCTGACGCTCGACGAGGTGCGCATCCCGCCGTCCGTGCTGCGCGAGGTGGACAAGGTCGTGATCGTGGCCTGCGGTACGGCGTACCACGCGGGCATGATCGCGAAGCTGGCCATCGAGCACTGGACCCGCATCCCCTGCGAGACGGAGCTGGCCAGCGAGTTCCGCTACCGCGACCCGATCCTCGACCAGCGGACGCTGGTCATCGCGATCTCGCAGTCGGGCGAGACCATGGACACCCTGATGGCGCTGCGCCACGCGCGGGAGCAGGGCGCCAAGGTGCTGGCCGTCTGCAACACGAACGGCTCGACGATCCCGCGCGAATCGGATGCCGTGCTGTACACGCACGCCGGCCCCGAGGTGGCCGTCGCCTCGACGAAGGCGTTCCTCACACAGCTGGTGGCCTGCTACCTGGTGGCGCTGTACCTCGGGCAGGTGCGGGGCACCAAGTGGGGCGACGAGATCGAGTCGGTGATCCGGGAGCTGTCGGACATCGCGGCGGCCGTGGACACCGTCCTGGAGACGATGGAGCCGGTACGGCAGCTCGCGCGTTCGCTCGCCGACAAGAACACCGTGCTCTTCCTCGGCCGGCACGTGGGCTACCCGGTGGCGCTGGAGGGCGCGCTCAAGCTGAAGGAGCTGGCGTACATGCACGCCGAGGGCTTCGCGGCGGGCGAGCTGAAGCACGGGCCGATCGCGCTGATCGAGCCGGACCTGCCGGTGGTGGTGGTCGTGCCGTCGCCGCGCGGACGCTCCGTGCTGCACGACAAGATCGTGTCGAACATCCAGGAGATCCGGGCGCGCGGTGCGCGGACGATCGTCATCGCGGAGGAGGGCGACGAGGCGGTGGTCCCGTACGCCGACCACCTGATCCGGATCCCGGCCACGCCGACGCTGCTCCAACCGCTGGTGGCGACCGTTCCGTTGCAGGTGTTCGCGTGCGAGCTGGCGACGGCGCGGGGCAACGAGGTGGACCAGCCGCGTAACCTCGCCAAGTCGGTGACCGTGGAGTGAGCCAAGCGCGCGGGCGCCGATCCGTCGCCGCGG
Source organism: Streptomyces sp. H27-H5 (assembly GCF_026627505.1). GTDB lineage: Bacteria > Actinomycetota > Actinomycetes > Streptomycetales > Streptomycetaceae > Streptomyces. The sequence continues at coordinate 69,437 of NZ_JAPNLK010000004.1, read as the reverse complement.
TGGTGACGGGGGAACACGGGCTGCGTGGGAGTGGTGTGCGTCGTGATTGTCGGTGTGGGGATTGACGTTGCCGAGATCGAGCGGTTCGGCGCCGCGCTGGAGCGGACGCCGAACCTGGCCCGACGGCTCTTCCTCGACGCCGAGTTGACGCTGCCGAGCGGCGAGCGGCGCGGCACCGCCTCGCTCGCCGCCCGGTTCGCGGCCAAGGAGGCGCTGGCCAAGGCGCTCGGCGCGCCCGGCGGACTGCTGTGGACCGACGCAGAGGTGTACGTGGAGGAGACGGGGCAGCCCCGGCTGCGGGTGTCGGGGACCGTCGAGGCCCGGGCGCTGGCCCTGGGCGTGAAGTCCTGGCACATCTCGTTGAGCCACGACGCCGGCGTGGCGTCGGCCGTGGTGATCGCCGAGGGGTAGGTCGGCTCTCCGGCCCCGGTCCTTCCGGCCCTTTCCCGCCCTTCCGGTCCTCACGGGGCTCTTCCGGCTCCTGAAGGGCCCGGGAGCCGGGGCCCGCGCCGGGTTTTCGGGCAGGCTGGTGCCATGCGTACTGCTTACAGCGTGGAGACCGTACGGGCCGCCGAGCGCGAGCTGATGGCCGGGCTGCCGGAGGGCGCCCTGATGCTGCGGGCGGCGGCCGGCTTGGCCGCCGTGTGCGCGGGCCTGCTGACCCGGCGTCGGGGCAAGGTGTACGGGGCGCGGGTCGTGCTGCTGGTCGGCCCCGGTGACAACGGCGGCGACGCCCTGTACGCCGGCGCCCGGCTGGCCCGGCGCGGCGCCGGGGTGACGGCGGTGCCGATGGACCCCGCCCGGGTGCACCCGGGCGGGGCCGCCGCGCTGCTGGCCGCCGGAGGCCGGGTGGAGTCGGCCGTTCCGGAGCGTGCCGACCTGGTCGTGGACGGGCTCGTCGGGATCGGCGGGCGGGGCGGGCTGCGCCCGGCGGCCGCCGCGCTGGTGGAACGGATCCCGACGGGCGCGGTGGTGGTCGCCGCGGACCTGCCGAGCGGGGTGGACGCGGACACCGGGGAAGTGGCGGGGGCGGCCGTGCGGGCCGACGTCACGGTGACCTTCGGGGCGCACAAGCCCGGCCTGCTCATCGACCCGGGGGCCGCGCTGGCCGGGGTGGTGCGGCCGGTGGACATCGGGCTCGCGCTGCCCGCCCCGGAGCTGGAGGCCCTGCAACACGCCGACGTGGCCCGGCTGCTGCCGGAGCCGACGGCCGAGAGCGACAAGTACCGGCGCGGTGTGGTGGGCATCGTCGCCGGCTCCGCGCGCTACCCGGGGGCGGCGGTGCTGGCCGTGGCCGGCGCGCTGCGCGGCGGTGCGGGCGCGGTGCGGTACGTGGGTCCGGCGGCGGACGCGGTGCTCGCCCGGTACCCGGAGACGCTGATCGGGCCGGGCCGGGTGCAGGCGTGGGTGGTCGGGCCGGGGCTGGGGGACGCGCGGGCCGACGAGGTCGCGGGCGTGCTGGCGCAGTCCGACGTACCGGTACTGGTCGACGCGGACGGGCTGCGCGGCCTGGACCCCGAGGTGCTGCGCGGGCGGTCCGCGGCGACCCTGCTGACCCCGCACGCGGGGGAGGCGGCGGCGCTGCTGGGGGTGTCCCGGGAGGAGGTGGAGGCGGGGCGACTGGCGGCGGTGCGGGCGTTGGCACGCCGTTACGGCGCCTCGGCCCTGCTGAAGGGCTCCACGACGCTGATCGCCTCCGACGGCGATCCGGTCGTCCGGGTGAACCCGACGGGGACGCCGTGGCTGGCGACCGCGGGCAGCGGCGACGTGCTGTCCGGGGTGGCGGGGTCGCTGCTGGCGGCGGGGCTGTCCGGGGCGGACGCCGGGGCCGTGGCGGCGTACCTGCACGGACTGGCCGGCCGCTTCGCCTCCGACGGGGCGCCGGTCCTCGCGCAGCAGGTGGCGGACGCGGTGCCGAGCGCCTGGCGGGACGTCCGCTCGGGGTGACCCCGCACCCGTCCGCACCCCGACACGCGGGGGAACGGAGCCCCCGGGGGGGTCTGAGAGACTGTGCGGGATGAACGAGACACCGACGCGCGCCTACGCCGAGATCGACCTTGCCGCCGTGCGGAGCAACGTGCGCGCGCTGCGCGAGCGGGCGCCCCGGGCCGAGCTGATGGCCGTCGTCAAGTCGAACGGATACGGGCACGGGGCCCTGCCCTGTGCCCGCGCGGCCCTGGAGGCCGGCGCGACCTGGCTGGGGACCGCCACGCCCGAGGAGGCGCTCGCGCTGCGCGCCGGCGGCATCGAGGCACGGATCCTGTGCTGGCTGTGGACGCCCGGCGGGCCCTGGCGGGAAGCCGTCGAGGCCGACCTGGACGTCGCGGTCAGCGGGATGTGGGCGCTGGAGGAGGTACGGGAGGCCGCGCGCGCCGCCGGGCGTCCCGCGCGGATCCAGCTCAAGGCCGACACGGGCCTCGGGCGCAACGGCTGCCAGCCCGCGGACTGGGCCGAACTGGTCGGCGCCGCCGTCGCCGCGCAGGCGGAGGGGACCGTCGACGTCACCGGCGTCTGGTCGCACTTCGCCTGCGCCGACGAGCCCGGGCACCCCTCGATCGCGCTCCAGCTCGCCGCGTTCCGCGACATGCTCGCGTACGCCGAGAAGGAGGGCGTCGAGCCCGAGGTGCGGCACATCGCCAACTCGCCGGCCACGCTCACGCTGCCGGAGTCCCACTTCGACCTGGTGCGCTGCGGGATCGCCGTGTACGGCGTGTCGCCCGCGCCCGAGTTGGGCACCCCGGCCCAGCTGGGGCTGCGGCCCGCGATGTCGCTGAAGGCGTCCGTCGCGCTCGTGAAGAGCGTCCCCGCCGGCCACGGAGTCAGCTACGGGCACCACTACGTGACGGACCGGGAGACCCGACTGGCCCTGATCCCCACGGGCTACGCCGACGGGATCCCGCGCCACGCCTCCGGCTCCGGCCCCGTCCTGGTGGGCGGCGAGGTCCGGCGAGTGGCCGGCCGGGTGGCCATGGACCAGTTCGTCGTCGACATCGGCGACGCCGACGTCGCGGCCGGCGATCCGGCGATCCTCTTCGGCCCCGGTGACCTCGGCGAACCCACCGCCGAGGACTGGGCTCAAGCGGCGCACACGATCGCGTATGAGATCGTCACCCGTATCGGGGGGCGCGTGCCCCGGGTGTACCGCAACGGCTGAGTGAGGACGGCGACGGCGTGAGCGAGAACTGGCGCAAGGCCGGCTGGGCCGGAGCCGCGATCGGCGTGATGGCCGCCGGAGCGGCGGCCGGGGTCGCCGTCGAACGGATCACGGTGGGCCGCGGCATCCGGATGAAGGCCCGGCTGGCCCTGGACGCCGCCGGGGACTACGGCTCCCTGCGCGGCACCGAGGGCACCGCCCGGGCCGAGGACGGCACCGAGCTGTACTACGAGGTGGACGACCTGCCCGCGCAGGACCCGGGCAAGCGGCGCCGGCTGCGCCGCAGGACACCGCCCGCGGTCACCGTCGTCTTCTGCCACGGCTACTGCCTGGGCCAGGACTCCTGGCACTTCCAGCGGGCCGCCCTGCGCGGAGTGGTCCGCGCCGTGTACTGGGACCAGCGCAGCCACGGCCGCAGCATGCGCGGCCTCGCCCAGGCCGACGGCGAACCCGTCACGATCGACCAGCTCGGCCGCGACCTCAAGGCCGTCCTCGACGCCGCCGCCCCCGAGGGGCCGCTGGTGCTGGTCGGGCACTCCATGGGCGGCATGACCATCATGGCGCTGGCCGAGCAGTTCCCCGAGCTGGTGCGCGACCGCGTGCTCGGGGTGGCGCTGGTCGGCACCTCCAGCGGTCTGCTCGGCGAGGTGACGTACGGGCTGCCGGCGGTCGGGATGGGCGCCGTGCGCCGGCTGCTGCCCGGGGTGCTCAAGGTGCTCGGCTCGCAGGTGGAGCTCGTGGAGCGGGGCCGGCGGGCGACCGCGGACCTCTTCGCGGGCATGATCAAGCAGTACTCGTTCGGCTCGCGGGACGTGGACCCGGGCGTCGCGCGGTTCGCCGAGCGGCTGATCGAGGCGACGCCGATCGACGTGGTCGCCGAGTTCTACCCGGCGTTCCAGATCCACGACAAGACCGCCGCGCTCCAGCGGTTCGCCGGCGTCCCCGTCACGGTCGTCGCGGGCGACCGGGACATGATCACCCCCGCGGAGCACAGCGTCGCCATGAAGGAGGCCCTGCCGGCCGCCGAACTGGTGGTCCTGGAGAACACCGGGCACCTGATGATGCTGGAGCGCCCGGAGATCGTGACCGGGCTGCTGATGGGACTGCTGGCCCGCACCGGAGCCGTGCCGGACGCGGGATCCGAAGCCGCTAACGTTGGCGGGCATGGAAGAAGCACCGCGGGAAGCGCAGCGCAGCCAGGCTCCTGAGGCCGGCGCCGCCACCGAGACCCTGATCACCGTCGACTCGCCCGAATCCATGCAGGAACTGGGCCGTCGCGTCGCCGCCCTGTTGCGTCCCGGCGACCTGGTCCTGCTGACCGGCGAACTCGGCGCCGGCAAGACCACCCTCACCCGGGGCCTGGGCGAGGGCCTCGGCGTGCGCGGGGCCGTGACCTCGCCGACCTTCGTGATCGCCCGGGTACACCCGTCGCTGGTCGGCGGCCCGGCGCTGGTGCACGTGGACGCGTACCGGCTCGGCGGCGGCCTGGACGAGATGGAGGACCTCGACCTCGACGTCTCGCTGCCCGAGTCCGTGGTGGTCGTGGAGTGGGGCGACGGGAAGGTCGAGGAGCTCTCCGACGACCGGCTGCACGTGGTGATCGCCCGGGCGGTGGGGCACGAGGAGGTCCTGGACGACGTGCGCCGGGTCACGGTGCGCGGCGTCGGATCGCGCTGGGCGGACGCCGGGCTGGCGGGGCTCGCCGAGGCGACCGGGCGGGTGGATCGGGCCGCGAGGTAAAAGGTACCGACAACTCGTCGGGAAAACGTTGCGCCGGTGGGTACGCTCGTGGTGACATGGTGGCGAGCGCTGGTTAGGTTTACCTAAGTGCGGCGTCCCGGGCCCGTCCAGGAGGCATCCATGTCGGCAGCAGGAGCAGCAGCGGGAGCGGAGCGAACGCCCCGCACGGTCGTGTCCATGCGGGCCCTGCTCGCCTCGTGCGCGGCCGCCAGAGCCGTCTCGACGCCGCCCGCGTGGGAGCCGGCCTCCCAGGCACCCGTGAACACGGAACAGGCCGCTCCGGAGTCCGAAGCGGCCTGATTCCCACATACGGGTGAAACGGGCGGACCCGCCGGCGGGTCAGGGAACGACGACGACCTTCGAGTTGATCGTGGCGAACGTCCACATCGCGTCACCGTCGAGCCGCGACATGCGGATGCCGCCGGTCTTCTTGGCCGGGTCCGGCGCCGGGGTCTTGCCGTCCACCCGGGCGCTGAAGCCGATGGAGATGCCGTCCACGCTCGCGAACCGCACCACGTGCTCGATCGGCGCCCCGTCCGAGCCGGGCACCGCGCCCGCGCGGGAACCGACGACATAGGTGCCGGCCGCCGGGTGCACCGTGCTCGGCATCACCGCGAAGGTCTTCGCCGCGCGACCGTCCGCGGCCACCAGCCAGACCCGCTTCCCGGACACCGAGTACACGACGCGCTCGCCCGTGCCCGAGCCCTCCGGCAGAGCCGTGGCCTTCGCCGGGGCCTGCTTGGCGGGGGACTGGCTCGGAGCGCCGGACGCCGGTGCCTGCGGGGAGGCCTTCACGGGGTGCGCGGGCGCCGTCGCGGAGGCCTGGTAGCCGAGGAAGCCGACGGCGGCGAGCGCCGCCACGGTGAGCCCGGCCACGATTCCCGAGCTGCTGCGTGCCACCTTGCTCCACCTCTCCGCGCGGTCCTGAAAGCCTTGTGCCGAAACGACCTGCCGGGCCTGCCCCGGGGCGTTCGGGCGGTACCTCGCGGTACCCCGGTCGAAAGGTAGCAGCCAGGGTGCCCGGCGACCGGCCGGAAGGGTCCGGGGCCCCGGAGTCGTAGGCTGTTCGCGTGCTCTTGCTCGCTGTAGATACCGCCACGCCCGCCGTCACCGTCGCCCTGCACGACGGCGAGTCCGTCCTCGCCGAGTCGAACCAGGTCGACGCCCGCCGCCACGGGGAGCTGCTGCTGCCCTCCGTCGACAAGGTGCTCGCCGAGGCCGGGCTGAAGCTCGACGCCGTCACCGGCATCGTCGTCGGAGTCGGCCCCGGCCCCTACACAGGCCTCCGCGTCGGCCTCGTCACCGCCTCCACCTTCGCCTCCGTCCTCGGCGTCCCCGTCCACGGCCTGTGCACCCTCGACGGGCTCGCGTACGCCGCGGGCATCGAGGGCCCCTTCGTCGTCGCCACCGACGCGCGGCGCAAGGAGGTCTACTGGGCCCGCTACGAGGACCCGCGCACCCGCGTCGGCGAACCCGCCGTGGACCGCCCCGCCGACATCGCCGAACAGGTCGCGGGCCTGCCCTCCGTCGGCCAGGGCGCCGTGCTCTACCCGGACGTCTTCACCGACGCGCGGGCCCCCGAGCACCAGTCCGCCGGCGCCCTCGCGGCCCTGGCCGCGGAACGACTGGCGGCCGGGGCGGAGTTCCTGCCCCCGACGCCGCTGTACCTGCGCCGCCCCGACGCCCAGGTACCCAAGAACTACAAGGTGGTCACCCCGCAGTGACCGCCCCGACCGTGGTGCTGCGCGACATGCGCTGGTGGGACATCGAACCGGCGCTGGAGCTCGAGCACGAGCTCTTCCCCGAGGACGCCTGGTCCGCCGGGATGTTCTGGTCCGAACTCGCCCACGCCCGCGGCCCGCACGCCACCCGCCGCTACGTGGTCGCCGAGGACGGGGCCGGCCGACTGGTCGGCTACGCCGGACTGGCCGCCGCCGGCGACCTGGGCGACGTACAGACCATCGCGGTGGCCCGCGAACAGTGGGGCACCGGTCTCGGCGCCCGGCTGCTCACCGACCTGCTGCGCGCCGCGACCGCCTTCGAATGCGCGGAAGTGCTCCTGGAGGTGCGCGTGGACAACACGCGGGCCCAGAAGCTCTACGAGCGCTTCGGCTTCGAGCCGATCGGATTCCGACGCGGCTACTACCAACCGGGCAACGTCGACGCGCTCGTGATGCGCCTCGCCGACCCCGCGAACTCCCTGAGCTCCGCACAACCCGTGAGAAGTGAGTCCCATGGCTGACGAACCCCTCGTCCTCGGCATCGAGACGTCCTGCGACGAGACCGGCGTCGGCGTCGTCCGCGGCACCACCCTGCTGGCGGACGCGATCGCGTCGAGCGTCGACGAGCACGCCCGCTTCGGCGGAGTCGTCCCCGAGGTCGCCTCCCGGGCCCACCTGGAGGCGATGGTGCCGACCATCGAGCGCGCCCTGAAGGAGGCCGGGGTCAGCGCCCGCGACCTCGACGGCATCGCCGTCACCGCCGGTCCGGGCCTCGCCGGCGCCCTGCTGGTCGGCGTCTCGGCGGCCAAGGCCTACGCGTACGCCCTGGGCAAGCCGCTGTACGGGGTGAACCACCTGGCCTCGCACATCTGCGTCGACCAGCTCGAACACGGCCCGCTGCCGGAACCCACCATGGCCCTGCTGGTCTCCGGCGGCCACTCCTCGCTGCTCCTGGCCCCGGACATCACCACCGACGTACGGCCGCTCGGCGCGACCATCGACGACGCGGCGGGCGAGGCCTTCGACAAGATCGCGCGCGTCCTCCAGCTGGGCTTCCCCGGCGGTCCCGTCATCGACCGCCTCGCGCGCGAGGGCGACCCGAAGGCGATCAACTTCCCGCGCGGACTGACGGGGCCGCGCGACGCGGCGTACGACTTCTCCTTCTCCGGGCTCAAGACGGCCGTGGCCCGCTGGATCGAGGCGAAGCGGAAGGCCGGCGAGGACGTGCCGGTGCGCGACGTGGCGGCTTCCTTCCAGGAGGCCGTCGTGGACGTGCTCACCCGCAAGGCCATCCGCGCCTGCAAGGACGAGGGCGTCGACCACCTGATGATCGGCGGCGGCGTCGCGGCCAACTCCCGGCTCCGCTCGCTGGCACAGGAACGCTGCGACGACGCGGGGATCGTGCTGCGCGTGCCGCGGCCGAAGCTGTGCACGGACAACGGCGCGATGGTCGCGGCCCTGGGCGCGGAGATGGTCAAGCGGAACCGGCCGGCCTCGGACTGGGACCTGTCCGCGGATTCCTCGCTGCCGGTGACGGAACCGCACGTGCCGGGGACCGCGCACGACCACGACCACGACGGTCACGCGCACGGGCACTCCCACGACCACGGGCACTCCCACGACCACGTGCACGAGCTGAGCAAGGACAACCTCTACTCGTGAGCACCGTCACGCTGATGTGGGAGGCCCGCGCCGTCGCCGGGCGGGGCAACGAGCTGCTGGAGTGGGCGCGTTCCCGGGTCCTGGCCCGGGAACCGCTGCGCCGCGAGGTGTTCCGCGCCGCCCAGGACCGGGTGCTGGTGCTCACCTGGTGGGACGCCCCCGAGGGGGCATCGGGGGAACTCCCCGAACTGCCCGAGCCGGACGCGGACCTGATCACCCGGGCGGTGCACCGCTGGCGGTTCGAGTCGGTGGAGGTCACGGGCGGCTGAGCCGCGCTTTCGGCCGAGCGCGGCGGGTCCGGGGCGGGTTCGGGCCGTCAGCGGCCCGGGGGCGGCTCCCACGTCCGTCCAGGCTCCCTCCGGCGGTCCTGGAGCGGGTCCCGCTACGGTCGTGCGCATGCCTCGCCGTGACCTGCCTCCTCCGCCCCCGCCCGCGCACCTGCGCGAGTGGCTGGACGAGTCCGTCGTACGGGCGGACCGCGCGCGCTCCCTGGCGGAACTCGTCCGCCACACCCTGGGCATCGAGCGGCTCCTGCTGCTCTGGGCCGTCGCGGCCGTCTTCGCGCTCGGCTGGTCCTTCGTCGGCATGGCCCTGATGGCCTTCGAGGAGGGCGGCCCCCTCGCCTGCGCCCTCGGCCTCGTCTTCGCCGCGCTCGCCGCCGGCGTGCTGGTGCCCGCCGGCATCTGGTTCGGCCGGGGCGCCCGACTGGACCGGCGGATACGGCAACTGCAGTGCGCCTGGGCGGCCTCGGACCGCGACCCGGCCGCCGACCGCCGGCTGCGCGCCCCCGGCCGGAGCCTGGCCTGGCTGCTGGCCTCCCTCGCCCTGGGCGCGCTCGGCCTCCGGGTGACCTTCGGGGCGGCGGCCGGGACCCGGCCGGGGGAGGGCGCGTACCCGGAACTCGTCCTGACGATGGGACTCGGCCTGATCCTGTGGGTCACCGCCCTGCTGGGCCTCGGCAAGGCCGGCGCCCACTACCGCTGGGCGATGTGCGCCCTGCGATCCGCCGGACCCGCCGGACCTTTCGGGCGGCTCGCGCCGTCCGGGCGGCTCAGTCCCGCGGCGCCGGCGCGCCGATCAGCATCGACGGGGCGCCCGCCACGCGCGTCAGGAACACGGTCGCGGAGTTCGGGCCCTGCGGCTTGACCTTCCTGCGCAGCTCCTCGGGCTCGATCGCCGAGCCCCGCTTCTTCACGGTCAGGACGCCCACCCCGCGCTCGCGCAGCAGGGCCTTGAGCTTCTTGAGGCCGAAGGGCAGGACGTCGGTGATCTCGTACGCGGTCGCGTACGGGGTGGCGCGCAGCTCGTCGGCGGTGATGTAGGCGATGGTCGGGTCGATGAGCCGACCGTCCAGCCGCTCGGCGACCTCCGCGACCAGATGGGCGCGGATCACGGCGCCGTCGGGCTCGTACAGCCAGCGCCCGACCGGGCCGGCCTCCGGGTCGGGCAACGGGTCGGCGGTCTCCAGCGCGCGCGGGCCGGGCAGCAGGGTGGCGCGCACGGTGCCGGGCGAGGTCCCGAACCACAGCACCGCCTCCTTCACGTCGCCCTGGTCGGAGATCCACTCGGCCTCCGCCTCGGCGGGCACCGCCTCGTGCGGGATACCGGGGGCGATCTTGATGGCCGCGCACCGTGCGGCCCGCGCGGCCTCCACGGCCCAGGAGAGCGGCGGCGAGTAGCCCTCGGGGTCGAAGATCCTCCCGCGCCCGCCGCGCCGGGCCGGGTCGATGAAGACGGCGTCGTAGCCGGTGGTGTCCACGTCCGTCACATCGGCTTCCCGGACCTCGATCAGGTCCGTCAGCCCCAGCGCCTCGGCGTTGGCCCGTGCGACGGCGACCGTCAGCGGGTCGTGGTCCACGGCCAGCACCCGGATCCCGAGGCGGGCCAGGGCCAGGGCGTCGCCGCCGATGCCGCAGCACAGGTCGGCGACGCTGCGCACGCCCAGGGCGGCGAGCCGCTCGGCCCGGTACCCGGCCACCGACGCGCGGGTGGCCATCTCGCCGCCGCCGGGCGTGAAGTACATCCGGAAGGCGTCCTCGGCCCCGAACTTCGCGACCGCCCGCTGCCGCAGCCGGGCCTGACCGAGCGCGGCGGAGACCAGCGCGGCCGGGTGCTCGCGGCGCAGCCGGGTGGCGAGGGCGAGTTCCCGGGCGGGGTCGTGGTCGCGGAGCGAGGCGAGGAGGGCGTCGCCCTCGGGGGTGAGCAGTGCGGCGAAGTCTTCGGGGGTCACCGGTTCATTGTGGGCCAGTCGATGGAAGGTCCGGGTCCGGTCGAGGTGTCGCCGGGGACGCGCCGGGTGGTGCTGTAAGGATCCGGCGTTATGCAGCCTGTACGACAAAAGGGAAATAAGACGCAACAAGGTCACCGGTCAGCGGCGCGTCCGCGCGGCCGGTACGGCGTGGCCCTCGCCGCGCTGCTGGTCGCCGCCCTCGGCACGGCGTGCAGCTCCACGGAATCGGGCCCCGCCACGAAGCCCAAGATCGGCGCCGAGGGCGCCGCGGGCGCACTCGTGAACCCCGCCGAGCGGGCCAAGGCCGCCCAGCAGGCCCGGGTCGCCGCGGCGAAGCGCTGGGGCCTGGCGAAGGTCCCGCTGGTCGCGCCGGCGCCGCCCAAGGTGAAGCCGGAGATCACCACGCGGGACGGCTTCGAGGTCGAGGACCAGTCGGAGTACCCGCCGGTCTTCACCACGGTCCCCACCGAGGAGAAGGTCGTCTTCCTGACGGTCGACGACGGGGCCGAGAAGGACCCCGAGTTCCTGAAGATGATGAAGGAACTCAAGATCCCGTACACGGCGTTCCTCAGCGACTACGTCGTGAAGGACAACTACCCGTACTTCAAGGAGATGCAGGCCGCCGGCGTCACCCTGAACAACCACACGCTCAACCACCGCTACATGCCCGCGCTCTCCTACGAGCAGCAGCGCGAGGAGATCTGCGGCCAGCAGGACACGATCCAGAAGCAGTTCGGCAAGCGGCCGAGCCTCTTCCGGCCGCCGTACGGCAACTACAACCAGGACACGCTGCGCGCGGCCAAGTCCTGTGGCATCAAGGCGGTTCCGCTGTGGAACGCCGAAGCCTTCCCCAACCGCATGGACTGGCGCGAATGGGACCGGGACCTGCACGCGGGCGACATCATCCTCACGCACTTCCGCGGCAAGGAGGACTGGAAGGCCACCATGACCGACATGGTGCGCCACACCCTGAAGACGGTCACGGACAAGGGCTTCGCCATCGGCCGCCTGGAGGACTACGTCTGATCCCCGTCGTCTGACCCCCCTCGGCCGACGAGCGGTACGCGTGCGGAATCCCTCCCCGCGGGGAAACCGGCTCCGCACGCCTCCGCCGCACCGTCCGCACCGCGCGTTTCGGCGGGCCCTGACGGGTCATATCAACGGAATATCCCCATCCGGGTATACATTCCGCACGTGCGTATGACTTTCAAACACCTTTCCCATACTGCTCCTTCAGGGAGCGCGCCCCGCGTCGGCGGTCTTCCCCTCGCTCCCGCCGCCCGCCGAGGAGTGGCCGGGGCGCTCGCGGTCGGCGCCCTCGTGGCGTCGCTGGCGGGATGCGGCAACAGCGTGGAACCCATCGAACGACTGGGCCGCAAGACCAAGCCGGAGACGGGTGCGGCCTCCCCGTCCGCCTCGGCCCCGGCCCCGGCGTCGAGCGCGCCCGCCGGAGCGCCCGCGACGGCGGAGCAGCCCTACCGCAAGTGGGGTCTGAAGGCCCCGGTCGTCTACGCCCCCAAGCCGGCGCAGAAGCCCCGACTCCCCAAGGCCGCCCCGGGCAGGCCGACGCTGGTGGACCGGATACCCGTGGCCCCCGCCGAGAAGGTCGTCTTCCTGACCTTCGACGACGGCGCGGAGAAGAACCCCGAGTTCCTGAAGATGGCGGCCGATCTGAAGCTGCCGATCGGCATGTTCCTCACGGACAACGTGGCCTCGTCCGACTACGGGCACTTCCAGGCCCTGCGCGACAACGGCAGCGGCAGCACGATCAACAACCACACCCTGACCCACCCCAACCTCCGGACGCTGTCCTACGCGGCGCAGAAGAAGGAGATATGCGGGCAGCAGGAACGCCTGGCCAAGCGGTTCGGCGCCAAGCCGACGCTCTTCCGGCCGCCGTTCGGCAACTACAACGACGACACCCTCAGGGCCGCCTCCGAGTGCGGCATAGCGACCGTCGTCCTCTGGCGGGCGTCGATGCAGATCAACGACTTCCAGTACGCCGAGGGCTCCGCCCTCAAGCCGGGCGACATCATCCTGGCCCACTTCCGCGGCCCCTCGGAGCTCAAGGGCTCCACCGAGATCGAGATGACGACCCGGATGCTCAAGCGCATCCAGGAGCAGGGCTACGCGATAGGCCGCCTGGAGGACTACCTGTAAGCCGACACGCGGGCGCGGACCGCGCGCGGCCGACCACCCGCGGGCCGGCGTGCGGAGCCGACCACCCGGAGCCCGGCCATCCGAAGGCCGCCCCCCGGAGCCCGACCACCCGCGTGCCCGGCGTGCGGAGCCGACCATCTGGAGCCCGACCACCCGCGGGGGATTGCCCCCGGCGGCTACCCCGGGGCGCCGGCCCCCGTCGCCGCCCGGTCCCCCGTGCCCGCCACCACCACCGGGGTGATCGTCGTCTCCGCCGGGCCGCGGGCGTCCGCCTCGCGTTGGCGTTCCGCGCTGTCGCTGATCCGCAGCAGCAGGGCGATCATGATCCAGTTGGCCAGGAGCGACGAGCCGCCCTTCGCCAGGAACGGCAGCGCCTTGCCCGTCAGCGGGATCAGGCCGGTCACGCCGCCCGCGACCACGAAGACCTGGAGCGCCAGCGCCGCCGACAGGCCCACCGCGAGCAGCTTGCCGAACGGGTCGCGCGCGGCCAGCGCCATCCGCAGGCCCCGCTGGACGAGGAGCGCGTACAGGAGCAGTACCGCCATCACCCCGGCCAGGCCGAGTTCCTCGCCCACGGTGGTCAGGATGAAGTCGCTGCGCCCCGCGAACGCGATCAGCTCGGGGTGGCCCATGCCGAGACCGGTGCCGGTGACGCCGCCCGTGCCGAAGCTGAACAGCGCCTGCGCGGACTGGTCCGAGACGACTCCCGGCGGCCGGTCCTTCCAGTAGTAGGAGAGCGGGTTCAGCCAGGCGGCCACCCGCCCCTTGACGTGCGGTTCGGTCGAGCCCACCACGAAGGCGCCGACCGAGGCCATCAGCACCCCGCAGACGATCCAACTGGTGCGCTCGGTGGCGACGTACAGCATCACCACGAACACGCCGAAGAAGATCAGCGACGTGCCCAGGTCGCGTTCGAAGACGAGCACCAGCATGGACAGGATCCACACGGTGATGATCGGCCCGAGCTGTCGCATGGGAGGCAACCGGACGCCCAGGAACCGCCGGCCCGTCAGCGCCAGCGAGTCCCGGTGGATCACGAGGTAGCCCGCGAAGAAGATCGCGATCATGATCTTGACGAACTCGCCGGGCTGGAGCGAGAGGCCGCCGACGACGATCCAGCGCTTCGCGCCGTAGGTGTCGGCCGGCGAGAACACCGGGGCGATCAGCAGGACCAGCGCCACGGCCATCGTGATGTAGATGAACCGTTGCAGCAGCCGGTGGTCCCGCAGCAGCGCCACCACGAGGATGCAGGCGGCGACCCCGACCACCGTCCACAGCAGTTGGCCGGGAGCGTTCGCGTCCGAGTTGTACCGCTCGATGTACCCCTGGTCGAGCCGATGGAGCAGGACCAGCCCCAGCCCGGTCAGCAGCATGGCGAGCGGGAAGATCAACGGATCCGCGTACGCCGCGAACCGGCGGATGCCCAAGTGCCCCACCAACGACAGCAGCGTCAGGCTGATGACGAAGCCGGTGAGGTTGCGCGGCAGCTCGTCGTTCATCGCCAGGCTCGCCGCGCAGTGGCCGAAAACGGCGATGCCGACGACGAGGACGAGGAGGAACGCCTCGGTGCGGCGGCGCGCGCCCGCCTCCGTCAGGGGCCTCAGTCCACGCACGGGACGCCGCCACCGTCGATCTTCTCCGGCTGTGAGGGCCCGGGAGACGGCGGTGCGGACGGCGGTGAAGACGGCGCGGACGACGCGCCCGGTCCGGAGGGAGCGACGCCCGGCGCGCTCGGACTCGCAGGGGCCTTGGGCCCGATCTGCTCGGCAATGAGGCGCTTTATCTTCATATCATCTACGACGTTGATGTCCCCGTCATGGTTCCTTGCGAAGCCCTCCACGGGGAGTGTCGTGAATTGCACTTTCCCGCCGGACAGGTTCTTCGCCTGCTTCACGAACGACAGCAGGTCCCAGCCGGCGTCGGTCACCACGTCCTGCTTCGCCGCGTCGACCAGCTTGATCAACTTCACCGGATCCGTGAAGGTGCCCGCGTCGTTCAGCTTCTTCGTCGCACCCGCCAGGAATGCCTGCTGCCGCTTCGTCCGGTCCAGGTCACCGCCCGGCAGCCCGTGCCGCTGCCGCACGAAGGCCAGCGACTGCTGCCCGTTCAGCGTCTGCGGGCCGGCGGGGAAGTCCGCCCCCGAGTACCTGTCCTTCACCGCCTTGTTCAGGCACACCGGAACCCCGCCCAGGGCCTCGGCCAGGTGGTGGAAACCGGCCAGGTTCAGCTCGGCGAAGTGATCGACCGGCACCCCCAGGAAGGTCCGTACGGTCTCGATCTCGGCCTTGCGTCCCGCCTCCCGGCCCTCGCGCTCCAGGCGCCGCCGGTCCTTGACCCCCTCGCCCGCCAGCTGCTCCTCGCGCAGCGCCTTCGCCCGTCCGTAGGCCTCCTTGATCTTGGCCTTGCCGGCGGCCGCGCCCGGCGCCCGGCCCGGCATCCCGCGCAGTTCCACGTAGTCGTCGCGCGGGATGGAGAACGCCCGGGCCCGACTGCCGTCGCCGGGCACGTGGAGCAGGATCAGGGTGTTGGTGTTGTAGCCGCCGATGTCGGAACTGCCCGCGTGCAGCTTGTCCAGGATCGAGTCCGGGAGCGGCTCGCCGTTCTGGTCGCGCCGGCTGTCCAGCCCCATGAGCAGGATGTTCGTATCTCCGTGCGCCGACTTCTCCGCTCCCTCCAGGGCCTTCGAACTGCCGATGCTCGACGACAGGTCCCGGTAGACGTACCAGGCGGTGCCGCCGGCCAGGACCGTCAGCACACAGCCGGCGGTCAGCAGGGTGCGGCCGAGGCGGCGACGCCGCGGCAGGCGGCGGCTGGTCTTCCTGCGGTGCGCGCTCATGCCTGTCGATGCTGGGGGAGCCCCGCTGAAGGAAACCTGAGGGTCCTGAAACCGTCTTCAGGCCAGGCCAGGCCAGGCCAGGCCAGGCCAGGCCAGGCCAGGCCAGGCCAGGCCAGGCCGGATCCGGGCCCGCGACGCGCTTCAGGCCGGGCCGGATCCGGGGCGGGGGATCCGGAGCACGAGGCGGGCGCCACCGCCCGGCACGCTCCCCGCCCGCACGTCACCGCCGTGGGCGCGGGCGATCTCCCGGGCGATGGGCAGCCCCAGGCCCGTCCCGCCGCTCGCGCGCCCGCGGTCCGCGTCCAGCCGGACGAACCGCGCGAACACCCGCTCCCGGTCCGCCTCCGGGATCCCCGGGCCGTCGTCGGACACCTCCAGCACCCGCCACGCCCCGTCCGAGGCCGCCCGTACGACGACCCCCGCGCGGGCATGGTGCAGCGCGTTGTCCACCAGGTTGGCCAGCGCCCGCTCCAGCCGCGCCGGATCCCCGTACGCGGGTACGGCCGCCCCCGCCTCCAGCCGCACCGGCACCCGGGGCGCCGCCCTGCGCGCCACGTCCTCCGCCGCCAGCAGCGCCAGGTCCACCGGTTCGGACCGGGGCGGCGGACCACCGTCGAGTCGGGCCAGCAGCAACAGGTCCGCCGCGATCCGCTGGAGCCGCTCGGTGTCGGCCAGCGCGGCCGCCACCGAGGCCCGGTCGGGCCGGTCGAGGGCCACCTCCAGCCGGGACCGCACGGCCGCGAGGGGATTGCGCAGCTCGTGCGAGGCGTCCGCCGTGAACTGCCGCTGCCGGGCGTCGGAACGCTCCAACCGGTCGAGGGTGTCGTTGACGGTCCGGGCGAGCCGCGCGATCTCGTCGGCCCCGCCCGGATCCGGGACCCGGCGCCCCAGCTCGCTCGCCGTGACGGCCGCCAACTCGGTGCGGATCGCCGTGACCGGGCGCAGCGCCTGCCCCGTCACCCACCAGGCCAGCGCCGCCGCGAAGGCGATCAACGGGGGCGCGCCGGCGAGCAGCCCGACCCCGATGGCCCGCGTCGCGTCGTCGACGTCGCGCAGGACGGTCATCGCGTACACGGTGTACGGGCCCCGGCCCCCGGGCGGCCCCGGCGAGCGGACCACCACCGCCGCCCCCCGCTCCGAACCGGCGCGCCCCACGGGCACCACGGCCGACCGGGAGTCCTCCCCGGCCGCCGGGCGCGGTCCGTCGAGGTCCGGGGCGCCGCGCGGATCCCCGCTGCCGGCGACGGTCCGCCCGGCCGCGTCCCGGACGAGGACCAGGTCCACCCCGCCGTCGGGCGCGGCCAGTCGGCCGTCGGGAGGCAGGGTCCGGGTGTCGAGCTGCGCGACGACCTTCCGTGCGGCCAGTTCCGTGCGTCCGGTGGTGTTGTCGAGCAGGTTGGCCCGCAGCAGCGTGTACAGCCAGAGCCCGCCGGCGCCGAGCACCGCGGCCATGGCGAGGGCGGCGGCCGCGGCCGCCCGGGCCCGGACCGTCCTAACCACCGTCGGGCGCCATCCGGTAGCCGGTCCCGTGCACGGTGAGGATCGAGCGGCGCCCGAACGGCGCGTCGATCTTCCGGCGCAGCGAGGACACGTACACCTCGACGATGTTCGGGTCGATGGCGTGCGGGACGTCCCAGACCTCGTCGAGGATGTCCTGCTTGGCGACCGCCCGGCCCGGCTGTTCCATCAGGCAGGCGAGCACGCCGAGTTCGCGCGCGGTGAGTTCGATGTCCCGCTCCCCGCGCCGGCAGCGCCGACCGGACGGATCCAGGACGAGATCGCCGGCCCGCAGGACGCCGACCTGCGGGGTGCCGGCGCGGCGGGCGAGCGCGCGCAGCCGTGCGGCCAGCACGACGAACGAGAACGGCTTGGTGAGGTAGTCGTCGGCGCCCGCGTCGAGCCCGTCGGCCTCGTCGTGCTCGCCGTCCTTGGCGGTCAGCATCAGCACGGGCGTGCGGTCGCCGTGGGCGCGCAGGCGGGTGCAGATCTCGTGGCCGCCGAGGCCGGGGAGCATCAGGTCGAGGAGCACGGCGTCGTACGGGCCGCCGGTCAGCGCGAGGTCGAGGCCGCGGTGTCCGTCGTGGGCGACCTCGACCCAGTGACCGTCGGCGGACAGGCCGAGCCGCAGGGACTCGGCCAGGCCCTCTTCGTCTTCGACCACCAGGATGCGCACGGCTCAAGCGTCACATATCGGTCGCCGGAGCCGATGTCGGGCCCGGAGCCGGACCCGACACAGGGGTGCGTCGCGCGGACCTCGGACGGCCGGCGCCGGCGCGGAAGCGGCCCCGGGCCGGACCGCAGGGCCGCGCCGGGCCGCACGGGCGGGGGTGCGGAGGTTCCGGAGGCCGAAGCCGGGGGCGATCACGCCGAACGCCTGCCCGAGGGACAAGTGGGGCGACTTCCGGGGGAGTCGACGCAGAGGCCCGGAACCCCCCGCCCGCAGGGCCGGAGGGCCCCCGGCGGCCGGCTCGGCGCGCGCCTCGCCGGGAGGCAAATTGGCACTCCGCTTGACCGAGTGCTAATCGCCGGAATAGTGTCGCACCTGGCACTCGCCCCTGGTGAGTGCCAACACAGCGACAGGCAGGTCCGGCACCCGCGACGACGGATCGACCTGGTCGCCACCTCAGACAGTTAACCCCGGATCTCCGAAGGGGGAGGTCGGATCGTGACGACCACCAGCTCCAAGGTTGCCATCAAGCCGCTCGAGGACCGCATCGTGGTCCAGCCGCTCGACGCCGAGCAGACCACGGCTTCCGGCCTGGTCATCCCGGACACCGCGAAGGAGAAGCCCCAGGAGGGCGTCGTCCTCGCGGTCGGTCCGGGTCGCTTCGAGGACGGCCAGCGTCTCCCGCTGGACGTCAGCGTCGGCGACATCGTGCTGTACAGCAAGTACGGCGGCACCGAAGTGAAGTACAGCGGCGAGGAATACCTCGTCCTCTCGGCTCGCGACGTACTCGCGATCGTCGAGAAGTAGTCGAACGAAGCAGGCAAGAGGAGCGATCCTCTTCCTCTTCACCAGTTTTGCTTTGAGCTGCGCCCCTGGTCACCCCGCTGATTGCCGGGCGGCGAGGGGCGCAGTTCGTTGAACCCGAGTTATCGAGAGGGCTGAACCGCTTCCATGCCGAAGATTCTGAAGTTCGACGAGGACGCCCGTCGTGCCCTTGAGCGCGGCGTCAACAAGCTTGCCGACACGGTCAAGGTGACGATCGGCCCCAAGGGCCGCAACGTCGTCATCGACAAGAAGTTCGGCGCCCCCACCATCACCAACGACGGTGTCACCATCGCCCGCGAGGTCGAGCTGGACGACCCGTACGAGAACCTGGGCGCGCAGCTCGTGAAGGAGGTGGCGACCAAGACCAACGACATCGCGGGTGACGGCACCACCACCGCCACCGTGCTGGCCCAGGCGCTGGTCCGCGAGGGTCTGCGCAACGTCGCCGCCGGCGCCTCCCCGGCCGCCCTGAAGAAGGGCATCGACGCCGCCGTCAAGGCCGTGTCCGAGGAGCTCCTCGCGACCGCGCGTCCGATCGAGGACAAGTCCGACATCGCCGCCGTGGCCGCGCTCTCCGCGCAGGACACCCAGGTCGGCGAGCTCATCGCCGAGGCGATGGACAAGGTCGGCAAGGACGGTGTCATCACCGTCGAGGAGTCCAACACCTTCGGCCTGGAGCTGGAGTTCACCGAGGGCATGGCCTTCGACAAGGGCTACCTCTCGCCGTACATGGTCTCCGACCAGGAGCGTATGGAGGCCGTCCTCGACGACCCGTACATCCTGATCAACCAGGGCAAGATCTCCTCCATCCAGGACCTCCTGCCGCTGCTGGAGAAGGTCATCCAGGCCGGCGCCTCGAAGCCGCTGCTGATCATCGCCGAGGACGTCGAGGGCGAGGCGCTCTCCACCCTCGTCGTCAACAAGATCCGCGGCACCTTCAACGCGGTCGCCGTCAAGGCCCCCGGCTTCGGCGACCGTCGCAAGGCGATGCTCCAGGACATGGCCACCCTCACCGGTGCCACCGTCATCGCCGAGGAGGTCGGCCTCAAGCTCGACCAGGCCGGTCTGGACGTACTGGGCACCGCGCGCCGCGTGACCATCTCCAAGGACGACACCACCATCGTCGACGGTGGCGGCAGCTCCGAAGAGGTCCTCGGCCGCGTCAACCAGATCAAGGCCGAGATCGAGTCCACGGACTCGGACTGGGACCGCGAGAAGCTGCAGGAGCGCCTGGCGAAGCTCGCCGGCGGCGTCTGCGTCATCAAGGTCGGCGCCGCCACCGAGGTGGAGCTCAAGGAGAAGAAGCACCGCCTCGAGGACGCCATCTCGGCGACCCGCGCCGCGGTCGAGGAGGGCATCGTCTCCGGCGGTGGCTCCGCCCTCGTCCACGCCGTGAAGGTGCTCGAGGGCAACCTCGGCCTCTCCGGCGACGAGGCCACCGGTGTCTCCGTGGTCCGCCGCGCCGCCGTCGAGCCGCTCCGCTGGATCGCCGAGAACGCCGGCCTCGAGGGCTACGTCATCACCGCGAAGGTGGCCGAGCTCGACAAGGGTCAGGGCTTCAACGCGGCCACCGGCGAGTACGGCGACCTGGTCAAGGCCGGCGTCATCGACCCGGTCAAGGTCACCCGCTCCGCGCTGGAGAACGCCGCTTCCATCGCCTCGCTGCTGCTCACGACCGAGACCCTGGTCGTCGAGAAGCCGGCCGAGGAAGAGGGCGACGCCGGTCACGGCCACGGTCACGGCCACAGCCACTGAGGTTGAGCCGCAGGGCGCCCGCCGCTTCGGCGGGCCCCGCTGATCCGAGGGAAGGCCCCGGTCAATCACCGCCGAGCGGTGGGGGACCGGGGCCTTCCCCGTGTCCGGGTCCCGGCGGGCGTCGGCTCAGGCGGCGTCCGTCATGCCCATCTGCCGCATGAGGCCCGGCGCGTCGTAGTACCACCAGCCCTCCGCCACCTGACCGTTCTCGATGCGGAAGGTCGTGCAGCCCGACATCGCGACTTCCTTCCCGGTCGGCGGGACACCCATGAACTCGCCCTTCTGGGTGCCGGTCCAGGCCCACAGGGTGGTGACGCAGTCGCCCTCGGCGATCTGACGGTGCAGGTCGAACGAGAAGTCGAACGCGTCCCGCCACATGCCCATCGTCCGCTTCATGCCCTGCCGGCCGTCGCCCGTGCCGGGCGCCGCCATGATGTCGTGGTCGGTGTAGTCGGCCGCGACGCACTCGTCGACGACCGCGAAATCGCCCTTCTCCGCGACCTCCTCGAAGATCCGGGTCACGAGCAGCTTGTCGAGGTGCTCGTTCCGGACCACGTCCAGGTTCATGAACGTCGGCATGCCCTCGCAGAGGGCCACCATCTCCTGGAACATCCCTTCCGTCTCGGGGAGTCGGGAGTTCCTCATGGCGTCCTCGTACGAGGGGAACTCGACGAGGTCGAGGTAGTGCGTCTGCGTCTCGCGGTCCCTGCCGATCATGGTGTGCGTGACCGTGCGCCGGCCGCTTGCCTGCTGCGCCCAGCGGTCGATGAGGGCGTTCATCTCGTCGAACCGCGTGGTCTCGTAATCGATCACCTGTACGAATGTCATGGTGTCGCCTCCCGCACTGGATGGGACAGGTCCAGTTTAGGGAGATTTCACCCGTTTGGCGGGTTTGGTTGGTTCGGATGTGTCCCGCCGCGGCGGACGTCCGCGTCACTGCGGGCGTACTGCCGCGGGTCGTCTACTGCGGGCCGTACTTGCGACCCGTACGGGAGGACATGCCGCCGAGCAGCCCGCGCGGAGTCAGCTTCACCACGCCCATCAGCGCCTTGTAGCGGGGATCCGGGATCGACACGGTCTTGCCGCGCGCCAGGTCGGCCAGCGCCGAGGCCACCAGCTTGTCGGCGTCCAGCCAGAGCCAGCCCGGGATGTTGTCCGTGCCCATGCCGGCCCGCTCGTGGAACTCCGTCCGCACGAAGCCCGGGCACAGCGCCATCAGCCGCACCCCGGAACCCGCCAGGTCCTTCGCCGCGCCCTGGGTGAACTGCACGACCCAGGCCTTGCTCGCCCCGTACGTGCCGCGCGGCAGGAAGGCGGCGACCGAGGCCACGTTGATCACGCCGCCGCGACCGCGCGAGCGCATCGACTCGCCGGCGGCCGAGGTCAGCCGCAGCACGGCCTCGATGTGCACCTTGACCATGGTCAACTCGTCGGCCATGGAAACGTCGAGGTAGCGGCCCTTGTTGCCGAAGCCCGCGTTGTTGACCAGCAGGTCCACGGGGTGGGTGCGGTCGCCGAGACGGGCCTCGACCGCCGCGATGCCCGCGTCGGTGGAGAGGTCGGCCGTCAGCACCTCGGCCTCGATGCCGTGGCGGTCGTGCAACTCGGTGGCCTGCTCCGCGAGTCGCTTGGTGTCGCGGGCCACCAGCACGAGGTTGTGGCCCTGGGCGGCGAGCCGCCGGGCGAAGGCGGCGCCGATGCCCGCCGTGGATCCCGTAATCAACGCAGTCGTCATGTGCGCAACCTAGTCGCCGCCGCGGGGCCCTGTCGTCAGGGTCCCGTCCGGTCCGCCGGACCCCGTGTCAGGCCCCGCCCGCCGCACCGGAGTCGACCCGCGCCGCCGGGGAACCGTGGCGCAGGTCGTATGTGCGCGCGGTCTCCCGCGCGGCCGGTTCCAGCGCCGCGCCCGCCGCGAGGGTGCGCGGAAGCAGGGCCCGTTCGGTGGTGAAGGCGCGGAACCAGAACTCCACCGACACCTCGTGGTCCGGCCGGTGCAGCACCTCGACGGCGTCGCCCGGCGACACCGAGCCCTCCTCGATCACCCGCAGGTACGCACCCGGCCGGGCCTCCCGGGTGAACCGCTTCGCCCATCCGCGCTCGCCCAAGGCTCCCTGGAACGTCCGGCACGGGATGCGGGCCGAGGCCACCTCCAGGACGAGGTCGCGCCCCACCCGCCAGCGCTCGCCGAGGCGTGCCGAATTCAGGTCGATGCCGGAGGTGGTGAGGTTCTCGCCGAACAACCCGCCGGCCAGCGGGCGCCCCAACTCGCCCTCCCACCAGTCCAGGTCCTCGCGGGCGTACGCGTACACGGCCTGGTGCTCACCCCCGTGGTGGCGCAGGTCGCAGACGTCGTCCCCCTCGACGCCGCTCGCCCCGACACCCTTGGGGCCCGGAGCGAAGACCCGCACCGGGCCGGGGACGGGGCGTTTGCCGATGCCGGTCAGTCCGTTTTTCGAGTCGGAGTACCCGACGGACTTCGCGCGGCCGACGTTCACGGAGATGAGATGCATGCGGACACGCTAGTCGAGGCTCCTCAAAGGGTCCGCTGATTATTGGCGCCACGGTCAAAGATGCCCTTATGCTCGAAGGGTGATCGAAGCACGTCATCTGCGAGTTCTGCGCGCCGTCGCCGGGACCGGCTCCTTCTCCGCCGCCGCCCGCGAGCTGGGCTGCACCCAACCGGCCGTGTCCCAGCAGATGAAGGCGCTGGAGCAGTCGGCCGGCACCCCGCTGCTGATCCGTACGGGCCGGGAGATGCGGTTGACCCAGGCGGGTGAGGCCCTGGTCCGGCACGCCGCCGGAATCCTGGCCGGACTGACCGCCGCCGAAGAGGAGGTCGCGGCCATCGCCGGGCTGCGCGCCGGCCGGGTGCGGCTGGTCTCCTTCCCCAGCGGCAGCTCCACGCTGGTGCCGACCGCACTGGCCGCCATGCGCGCCCAGCACCCGGGCACCCGGATCTCCCTGGTCGAGGCCGAGCCGCCGCGTTCGGTCGAGATGCTGCGCGAGGGCGACTGCGACGTGGCGCTGGCCTTCCGGTACGGGGGCTCCTCTGCCTCCGCGGCCGAATGGGAGGACCTGGTGGTGCGCCCGCTGCTCACCGACCGCCTCGTGGGTCTGGTCCCCGAGGGGCACCGGCTGGCCGGGGCCGAGCGGGTGGGCATGGCCGAGCTGGCCGACGAGCCCTGGATCGCGGGCTGCCCGCGCTGCCGCCGCCACCTGGTGGAGGTGTGCGAGGACGCGGGTTTCACCCCGCGCATCGACTTCGCCACCGACGACTACCCGGCCGTGGTCGGCCTGGTGGGCGCGGGGCTCGGCGTGGCGGTGCTGCCCGAGCTCGCCGTGGAGTCGGTACGGGCCAAGGGGGTGAGCACCGTGGCCGTGGAGCCCGCCGTGGAGCGGGAGGTCGTGGCGCTGACCCTGGCCGACCTGGCGAGGGTCCCCGCCGTGGCGGCGACGCTGACCCAGCTGGAGCGGGCCGCGACGCGTTGACGGGCGCCAGGCGGGGGCCGGGTGGCCCCCGCCTGGCGGTCCGTCGGGCGCCTGCCGGACGGCGGTACGGCCGGGCGGGTGACGGACCGGACCCGTGGGGTCCGTGGCGCGTACGTGAGCGTCACGGATTCGAGGAAACGTTCCTTCGGGCGTTTCGTGCGAACCGGCTAGTGCGGTGCGATCGGGCCGATCGTGCTCGACGCGGGGATCAGGCGGTGCCGGGCTCGACCCATCAGCTCTTCGCGTTCGTCCTCGGTGAGGCCGCCCCACACCCCGTAGGGCTCGCGGACGGCGAGGGCGTGCGCGGCGCATTCCGAACGGACCGGGCAGCGCATGCAGACCTCTTTAGCCGAGGCCTCGCGCGCGCTCCTGGCCGCGCCCCGCTCGCCTTCCGGGTGGAAGAAGAGGGAGCTGTCGACCCCGCGGCAGGCAGCCAGCAGCTGCCAGTCCCAGAGGTCGGCGTTCGGTCCGGGGAGGCGGGAGAAATCTGCCATTGGTAGTCCCTCTTGGTGCCGGTACTGAGGCGGATACGGTCCATGTCTCCACACCTACTGTCGGAGTAGATGTAAATATGACTCATTGGGAATCTAGCCTCAGACACGTGCCAAATGGAAGGAAAGCCGCCAAATAGGGCATAGCTCCAGATGGAGGACAGGCCGCCCGCGCCTCCGACGTCGTGATCGCTTCCTCACGTAGAGTGCCGAAGGTGTCCGTCCGACCCGTAACTCTTTCGAGTGACCATCGTTGAGAGTGCGAAGGCGGTTGAACCAATAAGTTCTCGGACAGGTGTCCGGGGGCATCGACCGCACAGGTGACGATACGTACCAGCCTGGAGGCACAAGGTGACGCGCATCAGCAGCTGCGGAGGGCGGTCATGACATCCGTCCTCGTCTGCGACGACTCCCCGCTTGCCCGAGAGGCGCTCCGTCGCGCGGTTGCCACCGTGCCCGGCGTCGAGCGTGTGACGACGGCAGCCAACGGCGAGGAAGTCCTCCGCCGCTGGGGTGCCGACCGTTCCGATCTGATTCTGATGGATGTACGGATGCCCGGCCTGGGCGGTGTCGAGACGGTCCGTCGGCTGCTCTCGGCCGACCCCGGCGCCCGCATCATCATGCTGACGGTCGCCGAGGACCTGGACGGCGTGGCCCTCGCGGTCGCCGCCGGCGCCCGGGGATACCTGCACAAGGACGCCTCGCGCGCCGAACTGCGGGCCACGGTCACCCAGGCCCTCGCCGACCCGACCTGGCGACTGGCCCCGCGCCGGCTCCGCTCGGCCGAGATGGGCGCCGCGCCCACGCTCACCGCGCGCGAGATCCAGGTCCTGGAGGGCATGAGCCACGGCCGGTCCAACGCGGAGATCGGGCGCGAGCTCTTCCTCTCCGAGGACACGGTCAAGACGCACGCCCGTCGGCTGTTCAAGAAGCTGGGTGCCTCGGACCGTGCGCACGCCGTGGCGCTCGGGTTCCGATGGGGCCTGGTCCGCTGATCGCGGACCGTTGAGAGTGTCCCGCCCGGACCCGGTGCGAAACCGGGGATTGGCGGGGCACAATCCGGGGGACGTGTCGCTTCGTGCGCGATGCCGCATCCTTGAGGGTGTGCCGCATTCTCGAAGATGTGGCCTAGGGACCATTCGGGCCGAGCGGAGGGGAGGGCGCAGGCGATGAGTTCTGGCGCACCCGCTCATAACGCTTCGATGCACAACAAGGACGACGGTGCCGCGAATGCACCCGCGCCAAGGCACCATGGATTGATGCGCGACGACGAGGCCCCGGGGTCACCCGCGGCCACAGGCTCCACCGGCACCGCCAGGGGCGGCGGAGCCGGGGCCGTCAGCGCTCTCGTCCGCAGGGCCGTGGACGGCGACGAGCAGGCCACGCACGATCTGCTGGCCTTCGTCCACCCCCTCGCGATCCGCTACTGCCGCACCCGGCTGTCCCGCCTTCCGGGTGACGCTCGCCACTTCGTCGAGGACCTGGCGCAGGAGGTCTGTGTCGCCGTCCTGATGGCGCTGCCGCGCTACCGGGACACCGGGCGCCCCTTCGAGGCCTTCGTCTTCGCCATCGCCGCGCACAAGGTCGCCGATCTTCAGCGGGCCGCCATGCGGCACCCGGGGAGCACGGCGGTCCCGTCGGACGAGATGCCCGAGCGGCCCGACGACTCACTCGGCCCGGAGGAACGCGCGCTGCTCAGCAGCGACGCGGCCTGGGCGAAGAAGCTGCTGGCCAACCTGCCCGAGAACCAGCGCGAACTGCTCGTGCTGCGGGTGGCCGTCGGCCTGACCGCGGAGGAGACCGGGCAGATGCTCGGGATGTCCCCCGGCGCGGTGCGCGTGGCCCAGCACAGGGCGCTCAGTCGGCTCCGGGCACTCGCGGAGCAGTAGACCGCCGGCCGCGGTCGGGGTCCCGGGGCAGGAGTCCGTCCGCAGGAGTCCAGTAGTAGGAAACGACGAAACTTCTGCTTGACCTTGGTCGTGGAATGAGACGCGTCGCGATCCCGTTAGCATGGACATCCGCGCTGAGCAAGACCATTTGGGAAGGTGTCATGACTGTGAACGCCGATGGAGTGCCCGACAAATTCGCCACACTCGGCCTCACGTATGACGACGTGCTGCTGCTCCCGGGCGTGTCGGACATGGCGCCGGACCAGATCGACACCTCCTCCCTCATCTCGCGCAACGTCCGCGTCAACGTCCCGCTGCTGTCCGCGGCCATGGACAAGGTCACCGAGGCGCGGATGGCCATCGCGATGGCCCGCCAGGGCGGCGTCGGCGTCCTGCACCGCAACCTCTCGATCGTCGACCAGGCGAACCAGGTCGACCTCGTGAAGCGCTCCGAGTCCGGCATGGTCACCGCCCCGATCACCGTGCACCCGGATGCCACCCTCGGCGAGGCCGACCAGCTCTGCGCGAAGTTCCGCATCTCCGGCGTCCCGGTCACCGACGGGGCGGGCAAGCTGCTCGGCATCGTCACCAACCGCGACATGGCCTTCGAGTCGGACCGCAGCCGCCAGGTGCGCGAGGTCATGACCCCGATGCCGCTGGTCACGGGCAAGGTCGGCATCTCCGGCGTGGACGCCATGGAGCTGCTGCGCCGCCACAAGATCGAGAAGCTTCCGCTGGTCGACGAGGCGGGCATCCTCAAGGGCCTGATCACGGTCAAGGACTTCGTCAAGGCGGAGAAGTACCCGAACGCCGCCAAGGACAAGGACGGTCGGCTGCTCGTCGGCGCGGCCGTCGGTGTCGCGGGCGACGCGTACGAGCGGGCCCAGGCCCTCATCGAGGCGGGCGCCGACTTCATCGTCGTCGACACCGCCCACGGCCACTCCCGTCTCGTCGGCGACATGGTCTCCAAGATCAAGTCGAACTCCTCCGTCGACGTCATCGGCGGCAACATCGCCACCCGCGACGGCGCCCAGGCGCTCATCGACGCCGGCTGCGACGGCATCAAGGTCGGCGTCGGCCCCGGCTCCATCTGCACCACCCGCGTCGTCGCCGGCATCGGCGTCCCGCAGGTCACCGCGATCTACGAGGCCGCGCTGGCCGCCAAGGCCGCAGGCGTACCGGTCATCGGCGACGGCGGCCTCCAGTACTCCGGCGACATCGCCAAGGCCCTGGTCGCGGGCGCCGACACGGTGATGCTGGGCTCCCTGCTCGCGGGCTGTGAGGAGTCCCCGGGCGAGCTGCTCTTCATCAACGGCAAGCAGTTCAAGTCCTACCGGGGCATGGGCTCGCTGGGCGCGATGCAGTCCCGCGGCGAGCAGAAGTCCTTCTCCAAGGACCGCTACTTCCAGGAGGGCGTGGGCGGCGACGACAAGCTCATCCCCGAGGGCATCGAGGGCCAGGTCCCGTACCGCGGCCCGCTCTCCGCGGTCGTGCACCAGCTCGTCGGCGGCCTGCGCCAGTCGATGTTCTACGTCGGCGGCCGCACGGTTCCCGAGCTCCAGGACCGCGGCCGGTTCGTCCGGATCACCTCGGCGGGCCTCAAGGAGAGCCACCCGCACGACATCCAGATGACGGTCGAGGCGCCGAACTACTCCCGCAAGGGCTGAGCGGCCCGCGCACACGCGTGAACGGGGCGGTTCCGGTCGATCCGGGGCCGCCCTTCACCCTTCCCGGACCCCGGGATCGCGTCGGCGCTCGGCCGGACCGCGTCCGTACAGCGGTCACCGGAACGCGGGCCCCCGGGGTTCGGGGATACTGGACGGGCAGACCCAGAGGAAAGGCCACCACACGTGACTGAGATCGAGATCGGGCGCGGCAAGCGCGGCCGCAGGGCGTACGCGTTCGACGACATCGCCATCGTCCCGAGCCGGCGTACGCGGGACCCGAAGGAGGTCTCGATCGCCTGGCAGATCGACGCGTACCGCTTCGAGCTCCCCTTCCTGGCCGCCCCCATGGACTCCGTGGTCTCCCCGCAGACCGCCATCCGGATCGGCGAGCTCGGCGGCCTCGGCGTGCTGAACCTCGAAGGTCTGTGGACCCGCTACGAGGACCCGCAGCCGCTGCTCGACGAGATCAACGAGCTGGACGAGGAGGACGCCACCCGCCGCCTCCAGGAGATCTACGCCGCGCCGATCCAGGCCGACCTGATCCGGCAGCGCATCAAGGAGGTGCGCGACTCGGGTGTCGTCACCGCCGCCGCGCTGTCCCCGCAGCGCACGGCCGAGTTCTCCAAGGTCGTCGTCGACGCCGGCGTGGACATCTTCGTGATCCGCGGCACCACGGTGTCGGCCGAGCACGTCTCCGGCGCCGCGGAGCCGCTGAACCTCAAGCAGTTCATCTACGAACTGGACGTCCCGGTCATCGTCGGCGGCTGCGCCACCTACACTGCGGCCCTGCACCTCATGCGCACCGGCGCGGCCGGTGTGCTGGTGGGCTTCGGCGGCGGCGCCGCGCACACCACGCGCAACGTGCTCGGCATCCAGGTCCCGATGGCCACCGCCGTCGCGGACGTGGCCGCGGCCCGCCGCGACTACATGGACGAGTCCGGCGGCCGCTACGTGCACGTCATCGCCGACGGCGGCGTGGGCTGGTCGGGCGACATCCCGAAGGCCGTCGCCTGTGGCGCGGACGCCGTGATGATGGGCTCCCCGCTGGCCCGTGCCACGGACGCGCCCGGCAAGGGCAACCACTGGGGCATGGAGGCCGTCCACGAGGACGTGCCGCGCGGCAAGAAGGTCGACCTCGGCACGGTGGGCACCACCGAGGAGATCCTGACCGGCCCGTCGCACTCCCCGGACGGCTCGATGAACATCTTCGGCGCGCTGCGCCGCTCGATGGCCACCACCGGCTACAGCGAGCTCAAGGAGTTCCAGCGGGTCGAGGTCACCGTCGCGGACTCGCAGCACCGCCGCTGACCGGCTTCCACGCCCGTACGCCGGAGGGCCGGCACCCCGATCGGGGTGCCGGCCCTCCGGCGTGTGCGGGACCGGTGTCAGTCGCTGACCTTCTTGGCCGCGCCGAAGGCGACGAAGCCGCCGATGCCGAGGAAGAGGTAGTCCATGGCCTCGGCCGACTCCTTCCAGATGTCGTTCAGGCCGCCGATGCCCGGGTCGCTCAGCACGTCGGCGACGCCGATGTGGGCGTAGTCGGCGAGGGCGAGCGCGATGAAGAACAGCTGACCGAGGTAGACGGCGCCGATCGAGAGGATCGCGCTGACCACGGGGAGGGCCGGGTTCCTGCCGCCGACCTTGCCGGCGGCGAGGCCGACGAGGAGCCCGACGCCGACCGCGGCGTAGCCGACCTGACGGTCGATGGCGTTCATGATGCCGCCGTACGCGCCGGCCGCGACCAGGGCGGCGACGACGGCGGCCAGGATGCCGAGGCCGACATTGCCGCCGCGCGCCGGGGCGGGGGCGGGAGCGGCGGTGTAGGAGTCGGGCGCGGGCGGCTGGAACTGCTGGCTCATGAGAAATCCCCCCAGGGAACACGGCACACGTGTGGGTCACCGGTGTCCACCGGGACGTATGTGCGAGATAAGAACGCCGCAGGCTAACAGCAGGCTCTGACATTCGGCGGGGGATTTATCGGGGGGACCGCGCCCGACAGCCCCCGGAGCGGCCGGCGAGGGCCGCTCCGGGGGCTGGCGCGAGGTGTCAGAGGCGGTGCGCCGCGCCGATCGGGCTGGCGCCCCGGGTGTCCAGCAGGAGTTGCGCCTTGACGGCCAGACCTTGCAGGTCGTAGGTGCGGTGGTGCTGGAGCAGGATCGTCAGGTCGGCGTTGGCGGCGGCCTCGTACAGCGAGTCGGCGCGCGGGACGGGCTGGTCGCGGACCCGCCAGGCCGGGATGTACGGGTCGTGGTAGCTGATCTGGGCCCCGAGGTCGATCAGCCGGCTGGCGATCTCGCGCGCCGGCGAGCCCTCCTGGTCGGCGAGGTCCGGCTTGTACGTCACCCCGAGCAGCAGGACCCGGGCGCCGCGGGCGGACTTCCCGTGCTCGTTCAGCAGGGCGGCGGAGCGCTGGATGACGTACTGCGGCATCCGGTTGTTGATCTCCTGGGCCAGGCCGACCATGCGCAGCGGGTGACCGGGGGTGCGGGTGGTGTGGGGGAGGTAGTTCGGGTCGAGCGGGACGCCGTGGCCGCCGACGCCGGGGCCGGGGCGGAACGCCTGGTACCCGTACGGCTTCGTCTCGGCGCACCGGATGACGTCCCACAGGTCGACCCCGAGGTCGTGGCACAGGACGGCCATCTCGTTCATGAGGGCGATGTTCACGTGCCGGTAGTTGGTCTCCAGCAGCTGCACGGTCTCGGCCTCGCGCAGGCCGCGGGCGCGCACCACCTTCTCGGTGAGGCGGGCGTAGAACGCGTGCGCGGACTCGGTGCAGGCGGGCGTGAGGCCGCCGATCACCTTGGGGGTGTTGGAGATCCCGTGCGTGCGGTTGCCCGGGTCGTGCCGGCTGGGGGAGTAGGCCAGGTGGAAGTCGCGGCCCGCGCGCAGCCCCGAACCGGCTTCGAGGATCGGGCGCAGGTAGTCCTCGGTGACCCCCGGATGGGCGGCGGACTCCAGGATGACGGTGGTGTGCGGGCGCAGCCGGGCGGCGAGCGCGCGGCCCGCGTCGCCGACCGCGGAGAGATCGAGCGCACGATCGGCGCCGAGCTGGGTAGGGGCGCAGATGACGGCGGTACGGACCCGGCCCAGTTCGGCGGGGTTGGTGGTGACCCGGAAGCCGGCCGCCGACATGCGGCGGATCTCGGCGGCGGTGAGGGTGCTGTCCGTGGTCGGACCGCTGTCGAAGCCGACGGTCTCGATTCCGGCGGCGACGGCCGCCTGAGCGAGAGGGAGGCCGAGGTGGCCGAGTCCGATGACGGCGAGATCTGCGGGCATGGAGGTGCCGTCCCTTCCCTTCCCTTGCATGAGGGGGCTGGGCGCGCAAGTCCTGTGGAGGGCTGGAGCAGGCGCAATGTCAGACTAGGCGTATATATGACAGATATGTCGCATTGTGAGGTGGTGGCTACCGTTGTGTTGTCCACAGGCGGTGGCCGATGTGTGCGCGGAAGGTCAGAATCAACAGCGGGGATGTGAGCGGGATCACCCGCATCGAGCGGGGATTCCCCCGCACCAACGGGAGGCAGCCGTGAGGACAGCGACACTGGGACCGGTTCAGCGGGCCGAGGCACTTGCCCGGATGGCCGAACGGGAGCTGGACGTGCTGGTCGTCGGCGCGGGAGTGGTCGGCGCCGGCACCGCGCTCGACGCGGCCACCAGAGGCCTGTCCACCGGGCTGGTGGAGGCACGGGACTGGGCCTCGGGCACGTCGAGCCGCTCCAGCAAGCTGATCCACGGTGGACTGCGCTACCTGGAGATGCTCGACTTCGCCCTCGTCCGCGAGGCCCTGAAGGAACGCGGCCTGCTGCTGGAGCGGCTCGCGCCGCACCTGGTCAAGCCGGTTCCGTTCCTGTACCCGCTCCAGCACAAGGGCTGGGAGCGCCTCTACGCCGGCTCGGGCGTGGCCCTGTACGACGCGATGTCCTTCTCCAGCGGTCACGGGCGCGGGCTCCCCACCCACCGCCACCTCTCGCGCAAGCACGCGCTGCGGGTCGCCCCGGCGCTGCGCAAGGACGCCCTGGTGGGCGCCCTGCAGTACTACGACGCCCAGATGGACGACGCCCGGTACGTCACCACATTGGTCCGAACGGCCTCCGCGTACGGGGCGCAGTGCGCCAACGGGGCGAGGGTCGTCGGCTTCCTCCGCGAGGGCGAACGGGTGGTCGGCGCGCTGGTGCGGGACGTGGAGGGCGGCGGCGAGTACGAGATCCGCGCGAAGCAGGTCGTCAACGCCACCGGGGTGTGGACGGACGACACGCAGGCCCTGATCGGGGAGCGCGGGCAGTTCCACGTCCGGGCCTCGAAGGGCATCCACCTGGTCGTCCCGAAGGACCGGATCCACTCCTCCACCGGGCTGATCCTGCGCACGGAGAAGTCCGTGCTCTTCGTCATCCCCTGGGGGCGGCACTGGATCGTCGGCACCACGGACACCGACTGGGACCTCGACAAGGCGCACCCGGCGGCGTCCAGCGCGGACATCGACTACCTGCTGGAGCACGTGAACTCGGTACTGGCGGTTCCCCTGACGCGCGACGACGTCCAAGGCGTCTACGCGGGCCTGCGACCCCTGCTGGCCGGCGAGTCCGACGCGACCAGCAAGCTCTCGCGCGAGCACACGGTGGCGCACCCGGTGCCGGGGCTGGTCGTGGTGGCGGGCGGCAAGTACACGACGTACCGGGTGATGGCCAAGGACGCGGTGGACGAGGCGGTGCACGGGCTGGACCAACGCGTCGCGGAGTGCGTGACCGAGGACGTCCCGCTGGTGGGCGCGGAGGGGTACCGGGCCCTGTGGAACGGCCGCGCCCGGATCGCCGCGCGCACGGGCATCCACGTGGCGCGGGTGGAGCACCTGCTGAACCGGTACGGGTCCCTGACGGAGGAACTGCTCGACCTGATCGCGGAGGATCCGGGGTTGGCCGAGCCGCTCACGGGGGCAGAGGACTACCTGCGGGCGGAAGTCGTCTACGCGGCTTCGCACGAAGGGGCCAGGCACCTGGACGACGTGTTGACGCGTCGGACGCGGATCTCGATCGAGACCTTCGACCGGGGCACGCGATCGGCCCGGGAGTGCGCGGAACTGATGGCTCCGGTACTGGGCTGGGACAAGAAGCAGATCGAGAACGAAGTCGAGCACTACGAGAAGCGGGTGCAGGCGGAACGGGAATCGCAGCGCCAACCGGACGACCTGACGGCGGACGCGGCCAGGCTGGGAGCTCCCGACATCGTTCCGTTGTAACTCCGGGATGCGGAAGGGGGAACCGTTGCCCCGGGGCGCCCGTCCGTTGCGGAGTGAGCAACAATGAGGTTTCTGCCGGGGCGGGTTACCGTGCCCCTCGGCGGCTGCCGGGGCAGCCGGGCAGGCTGCACGATCGCAGAGGGGACGCATGTCGAAGCCGGAGCACACCGAGTCGCCGGATTCCGCGGGTAAGGCGCCGAGCGCCGAACCGAGCACCGAGCCGGCGGGTGTGAAGCCGAGCCCGCGCAAGGCCGAGCCCACGGCGGAACCGGAGGGTGTGAAGCCCGCCGCGGCGAAGCCGGGTCCGTCCGGGGCGAAGTCCACCCCGGCCGGGCCGAGCCCGGCCAAGTCGCCCGCCGCGCAGGCGGAGCCCGAGGACGCCAGGCCGGCGGCCGGGTCCGAGCCGGGCGCGGTCGCACCCGCCGCTTCGGCGGCGAAGCCCGACCTCGCCAAGGCCGCCCCCACCGCCGACGCGGAGTCGGACGGGCCGCGGGACGCCAAGCCCACCGCCTCGGCGGACGCGAAACCGGCGACCCCCGCGGACGCGAAGTCCGCGACCCCTGCGGACGTGAAGCCCGTGCCGAAGCCGCGCACGGCCAAGGCCGCGCCCGCGAACGCGCCCGCCGGCAAGCCCGCGTCCGGTGGCGAGAAGTCGGCGTCCCCCGCCGGCTCCGGCCCGGCCAAGGCCGCCCCCGCCGCGAAGGCGGAACCCGTGTCGGCCGTGAAGGTGGCCTCCGCGGAGCCCGAGGACGCCAACAAGCCCGCGCCGGCCAGGCCCGAGGACGCCAAGCCCGCGGACGCCAGGCCTGCGGACGCCAGGCCCGCGCCGGCGAAGCCCGATCCGGTCAGGACCGGTGCCGCGAGGCCCGAGGTCGTGCCCGCGCAGCGGTCGCCCGAGGGCGCGAAGAGCCCCGCGGTCAAGGCGGAAACCGGTCAGGACGAAGGGCGGTTGCTCGCCCGCCGGTACCGGCTCGGATCCGTCCTCGGCAAGGGCGGCATGGGCACCGTGTGGCGCGCCGAGGACGAGATCCTCGGGCGGACGGTCGCCGTCAAGGAACTCCGCTTCAGCATGGGCGTGGACGAGGACGAGAAGCGCCGCCTCATCACCCGCACCCTCCGCGAGGCCAAGGCGATCGCACGGATCCGCAGCGGCGGCGCCGTCACCGTCTACGACGTCGTGGACGAGGACGGCCGCCCGTGGATCGTCATGGAACTCATCGAGGGCCCCTCCCTCGCCGAGTTCGTGCGCGAGCGCGGCCCGCTGACGCCCCGTCGCGCGGCCGAGGTCGGACTCGCCGTCCTCGACGTCCTGCGCGCCGCCCACGACCAGGGCATCCTGCACCGTGACGTGAAGCCGTCCAACGTGCTCATAGCGGACAACGGTCGTGTCGTGCTCACCGACTTCGGCATCGCGCAGGTCGAGGGAGACCCCTCCGTCACCTCCACCGGCATGCTCGTCGGCGCCCCCTCCTACATCTCTCCCGAGCGCGCCCGGGGCCAGAAGCCCGGCCCGCCCGCCGACATGTGGTCGCTCGGCGGCCTGCTGTACGCCTGCGTCGAGGGCGTGCCCCCGTACGACAAGGGCTCGGCCCTCGCCACCCTCACCGCCGTGATGACCGAACCGGTGGAACCGCCGAAGAACGCCGGTCCCTTGACCGAGGTCATCTACGGCCTGCTGGTCAAGGACCCGGCCGGGCGGCTCGACGACGACCGTGCCCGGGCGATGCTGAAGGCGGTGCTCGACGCCCCCGAGCCCGCGCCGGCGATGCCCCCGGCCGTCGAGGAGACCAAGGCGATCTCCCTCGCCGACGCCAAGGAGGCGGCGGACAAGTTCGCCGCCGAGAAGGCCGAGAAGGCCGAGAAGGCGGAGAAGGTCGAGGCGGAGAAGGCGGAGAAGGCCGAGGCCAAGGCCGCCGCCGAGCGCGTCGCCGCCGCCAAGGCTGCCGAGAAGGCCGCCGAGAAGGCGGAGAAGAAGGAACGCGAGCGGCGCGAGCGCGAACAGCGCGAGCGGGCCCGGGCGGCGTTGAAGTCCGCCCGCAAGGCCGCCGCGGCGGAGGCCGCCACCGCGGCCGCCGCCGCCTCGACGGCGTCTGCCGCCGAGGCCCCGTCGTCCCGCCCCAAGCCGATCCCGGCGTCGCTCACCGATGTGATGTCGCGCCGCACCATCGCGCTCGCGATCGCCGGTGTGGTCGTGGTCCTGGCGGTGATCGGCTCGCTGATCGTGTGGGCGTTCAGCGGGGACGACGACAAGGACAAGGGCAAGGACAAGGCCGGTTCCCGGCCGTCCGCTTCCGGGGCGGCGACCCCGGGTACGGCCGTCGGCGCGTCGGCGGGCACCGCCGGCAAGGGGTCCTCGAACAGCGGATCCGACGGGGGCAAGAAGAGCGGCGAGCCCAGCCCGGGACAGAGTCCCGCGCAGAGTCAGGGCCAGGGTCAGGGCCAAGCGCAGGGCCAGGGTCAGGGCCAGGGCCAGAACACGGGCCAGACGCAGGGTCAGGGCAGCGGCCCGGGCGCCGGGCTGCCGGCCGGCTACGCGAAGGTCTCGGACCTGCGGTTCCACTTCTCCATGGCGATGCCCGAGGGCTTCCGCCAGACCGACACGGCGGGCGAGAACTCCGGCGCCATATACAGCCGTGACGGCGGCTTCCCGCGCATCCAGGTCGACTTCACCGACAGCCCGACGGGCGACGCGCGCCTCGCCTGGTCCCAGTTGGCCCCGGCCGTCGCCGGCAGCAGCACGGGCTATCACCTGATCAGGTTGGACGGCGTGGACTACCGCGGCTATCCGACCGCGGCGGACTGGGAGTTCGAGCGCGAGCAGAAGGGCAGCAAGGTCCGGGTGCTGAACCGGGGCTTCAAGGTGGACGCGACGCACGGCTACGCCATCATGGTCAGCTGCCCGGCCGACCAGTGGGACGGCCCCGAGTGCACCCTGATGCGCAACACGGCATTCGAGACCTTCCAGCCCCTGGGCTGAGCCCGGTCGTCCCCCGGCGGGGGCGGGCCTTGCCAGGCCCGGGACGCGGGCGCCCCGGGCGACGTATCGTGTCCGCGGGAACCATGGGGTTGGGTACCGCACTCGGGGGAGGCGATGTGGAGGACTACGCGGGTCGGATCCTGTCCGACCGATACCGCCTGCCGCTGCCGCCGTCGGACGAGTACGAGCCGGTCGAGACCCGGGCCTTCGACACCCGCAGCGGTCAGGAAGTCCTGGTCCGGCAGGTGCCGTTGCCCGAGATCGTGGACGCGGAGCTGCTGGACGGGACGCACGGTCCGGCGACCGGGCGTCGGTCGCCCGGCGAACTCCCGGCCGTGCGCCGGGCGATCGCGGCGGCGCAGGCGGCCGCCTCGGTACCCGACCATCCGCGCCTCGACCAGGTCTTCGACGTCTTCGCGGAGGGCGGTTCGCTGTGGATCGTCAGCGAACTCGTCCCCGCACGGCCGTTGGCGGCGCTGATCGCCGAGGAACCGCTGAGCCCCTACCGAGCGGCCGAGGTGGCCGCCGACGTGCTGACCGCGCTGCGGGTGCTGCACGCGCACGGCTGGACCCACCGCAACATCACCGTGCGGACCGTGTTGATATGCGAGGACGGCCGGGTCGTCCTGACGGGGCTCGCGGCGGGCGCCGCGGAAGAGGCCCTGTGCGGGTACGACCCGGTGCCCGAGGGCGCCGGGATCGGTACGGACCCCTCCGCTTCGCTCTCCGCGTCCGAGCCGATCGACCGGTACCCGACGCCCCAAGGGCTGCCGTGGCAGGGCCCGTCGGGCCACGACCCCGTGCGCGGGGAAGCCGGCCCCGGCACCCGGGCGACCGACCCGTACGACGGGATCCCCGGCCCCGGCCGGCCGCCGATCGCCCCCGTACCCGAACCCGAGCCCGGGCCCGAATCCGCATCCCGGACGCTTCCGCCCGCGCGGGAGTCCGGTGGCATCGCCTACGCGCCGCTGGTGGCTCCGGGGTACGACACCGGGCCGCGGTACTCCGACCACATCACCCCGGAACGCCCCCCGATCCCGGTGCTTCCGGCGCTCCAGGCGGGTCCCGCGGACACCCAGGCGTCCTCCGAGGAGCGGCCCGACCTCAAGGCCGCCGCGCGGGCCGGTTCCATCGCCGCCTACCGGGCCGGCGCGCGGGCGGCCGCAGCCAAGGTCGAGGAGGAACGCAGGGCGGGCACCGGCGCCGCACCCGAGCCGCGCCCGGAGGGCTCGAACCTGCCGCAGGGGTACTCGTACCCGTACGGGGGCCCGGATGCCGCGCCGGCCGCGCCCTGGCACGGCGCCACCCCGCGCCGCCGGCCGGACCCGGACACGGACCCGGCCGCCGAGCGGGAACCGGACTCCGACCCGGGCTCCGAGCCGGACTCCGCGTACGCACCGACGCCCGACCCGGAGTCCGCCTACGACCCGGAGTCCGCGTACGACCCGGAGCACGGCACCGCGCCCGACGCCGAGTCGACGGGCGCCGTGAACGTGCCCGCGCTGCCCGCGCAGCTCGCCCTGCCCCAGGGGTACCGCCAAGCCGAACCCCCGGACCCGTCCGGCCCCTTCCCGGCCGTGCGGCCGGGCGAGCCGCAGCCCGGGACCGGGATCGCCGTGCCCCGCCCGGCATCGCGGCCGACCCCGCGGTCGATCCCCGAGCCGGTCCCGCCGGCGGCCCCGCAGCCCGTCGGCGTCGTCGGCTGGTCCGGCGCCCGCATCGGCGGCGGTGGCCCCAGGACCGGCCTGGACGCCGAGCGCGCGCGGCAGACCCGGATGGCCGTCGTGGGAGCCGTCACCGAGCGCTGGGCGCCCGAGCAGGCCGGTCCCGTGCACGGGCACTGGCAACTCGCCGCGCCCGTCGGCCCCGCCACCGACCTGTGGGCACTCGGCGCGCTGCTGTACCGCGCCGTCCAGGGGCACGCCCCGTACCCCGAGGAGAGCGTCCCCGACCTCGTGGAGATGGTCTGCTCCGAGCCCCCCGCCTTTGCGGAGGAATGCGGCCCGCTGCGCCCGATCGTCGAGTCGCTGCTGCGTCAGGACCCCACCGAACGGCCCGACTTCGAGGAGTTGCGCGGCTGGCTGCGCTCGCTCGTGCGCTCGGCCCCCGAACCCGACGGCGCCTTCGGGATGCTGCCGATGCCGGACCCGACCCGGCTGCCCGTCGTGCGCAGGCGCGGCGACGTGCACGGCCGCCACCGCAGCGCGGACGCCCCGCGCCGCAAGCCGCGCTCCCTCGGGCGGACCCTGCTGGTCGGCGTGCTCGCGTTACTCGCGGCGGCGGTCGGGTACGCCCTGCTGTTCATGCCCCGCTCCGCGGATCAGCGGGTGCAGGGGGAGCCGGGCGGCACCACTGCGCGACCTCCCGTCTCCTCCGCGCCGCCCACGTCCGGCCAGGGCCCCGGCCGGACGCCCTCGGGCACCCCGGAGTCCAAGCCCGCCTCGCAGAGCAAGGCGCCCGTGCCCGCGCCGCCCGGGTACACCACCCAACAGGACCCCGAGCACTTCGAGATGGCGGTTCCCGACGGTTGGGAACGGCGCGGCATCAACGAGGCGGGCCAGGTCCGGTACGTGGACGGGCAATTCGTGTTGACGGTGGTGCCGGGACGGGACAAGGTCGAGGGCGGCAGGCCGGACCCGCTCACGTACCAGAAGGACAAGGAGCCGGAACTGTCCCCGTACCGCAACTCCAGTTGGGCGAGCGGTGGGGACGTCAAGTCGACCACGGTGGGCCAACAGGTCCGGGTCACCGGGCGGTACACGTGGATCGACTCGGCGGGACGGAGCGTCGTGGCGCGGAACTTCGTCGTCGCGTTGGGTGGGGTCTATCACGTGGTCCTGGTGACCGGACCGCAGGACGAGGAAGGAAGGGTCACCGAGGTCTTCGAGAAGGCCACGGGGAGTTACAAACCAGGGGGTTGACAGAGCGCTGACGGCATGTCAATGCGGCGATTGCGTCACAGTGCTGTCTCACCGCGCCCGCGCGGTGTCGGCATCGCGCGCAAGCTCCGTAATCTGGCCCGAAGTGCACAGAGCGGCGAGGTTTCGTGGAACAGCAGACAGGTGCGGGTGCAGTGCTCGCGAGCCGGTACAGGCTCGTCGAGCCCATCGGCCGCGGCGGCATGGGCAAGGTGTGGCGCGCGCATGATGAGTTGCTGCACAGGACCGTGGCGGTCAAGGAGCTGACGGCAGGTCTGTACGTGGCCCAGGCCGACCGGGAGGTCATGCATGCCCGGACGCAGAAGGAGGCCCGGGCCGCGGCCCGGATCCAGCACCCGGCGGTCGTGACCGTCCACGACGTGTTGGAGCACGACGACCGCCCGTGGATCGTCATGGAGTACATCGACGGTCCCTCCCTCGCCGAGGCTGCGAAGGCGGCGGGCCGCATCGAGCCCCGTGAGGCCGCCCGGATCGGGCTGCACGTGCTGGGCGCCCTGCGGGCCGCGCACGCCGTGGGAGTGCTGCACCGGGACGTGAAGCCGGGCAACGTCCTGCTCGCCAAGGACGGTCGGGTCCTGCTCACCGACTTCGGGATCGCCGCGATCGAGGGCGACTCGTCCATCACGCGCACGGGTGAACTCGTCGGCTCCATCGACTACCTGGCCCCCGAGCGGGTCACCGGCGGCGCCCCCGACCCGTCCTCCGACCTGTGGTCGCTCGGCGCCACGCTCTACACCGCGGTCGAGGCCCGCTCGCCGTTCCGGCGCACCTCGCCCATCTCCAGCCTCCAGGCCGTCGTCAACGACGAGCCGCCCGCGCTCCGTCAGGCCGGGGCGCTCGGCCCCGTCATCACTGCGCTGCTGCGCAAGGACCCCGCGGAGCGGCCCTCGGCCTCGGAGGCCGAGCGGATGCTGATCGAGGCGATGGAGGGCCGGGAGCCGAAGTCGGCCCAGGCGTACGTCCCGACGCGTGCGATGAGCGCGGAGGAACGGTCCCCCGCCCGGGATGCCGCCGGGGTCGAGGAGTCCGCCCGGGAGCCCCGGACGCGCCCCCCGACGGCCGGTGAACCCGGTGGCACCACGGTCCTCCCCGAGCAGTCGTCCCCGGCCCCCGCCCCCGTGCCGTTCCCGGGCCGCATCAAGCGGGCGGCGGCGGTGGCCCTGGTCGCGGCGCTGCTCGGCGGCGGCGGGGTCTTCGGGGTGCTCAAGTACACGGAGGGCAGGGCCGAGGGCGAGGACAAGAACGTCAGCGCCCCCGATCAGGGGCAGTCCGGCGACGGCAAGCCGCAGGCGGCGCTCACCCCGCCCGCGGGCTGGAAGAAGGTCGTCGACCCGGCGGGCTTCACGCTCTTCGTCCCGGAGGGCTGGGAGCGCCAGATGAACGGCACCCAGATCGACTACACCCCGGACAACGGCAACCACTTCGTACGGATCGCCTTCGACCCGACCCCGGACTACGACAATCCGTACGTGCACCTGCTGGACCTGGAGAAGCAGCTCAAGCTGCGGTCGGACTACAAGCGGCTGAAGCTGGAGCAGAACGGCTACCGGGACACCGTCCGCGCCGCGATCTGGGAGTTCACCCTGACCGAGAAGGGCACGCACGCCGGTCCGCGCCGGGCAATCGAGCAGATGTACGTGGCCCCGGACGACACCGAGTACGCGGTCTACATGTCGAGCCCGGCAGCCCACTGGGCCAAGACCCGGCAGCAGTTCGACACGGTGCTCAGCGGCTGGCAGCCCCCGCCCAAGAAGGGCTGACGGGGGCCAGGGGGCCCCTCGCCCGGCCATCCTGCCAGCGATCACTGGCGGAAATGGCAAAATCCGGTTACCCACGGGTACCCAAAGGACCGCAGGCGGAATACGCTCACCGCCATGACGGACTCGCAGGCCCCCGCCGCCCCCCTCCGCGCCGCACCGCAGCCCACCAACCCGGTGGCCGCCGCCCCGGCCGGCGCCCGTACCGCCGCCGACGTGGTGACCCCCGACCTCGTCGCCCGGCTGACCCGCGGAGTGATCGGGTCCGGTCGCACCGCCAACCACACCCCCTTCACCGGGGACAAACTGGCCGATCTGCCCGAGGCCGGGCCCGAGGACGTCGCCGAGGCCTTCGCCCGGGCCCGCGCCGCCCAGCCCGCCTGGGCCGCCGTCTCCGCACGCGGCCGGGCCGCCGTCCTGCTGCGCTTCCACGACCTGGTGCTGGCCCGGCAGGCCGAGGTGCTCGACCTGATCCAGCTGGAGACCGGCAAGGCCCGGCTGCACGCCCACGAGGAGGTGCAGGCCGTCGCGGTCGCCGCCCGCCACTACGGCCGCAAGGCCCCCTCGTACCTGCGCCCCAAGGGCCACACCGGAGCCATCCCCACCCTCACCAAGGTCACCGAACTGCGCCAGCCGCGCGGGGTCGTCGGCCAGATCGCCCCCTGGAACTACCCCCTCGAACTGTCCGTCGGCGACGCGCTGCCCGCCTTCGTCGCGGGCAACGCCGTGGTCATGAAGCCCGACACGGAGACCGCGCTCACCGCCCTGTGGGCCCGCGACCTGCTGATCGAGGCCGGCCTGCCCGCCGAGGTCTTCCAGATCGTCCTGGGCGAGGGACCCGTCGTCGGCCCCGAGGTGGTCCGGCACGCCGACTACGTCTCCTTCACCGGCTCCACCCGCACCGGCCGCGAGGTCGCCCGGGGCGCGGCCGACCGCCTCGTCGGCGTCACCCTGGAACTCGGCGGCAAGAACGCCATGCTCGTGCTGCGCGACGCCGACGTGGAGAAGGCCGCGGCGGGCGCCGTCCGCGCCTGCTTCTCCTCCGCGGGACAGCTGTGCATCTCCATCGAACGGCTCTACGTCCACCAGTCCATCGCGGACGCGTTCGTCGAGCGGTTCGCCGCCCGCACCAAGGCCATGCGGCTCGGCAACTCCCTCGCGTACGGCGCCGACATGGGCTCGCTCGTCGGCGAACGCCAGCTGGAGACCGTCCAACGGCACGTGGACGAGGCCGTCGCCAAGGGTGCCACCCTCGTCGCGGGCGGCGTCGCCCGCCCCGACATCGGCCCGCTGTTCTACGAGCCCACCATCCTCGACGGCGTCGAGACCCCCATGGCGGTCTGCGGCGAGGAGACCTTCGGCCCGGTCGTCTCCATCTACCGGTTCACCGACGAGGACGAGGCCGTCGCGCAGGCCAACGCCACCGCCTACGGGCTCAACTCCAGCGTCTGGACGAAGGACGCGCGGCGCGGTCACGCCGTCGCCGCCCGCCTGCGCACCGGAACCGTCAACATCAACGAGGGCTACGCCCCCGCCTACGGCAGCGCCCAGGCGCCCATGGGCGGCATGAAGGATTCCGGCCTCGGCCGCCGGCACGGCTCCGAGGGCATCCTCAAGTACACCGAGGCGCAGACCGTCGCACACCAGCGGCTGCTCCCGATGGCCCCCTCGCTGGGCATGGACGACGAGAAGTACGCGGCGTTCATGACCCGC
Source organism: Streptomyces sp. H27-H5 (assembly GCF_026627505.1). GTDB lineage: Bacteria > Actinomycetota > Actinomycetes > Streptomycetales > Streptomycetaceae > Streptomyces. Next base: position 27,032 of record NZ_JAPNLK010000004.1, on the reverse strand, counting down.
AGCCTCAAGGTCATGAAGGCGCTCCGATTCCGTTAGGCACGACCGCCCGGGAGGCAACGCAGTGTCGTACGACTACGACGTGATCGTCATCGGATCGGGCTTCGGAGGGTCGGTCTCGGCGCTGCGGCTCACCGAGAAGGGCTACCGGGTCGGCGTCCTGGAGGCAGGCCGCCGCTTCACCCGCCAGAGCCTGCCGAAGAACAGCTGGGACCTGCGGAACTACCTGTGGGCCCCGGCGCTCGGGCTCTACGGCATCCAGCGGATCCACCTGCTCGGCAACGTGATGGTGCTCGCGGGCGCCGGCGTGGGCGGCGGCTCGCTGAACTACGCCAACACCCTCTACGTGCCGCCCGCCGCCTTCTTCGAGGACCGGCAGTGGGCCTCCATCACCGACTGGCGCGAGGAACTCGCCCCGTACTACGACCAGGCCAAGCGGATGCTGGGGGTCCGGCTCAACCCGACGACGACCCCCTCGGACGTCCACCTGAAGGCCGCCGCCGAACGGATGGGCGTCGCCGACTCCTTCCACATGGCCCCGGTCGGCGTCTTCTTCGGGGACGGCGAGGACGCCGAGGGCCGGCACCGGGCCAGGGCCGGCGAGGAGGTCGCCGACCCGTACTTCGGCGGCAAGGGCCCCGCCCGCAAGGCCTGCACCGAGTGCGGCGAGTGCATGACCGGCTGCCGGCACGGCGCGAAGAACACCCTCAACGAGAACTACCTGCACCTCGCCGAGCGCGCCGGCGCCGTCATCCACCCCATGACCACCGTCACCGCGATCTCCGAGCACCCCGACGGCGGCCACCGGGTCCGCACCGTCCCCACCGACCACCGCCGCCGCGGCAAGGCCAAGGTGCTGCGCGCCCGGTACGTGGTCGTGGCGGCCGGCACGTACGGCACCCAGACCCTGCTGCACACGATGAAGGACCGGGGCGAGCTGCCCCGCCTCTCGGACCGGCTCGGGGAACTGACCCGCACCAACTCCGAGGGCCTGGTCGGCGCCCAGACCGACGACCGGCGCTACCGCAAGCGGCACGGCGAGGGACGCCGGGCCGACTTCACCCACGGGGTGGCCATCACCTCGTCCGTGCACCCCAACGCGAACACCCACATCGAGCCCGTCCGCTACGGCAAGGGCTCCAACGCCATGGGGTTCATGACCATCCTCCAGGTGCCGTACGCCAAGCACCGGGTCCGGGCCTGGTTCGCCCGGACCGCCAAGCACCCCGTGCAACTGGCGCGCTCGCTCTCCAACCGGCGCTGGTCGGAGCGGACGATCATCGGGCTCGTCATGCAGTCCCTGGACAACTCCCTCACCACGTACCGCAAGCCCGGCGGGATCGGAAAGGGCCTGCTGACCGCCCGGCAGGGCCACGGCGCCCCCAACCCGGTACAGATCGCGGAGGCCACCGAGGCCGCGACCCTGCTCGCCGAGGAGATCAACGGGTTCGCCGGCAGCAACGTCGGCGAGCTGATGGGCACCCCGCTGACCGCGCACTTCCTCGGCGGCTGCCCGATCGGCGAGAACCCGGGCGAGGGAGTCGTCGACCCGTACCACCGGCTGTACGGGCACCCCGGTATCTCGGTGGTCGACGGCTCGGCGGTCTCCGCCAACCTCGGGGTCAACCCGTCGCTGACGATCACGGCGCAGGCCGAGCGGGCCATGTCGTACTGGCCGAACAACGGCGAGGAGGACCCGCGGCCCGCCCAGGGCGTCGGCTACGTCCGCCTCTCGGCCGTGGAACCGGTCCGGCCGGCTGTCCCGAAGGACGCCTTCGGCGCGCTGCGGCTGCCGTTCCTCGCCGTCCCGGAAATACCTCCGAGGCAACCGGAACCGGAGCACTGAGGCCGGATCCCGGCCGGGTACGACATCGGCGGACACCGCGCTCCCCCTCCGAGCGCGGTGTCCGCCGATGTACATGAGTGACCGGTGGTCGCCCCGGAAGGTTGTAGCGGAATCGGCCCGACAGGGCTGTGGTGTCCATCACATGGTCAACGAGGCAACCGCCCCGCGCCCCGGACGGTCAACGGGGGCATGAGAAAGCGCATCTCCCTCCTGGCCGCCTGCGGCCTGGTGGCCGTGGGACTGGCCACCACCCCCGCGCACGCCGCGGACCCCGTCTTCCCGGTGCTCGGCCCCGCCGCCCTCCCGCTTCCGGTGCCTCCGGCGACCGGCAGCCCGAAGGAGGAGTCGCTCGTCTTCACCCTCGGTGTCCCGTCGGCCGGCGGCGGCTTCGGCGGGGAGGCCGTCCTCACCGTCGACCTGACCAAGGTCGCCGGCATCGCGACCGTCCGGGAGAACACGGGCGGCGCCAAGGAGAAGTGCACGGCGAGCGCCACGACGCTCGTCTGCACCGTTCGCGGCACCCTGCCGCGCGTCGAGCTCTTCGTCGCCGCCGCCAAGAACGCCAAGAACGGCGACACCGGCGAGATCACGGTGACGGGCAAGACGGCCGGGGCCACCATCACCCCGGCCGCCACCCGGCTCAGCGTCGGCGGCCCGGACCTCGTCATGCGGGAGATGGCGCTCAAGGGCGACCCCCGGCCCGGCGAGAGCCAGCCGCTGCCGCTCGTCTTCACGAACGCGGGCACCCAAGCGGCCAGGGGCGTGGTGCTGGAGCTGGAGACCACGCGCGGCATGAGCCTCGTGGAGACGTACGACAACTGCCGCACCCGCACCGTCGCGGACATCACCACGGCCCTGTGCTCGGTCGACGGGGACTTCGAGCCCGGCGAGACCTACGAACTCGCCGGGGACAGCCCGCTGCACGTCAAGGCCAACCCGAACGCCTACAGCGACCGGCTCGGCTACGGCATCCACCCGGCCGGCGACGAGCCGAAGGCCGCGCAGTGGGACGGCAAGGCCGCCACGGGCAAGCGCCTGGGCGTCGCCAAGCGGGCCGCGAAGGCCGCCGCGAGCGCGCGCGCCGTCGACCTGAACCCGGGCGACAACCGGCGCACCTTCGACTTCCACACCCGCAACACGGCCGACTTCACCACGGCGGCCGTGACCCTCGAAGGCGACTCGGGCGACACCCTGACGACCGCGTTCGCCTTCGAGAACAAGGGCCCGGCCTGGATCCGCAGCACTCGCGCCGGCGACTCGGCGGCCCGCACCGTCATCGTGATGCCCGACGGCGTACGGGTCGTCCGCAAGCCCGACGGCTGCGCCGCCACCACCGCCACCGGCGGCGAGCGCGCCGACCAGCTCGGCGCGCCCCGCTACGTGTGCGCGCTCGGCGACACGGTGCGCGAGAACCAGCGGGTCGTCTACCCGTTCGACCTCAAGGTGGAGAAGACCCTGGTGAACGCCAAGGGCTCCGTCACCGTCGGGGACTGGGGCACGACCGCGCCGCGACCGCACTCCTTCGACCCGAACCCCGCCAACAACACGGCCGTCCTCGTGGTGAACGCCGAGGACGACGGCACCGGTCCGCGCCCGACCCCGCGTCCCTCCACGAGCGCCGGCACCCCCTCGCCGGGCGCCTCCGCGACCCCGACGGCGACCGCGTCGGCCACGGCCGCCGGCGCCAAGGGCACGGGCACCGGCACCGGCTCGGGCACCACCGCCCACGGGAGCGGAAACCTCGCCTCCACCGGCGTCACCGCCGGCCCGATCGCGCTCGGCGCCGCCGCACTGATCGCCGCCGGCGGCGCGCTGTACGTGGCGGTCCGCCGCCGGGGCCCCGCGCGCACGTAGGTCCGGGGCGCGGCCTTCCCGCGCGCGGCTTTCTCATGACATGGCACAACGGCCGGCCCGGGGCGTCCCCCGGGCCGGCCGTCTTCTCACGTGGTGACCGGGCTGCTGTCCCCTGCCGTCCGGTCACGTGGAGGAGCGAGGTCCCACGACGCACGACCGTCGGGCCGTACGTCTCATCGCTCCGGCAGAGCCACGCGTGGTGGTGCGGACCCGCGCCTGGCTGGCACGGACACCCCCTCAACGAAGGACTGCCGGGGCCGGTCACGGTCCGGACGAGTGACGAACACCCGCCCGCGACCGGCCCCGCACGCCCCGGGCCCGCCTCAGACACGGCCCCGGCACAGCTCCAGCAGGGTCATCGCGAGCTGGGTGCCGGGCTTGCCGAGGGCGTCGCTCCAGTGCGAGAGCACCTCCATCTCGCGTGAGAGGTGCACCCGACGGCCGCCGGAGCCGATCCGGGCCTCCTGGATCACCGTGGAGACGGCCATCCGCTCCTGGATCAGGCCGATGATCCGGTCGTCGATGGCGTCGATCCGCTCGCGGGAGTCGGTGATCAGCTGCTCGGGGGTGGTGACGGACATGAGGTTCTCCTGTGGGTGGTGGGTCCGACAGGAGCGGGAACGCCAGAGCGCCCCGGTCCTGTCGGACCGGGGCGCTCTGGGAAGTCAGCGGCTCAAGCGAGCATCACGATGACCCATGGCGACCGGACCGACCGGTGCCATAGGTAAAGAGGAAGCTCAGCTGCTCGCGCATGGAACGGATTATGACCTTCCACCCCGCTCCCGGCCAAACGGGTTCGGATGGTGAGACGAAACGGCCCACCCGTCCCCCGTTAGAATCGACAACACACACCCTCTTCCGCCGGAAGGCCTGCCCGTGCCTGAAGCACACACCGCCGCCCACGACAGCGCCCCGGACACGGTTCTCGTCGTCGACTTCGGTGCCCAGTACGCCCAGCTCATCGCCCGTCGCGTCCGCGAGGCCCGGGTCTACAGCGAGATCGTGCCCGGCACGATGCCCGTGGCCGAGATGCTCGCCAAGAACCCCAAGGCGATCATCCTGTCCGGAGGCCCGTCCTCGGTGTACGAGGAGGGCGCGCCCACCATCGACCGCGCCCTGTTCGAGGCCGGCGTCCCCGTCTTCGGCATGTGCTACGGCTTCCAGCTGATGGCGGTCACCCTCGGCGGTCAGGTCGACAACACCGGCGCCCGCGAGTACGGCCGCACCCCGCTGGCCGTCTCCAAGTCGGGCTCCACCCTCTTCGAGGGCACCCCCGACAACCAGTCGGTGTGGATGTCCCACGGCGACGCGTGCTCCGCCGCCCCCGAGGGCTTCACCGTCACCGCCTCGACGAACGTCGTCCCGGTCGCGGCCTTCGAGAACGACGAGAAGAAGCTGTACGGGGTCCAGTACCACCCCGAGGTCATGCACTCCACGCACGGCCAGCAGATCCTGGAGCACTTCCTCTACCGCGGCGCCGGCCTGGCCCCCACCTGGACCACCGGCAACATCGTCGAGGAGCAGGTCGCGGCCATCCGCGAGCAGGTCGGCGACAAGCGCGCCATCTGCGGCCTCTCCGGCGGCGTGGACTCCGCCGTGGCGGCGGCGCTCGTGCAGAAGGCCATCGGCTCGCAGCTCACCTGCGTGTACGTCGACCACGGTCTGATGCGCAAGGGCGAGACCGAGCAGGTCGAGAAGGACTTCGTCGCGGCCACCGGCGTCCAGCTGAAGGTCGTCGACGCCCAGGAGCGCTTCCTGAACGCGCTGGCCGGCGTCTCCGACCCGGAGACCAAGCGGAAGATCATCGGCCGCGAGTTCATCCGCGTCTTCGAGCAGGCCCAGGCCGAGATCATCGCCGAGGGCGGCGCGGACGTGGCCTTCCTGGTCCAGGGCACCCTGTACCCGGACGTCGTCGAGTCCGGCGGCGGCACCGGCACCGCGAACATCAAGTCGCACCACAACGTCGGCGGCCTCCCCGACGACATCGAGTTCGAACTCGTCGAGCCGCTGCGGCAGCTGTTCAAGGACGAGGTCCGCATGGTCGGCCAGGAGCTGGGCCTGCCGGACGAGATCGTCCAGCGCCAGCCCTTCCCAGGCCCCGGCCTCGGCATCCGCATCGTCGGCGAGGTCACCAAGGAGCGGCTCGACCTGCTCCGCGAGGCCGACGCCATCGCCCGCCACGAGCTGACCGCCGCCGGCCTCGACCGGGAGATCTGGCAGTGCCCGGTCGTCCTGCTCGCGGACGTCCGCAGCGTCGGCGTCCAGGGCGACGGCCGCACCTACGGCCACCCGATCGTGCTGCGCCCCGTCTCCTCCGAGGACGCGATGACCGCCGACTGGACGCGCATGCCGTACGAGGTGCTCGCCCGGATCTCCACCCGCATCACCAACGAGGTGCGGGACGTGAACCGCGTGGTCCTGGACTGCACGAGCAAGCCGCCGGGCACCATCGAGTGGGAGTAGCCCCCACCCGGCCCCGCCGGACCTGACGAAGCCGCCGTTTCCCTCGGGGAGCGGCGGCTTCGGCGTTCCTCTGGCCGGTTCGGCGGGGTGCCGGTACCTTGCGCCCCGAGTCGACGCCCAGCGAGGAGTGGCCCATGCCGGACCAGCAGCCAGCCCCGGAACCCGTTCCCGCCGACCGGTTGCGCTTCGAGCTGCCGCCCCGGCACACGGACCCGGCCGACGAGCGGGCGTACCGCAGGGAACGGCTCGCCGGGGCGCTGCGCCTGCTCGGGCGGCTGGGGTACGAGGACGGGGTCGGCGGGCACGTCACCGCACGCGACCCCGAGTTCGAGGACAGCTACTGGGTGAACCCCTTCGGCCGGGCCTTCGCCGGGCTGGGCGCCGAGGACCTGTTGCTGGTCGACGGGGACGGCCGGGTGCTCCTGGGGGAGCGGCGGGTCAACCAACTGGCCTTCGCCGTGCACGCGGCCGTGCACCGGGCCCGGCCCGAGGTGGTGGCGGTGGTGCGCACGCAGGCCCCGTACGGCAGGGCGCTGGCCGCCCTCGGCGAACTGCTGGCCCCCGTGACCCGGGAGGCCTGCGCCTTCTACGAGGACCACTCATCCCTCAGTCAAAGGCGCACAGGTTCCCGCAGCTCAGGGCCTGCTCACAGAAGGAAGGGTTAGGTATGGATGACCTCCTAGAGGCCTGGATCTCGGTTCAGGTGTCCCAAGCCCCGCAGCTCTCCAACGAAGCGTTGCGTGATCTGGCGGACGCTCTTGGCCTTGAGATGGCCACCTGACAGCGAGCAACACAGCCGGCCCGCCTCCCTGGAGGCGGGCCATCGACTTCTTCAAAAAGTTGCGTTACGGTCCAAAGCAGAACCCCCCGAGGTAGCAGCCTCAGGGGGCCCCGTCAGGTAGCAGCCTGACGGGAAGCACACCTAGAGATGTGGACTCTAGATGCACGTCCAGCGTACCCGGCACACCCGTGCCTATGTCCAGATTCCCAACGTAATCGCTCGGTCCTCAACGCTCAGCCTTGAGGCGGTGGGGCTGCTTGTTCGACTGCTCTCCCTACCTGATGTGAACAAGTCCACGGTAGAGGGAGTGACCTCCCGAGTTCCGAACGGCCGGCGAGTGGTCGGCCGCGCTATGAACGAGCTGGTTGAGGCTGGCTACGTTCAGAGGGCTCGGGTCCAGGACCCGGAGACCGGACGATGGGTCACCCTCACATCCGTCTCGGACCAGCCGACCGACCAGGTCGCGACGGTCGGAGAGGCGGCCCCTCGGAGCGTCGGCGGCTATCCCAAGGGAAAAGCACCGCAGGGAAATGACCTCCTCCCTGAGCCGCGCTCTGAGGAGCAGGCCGGCAGGGCTGACGACAGCAGCAAGGAGGAGGGGGAGATTTCTCCCTCTTCCACCGACAAGACTCCTGGCACGGCTGACGCCGTAGCCAGTCGAGCCGTGCTGTGCCTCGCCAAGCTCGGACAGCACGAACGTCGGCTTCGCCTCACTCCGACCGAGGTGCAGCGGCTTGCCCCTCTGGCGGCTGCATGGCTGTCTGAGGGCTTCCACGAGATGGAAGTGATCACGGCCCTCGGTCGCGCCCTGCCGGCCTCCATCGATTCGGCCGCAGCTTTGGTGACCTTCCGCCTGAAGGAGCACCGCCCCGAGCCGCCTACAGCCCTGGTGCACGCTTCACAGCCCGCACAGAAGGTGACGCGCTCGCAGTGCTCGGAGTGCCGCCGGCCCTTCCGCCTCGGTGTCACGGCTGACGTATGCCGTGACTGCCGCAAGCACGCCTGAAACTCCCCCTCGCTACTTGGAAGGCAGCACCATGCCTAGCTCAGCTTTGCCCTGGTACCTCAAGGGGATTCTGTACGTGGGTATCCCGTCCGCCTGCCTGGCGGCCCTGTACCTCTCGATACCTGGGGAGGTAGCCCTTGCGAGGACCGCAGGTTGGTCCGCGCACTACGCGCCGGCCATGCCCGTATGCCTCTCCGTTTACGCCCTCTCTGCCGGAGCCATCGCCGCTTACCGCAGGAAGATGGAGCTGCCGGGGCAGCTCACAGCACTCATCGGTTCGTTGATGGCCCTCATCCTGGCCATGTCTGCTCAGTCGATCAGCCACCTGATTGAGCAGAACTACATGAGCACCTCTGCCGTCCTGGTGGTGGCCGTGTCCTGCGTACCGCCGCTCACGATCGCTCACCTGGTACACATGGCCGAGACCCCCGCTCAGGTGCGGACGGCTTCTGAGGAGATGGACGACATGAGGCGACTGCTTCAGGCCTTCATGATCGAAACGGCTGACTCACTCATCTCCGGGTCGGAGTCGCTCATCAAGAAGTACGACCACGTGAGCACTGGGGCAACCGCCCTGTGTGAGGCTGCCGCTCAGACGCTTCACGAAGCTGCGGCTGTCATGGCCGAAGCTGAGAGGGAGATGGCTGCCGCCGATGATGAGCCTCAGGTGAACCGGAAGGGCCCCAAGAAGGCCGTACCGCCGGCCAAGATCAAGGCTGCCGCCCGGGAGCTGGAGGCCGGCGGCGAGAAGGTGACTGGAGGCCGCTTGGCGGCGCTGTTGGGAGTCAGCCCAGCAACCGGGACCAGGTACATGCAAGACGTGCTGAGCACCTGACCGGAGCACGACGACGGCCCCCTCTCAGGCTAAGAGAGAGGGGGCCGTCTGCACTCAGTGTCTCAGATGCTCTGTTCCTTGGCGAAGTCCATGAACGAGGACCAGGCGGCCGGCGAGGCTGCGAACGATCCCGCCTCGTGGTCCTTCGTGTCCCGGACGAAGACAGCTCCGGGAACGTTCTTGGCAACCTCGACACAGTTGTCGTTCTGGCCGCTGTACGTGCTCGTGCGCCAAGCAGGCTGCGTGATCATGTGTACGTCCCCAGTGCTTCCCGGATCAACTCTTCTGACTTGCTGGGCGGTAGGGCCTCAGCGTGGAGCTGATCATAGATCCTCTGAAACCGCTCTGCGTCTTCAACGTCCTGCATGTACCTCCCAACGTCGAAGCCCTCCGTGTAGGCAGAGACCTCGCCGCTGCGTGAGGTGAGCACGCTAATCGACCCACCGACTGTGGGGCAGTCAGCTCGGAGGATCTGAACGTGAATGTTCGGCATCTGAATCGCTTTGAGTAGATGCTCCATCTGATCGCGCATGATGGTGCGCGAACCGATCACCTTGGTTAGGGCCCCTCTGTCCAGCACGACCCACAGCCACGGGGCATCAGGGCCCTCCAAGACCTCCTGCCGCTCGTACCTTCGCTCAGCAGCAGCCCGGATCTCATCTTCGAGTCCCTCAGGATCACCAAGCCGCATGAGGGCTGCGGCGTAGGCCTGTGTCTGGAGCAGACCGGGAATGAGGAGAGAGAACTCCTTTATCGTCTTCGCCTTGGCCTGCTTGGCAAGGAACGGCTGGGCGTAGTCCTTGAAGCTCGCGTTCCTCAGCAAGGGGTAGAGCTCCATGAGAGCATCGCCCGCATCCAGGGCCGACGTAAGCCGCTCGACCATGGCCTTGTTCGGTGGATCGTTGGCCGTCTGGATCTTGATGAGGCGACTTTCTGAGATGAAAAGCTTCGCAGCTAACTGCGCCGGGGTGAGCCCCCGGAGGTCTTGCAGGTCTCTGACCTTGGCTCCTAGCAAGCCGGCCGGTGTCGTCCGGTCCAGCTCCTTACGCGGTCGCCCCACGCTACTACCCCTGTTTCTGCGGGATCTCAGCACTCACGTTGATCTACCTGTTCAGGCTAGCCAGTTGACGACAAACTCATGCCTCAGACGAACAAACCCGATGGCGGAGGGTTCGACATGGTAGGGAAGCAGAGCCCCAGAGCAGCACCGACCGAGGGCCGGCAGATCAGTAGGCCCCCCAGCCGTTGGACGGACTACGGAGTTGGGTTCGGGTACCACACCGCTCCCATGAGCCGGCAGGCCCCTTCGGTTTGGTCCTGGCGTGACCTTCTCCGGCCGTGACCACCTTCAAGAAGAATGACGTGGTCAAGGACTCGGACCGTGCCTTGATCGGCAAGGTGGAGGAAGTCCACCAGGACCGAGCCGAGCTGACGCTAGTACGACCGCCAGGCAAGACCCCTTGGCGGGCAAGGATGGATGCATGTTTCCTCGCAAGCCCGGACGAGGCCGCAACAATTCTTCCTGGGCGGACGATTCGGGTTATCGGCTCCGATGGGCGGCCGTTGCTGCCAGCCAAGCGCTCGTAGTCTGCGGCCTTCTCCTGCTCGTGTGCATCTGGATCAACTAGCAACGAACGGACAGTGAAAGGCTGATCCACATGTTCAGAGTGCGTCAGAAGGTCTACGACACGAGCCGTCGCGAGAACGGCGTAGTAGAGATGATCTACCCCGCAGGGCTGATGAAGCTCCGTAACGCGGGCGGTTCATGGCTCGCAGCCAATGAGAACTGTCGTGCTCTCCAGAGGAAACCGGCAGCCATCAAACGCCCTTCGGGTGAACCCTTCACGATTCCCCCTGGCACGATTCCTCACGACGACATGCGGCAGATTGATTTGAGGGTGGGAGACTTTGCCCTCTTTGAAGGCCGGCTACGGAAGATCGTAGATATGCGTGGACGATTCGGAAACGGCCGTTCCCTGATCTTCGACAACGGCCGCGTACGGTCAGCGAACGCGAAAGAGAAGGTCTACCGCCGGCTCTGAACCCCATACCTCCCCGCCCTCCTCCGGCGGGGAGCCGGCTCCCCTCTCGCCCGCCCCTGAGGGTTGAGCCACCAAGGGGCCTGGTGGGCAGTACCGGCCTGCCAGGCTCCGACCAAACTTCCACCCCCGCTATTCGTTCCCCCACGGCGCGGGGGTGGAGACAGACCTTTCGGGCGATCCCGGAAGCCGTGGAGCCAAGGAGTGAAGAACAGCTCCTCCTTGGAGCGATCACGAAAACCCGCCCCGTATGGGGCGGAAGCCAACACCCATCCATCTACTGGAGGTTCACCATGAACACCACCCTGAAGACGAACAGCGAGGCCTTCGCCGGCCTCGTGGCCGGCGTGGCTCAGGACTCCCCGGAGCAGGTCGCGGCTGTCCGGAACAACGTCGAGCGGGCCCAGGCCGACACCAACAACGCCATGATGGGCGGCTGGGTCTCCGACGTCGCCTGAACAACCCCCTAGCGCGTGTGCGCTAAAGCCCTAAGCGTGCCCGGAGGGATATCCCTCCGGGCACGTGCATCGCCCTCAGGCAGGAGCTCCCATGCACTTCATGAACATCGGCCACACGTACCAGAACGCGGCCCGCTTCGTGCAGGCCATGACCGGAAAGGCGCCCACCTTGGAGGAGCTGCCCAGCTCCTACCGCGCTGCGATCTCCGCTCCCGAACTGCGGCCTATGCCGATCACCCACGAGGGCCTGAACATCTCCTACGAAGATGGGACCTGGGCTAGGTACTGTGCCGAGAACGGCGTCTTCCCTCACATCTTCCGGGGTGCCGGCCCCACCGACGGCCCCACCCGCGAGGCGTGGGACAGCAATATCCTCGACGCCCTGAGCCTGATCAGGCGCATCAATCCGGACCTTCGGACCATGGTTGACTTCATGGTCTCCGATGTCGTCGTACTGAACTCCGGTACGGACGGCGGTGGGTCGGCCTCCCAGCTTCCCGGCCTGGTCGTCATGAGCCCTGGCGCAACCTGGACCACGCTCGACTACGCCATGTGCCTCGTACACGAAGGCCTGCACCTCAACCTGTTCCTCGGCGACGCCGTTCATCGCACCTTCTACCTGACCTCCGTGGAGCTGGAGGCCGACGAGCACCGTGCGCTCTCGGCCGTGAAGATCGGCCAGCGCCGGCCGCTGGACAAGGCGTTCCACGCCGCAGCCGTGACGGTCCCCCTGATGTATATGGAGGACCATCAGGGCGAAACCACGCTGGTGGACCTCTATACGGCCTCCCTCAAGGACGCCTGCGCGGACCTTCGGAAGCAGCGCGAGAAGTTCACGCCCTACGGCCGGTTGCTCCTGGACGAGCTGACCGCGTGGGGGGAGAACATCGACTTCCCCCACGCGGCCCGCACCATCTCTGAACCGGGCTACGCCAGCTACGCGCCGGCCCGCGCCGCTGCCTAGTAGTCCTCGAAGCGAATGCCGGCTTCACGTGCGAGGCTCAGAGCCAACTCCATGGCGCCTGGGCCTCGTACAGCGGCCCCCTTTAGACTTGCTGCCCCGCCGATATCAGCGAGAGTGCACAAATCGAAACGCGCTGTGCCGATCTTGATATTCGCGAACTGCGCTCCCGTGAGATCGCAGGATTCGAACCGGACATTATGAAACTCTGCCCCCTGGAAGTCTGCACCGACAAGCTTGCAGTCCGAGAAGGTGACCGCATAGAGCTTCATTTGCCGCAGCATGGCCGGGGCGATAACGCAGCCGGAGAAATGTACGTCTCGGAACGTTCCCGCCTTCCAGGATGAGCCTGTAATCCGGCTGCCTGTTACCTCGCACCGGATGAGAGACACATCGTGCGCGTTCACCTGCGAGAAATCGCATGTATTGAACACGGAATCGCTGAACTGTCCTCGCTCTAGGCGACTTCCTGTAAATCGGGAGTTCTCGAAGCGGCAGCCGACAGCTTCAAATACTTCTGCGCCGATTCCAACGAAAGGGCCTCCGTCGAATCGGAGGCCCTTCAGCATTGCGTCTTCCTCCAGAAGATCAGATTCCAGATCGGCCAGCCTCAGCCCCTCGGAGATTACCGGCTTGGCCGGCGCCTTGATCCGGACGACCTGAGACACGATTCCCTTTGCCATGCTTGCCCTTTGTCTCGCAGCACACAACAGACCATGGCCAGAGTATCGGCTAGACCAGGCTCTGTCAGGTTCTTCGAAAATTAGGAGCATACGCAGAGTCCGCCTTGGCGCGGACTCTGGGACATCCGCTGTGAAGAGACCTGAGGCAGGGGCTAAAGAGCCCCTGCATAGATAGAGGTACCTGTCCTCTCAGCCACTTCGGGACACCGATGTGATCGAGACGACATTAATGTTGCTACCTCAGCCGTTGATGCAGTATCTCGGAGGCTGGCGAGACCCTCTAGAGCTTCCCGCGGGGACCCAAAAACCCTTTGAAGGGCCCTTGGAGGGCCCAAAAGAGCCTCTTAGGTGTCCTTGGGTGGGCGAAGAGCCCGGAGGGCCTCACAGGCCGGCTCACAGACCCGACTTCATCCGAGAATGATGAAACCCGTACACGATCGCAGGAAGGCGCCCCCTGCGGTCCCTGTGAAGTATTCGCGTTATATTACCCCCACCTATAGGGGTGTGGGTTATTGCATCAAGGGGTGAGGTGGTAACAACATCTGAATGCGTCCGGGTATTTGTTGCCACCTCAGAGGATGATGCAAGAACACCTATTCCATTCCATGCCTCATTGTCGGGCGGGATAGGAGTGCATTTCGGGGGATGCAATTGCCTGCGAGATAGGCACTGCCCTAGGGGTGGGTCACCCTGCCTGACTGCCTCTCTTCGGCCACCCTCACGACTCCTGTTGAGTGCGTGGACTTTCTGTGTGACCCGCCTCACCCACATATAGGTAATAGGTGTGCGTATTGGACACCTGATGGACCGTCATAAGCAATTATGCAACAACCTTGCATATACCGGTATGGGTCACATTGCCCCTTTCTGTGCTCACCCATGAAATGGTCAAGAGCCTGCCCGATATGCACCCATCTAAGTAATGCTCACCCCTTGCCTAGGCCAAGGGCAGGCAAAAAGTTGCGTTTAGGTCTGAGGGTGAGAATGAGCGGTTATGTCCTATCCCTGAGCTAGCGATAGTGCGCTGACATGCTGTGTTCTCTTTACGTGTGTGCGTGCATGGCATGTTCTCGTCCTGATGACGACAAGTTGCGTTTAGGTCCGGGGTCTGCGTTTCATCGGATTGTTCAACCAGCCGCACCGCAGCAGAGCGGCCCCGGAGTACCGGCCCTAAGGGCAGGCGGAAACGGGGTTCACGCCGAGACGCTGAATAGGCGCAAAGGGCGGGTGAATGAGAGGCACTAGCCGCAGTGCTCCGGACGTGAATACGGACGGGTGATGCGGAACTGACTGATCCTTGAGAACTCAATAGTGTGGCCAAAGAGAACGAATTGCGTGAATCGCAGCACATTCCCCTATGGCGCCATCTGAGGCGCCTTGACCCTCACGCCACCTTCCGGGACGTACGGGAGGAGTACCAACCTGCAATGCCTACGGCTCACACACTCACTGACCTAGCAAGCCTGCCCAGTGGTCAAGGTGACTGATACTCACCCAACCAATCTGCGTGCGTCTCTACGGGTCTCTAAGTGCGTGAGTCGGGGGGAGTGTCGGTTAGGCACTTGCAAGGGCCCTGAGGGGCCGTACAGCGATTCCCTAGGGGGAGTAATGGCAACGGCCATTGAGGTTTCGTCAAGCAAGCGTGAGCGCGGAACCATCCCGGTACGAGACTTCTCGTTCCATCGGGAGTACATCAGCCATGACCGTTTTCAGGTCAGCATCTTGGACGGCGGTACGCCGTTCGTCTATGAGGTACTGGCGTGGGGAAACATGATTCGCACGGTCACGGCATTCGCTGAGTCGATAGCTCATCTCGGAATCTGCCAGCGTACCCGCGTGGACATCTACCGCACGGGCTATGCCCTGGTGAACGGCGTGAACATCCGCGTGACTCCTGTTTTCAAGGAGGTAGCGGCATGACGTACGAGATTCACCACGGGCCTACCTGCACCCGTATAGATCAGTTCTATGCGGACGGTAGGCACTGCCAAGTGATCTACGTTCACAGGTCGGAATACCGGCACTGGGACGCGTAGCACTTTCGTAGGGGTGTCGGGTCCATGAGTCAAGGCTAGGTGGCTCATGGACCCTCTCATCCAATGCGAGAGACGCAATGGAGTAGGAGAGGGGAACTAGCGTGGCTGACAACTTTTGGGCAGTCGTACGGGCCCAACTGGATGAGCTGAAAACGGCCGGTAGGGCCGATGACGTGATCCGCATTCTGTCTGCGGAGAGGAACCCTTACGGGCACGAGTCCATAGCGGCTGACGGGTTCTTTGCTGGCTCGGGTGGGGACTACAGCGTGTGGGATTCGCTGAATGACGCGGGGTGGACGCAGATTTGGGCGGAGTGGCACAGCTACTACGCCATGCGCGCCCCCGATGGCTCGGTTATCACCTATGTGGAGGGTGACATTTACAGGGGGAACCGTCGTGGCTGACTACCGCTGGATTATGTACCTGGGGCAGAACGCATTCCCCGGGGGCAGTCTCGACCTATCCAGGCATCCCAGTTTGGAGTCTGCGCGAGAGCACTACCGGGACTACTGCGTTTCGGTCTACAACGACGAATGCAGTGCCACCCTGTATCCCTACTCGGAAGAGAACTGGACGCGTGCCGAGGAGTTCGGTACGGACGGCAGTCCGTTTGACTATCCGTGCCGGATTATCGAGCGGGGGCCGCTCGGCGGTATCCGGACGGAGGAAGCGTAATGGCTGAACGGTTCTTCTACTACGAGCCTGCCGACTACACGGCATGTGAAGAACACATGGCTAACGCACTCGGAGAGTGGTTCCCCGAAATTGGGGAGGAGTGCAAGGGGTCCATGTGGAACTACGAGGGGTGGGACATAGACGAGCTTCTGTCCGCTCTCAAGGTCAGTGGGGAACTCCTTCCCAGTCAGTTCCGAAAGCTGGGCACTCGCATGGGTGACCCCGATAAGCACTGCAACTCACTGCACTAGGGGGCACAGCTAATGAAGATAATCACCGGTTTCGCGGTCGTGGCCAGTCTGCTTGTTGGGCTGGCCGCAGGAATGAACGCCCGTCCGGACGTCGACCCCGTGGCAACGTTCAATGATGGTTTTCTGACTGCACTGTGTGCCCCTCGGTATTACGAGGACGGCTCTTACGTCCTTGAGGACGGTAACGGGCACCTCTGCGTCAAGCCGTAGTCGTCAGTACGGGGACACAGCACAAGGCTAGGTGTGCTGTGTCTCCCTCTGTCTACTGCGTCCGACAGTCAGGCAAGAAAGGCAAAGCCGTGGAACTTAACGAATTCAAAGCGCAGTACATCAGTACCGCTCTGTCAGATGTTCAGCACTCGGAGGAGTGGACGCGGGACACCCCTCCGACCATGGATGATCTGTCCCCCCTTACTAGGGCCCGAATGCTCAACGATTGCTCCGCATTCGAGTATGCGGCCCGTACCTACTTCGGGGGACGCGAGTCTGACGCAGGGCATGACTTCTGGCTTACCCGAAACGGGCACGGGGCCGGCTTCTGGGATGGGGACTGGCCGGAGCCTGCGGGAACCATTCTCAGCGTCGCCGCTCGTGCATGCGGGGCCTTTGAGCTCTACATGGGAGATGACGGGTTCCTATACGCGTAGCCGCTAGAGCGGCCTGGTTGGGTACAGCGCGAGGCTAAGCGCGCTGTCCCTTTCCAAGCCTTGCTAGAAAGGCTGGCAAGCACACGAAAGGGCATTCAGTGGCACAGATTGAAATCAGCCTGCCTCCGTACCCGTTCGATGATGGGGAGCACGCTCCTATTCCCGTCGGAATCGAGTTCGCCACCGTGGTACGTGCGGCAGACGTGGCCGAGGGAGACATGGTCATTGGGAACGTCTGGGAGAACGGGACCGTGAGTTACAACAATGACCAGTACATTGCGAACCCTCAGCCGTTTGACGAGAACTGCGGTTGCGTCACGTGTTGGAACGCCAACTTTGGTGGGGTACCTGTCGTGAACCTTTCTCAGGTCAACCACTGGGAAGCGTGCGATGTGGTCCACACGGTTGACCTCATGGTCATTATCCGGGCCGTATACCTTCCGTAAGAGCGCGTAGCGGCGCACCGGTTGGGCACAGCGCGAGGCTAAGCGCGCTGTGTCCCTCCGTGCCTCTCTAGGTGGTCTAGCGAGTGCAGGTTAGGAGGGTGACCCGATGACAGTAGATGCGTCCGCTCGCTCACTGTGGTTGGCGGGAAGAGCCGAGAGGGACCGGGCCTTTCGGGAGGTAACCGAGGGCCTCAGACAACTTCGCTGCGGATGCTGGACGAACCAGCAGAACACGCGTCACGCGTACCTACAACGGGTGTTCACAGTCGAGTGCGTCAGCTCCATAGGTGCTGTGGTTCACATCCTGGACGTAACCGCGTACGCAGAACGCGGAGCACTCAAAGCGGCGGCCGGCCGGCTGCTGCGGGATGGAGTCGTCACCCGGTACGCAATGCGGGTGAGCGGCTGTGTGACCTCTCTTCAGGAGTGTTGTAACCCGGGCAATCCCTGTAGGGCGTGCGATACGCGCCCCCCTGTCAGCTTCTGAGAACGGTTCTGGTGGTGCGTGTGGTGAAGGCTAAGCAGCACACGCGCTCGCCATATCCGCTCATGGTGAGTGGAGGTAAGGGGGCAATGCAATGAAGGACAGCAGCACGGACAAAGTCATTCTGAACAAGGCCATTAAGCGTGTGCGTTTCATCCTCGGGAATTCAATCGTCCTGATCACAAAAGATGTGGCCCTTATGGATGACGGGATGGTGCGTGTCACGTGTGTACGTACGCCTGCGTATTCGCGGCAGGCGGTAGTAGTCACGGCCAGCTTGGGGCGGCATGACTTCCGTGCCACCGTTCAGCGTGTTAGAGAGGCGGAAGCGGAGTACATCACGGAAGAACTTCCGCTCATGGTGAGGGACGGAAAGCGTTGGGTGCCCAGCACTGAAGGCGACTTCGGGCCCTTCACCGTGGCGCTTGAGATAGACGAATGTGAACGACCGTGGTTCTGCGTTGTTGACGGGTACTCCCTTGAGGATGCGTACAACACGCTTACCACCCTCCCGTTCTACCGGGAGCAGATGGCTGGTTGGGAAGTCGAGTCCTTCCCGTACCTGCCGGAGAAATCATTCGCGGGTCTGCCTACGGGACTCATCTACAACGACATACGCAATGAGCAGTACGCCGGCCGGCAGTCGGTAGCCGCGTGAGCAAGGGAACGACTAAAGGCAGCGTCCAGCACTTCAAGACGCTGCCTGACGGCTCGTACGCCTGCCACGTGTGCGGAACCAGGGCTACCCGCTGGATCGATATGGAGCGGTACGGAAACACGCGCTTCCTATCAACGACCTATTGCGCCAGTCATGGGGACTGGGAACTAGAAGACCCTACCCACAAGCACAGAGAGCGCGTGATACGCGCCTAGCGGCCGGATATCAGAGACAGGGGCACACTTGCGCCTGCCTCTGGTGTCGAGCTTCTAGGAATGCCCTAGGGCTCTGAATGGAGGGGTAGTGACTGAGGCTCTGTTCAGCATTCAGACGCTTCGCGCGCTGCATCGCGGAAGTGGCAGCAGCGTGCACGTGTCCTTTATCCAGGGGGAAGACATCTTGGCCGGTCCCCTTGTGGGTATCGGGTCGCGTCTGTCCGTCCAGGTGTCGGGCCGATTGGTTGAGGACATCCACCCGAACCAGGTCATTCGCGCCGAAGCGCGCTAGAAGGAGGCTCATCCATGGTCTACACACCCGGAAACGGACGTGCGGCAATCAAGTTGGGTGAAGGGGTCTACCTCCCCGGAATCATCCGTAGGGCGGAAGGGGAGAACGTCGACTTCTACCGAGGGCAACCGCTTCGGGATTGGTACCGGCGTACGTCCATCTTCACTCTGTCGGAGATTCCCCTAAACATCACTGAGTTGTTCTACCGAGAGTGGGAACGGCTCGAACTCTGGTTGTCCTACGACGAGCGGGCCGGCCGAGAGCCTATCGACCCGTACGAGCGACCGAAGCCGGTCAACCTGCACAAGGAATGCGAGGACGTTTGATGAGCCGATACCTGGATCAGTTCAAGTATCAAGACGGGCCGCTGAAGGGTCAGTTCCGACAGACCTTGCAGACACTTCGGCTCAACCTTATGGGCTCCGCTTACCTGGCAACCCCGGGGGCACCCATCCGCGTAGCCGGCGTAACGGTGCGACCGACCACCGTGGACGAAGCGGCCGAGTTTCGGCCGAAGTTTGAGGCCTACGCGCGGGAGTTGGACACCCGCGACCCGGAAGGCTTTGCAATGTGGCGTACCGCCTATCTCGATTGGAGGGCAGGGGATTTGGAGGCCGACATTCCCAGCCCTGAGAGTTTCAGAAAGGAGATCTGACCTATGGATTACACGCATCTGGCGATTGGCACTATCGCCCCCTACTTCCTCGCCCGTATCGAGTGGACGGCAGGCAAGCGAGACATTCAGTTCGTACTCAAGGAACACGAGAGCCTGAAAGACGTTGCGGTCTACCGCGCGGAGCTTCCGGCGGTCCTTCCCAGCGCCACCCCGTCTGACTCGTTTCTCGACGCACTCACCACACGTGTTCTAACGCTGATCCCCCTTGAGGAAACCGAGTGGGACCGGGACGCAATCCGGTGCGCAACCTACTTGTCTCAACACGGGGGTTGGCGCTGGGGTGACTGGCGCTCTGCGTCCTAGTGCTGGGCATGGTCGACCGTACGCGCTTCGGCGCGGCCGGCCGGCTGTGCCCGGTCACTGGGGCCGGTAAGGGGGGACGTAATGACAAAACACACGCTTTCGGACGGGACAACCCTCGGAATCCGAGTTGTAGGCCTGATCGTGGGTGAGGAATATCTAGAAGTTCCGAGCCGTAAGAGGAAGGCCGGATCGCTCATGCGGATTGACAAATCCATGTATCTCATGGCCGCGAAGAACCTGGTGCCCATTCGACACCCCGACTACTCGTACGCGGAGAGTCGAAAGGCTGCACGTGAGTTGGCCCTCCGGTTCTTTGTACAGAGCGCGGAGGGGTGCATTGAGGAAGCAGCTAAAGAGGGCATCCCGGTTGAGCAGTGCTACGGGGCTGCCGAGTGAGCCAGATGCAGAGATGGGCGCAGGACATGCGCGAGATCACGGAAGGGGCGGAGAAGGCCGCTGAACTGTCCTCATGCGGGGCCCGTATGGCCGCCCTGCTCCAGGTCTTTCAGAACGTACGGCCGGTCTCGCAGGCCTATGCCGGACCGAGTCAGGCAAGACGGGCGCTCAACGCTGTTGCCGTTAAGGCATACCGAATAGCTCGCACGGAAGGTGCACAGTGACAGTCGCAGTTCTGTACGTGAACACGTCCGAAATCCGCATCGGTGACGTGGTGTTGGTCCACGGAATGCGCGTACTTATCGAGAAGGAGCCGAGGAACTGGCCCGGGGGATACTCCTCCACGGTCTACGGGGTCATTGGCAAGGTGCTGAACCCTGAGGAGGTGAAGGAGGCAAAGTGTGTGCCCTACCACTGGTTGTTTGAGGAGAAGTTCATTCCTGGAGTGGGATGGAGGTATGACTATGAGGGTGGGGCGCGTTGGTACATACAAGGAAATGAGTGGGCGCAATGGGCAGTTGAGCGAAACGAACCCTAACCGCCCTCACGCGCACTAACCTGCATGACAAGACCTAGTCACAAGGAGAGTTGAGTTCATGCCGTACGTCGATGGTTCAGAACTGAAGAAGTTGGCCCGCACGGAACAGTTCCTCAGGCGCAACGAACCGTTGTTCGCTGACGCGCTCAGGGCCTCTGCGGAACATCTCGAAGGGAGTACGCGGAGCCTGCGTGAGCAGTACCAGAAGGGTCAGGAAGACCCTGCCGTTATGGCTGCTCAGGATGCGTCGAGCTGCACGAACGAGGGTTACAAGATCCTGGCCGAGAACGCGGAGCAGAGGGCCGCAGACATGCGGTCGGCAGTGGCCGAGATGTACGAGCTTCTGCGGCCTGAGGAAGACGACGAGAGCTGATCTGAGCTGCTTTGGTGAGGGCCGGCGGTGCCGGCCCGATCCATGGACGCTTACGACTGGCGTGCAACCACAACAAAAGAGGGAGAGGCGGCGTGGAAAAGACGCGCTTTGATTTGATGGCATACGGCCCCTTGGGCAAGGCTGTGAAAGACGCAATGCCGCATACGGAAGCAGACCCCATCGGCGTATTCGCGGCAGTGCTCTCCATGTACTCCGCAGCGCTGAGCGGAAACGTCTTCCAGCCCAACGGGCGTCCGGTAGTTGTTTGGACGGCTCTCGCCGGCCGCTCCAAGATCGGACGTAAGGGCTTCGCCCTGGCCACGGCATCGGCCATCTGTTCCGACGCTATCGGAGACTTTCTGTCTGTACGTCGCCGGCAGGGCATATCGTCCGGGCCTGCACTCGTAACCACCCTCTTTGAGGCGGTGCACGATTCTGCCATGTTGGAGGGCGGACCAGATGGACGAATCTTCGTTGTAGAGGAAGAGTGGTCCGCTCAGCTCAAGCGAACGAACAGGTGCCCCACGTTTTCCAGCGTCTTCCGTACCGCGTGGGACGGAAACCGGGTAGTGAACACGACGAAAGGGAAGAACGGTGAACGGGACGAGCAGAACGTAGAAAGTCCGATGATGGGATTCCATGCCCACATCCAGCCGGGCATTTGGGCCAAATACATTTCCGCCGTTGAGGCTCTCGGAGGCTCTTACAATCGAATCTTGCCCGTCATGGTCGAGCGGTCCAAGCTTCTGAAGACGACTCGGGAAAACCCGCTGAAGAGTATCAAGCCGTCCAGCGCTCTCCGGCTGGCCTACGAATGGGCGCGTAAGGAAGAGCGGGCCATGGAACTGAGCGACGCAGCTTGTGAGCGGTACGACGAGCTTCGGGAGTTCTATGAAGACGAGATGGCAGAGATGCCGGAGTCTCTCGCTTGCTTTGTCGAACGCTCCGACGAACAGGTGATGCGGGTGGCGTGCGTGCTCACCGCAGCAATGCGAAAGACCACCATCAGCGTAGAGGCCATCGAAGCTGCCCGAAGCTTCGTGGAGTACAGCATCACGTCCGTTCGGCAGCTCGTCACCGAATCGGCTGCTCTGGCCTCGCGTCCGGTCATGGAGCTGGACGAGCGCATCCGCAAGGTGCTGAGGGACAAGGGGCCCCAGACCCGTACGCAGCTCTACAGGTCCCTTGGGTCTCGGTTCACCGCCGCGCAGATCGAAGCGGAGGCCGCACAGATGCCTGACGTCCTGGTAGAGAAGCAGGACACAACTACGGCAGAAGGCTTCACGAGGGGTGGACGAAAGCCCACGCTCTTCACGTTGTTGTCTGCCAAGGACAGGGAGGAGGACCACCAGGCCGTGACCGTGGAGCCGGCCCCGAAGGCGGTCCGGGTGCCCGTGCCGAAGGCAGCTCCTCCGGTGAGGCCGGCAAGGAAGCGCGCGGCTCCGGCCGCCAAGGTGCCAGCGAAGAAGGTTGCTGCGAGGAAGGCTGTACCGGCGGCGCGTAAGCCGCCGGCTAAGAAGGCCACCACCAAGGCGGCGAAGAAGGTTGCCGCCCGTGACCCCGGAGCGTCATGACCTACAGACCCAAGACCAATGCGACTCCGGCAGCTATGCCGGCCAGAAGGCCCCAGCCTCTCCGGTGCGTACACGGGAGGTACTGGAACCTGTGTCGAAAGTGGGCAACAGGAGAATGGCGGGACTGATACGGTCCCGTGTGTAAAGCGTACGTAAGTACTGGGTTCGGCAGACAGGCTAACTGCCGAACTTATCCACTCCGTACAAGGGGCCCCGGCCGAAGCGGGTAGCCGGGTGTCAGACCCCTGTGGCAGCATGCCACCAACTTACTTACGAAGGCGAGTTCCTCATGGCACAGCAGATCGTCACCCTCCTCACGGACGACATCGACGGGGGCGAGGCGGACGAAACCGTGGTGTTCGGCCTGGACGGTAAGACGTTTGAGATCGACCTGACCGACAAGAACGCGGCCAAGCTGCGTAAGGCGCTGGCTCCTTACGTCGCGGGAGGCCGCAAGCAGCCGAAGACGGGTGGAGCTCCCTCGGCCCGCAAGCGGTCCGCGTCGCCGGCCGGCGCCGGAGACACCGCCGAGATTCGGGCGTGGGCCAAGGCCAACGGGTACAGCGTCAACGACCGTGGCCGCGTGCCGGCCGAGATCCGCGAGGCCTTCGAGAAGTCGCAGGGCTGACCACTCAGCCAGTCAGACACGTGTAGGACCAGGGGCCCCGGATCATCGGGGCCCCTTCGTGCTTGGGAGAGACATGGGAAACCTGCCGTACGAACGACGCCACTTTGCTGAAGGCCTTGGAAACGAGTGGGGCAGAGGATACGCATCCGTCCTCTGCAACATGGCAGGGCTTGAGAGGCGGGAGGGATCGCTTTCGTCCGCTCGCCAGAAGACTGCTCGAACGCAGCGTGTAGGAATCATGTACGCACTCGTTTGGATTCTCGCAGCCGAACACGGACTTACCGAGGAAGCGGCCAAGGAGAAGATTAAGGCCGACGTGTCCGAGTGGAACAAGGCCGCTGAGGTTGATGAGGCTGCGGAACGTGAGGCGTACTAAGTGGCTGACAGCAGGTAGGCAATGAACGCACGATGGCCGGGCAAGGGATGGCTTCAGCAGAGGCCGGACCGGTCCTATCAGGTCTTGGATTCCAGCCACAGCTACGAGGAAGCAGAAAAGCTGTTTCTCATGTATCGGGACAAGCTTGTTCGGTTTGGGCAAACGGACCGGTACGGAATCCACATGTTCAAAAGTCAGTACGCGTTCCAGATTGCAATAGTGGAACACGGCAAGGAGGGGAAATTAGGGTGGCGAGAGAACTGCCCCACAGAAAGGCCCCCTGTAACGAATGCCCCTGGCGTACGGATGTCCCTGTTGGCCGCTTCTCCTTGAGCAGGTTTGAGGAGATGCGGGCAACGAGCACGCAACCGGACGCGCGGAACCATGAGGCGATGATCGCTGCTGCTGCTGGGGGGCAGGAGCTGTTCGCCTGCCACAAGGGTGATCCGGCTACCGGCGAAGACCTTGCTTGTGCCGGCTGGCTGGCCGTCGACGGGCACCAGAACCTGACTGTCCGGTTTGACGTTGCGGTCGGCCGGTTGCCGGCCGAAGCCCTCCGCCCTGACGAGCGCTGGCCTCAGCTGTATGAGTCCTATGACGCCATGGTCGACGCACAGACGCAGCAGGCCGAGACCGACTGAGTACCTGCACAACCCAACACACCTGACCTCTGAGGCCCCGTCATACCGGCGGTGCCTCAGTCATGCCCTGGGAGAACGCATGGCTACCATCACGCAGTTGATCATGATTGACGACCTGGACGGTACCGAGTCCATCGAGCCCGGAGAGATCAACACCGTTCGCTTCCACCTGGACGGGGTGGAGTATGAGGTCGACCTGACGCAGGAGCACGACCAGGAGCTGAGGGAGCTCCTCGCTCCGTACTTGGAAGTTGCCCGGCGGAAGGCCGGCGGTACGGGTAGGCCTCGTAGCCGGCGAGGCAGCACGGACCCCGAGACGGCAGCACAGGAGCACTACCAGCCCATCGACGTGCCGGAGAAGGAGGCGAAGGGCTGGCACAAGCGGACCTCGTACGGGTGTGAACGTACGAACAAGGTGAGGGACATGACGCTCACCGAACGGATAGCGGCCCTCACCCCCAACAACGTCAAGGTGTTGGGGCAGTACCTCGGGGAGATTCCGACGAGCAGCGGTAGGCGTCCGAGCCTCGGAAATACTGGTCAGCGTTTCCGCAACCTGGAGATCCTGGATTGGAACTGGGAAGTCACCGACTTTGGTCGTTACGTCTTCCAGGTCCGCTCTGACGCCTAAACTGACAGAAGACCCTTCACAGAGGAGCAGTCAATGACTGGCGGGTTTCCCAGCGGAAAGACACCCGAGCGATTTACCGGAGCTGGCACACACAACAACACCGGCCGGGTACTTCCGGATGACAGCGACATCGCTACGGCCACCGTCGCTGATTTGGTCGTCACCTATTGCTCCGTCATGGATAACCTGACGAGGACGAACAACACAACCTCACTCGCACTATTGGCCCGGTACGCTGGAAAGCTGTGGTGGGAAATGACCGGCCGAGGAGTCGAGTTCAAGTAAGGATGCATTGCATGAGTGGCAAGCTGACGTGGACCCAAAAGTCAACGCAGTGGATTGGCAGCCTCGGTTCTGATTTTTCTCTGGCTGCGCTGTTTACTGCCCGGCAAGGCGACGAAAAGTCTGAATGGACGCTGAAGACCTCTCTCCCCGGATATTTCGGTGTGGGTGCTTACGGCAGTCGCTATGACTCCTTGGAAGCGGCACAGGAACGTGCCGAACAGGTGTTGAAGGAGTTTTACCACCTGTTGAAGGAGAACATGGAGCCGGCGAAGCCTCGGAAGAAGGTTTAGTCCCCAAGTTGGCCAACGACAAAAAGCCCCCTCCCCTGACATCAGTCAGGGGAGGGGGCTTTTTGTGTTCTCTCAACCCCGAGACAGACCCCTCTGCCTCAGTTCATGGAGCCATCCGGCCTAGAGGCCTCGTAGCTCATCCTCCCAAGGGGAGGTCTCGTAAAGCGCCTTGAGAGTCTTAGCGTCCTCGTGGCTGGCGGTTACCACACCGACACCGAGAAGGGCCGCAGCGAAGGTCAGAATTGCCTCAGTCGGCAGGTCTGGCCAGAGCGCCAGGGCCAGCGGCACAGCCGCAGCCAGGATCGAATAGATACGTACACCGTGCTTGGAGAGAACGTTAATACTGCATCACCTCATGATGTGGGAATCCTCAACAGGGATCCGGTTGGGCGGAGTTGGGAAGGGCTAGGCGAAGAGTCGGCGCCACGTCTCGGGGCCCGGGTATCCGTCCGCATTGCTGCCAGACCAGCCCTGAGCAATCTGGAAGGCGCGGACTGCGGATCGATCCGCGTTGGTCCAAGTCGGGCCAGCGCCCACGCTGTAGTAGCGTCCGTAACCCTTGGCAATGAGCTGTCGACCGAGCTGGGTGACATACGTGTTCTTCGCGCCCGGACGGAACCAGCCGGCACCAGGGAAGGCCGGAGGGGTTGGCTTGCTGGGCGGGGTGGGCTTGGCCGGCTGCGGCTTCTGACCGAGCTGGGCCGCAACGTTCCGGCGGAATTCGTCCATGTCGAAAGCAGGGTCGACCTTCCGGCGAGTTCCCTCCTTGTGCCCAATCACGCTGTCAGCAGTCCATCCGTGGAAACGGCAGATTGCCGCAGCCCACTGAACCGCAGCCCGGTACTGGACATCTGGGAAGGGATCATCTCCGTCACCAAGATTCTCAATCTCGATGCCGTAGAACTGAACGTTTCCGTCTACCGGCTCGCTTGCAGCCGGACGCGGGTGAGTGGACGACTCATTCGCTGCCGCCGTAACCGCGTTCTGCGCGAACGTCCCTGCGTGATTCGCGCGGCCATTCGCCAGCATGTAGGCAGTGCCGTCCTTATGCAGGTACGTGTGACACAGGGGCCCAGGAAGCTCGTCGTATCCGTCGTAGCAAAGGTCCAGTGAGTTAGTGCCGGCGGTGTGGTGGATAACCACGCCGTGAACCGGCCCCCACGCGCCCTTGTGATTGCGGTTGTGGTTGCGCCAGTCCTTATATTCCTTGACAGTCAGTCCTTCGGCTACAAGAGCCTTCACGAACTGGTCAGCAGTCATGGGAGTTGCCATTAGTCCTCCTGGGGGTTAGCCGCCAGCCGGACGACGGCAAGGCGGGTAGGGTCGAGAGACGTAAGGAGGCTGATCAGCCTCTTGTTCTCCGCCTCAATCCGAGAAAGACGTTCCTTAATCTCGGAGAGGGAATTTTCAAGTCGGTCGGCACGAGACTTCTGAGCCTCTGCCTCCTCGCGCCACACGCGCGCCGAGCTAGTACGTGCTGCTGCCAGGACGACAACCACGGCCGCTACGAGGGAGGCCAGCGTGCCGCCGGCCGTCAAAATCTGAGTTGGGGTCATGGGGGCCTCTGAGCCTCGATCCACCGCGTGATCTTTGATCACGCGGTGTGATTGCTTTTGTGGTGGGTTTCCGGATTCGGGCAGGCCGGTATCCCGGGTGGCCGTCCCGGTGGCGGGTTCTCCGAGGTTCTTTCTGGT